>CAVWBU010000028.1:0-72971 GCA_963753345.1 uncultured Fibrobacterota bacterium
ACACCAACTTGCCCGTAGAACTCCGCCTCCTCCCCCACGCCGGCAAGATGCCGGGCAGCGAGCAATACCGGAAAACCGGTTTTCTCTCCCGGTCCTTTCTCGACAGCGTGATCTTTGCCCAGTATCGCTGCGCAACATGCGCCTGCACGCTTTTTGTCATGACCTGCGCGTCGGACAGCGCGGCCGAAACGAGGCTCAAAATCATCGGCAAGGAATACGGCGGTGACAATCCGCGCGTCCATGCGTTCGCGTCCCGCAACCGCGTTGCCGGGTGCGTGGGATGCGCGCAGAAGGAATTCGAGGGTAAATGGTTCGGCGTTCTGCTGGAACAGCTGCGTAAGGCGTTCTAATTGAAGATTGCAGATTTTAGATTGACGAGTGAAAGACGTTTCAATTGCCAGCCATTTTTATTGAATTGAATCCGCATTCCGAAATTCACAATTAAGAAAACAAAGATAATAGGGAGCTGGTAGGGCCTCCCCGGCCCTAAAACCCGGCAAGGAAAATGCTTATTGAAACAACCCCCGGCGGCCAGAGCGCCGCCACCCCCTTGGAAAGGGGGAAAAATCAATCTCATGAATCAACAATTGTCGATTTGTTGGGGGATGAAATGATTTGATTTTTGGAGAAAGAAGAGGTAGATTTTTGAGGCAGAGTGGCAGGCTTGATAAATCAACAACATTTTGATTTTGAAATGAAACCAAATTTTAAAACCGTCCCCCACCTCACCGCAATCCTGTTCTTCACTTCCTATTTCCTTTTCACCCTCTTCTACATCGACCCCCGCCTTGTTTTCATTTTCAACGGCATTAACAAATATTCCTTTGTTTTCGAATTCAGCAGGACGTATGCCGCAGGGATCGCATTCGTGCCGGGAGGGTTTGCAAAACTTGCCGCAACGCTTGTCGTGGAAGCGTGCGAACATGGCTGGCTCGGCGCCGTTCTTCTTTCCCTCGTCGCGGGTGGACTGACGGCGGCGACGGCATCGTTCGTGACTCATCTGCGCAATAAGCCCCTTTTTGTCCTGCACTATGTTCCGGCGATTCTCTTTCTGGTTGTCCTTGCCCGATACAGCATGTATTACCTTCCGGCGGTCCTGTCGGCACTTGGATCGATAGCATTCGCTCTTGTCTACCAGCGCATTTCCGGAATATCTGCTGTCAGACGGTGCACCCTCTTTTTTTTCCTGTTCATAATCGCATATTTTCTCTTCAGCTTCACCGCTGTCCTTTTCGGCCTGCTTGTGATCATCCATGAGCTGCTATCACCGGCAAAGAAGATTGTGCCGGTCATTTTCACGGCCGCTGTTCTGGCGGTTGTTCTGTTTTTATTCAGGGCATTCATGTTTCCTTTTGATCGGGTCTTCAATTACGGCCTGATCGTTGATTTCAGGCGGCCGCTGCTGTATCTCTTCCTTGCGGTTCCGCTTTCGGCATTACTCGCCGGTCTCTCCATATTTTTTTCGGATAGTTTCAACCCAGCTAAAAAGAAATCGGGACGTGGGCGTGTCGCCATTATCCTGTCTGCGACTCAGGGCATAGTAGTGTTGCTGGCCCTTGCCGCGACAATGCTGTGGGCAACCCGCGACTGGCCAACAATAACCCTGCGGGAACTCGGTTCGGCGCTCTATTGCGACCGCAATTGCCTATGGAATGATATTCTTCAAAAGAAACGCTCGTTTCTTTTTAGGAATTCTCCGAACTGGCAGTCTCCCACCACGCTTTTGACGACGCATGCGCTGTATCGCGCACTGTACCATACCGGCCGTCTCGGAACAGACATGCTCAGCTTTCCCCAGATCGCAGACCCTGAGCCGCTTCTGTTGTGGAAAAGTTCTTCAAGCAACTATCTCCCTGCCTGGGCGGCGTCTCTGGAATCGGCCATGGACCTCGGCGCGTTGAATTTTGCCGAGAAGACAGCAGGAGAGGCGATGGAAAACATGGGGCCGCTTCCGTTCCTTCTGTTCCGCCGCGCGCTCATCCAGGCCGCGAAAGGAAACGATGAATGCGCGCAGGTCTATCTCAATAAGCTTGAACGGAGGCGACGGCGGGATACGGTTTACTTTCGCGGCGATTCGGACATGGCGGCAGCACGCCGGATCTTTCCAAGGACACCGGGGTTGTCCGTCTCCGCTCCTGCATGGACACCGCCGATTATATTTTCAACCGGGTCAATGAAGAGACGGTGCTGTCAAATCTCCTGAAAAGCAACCCCCGCAACCGGATGGCCTTTGAATATCTGATGGCGTATTATCTTCTTTCCCGGCGGCCGGACATGGTTGCGCGGAATCTGTACCGTCTGGACGATTTCGGCTACACGAAAATTCCTGTGCTTTACGAGGAGGCATTGGAAATTTACCGCGAGGAGGACACGGTCGCGAATATCGCGCTGCCCAAGCTCGCGCCAAGCCCTGAGACCGCGGCCCGGAGCGAGCGGTTTCTCCAGCTTATGCGGCTCTATGAAACCGGCGCATCCGGTTCCCAGGCTGCGCTGGTCGCCGAATTCGGTGCGAGCTATTTCTTCTTCTTTATTTTCAGGCATTCGGCCGGGGACCACTCATGAAACAGGCGGCCTTCCTTTTCCTCGGTCTTAACGTAATCTTCGGTCTTTCGGGGTGCGGCAACAATCCGAGTTTTACCGCGGTGCAGAAAACAACAGCGGCAGCGGATCGGACGCCTGTTCTCAAACCCGATTACACCAACATCACCATTCCGCCGAATATCGGACCGCTTAATTTTGTCATAGAAGAAAGCGGCGCATGTTTCTTTACGCGCATTGCCGGAAAAAAGGGAGAACCGATCTTGGTATTTTCAAAGAATGCGGAAGTCCGCATTCCACCCGGGCCGTGGCGCAGACTTCTGTTGAAAAACCAGGGCGATACGCTGAGCGTTGACGTCTGCGTCAGGCAATCCGGCGGATCGTGGCTCGGGTTTAAAACCGTAAAAAACGCGGTATCCGGCGACCGGACCGATCCGTACATTATGTACCGCACCTTGAGCGTTCTCTACATTTATTCCCGGGACCTCTGCCTGTATCAGCGGGACCTCCAAACCAACAGCGAATCCGAAATGCTGAATGCGCTGAATTTTTTCCCTGGATGCTGCAACTGCCACACCTTTTCCGGTAACGATCCTTCTAAAGCGTTTTTTCATATCCGCACCCAGGACTTCGGCAATTCCGCGCTGGTGGTCACCAACGGGACCGTCGGCAAGATACCGACAAAGTTCGGATACACCTCATGGCACCCGAGCGGGAAACTCATCGTATATTCCGTCAACAAGGTGGACCAGTGCTTTCATGCCGCGTGGAAAGACCCGCGCGACGCATTCGATTTCAATTCCGGTCTCAAAGTGTACCGGGTTGACAAGCACAAAATCGTCACCGTGCCGCAGATTTATCAGGAAACCGCGCTCGAAACATGGCCGTGCTGGTCCGCGGACGGAACGTGTCTTTATTTCTCAAGCGCCCCGCTTACCTGGAGCGACTTCAAGACCAACCCGCCGGAAAATCTTGAAAAGACGCGCTACAGCCTGATGCGCGTCCCGTACAACGAGAACAGCGACTCATGGGGCACCGTCGATACGGTTTTGTCCGCCAATACCACGGGGAAGAGCATCACGCAGCCGCGTGTCTCGCCGGACGGCAGATTCATCGTGTTCTGCATGCATCCCTACGGGCCGTCGCCCTACTTGCAGCCGGGCAGCGATCTTTACATCATGGACATTGCGACCCGGCACTACGAGCCGCTGGCCGTGAACAGCGAATGGTCCGAGTCGTGGCACTCATGGTCGTCGAACAGCCGCTGGCTCGCATTTACAAGCAAGAGGAACGGCGGCATCATGGGAAGGATATATCTGGCGCATATCGACGGCAACGGCAAGGCCGCAAAGCCGTTCATCCTTCCGCAGACCGATCCCCGGTTTTACGATTCGTTTGTCAAGGTGTATAATATTCCCGAATTCGCCATTGCCCGTTTTACCGTACCGCAGCAGGCCCTGGTGTCCGCGATACACTCGTACAAGCATCTTGATGTCGATGTTCCGGCGGTTACCGGAGCAACGCCGAGGGTTCCGCCGAAGCCGGAATAATATTGAATGGCGTTCAAATCTGCAATCACAAATCCGTCATCAAAAAGACAAAGATAACAAAGAGCCGGTAGGGGCTGGCCGCCCCTAAGACCTGCCAGGGAAAATGCTTATTGTAACAACCCCCGGCGGCCAAAGCGCCGCCACCCCCTTGGAAAGGGGGAACTCCAGTACGTTCTTTCAGGTGCATGTCATTCCCGCGAAATCATGCCCTCGACCTGATCGGGGGCGGGAATCCACTCTTTTGTTTTTCCCTCTGATAGATTTACCGAAGGCTCATGGAATTTGCTTTTTACGACAGAAATACCTAGTTTTTTAAGGGTGGCGGCACAGGCTTGCCAGCGGAGGCTGCCAATGAACAGGATTATCGTTCTTTCGGTTGTACTTGTCATGGTCGGAATGGGCAGTTGGGCAAGAACGTACACCACCTCTTTTCCCCTCACCGAAAACCCCATTTCCGAAAACAGCAACTGGATCAACGGCGCAACCATAGGGATCGACTGGGGCGATGTTTCCACGACGCCGGGCCAGACACACCCCCACCCCGGACCCGCGCGTTATGCCGATGCCACGGCGCTTGTTACCGGCACCTGGGGTCCGGACCAGACCGCGCAGGCAACGGTGTACATCAACAACGCGTACAATTTTCCCGAGGTGGAATTCCGCTTGCGGTCGACTTTGTCGCCGCACGTTTGCAACGGCTACGAAATAACCTTCTCGCTCGCGCCGAATTCCTATCTGCTCATTGTCCGGTGGAACGGTCCGTTGGGGAACTACACCGTTTTAAGCAACCCGAGCGGCTCCCAATATCAGGCGAAAGCAGGCGACGTTGTCAAGGCTACCATTGTGGGAAATGTCATCACGGCGTACAAGAATGGCGTTCAAATGGGCCAGGCCACCGACAGTACCTATGCATCAGGGAATCCGGGCATGGGGTTCAACGAACAGGTTAATGGCGATTATGGTTACACCAATTTCACGGTGACCGACGGGATCGCGGCGACAAATGGAGAAGTGTTGACAGCACAGGCAAAGGTGCAACCTACGAAGCGGTGTTTGACGCTGTTACGGGCACCTCGGGCGGGTGTTTATATTCAAGTCAAAGGTTCAGCGATTGATGACGGAACAGCAAGTACGCGGTTTTTTGATCTTTCGGGGAGAGAGATCTCGCAGAAGTTAATCAGGTCATATTGGTGAAGGACATTATTTATTGCAAGGTCTGGATTGAACAGCATTTCAATCTACATTCTACAATCTACAATTAAAAAGGCAAAGTTAACAAAGCCAAGGAGGATATTTCCATGACCCACCCAGCAGACCGCGCTTTACAGATTGCGGTTGAGATGGAGCGGCTCGGCCAGACCTTCTACGAGTCGCTGGCGGAAGGCTGCGGCGACGCGGCCATTGCCGCGCTCGCATCAAGCCTCGCGCGGGCCGAAAAGCAGCATGTGGCGGTCTTTACGCGCATGCTCGAGGCGCTGCCCCCGGGGCTCCGAGGCCCGAAGTTGACGGAACAGGAACTTCTTTCCGCGGCAAAGGAGCTTCGCGTGGACATCATGCCGGGCGCGGCAACGGTGCGCGACGCGGTGCTGTCAACCGATCTCGGCAAAGTTCTGGACATGGCGATAGACATGGAGTCCAAGGCGGTTGCCTATTACACCGGCAAAAGTTTCGGCACCGATGGCATCGATTCGGCGGCCTTGTCGAGAATCGCCAGCGAGGAGAAGAAACACCTGAGCGTGCTACGGGAGCGAAGAATGCGGTACAAATAGGCATTTTATTTTTTTCGGAAGCACGCGGCGCGATTATCCATGATCGTGTCTTACCGTGCCGTCACCAGAATCCTTGATGCCGATTCCCCGTTGTCCATAAGCTTTACAATATATGCGCCGTTCGAAAGCTTGCAAGGCAGCGCTTTCATCGCATTGTCGCCCGGCCTCATCTGCCTCACCTCGCCGGAATAATCGGCGACCAGTTTTCCGGCAAGGTCGTACACTTTGAGCCGGGCTGTTGACGGATTAACAAGAGCAAACGAATGGAGCGGCTGCTGCCTCCTTATATCACCGTTGACACCCACCACTCCCTTCTGGTACACCCTGACGTAATCGACGAGCATCTTTGTAGGGAAGATGGCGTTGTTGATATTATATCCCTGATATGACCCGCCTACTGCGACGTTTATTATCCAGTAGAAAGGCGAATGAAACGCCACGGTGTTCTCAGGCAGATTAATGCTGGGAACGCCGAAATTAATGCCATTCACGATCGGGAAATCCGGGCCCCAGAACAAGGTGTCATCGAAGTAATATTCCACGTGTGTTGAATCCCAAAGAAGACCATAGGTATGATAACCATCGCACAGGCACTGCGAATAATTGTGCTGACAGGTGTGATAGCTGGGAGCAGGATACGGCCCGCTGCTATTTGCGTAATGACAGCACGCGATAAATTCATCATCACCGATTGTGGCAGGTACCGGTTGAGGCTGGGTCGCTGTTACGATAGTATCGCTGGGTCTTTGCTCGTAGATTTCCATCTCGCCGCAAGTTGGCCATGCAACGCCGTGATAGATGCTGTTGCCCAGAAGCCAGACGGCAGACCACAGACCCGGGCCTGACACCTGGCCGACCGGCATAATCATTCTTACTTCAAAATACCCATAGGTGAAAATTTTCTTGTCATGGGTGTCTATGCGGCCGGACGCGTAAGGAGAATAGTCCCCGTATGGGTTACGCTTGCACCATATGACTAAGTTGCCGTTTTCAACCGTGACGCAACCTCGATGATAACTCTCCATTTCCACGCCAGGCACCATGCCCGTGTCGTAGTTCCAGTTGTTCACGGTATCCAACGAGGTGCCGTTGAATTCGTCAGACCATGCAAGTCCATATCCTGCGGCCGCCGGCGGCAAGGCATACGCCGACACAACGCCGGCAATCAAGATTGAAAGAGAAACGAATAGCTTCTTCATCCTCTTCCCCTTTACTTCTCAACAAACAGTACTCCTTCACTAATGAATATAAACACTTCTGGTTGATTTTGTCAAAATTAATAATGGCTGTCCGACCTTTAATCTTCATTGCGAATGAAGAGCGGAAGCACCTATATTTTTTAAAAGACAACCGGTGTTCTCATGGTTATCAGTCGGCATATAGGCGGTGAGGTTTTCTAAAGGCGTAAGGACGATTTCTGGGAAGATTGTGAAGATGAAATGAGGATAACTTTGTCGGTGACTACTGCAACTTGCGATCTGTCGTTTTGTGTAAACTAGTGCGCTCGTTAAATAATAAATATTCAGAATTAAAGCATCAATGAAATCAGGTTATACCTTTTTATCAATATCTTCTTGAGTAATCATGTTTCCATCAAGGTCCATAATAACTGATTGGTTAAGAAGTTTCATGACATTTTTTATCAAATCGCAATAACTGAATGGTTTTGTTAAAAAACCACTTTTGTATAAAGAAGTTTTATTGAACACTTCTATAAATGGCGCAAAACCTGAAACTACTAAAATTGGCAAATCAACATACTTTTGTTGTAATATTTTAATTAATTCGAAGCCATCCATCCTAGGCATATTTAAGTCTGTAATTACAATATCAGGTTTGAAATTGTCAACTTTCATTAAAGCATCAAATCCATCAATCGCAGTTTCTACTTCATAGTTAAAATTCTTAAGCATTTCGACACAAAATTCTAAAATCAATTCCTCATCATCAACTATTAGCGCACGTTTCTTTATTGGCAAATCTAACGTGGTCATTGAGGTATTTTATATCCCAATATCGCTTTATGGACCAGAGAAATACACAAATCCAGCTCAACAGCAATTTGACCTAGCAGAGCAGTATCGTCAGTATGAAGATATTTCTCCTTATATAAAAAGTCGGCCTTTGCAAGTCGTGCACAAGCTTGATTTTTAAGATTATGAAGGTGTGTATTTTCGTTTTCTACAGATAACGACCGACTTGAATAGATGTATTCCTGAAGTTTTAAAACTAGATCTTGTACTTTGCCAAACGAATAATTGAAGGAAGATTCTCTTGCTAGTCGCAAGTGCTCGGCTCTAAATGGCAACCTATACGCTTCAACATATAACGAACACACCTCCTTCCATTTGTTAAATATATCCAGGTTAGGGAATTCATTGCTAATGCTTTCAAAATAAATTTCACCCTCTCTTTTCGACACGGCAACAAATGTTTTGTTTTTTAATGGCACAGGCGTAGATTCGTAGGAAATGGACTTGCTTCCTAAAAGAGGGTGACTTTTAAACTCGTCGTTTAAGAATAGCAATAATTGTTCTCGGCTTACGTTCAATACATCCAATTCTTTCAAAATTATTTCTGAGAAATTAACATTAAAATTATTTAATGGTTCGAGTTTTTTCACGGCGTCATCCTTTTGCTTACCATCAATTGATAAGCCCTTTTGAGTCTTTTCTTGTACCAGTTTTTTATTTTGCAAGATTAAATTCTTTATCTGATGGATATTTTTTATAAAAGCTATCAACCCGCCAATACCTATCAAAAATGCAGTTATATATTTCCAGTAGTCAATTATGAATTTCATGATTGAAGCCATTTTTAATTGAAGATGAACCATACTATTTGAAAACTTCAAGTTAAATAAATATAGAATAGGGAAAGAATATGCTTGTGCAAAAACAAAAATGACTAGCCCCTTTATTTATTCTGTAAAAATGCTTTCCGTTGAACAGCATCACCACGAATAATCGCAACCTATCGCGGTTCTGATGTCGTCTTCGCCTGTCCATTCCATGCGCCGCCCGGGTCCTTGAAGAGATTGGGATAATCGCGCTGCAGGATTTCGACGGTCTCGCTGTCCATTTTCGCTTTATACAGATTTCGGGCGCTGCGCAACTGGACAAGCGATAATCCGTTCGCTTCGCGCAGATCCGACGCGGTGAGCATGGCATTGCCGAAATCCGCGTTGTCCATTCGTGCGTACCGGAGGTCGGCCCCGCGCAGAAACGCATTTCGCAGCGCGGCGCCGCTCAGATCGCAGTACCGCATCTCGGCGCCGCGCAAGTCGCAGCCCGAAAAGTTCGCTCCCGAAAAATCGAGACCGTTCAGCCGCATCCCCTTGAAATCGATCCCCGCAAGCGAGCACGACCTGAAGCAGCGGCGCCCGGACTGGAGCGCGGCAAAAAACGTTTTTGCATCGGTAAAGGCGAAAGTGTCGGCGACGCGCGCACCGGCGTCCGCGGCCGGCGCCGCGGGCCTGGACTGCTCCGCCTTGGTGAACGACGACAACAGCTTTATCATCGCCTTGTCGTTGTTCCGGGACGCGACCATTTTTGGCGTGACCCCCGTTGCCGACTTTCTCGTCCGGTCGGCGCCGTGCGCAAGGAGGAAGTACGCGGTCGCGCAGTCTCCCCGCATGACCGCCGACATCAGGGGCGAGTTCCCCTGTGAATTGGGGCGGTCGACAGCCACGCCGTGCGCCAGAAGAATATCGGCGACCGGGTAAAGACCCTTGTACAAGGCCCAGTGCAAGGGGTCGAAATTCATGGTATCGGCTATGGATGCATCGGCGCCGTGTTCCAGCAGGACCGTCACCGTTGCGCAATTATCGGCCTGCACCGCGGCAAGAAGCGGCGTGAGACCGTCTGATCGCCGCGTGTTGACGGAAGCGCCTTTTTCGATGCAGAGGGTAAGCTCGGTGACCGGACCGTCCGCCGCCAGTTGAAAGAGCAGGCTGTCGGTTTCTTCCGCCGCATACAGTGTGGAAACAAAAATCGGAATCGCCAGGAGAAGCACGCGCACGGTTGATATTTCCCTTGTCATTAAATTCGATACACGGTGATTTTTCATTGGTGCAGTTTGATAAAAATAATGGGAGACGGGTGGAACGAGGAGACGTTTTTATTTCAATCCGTAATCCACTTCTGCAAGCCGAAATGAAGAAGGCAAAAATGATAATAAAGATAATCAAGATAATAAAGAGATTGGAAGGGGCTGGCCGCCCCTTAGACCTGCCAAGGAAAATGCTTGTTGTAACAACCCCCGGCGGCCAAAGCGCCGCCACCCCCTTGGAAAGGGGGAACTTCGGTACCAATCTGGTTGCATGTCATTCCCGCGAAAGCATGCCCTCGACCTGATCAGGGGCGGGAATCCACTTCGTTGCCATCTGATCTTACTCGAAGCTTGACCGGGAGGAGAAATGGACTTGATTTGGGGGGAAAGAAGAGGTAGATTATCGGATGATGAAGTAAAGCTTTGGAGTCTAACACTCATTCGGCCTGCGGGGCCAAAACTATGGCTAGAAATCCGAGATTCATTCTGATGCTTGTTGTCGTCGCCATTTGCATTGGATTTGACTCTCTTCTGGCTGCCCCAATACCACCCGAAGTCAAATCCGTGGTAGTTTTTGTTTTTGTACCGGGAAACAAACCCGATCAATACATGCCCTACGGTACGGCTTTC
Source organism: uncultured Fibrobacterota bacterium (assembly GCA_963753345.1). Taxonomy (GTDB): domain Bacteria; phylum Fibrobacterota; class Chitinivibrionia; order Chitinivibrionales; family FEN-1185; genus FEN-1185. Next base: position 10,538 of record CAVWBU010000028.1, read on the forward strand.
TTCGTAGGAGTCAAGAGCCCAAAATCACCTGACCGATCTTTTGTTTACTTGGTCACTGCCAAGCATGTCCTCCAAACCCCAGACCAGAAATCCTGGCTTCCGAACATCTTGCTGAGACTGAATACCAAAACGGGTGATTCAGAAATACTCAAAGTTCCCGTGACTTTGTCCGGAACCGATAAAACCGTATTTTTTCATCCAGATTCTAGTGTAGATATCGCCGTAATTCCGGCTCTTCCAGATGAGAAGAAGTTCGACTTCAAGATTCTTCCTGAAGAAATGATTACCACCGAGAAGGATTTTAAAGATCTCAAAATCACTGAAGGATCTGAAGTGTTTTTTACAGGTTTATTCTCGGGCTACCTTGGCGCACGCAAAAACTATCCAATAGTTCGTTTCGGTAGGGTCTCGCTTGTTACTGATGAAAAGATCAGGTTTGCAAATCAAGATGCGCAACTTTACCTGATCGAGTCCGGATCATACGGTGGGAACAGTGGTTCGCCGGTATTTTTTTACTTTGGTTCCGATCGGACTCCAGGAATGCTTGTCGTTGGTCCCCCGGTGCTAAAGTTGGCAGGCGTCATGAAGGGCTGTTTTCAGGATTGTCAGCCCGTGACTGAAATCGAAACTTCAAAAGCCTCTATTGCGCAATCGAATATGGGTGTTGCAGCGGTTGTGCCAGCATTCAAGTTGCATGAGCTCCTCTTTGGACCGGAGCTCGCAAAACAGCGTGGGCAATGACGACCTGCGACCTGACCCTTGCATACGCGTAGCCAGCGCTGGGCATTCTCTCAGAACTCTTCTCAGAAAATCTATGTAGCAATCTGCCCGGATCTCACAGATCACAAATAAGTAATTCCTGTTTGTGCGAACTCCTTTCCCGAAACTGAGAATCATCCCTCCTTTCCATCCGGCCCTTACCTCTTGTCATCAGGTCATTTCTTAAATTGAAAAAGTCTGGTATTGTTATTGCATACTATTCAATCAAAAGCATTTCGCCTGACAAATTTCTCATAAACCGCATTCTATAATGGAAAGCCGAGAGCTTCCATGACGGCAAGGAAGGGCATTACAAAGCTGAGCGCGCTGCTGGGCGCAACAGCCCTTCTTTCGACATCGGTAATTTTTGCGGATGTCAAACCCGTATCGCTCACCGGTGCGTTCAATGCGACCGGCGGGCTCTACGCTTCAAACGGCATCGCGCACAGGCAGGACCCCGCGTACTACCGGCTGGCCCTCTCGCCGACTCTCTCGATTTACGATCAGGTGTCCCTCCCCTTCGAGCTCTATCTGTCAAGCACCGGCGGCGGCTACCGGCAGCCGTTCGACCAGTTCGGCGTGAACCCGAATATCGGAAACTGGCTGACCCTGCACGGGGGATATTTCAGCACCCAGTTGACCGATCTGAGTTTCGGCGATACGCGGCTTTTGGGCGGCGGCATCGATCTTCATCCGTCGATATTCCGGCTCGTTCTTCTCTACGGCCGAAGCGAGAAGGCGCAGCAGGCCGACACCGTTGCGGGACTTCACGGCGTGTATGACCGCTGGGTCGCCGCGGGCATGGTGAGCGTGGGGAAGGCGAACGGCAACTTTATCGGCCTTACGGTGCTCCGGGCCGCCGACGACTCCGCTTCCCTTCGCGGCAAGAACAACCCCACCGCTTCCGATTCCACCCTCATGCAGTATTACAACGGTCCAAAAGAAAACCTTGTGGGGTCGCTGTCGTGGGGCCTCTCAATTGTAAAGAACGTGCTTTCATGGCACGGTGAGATTGCGGGATCGGCATTTACCAACGACGCGACCGATTCGGTATCGCTCCGCAACGTCGTCCCGTCGTGGATATATGGCATCTATACGCCCCGGTTTTCGTCGCAGTACGACCTTGCGGGGAAAACATCGATCATGTTGGTTCCTGCAAAGCAATTTCAGATCGGGCTTAACGGCAAATGGGTTGGACCGGGATACATGACGCTCGGATACACGGGGATGCCCAACGACATGTTCGACGTGACCCTTACTCCGGCGCTGCGGCTGTTTCAGAGCAAATACCAGATCCGTTCCAGCATCGGGGTCCGGTTCAATAATCTGTACGGTTCGCGCATAGCCACCACCGACCGCACGATTTTTTCGATCACGGGCGTCGCCCAGCCAACCAACGCATTCGGCTTCGACGTGCAGTACAGCAATTATGGAAACAAATCCAATGCCCGTAACGACACCCTGCGCATTTCGAACGTGGCGCAATCGTTTACGGCCACGCCCCACCTGTCCTTTACGTCGTGGGGCGCCGCCCAGGTCGTCACGGCAAATTACGCGTATCAGGACTTTACCGACCAAAACGTGGTAACGTCGGGACTCGACAAATACACGGTGAGTTCGGGCATGGCGCTGTGGAGCCTCACCTGGCCTTCCACGTTTTCGCTTTCGACAAACGCGAACGTGGTGAATACTGTTACGCCGCTCCTTGCCACGACCATTGCCGGCATTACCGCCGCGGTCTCCCGCTCGTTCCTCGTCAAGAACGCGCTGACCGCGGGCGTCAATCTCGGGTACAATCTTGTAATGAATTATAAAACCGACGGCCAGTTCACCGCCGGCGTCAATGGTTCGTACTCGTTCGGCCGGTTCGGAACATTTTCGCTGCTGTTGTCGAGCAACCGCTATGACTACGGCGAGGCCGGGTCGGTACCTTCGTTTCAGGAGTACCAGGGGACCCTGCAATACACGCTTTCGTTCTGAGAAAGGCTGTTATGAAACGCAACATGGCTTTAAGAACCATCGCCAGCACGCTTTGTGCAGTCGCCGTGTTCAGCACAACATCCTGGGGCCTGGTAAACGTGACGCTTATCATCCGTCAACCGGCGCCGCCCTTGCTTTCCACATGGGAACACGACAAGACGGTCGTGCAGATGGTGATAAGCAACGTAAGCACGACATCGTATGTGAACGCGCACGTGTCGTTCACGATACGCGACGTCAACAAAGACAAGATCGTGGTCCATTCGCTCGACAACAACCCGGCCATTCCCCGTTTTATTCTTGCCGCGGGAGGCACGAGCACCCGGTTCGCGCCTGATCTTATCGCGCAGTCGGCCCTTTCCATCGATCCGTCGCTCAACGCCTCCCTGCTCACCAGCAACAGTTTTCCCGAGGGCGATTACGAATTCTGCGTGGGCCTGCTTGACAACAAGGGGGACACTATCGCCACTACCGGCGTATTGTGCAAAATGTTTACCATAACCATTCCCGACCCGCCCACCCTGGTAGTCCCGGCCGACAAAGACTCGATAACCTCGACGGTGCCGCCCACCTTCACGTGGACCCCTGTTTCTCTTTTGGGCCAGATTCCGAATTACAAGCTCGTTATCGCCCCGATATTCAACACCCAGTCGGCCGCCGACGCAATCACGATCAACACGGCGCTGGTGAAAAAGACCATCCAGACATCGTCGTATTTCTACGAACTGTCGAACCCGGCGTTTACAAGCTCCGTAGGCGCCGTCGGGTTCGCGTGGCAGGTGACCGCGGTTGACAATAACGGAATTCCCTGCGCGCGCAACGGGGGCGCAAGCGAGGTATTCTCCTTTTACTTTGCGGTCCCGGCCAAAACGGACACTACAAAAGACACCTCGAAGGCCGCGTCGGACACCTCCAAAGCGGCGGCCGACACCACCCCCGGCGCGTGCATCGCCAGTTGCACTGCGGCAGCGCCCTCGTCGTCGGTGGCCTCATCGAAGACGTTCGCGGCCAACGATACGCTCCATATCGGGCTTTTTACCCTCACGATCACCAGCTTGACATCCGCAACAGGCGCATCGCTTTCCGGCGAAGGCACGATAAAAGTCCCGTTCCTTCATGCGCCGATCATGGTCAAGTTTACCGGCCTCAAGGCGAACGACGCGAAGCAGGTTTTCGACGGGACCGTGAGCGGCAAGACGGACCCCGGCTCACCCATCGTGGATGCAGTAGCGAACGCCACGGGGACTCTCGGGTTGACAAGCAGCGACGTCAAGTCGATCACCGACTACGCCAAGCAGCCGGGAAAACTGGTGAGCGCGCTCATAGGCTCCACGCCCGTCGGATTGCCCATCGGCCTTGACAATTACATAGACGGTGTCAACATGACCGTGGCGATCATGGGGCTCAATTTCACCCCCACCAAGGCCACGCTCAATGCAGTGGCTCAGTTTCCCATGCCCGACCTCGGGCCCGGCGTGGGCATCGGCGTGGGCGCGCGGGACATCTGTTTCCATCCCCAGGGACTGGCCGCCGGGGCGGGCTCGCTTTTCCTTTCCCAGGACCTTGGATACAACCGTCCCGGGTCGTTCGGCTTTGTCTTTCGCGCTCCGACAAACAGCGATTCCGGCACGTATCTGAGCTGGGACTGCCGGGGGTTCCAGTTTCTCCACCTGAAAGCCGATGCGGTTTTCCCGCGCGAATGGCTCCTGCCTTCTCCGGACAACGGCGACACGGTGAAGGCGACGTTCACGGCCGACATCCGGAAGAGCGGCGACTGGCTTGCTTCGGCGTCCCTTCCCGCTTGTGAAATAAGCGGCACCAACGGTATGAAACTCGGCGCGACCACAATGACCTACGATCACTCCGACGTTAAGAACCCGACCGGCATTACGTTCCCGACCGGGTATGCAACCACGACGCCCGGGCCGGATTGGCACGGGTTTTATATCAACAGCGTATCGATCACGCTTCCCGCCGATCTCAAGACCTTCGATGCGTCTGCGCCGACCATTACCGCGACCAACCTGATCATCGACGACCAGGGGTTCAGCGCCGCCATCTTGGGCAGCAACATCATCCATTACCCCAACGGCAATTTCGGCCAATGGGGGGCAAGCCTGGATTCGGTGGGCGTGGTTTTTGTCAAGAGCTCGCTCACCCATGGCGAGCTTGACGGACGGATACAGATACCCATCAGCGACAGCTGTTTTGTCTACCAGGCCCTGCTCAACCAGGTCCCGGACTCCGGCATGTCGTTTCAGTTCACCATCACGCCGAAATCCGACATTCCGGCAAGCATCTGGGCGGCCACCTTGACAATCGACCATACCTCCATGATCTCCCTCACCAAGGGACCATCGAGCGGGTTCAAGGCCCAGGCGACGCTCAACGGGAAAATATCGATACACGGCAACGTGGGCGGCGTGAACAACATGAATTTCGACCTTATGGAATTCACGGGCCTGGGGGTGGGCACCGACACGCCCTACGTCTCCATCGGCCACTGGTCGTTTGCGAGCCCGGACCACGGGGTGATGGGCTTCCCGGTTTCCATTACCAACATCGGCCTCGCCACAGGCACGCGCGGCGGCGGAGGGTTCGGCGTGGGCCTGGCCATGAACTTCGCGGTGAACCTGTCCGATGCGCTGAGCGGCAACGCGGGGCTCACCGTGTGGGGAAAGCTCTCCATGAGCGGCGCGCAGCATTTCTCGTTCGACGGCGTCGATCTCGATTCCATCGGGCTGCACGCCGACATGGGCGCGGTTGACGTGACGGGAACCATCTCGTTTTACCATAACGACGCGACCTACGGCGACGGGTTCCGCGGGGCGATAGACGCGAAATTCCTCAAAAGCCTCGAGGTGAAAGCCACCGCGCAGTTCGGATCGGTGAGCGGCTACCGCTATTGGTATGTCGACGCGGCGGCGATCTTCCCCGACCCCGGCATCATCATGTCGCCCGGGCTTGCGTTCTTCGGGTTCGGCGGCGGCGCATGGTATCACATGAAGAAATCGTCCAACGAACTTCCCCCGCCCAAGGCCAACAGCACCGCCGCGCCTAGTCCCGGCGCCACGGCATCGGGGTTCACCTTTACGCCCGACCAGACCATCGCGCTCGGTTTGCATGCGTCAATCACCATCGCGGCCACGCCCGAGAACTCCGCGTTCAACGGCGACGTTGCGCTCGACATGCAATTTACCAACAGCGGTATCGGCGAGATGACCCTGTCGGGCAAGGCCTGGATGATGACCGACCTGGCCACCCGCAGCAATACGATCACCGCGGGCGTGATGATCGACTACAATTTCTCGACCTCCACGTTCCACGGCGTGTTCAATTACACGGTGGACTTCAGCCCCATCATATCGAGTCACGGCCAGATGGTCGCGCACGCGGACCCGAGCGTGTGGTACTTCACCGTGGGCACCCCCAACGAGCCCATCACCGCCCAGCTCCTGAGTCTTGTCGAAGTGAAGTCGTATTTCATGACCGGCAGCAGCATCCCGTCGCCGCCTGATCTTCCCGACTATATCAAAAGTAAATTCCCAAGTTTTGCAATCGCGCGCAGCCCGTTTATCAGCACCGGCGGCGGTTTTGCATTCGGCGTGAGCGCCGGGTTCCACACCGGGAAGGTCACGTTCCTCATTTTCTACGGTCAAATCGACGCGCAGATGGGGTTCGATATCTCGCTCTTGGACGTGGGCACCAAACAAATCTGCAACAACGTGAACGGCACGGTGGGAATCAACGGCTGGTATGCATCGGGAGACATCTATGCCTACCTTGCCGCCTCGATCGGCCTTCACGTGGACGTCTGGTTTACATCCGGCGATTTCGAAATACTCGGCGTGTCCGCTGCCGCGGCACTGGTGGGCGGGGGGCCTAATCCCACGTGGCTCAAGGGCGGGGTTGATGGAAGCTACGACATCCTCGACGGCCTTATCAGCGGAAACTGCCACTTTGAATTCACGCTGGGCAACGTGTGCATCCCCGATCCCGGGACGCCGTTCGACAAAATAGGCCTTATTTCCGCGGTGCAACCGGGCGGCGGGAACGGCGTCGATGTTTTCGTGCAGCCGCAGGCGGCGTTCAACTTTGCAATCGGCCAGAACATTGAGATCAAGGAAGTGGGCGACGACGGCACGACGATCATCCGGACGTTCCGCGCGTCCCTCACCGATTTCTCCATGGCGCAAGGCGGCCGCGGCGTTCCGGCAACCTACGGCGTTTCCGCGGACGGCACGCAGGCGACCCTCACTCCGCAGGAGTGCCTGGCTCCGCGCGCGCAACACGCGGTCCATGTGGCTGCCGCGGGCGAGGAATTCAAGAACAACGCATGGGGACCGGCCAAGAAGCCCGACGGCACATCGGCGGTCCAAGACACCACGGTCACCTTTACAACAGGGGACCGTCCAGACAAGATCGACTCCAGCAACGTGATGTACAGTTATCCTTTCACCCGTCAACGGTTCTTCTTGCAGAATGAGAACCACAACGGACGCGTGGCGCTCAGAATCGGGCAGCAGTATCTGTTCGCGCCGCGAACAGGTTATGAGGTGAGCTTTACCGCGCGGTTCGTCCCGCTTCTCGGCGGCGGCGCGGAGGTGGAGACCCCGCTCGGTTTCGACGACAAGAGCGTCACCTTCAGCGTTCCGCCGCTTGACAAAGAAAAAGTCTACGCGCTCCAGATCGTCCGCAAGGAGAAGAGCGACTCCCGTTTCCAGATGATGTCGAGCAGCGTTCTCTCGTCAGCGGTGACCTCGCAAATGGCCACCAAGACCAGAACGTTCATGAATGCTTCGCTCACAAGCGCGGTCCAGGTGAACATCAAGAAACGTGAGCTCCCTGGCGTGCAGGTCCGCCAGGGCGAAAAGCTCCTCTACGTGTACTATTTCCGGACGAGCAAGTACGGGACGTTGCAGGAAAAAATAGCTTCGCTCCAGCAGCTTGGCGTGGAAAACCGCCCGACTTCCGACGGCCGGGTCGTGCGTGTCAATTACAATTCCGGCGAAGGATGGGACGGCTGGGACGTGGGCGACCACTCCTACGACGCCGGCAGCGGCTCTACGGGATACCAGCATGCCTTGCTTTCGCTCGAGGCCTACGCAATGGAAAGCCCATGGCACAAGAAGTTCGTCAACCCCTGGGTGTACGACGCGGTCACCACGCTGCAGGGCATGGGCGTGTGGGACGGCAGCCAGACGGCCTTGTCAAAAGCTATTTTCAACACGGATTTGCCCCTGGCGCAGCTTGACGTTGTTGCGCAGCCGCCGCTCAGGGACGATGAGCTTGTGCCGCCCATGAAATGGGCGGCAAGCTTTGCCGCGCTCGGCATTCACGGGCTTGTCGGGGCCGGCGCGCTGTCGACCGGGAGCGCATCGGCGCCCATGGCGGCAAGCCACCTCTACAGCATGTCCATGGCCTCGGCCCCTGCCGTATCGAGCCGCCTTTCCGGGGGCTTTGCAACCATGACCGTTGCGCCGGCGCTTCAGGCGCCCACGGGCGATTTTCACGTGCTGTACAATCACGACGTGATCGCATCACGGGACTTTTCGCTGGTGAAGCGGAACATCGCAGAGGGAATGGCGAACTTCTGGACCGCCGTGACCATGGTGTCGAACATGGGCTGGGTGAATACCGAAGTCGCAAAACCGTACGAGACCATATATCCGAAGGACAGCTACAAAATGGAATTCGCGTACAATTATCCAGAAGACAACTGGATATTCGGCACGAAGCTGCCGGTGACATTTACAAATGGTACTCCAGTTGCGCCGCAGCCCGTCAAAGGGACCGGTTCAATATTTCATATTCCCCTAAAGTGACGAGGTGTCCATGCGCTTTTATCGAAATGCCCTGATCCTCACCGCGATCCTTTTGGGCGCCGCGTACGGCGCCAACGCGCCCACAGCCAGCGTAAAGTCCGGCTCGGCCGCACGTGCTGCTGCTCAGCAGAAATCCGCGGCCCGCACAAAGGCCCTTGCCGCGCTCAATCCCTATGTGCAGGACTCGGCCGCGCTTGCGAAAAAAGACCTGCCTTTGCACGCGCATATCGCCGTGATCGCCAGGGCTTTCGGCGACTCCGTGGTGGTCAGATGGGCGCCCTCAAAACCCGGCGGCTGGCTCTTTGGCAACAAGAACGGCTACGTGGTGGAACGCTATGTGATTTCCGGCAATCTGTCCAAAGGCCCGGTCCCATTCGAGCGGCTGAACGCGCAGCCCGCAAAACCGCTTACACTCGAGGATTGGAAAAAGAACTCAAAGCCCGAAGACCGTCTTGCGGCCATTGCGGCGCAGGTACTGTACGGAAAGCAGATGGTCACGAAAGGTGCCTACGGCGGCGGACTCTCCTATATCAAGTTCGCGGCCGACGAGCTTGAAAACCGCTGGGGATTCGCCCTCTTCGCGGCGGACAACAGCGCCCATGCGGCCGACGGGCTCGGTCTGCGGTTGGTTGACAGAACAGTAAAACCGGGGCAGAAGATCATCTACCGGGTGTACGCGGTTTCCGGCGATGCGTCGTACCATCTCGACACCGGCGCGGTGATGGTCGACGTGCAGGCGGCGCGGCCCGTTGAGGGGCCGGGCAATCTCGCCGCCGACGGCGGCGACGGAAGGATCATGCTGTCGTGGAGCACCGCCTTTCCCGAACACTTCTCGGGCTATTACGTGGAACGGTCCGACGACAACGGCGTGAGGTTTCGGCGCCTGAACGCCGTTCCACTTGTCAACGTTCATAATCGTTCGTCAAAAGACGACAACCTGTATTATTCGGACACAAGTGTCATAAATTACCGTCATTACCGCTACAAGGTTTGCGGCGTTACTCCATTCGCCGAAATTTCAGAACCGGTGGAGATCGAAGCCTTCGGACGCGATCTCACACCTCCGGCGCCTCCTCATGTTAACAAACCGAAACGGACCGGCGAGCACAAAGTGAAGCTGACGTGGGAGATGCCGGTGCTGTCCCCCGATCTTCACGGCTTTGTCGTCACCCGCAGCGAGAATCCCGTGCGGTTCTTCCATCCGCTAACCGACAAATTGCTGCCCGTAAAGGCCCGCGAGTTCGTCGACACCGCGGCGAATTTCGACGAACCGTATTATATCGTAAGTTCCATTGACACGGCCGGCAACATTGCGCCTTCGCTGCCGCTCTACGTGGTGTTTCGCGATTCTACACCGCCCGCGCAGCCTACCGGTCTCACCGCCGCAATCGACTCGACCGGCGTGGTTAAGCTCCATTGGCACGCGAACCCGGACAGCACCCGCATGCTCGGCTACCGGCTCATGTGGGCCAACGACGCCCGCCACGAGTTCTCACAGGTTACCTCCGAAGTGATCCGCGACACGGCATACGTGGACACCGTTTCGGTGAAGACCCTTACCCGCTCCGTGTATTTCAAATTGGTGGCGCTCAACAGTTGGTATGTGCCTTCGAAACCATCGGCGATCCTCGAAGTGAAGCGGCCGCATCTTATTAAGCCCGTTGCCCCCGTCATTGTGAGCGTGAGCGTCACCGACTCCACCATAAGGCTGGGATGGGCCAGGTCGCCAAGCGCGATGATCGACAGACAGATTATCGTGCGCAAGGGACCTTCGGACACGGGATGGATCACCGTTGCGTCCCTGCCGCCGCGCGATTCCTTCTGGACCGACCGCAAGGTCACCCGCGCCGTGACCTGCCTGTACGCGATTAGCGTCCACGACAGCGGGGGGCTTTCTTCCGCGCGGTCGCCCGTCATGCGCGGTCGGCCCTACGATCCCGGCGTTCTTCCGGAGGTGAAAAACCTGAAAGCTGTTTACAATAAGGGAAGCCGCGCGGTGGAACTGCAATGGGCCTGGGCGACTCCCATTACCGACGCGTGGTTTGTGATTTATCGGGGCGTGGGAAAAGCGGCGATCACCGAATATCAATCTGTCGATGCAACGAAAACGGCCTTCGTCGATAACGGCGTACCCAACAAATCACAAATCCGGTACGCCGTGCGGTGCGAGACCCGCTCAGGGTCGAAGTCGCCGTTGTCAAAGGGCGCGGAGGTGCAGACGCCGTAATTTAATGTAGAATGTAGAATGGAAATACAAAATCCGTTTTGCAATCTACAATTAAAGAGGCATTTACATCCGCTTTCCGCAATCCGTATAGATTGTGAATCCTTGGATTGATGATTGAAAAGTGTTTCAATCCGCATTCCGCAATACCTGCCCTGAGCTTTGTCGAAGGGATCAATCCACAATTCTCCGTGGGTGCCCCCACACAGGAGTCTGGTTCCGCAACTGCTTCCACTTGGGGGCCACCCAGGAGGGGGAGCGCCCGCCCAACAGGAAGGGCGGAAAGCGCCGCAGGACACCGCAGGCCGAAGGCCGAGGAGGCCGGAGCGAGGGGGACGACCCTTGGAAGTACCCGACGGGGTAAACTTCCCCCACAATTTCTTTTTATAATTCTTCAATCTCCTTTGTTCGCATTTACCAAACACACGCAATCTTCCCGGTCTGAGTTTTTCCCGCATATTCCGCCAAGTACACGTAGAGTCCCGGCTTGACCCTCTTTCCCTGTTCGTCGATGTTGTTCCACACCGGATTCCTTCCTATCAAGTGACGGACCGCACGGCCCTGCTCGTCGCACACCGTCACGGCGATCAGCCGATCTCGGTCCCCGCCCCTTGCCGCAAACGTTGTCCGGCCATGCGCGGCATTGGCGACAACCTGTATACTTTGGGGGGCTTCGGGAATACCAATTTCAACATCACGTACCCCGCTCTGCGTAGAACCCTGCCACACGCGCACGTAATCGATGTCGAACGTGTCAATGGCGCTCAGGTTCGGCAGCGTGCAGGCTGCCGCCCGGCACCAGTCGTTTTCCACCATCTGCTGGATCAGGATATAACCAGGGGTCCGGGCGATGTTCGAGTTGTTGGTGCCGGGCGTGGGGAATGTGCCGGCGGCTGTCCCGTCGAGGTAAAAGGTGAGGTGGTCGGCTTCCCAATCCACGCCGATGGTATGGAACGCGTTGGAAAAATCCCCGGCCGGTCCGGTGCCGTTGTTGCCGGTTCCGGTGTTGGGGGTCCAGCTCTTGTTGCGGGCCGAGTCGGTGGGCAGGCCGTCGAACCAGTTGTAATGCATCCACATGGTGCGCGGGTCGTTGCCCAGCACTTCCAGAATGTCAATTTCCCATTCGTAATTGTAATTCTTCTTGTCTGGGAGCATCCAGAACGCGCCGAAAAACCCTGAGACATTGACGATCTTCAGCCGGGCCTCAATGTACCCGTACAGGAACGAAAACTTGTACGGGGTGAGCGAGTTGGTGTTGGCGCGGGCGGAGATAAGCTCGCCCGACTTGTACGAATTCGCGAACGTGGTGATTCCGGGATTTGGCTGCGCCACAAGATGGCACACCCCGTTGCTCACCTGGATCTGCGACGGATAGTAATTCTCCCGCCCGTTGTTGAACGAGCCCACCCCGCCCCAGTCGGCATAGGGATTCCAGATTGACGTATCGTAGGCCGTGCCGCTAAAATCATCGTTGAGGATCAGCTTCCAGGAGCTCATTCCGGTCGGCAGGGGAACGGCGGCCGGCGGCAGCGGATCTGCTGCAAGCACGCGCTCGGGCAAACCGGTGATGAAAAGCCCAAGCCAAAAAGAGCAGTAAACCGGCACCCATTGACCGCGTGATGCGGAAAGGATTCTTCCTGTCTGCAGCTTCATTTTTCCTCCTTGTTCAAAGACCATTGCCCGGGCAATTCGCTATTTGCAGCGCCATACGTTCTTGCACAAATAACGTTTCTTTTCTATCTACTTCCTGTTTCCGGCCGGAAGCGTTTCCAACGAGTCCGCATCCCGGGGATTCCTGCGGACCGTTGCCAAGGGAACATGCCTGTATGTTGCATATTCTTTTTGCGCTCCACGTGCTTCGCCGAGTCTGTGTACGGCCGGCGTAAACAAGGAATCCGCGGCAATGGCCCGGCCGAAACACTCTATTGCCAATGTTGTGTCGCCAAGCATTTCATAAGCATTGCCGCAGTTGAAATTCGCAAGGACATCGGTTGAGTCTTTGGCAAGCAATGCTTTGAACAAAGGAATGGCTTCCTTGGGCCTTCCCTGCTTGAGATAGATGAGTCCAAGGTTCAATCGAGGCATCCATTGATCCGGTCGCAGCGCAAGCGATGCGGCAAAACAACGAAACGCCTCGTGGTCGCTGTGGTGGGAAAGCAGGTAATTTCCTTTGATATTATAGGCAAAATAATTCGCCTTTGAAACGGCAAGTCCATGGTCGCCGAGGGTAACATCGTTTTGCCAATAATCAACCTGTTTTCGCGTTTGATACGTGGCACAACAGAGCACAACAAGAGAACCGGTTACAACAATGACTTTGACGATGCTGCTGCGGGACGCAATATCGCGCAGAAGCCATGCGATAATGATGAAAAGCCCGATAAGGGGAACATAGGTATACCGGTCTGCCATTGCCTGGGATCCGACCGGGACAATGCCGATGACGGGCACCAACGTTCCAAGAAACCAGAGCCACCCCATAATTACGTAAGGCATTTTTTTGGCAACGGTGAGCGCAACGCCTGTCAACGCGATGAGGATTATGCAGGAAAACAACAGGTCCCACAACGACGGCATGACAACAGGAAAGGGATAAAAGAACGAAAGGTTTACAGGCCAGAACATTTTTCCGATGTAGCTCACATAAGAAATTAGGGAATTTGCAAGTCCCGACAAAAGGGACAATGAATCGGTTTTTCCAATTGCTTCTCCCCCGTGCTGTGCCAGGACGGTAATGACGCATGAAGCCGCTGCGAGACAAAAAAACGGTATCTTGTCGACAAGTAGGAATAACAGGTCTTTTTTACGGATGGCATTGCCGGGCGTCAGGTCAGGTTCGGCATGCAAAGCGTGCAGGCGAAGAGGCCAGAAATCAAGTAGCAGCAGCACAAAGGGCAGCGTTACGAGCATGGGCTTTGCCATGAGGCCAAAGGCAAACGCAATAACCGCCCCAAAATAGCAGAGCCGCCTTCTGCGGATGGAAAATGATGAATAGAACAGAAGGGTGACCATCATGAAGAACGTGCTCAAAACATCTTTTCTTTCGGACACCCAGGCAACCGATTCGACGTGGAGAGGGTGAAGCCCGAAGAGCGCCGCGACAAGCGCGCTCCTCCATACGGCGCCCGTTGCGCCCCTGAGAAGCAAAAACAGAAGTAGCGTGTTGAGAACGTGAAATACCAGGCTGGTAAGATGGTGTCCCGCCGGTTTAAGCCCGTAGAGTTCACAGTCGAGCGTATGCGAAAACCATGTGAGCGGGTGCCAGTTTGCGGCATAAAACGAGGTAAATGACCAGAGAATGTTTTTCTTACTAAATCCGGAGGTGATATGATAATTATTGGAGACGTACTGATAGTCATCGAAGGTGATAAAATCACATTTGTCAATCTTCCAATACGCAAACAACGTGGCTGCAACAAGCAGAAAAAGTATCAAATACAACGATTGTCGCGACGGTGTTGCGCTGTTCATGGAATAGGGAAAGATCCTTTAATGGAAAAGCCTTTATCGACCAACGCGCACCCGCGTAACCGCATTATCTGATAACCGTCACCTTTTGCACCGCAGTATTCCTGTCTTTTGCGATGAAATAGATTCCCTCTGTTTTCAAAGACGTTGGATTAACGGTATTCCCCGCCATATTGTAAACCTTCAAATCTTCCATAGTATGAAGATACCGTTGCAAAAGCGCCGCCTTGATCGGGTTAGGCAGGCGGAGCACAGAGGCATTGGCGGTTTGCATTCCGTAGACTACACCGCCCGTGACTGGATACTCGTACGCGCCGATGTCCCATGCCGGGCCTTGCGGCCGCACAACACCGTCCTTGTCGTCCGTGAAATAGGTGCTCAGCGAAATCCCCGCATCTTTTGCCACCGTATCCGTTGACGCGAGATGCAGGTTGTTGTTTGCATTGTTCGGGGAATAACTGACAAATGCCGGTGCGTTGGTCTTGCCGTGCGGCTCCCTGGCGGCGACCCAGCCGGCGGCCGAATAATCGGTGCCGTTGTAGTAAATATGTGGAGCTATGGTGCTGTTGTAATAGACGTTGGCGTCAAAAGAAAACGACGCATTGGTAAAACCGGTGCTGGCCGCGATATAGATATTCTGATACTGCGCCCCGTTGCCGCAGTTGTAGAAGATGTTGTTTTTTATTTCGTTGCCCGAACCGCTGGGGTTGCTGTTGAATCCGTTGAAGCGCACCGTCACAAAGCCGACATTTTTCCCGTTGTCAAAACCGGTGTTGTCCACAAAGGTGTTGTTGAGCAGCTTGAAGTTGGTGATGGAAGTCATGGCGTTGCTGGAGGAGTTGTACAACCGGAAATATTCCGGATAGGGGTCGATTACCTGCACTATGTGGAAGAGATTGTTGTAGATCCACACGTCGTGCGGCGTTTTGTTGTTATAGCAGTCGTAATCGATATGCGAATCCCCCACGTTGGTGAACTCATTGTCGTAAATTTTATTGAAGTTGCCCTGAAGCTGGAACATGTCCGGATGCTGATCCGAGGTGATCACCGACGTTGCGGAGACCCTGAAGGTATTTCTGTAGGCGGACATCCCGCCGTAGGGCTGGATGCCGTCCGGCCCGCCGCAGGAGTCGTTGTCCAGTGTCTCGATGGAATTATCATGTATCTTCACCTCATCCCACGTGGTTCCGTCCGCCCCCACCGCGATCGCCGCATCACCCCGTATTTGTGTAAGATTTGAATATCTTATTTCGGTGCCCGCGGTTCCCGAGAACAGCGCCAGACCGTTGTTACAATTGGTGATATCGATATGATCGATAATAACAGCCGTAATTCCATCACCGTAGATGGAGGTTGCCGCCGTGCGATTCGTAATATTGCGCAGGTTTTTCAAGCCGATGTGATTTTGTCCATTTACATTCCCGCTGATAGTAATGTAGCTGCGGCCGCTTAGGGCAATGCCGCTTACCGTCGCGTTATCTCCCAGCGCATCATAATCAAATACCGCGGTCCCGTTATGGCTCGCGTTGGCGGCATCCACCGTAATGGTAATCGGATTGCCCGAAGATCCACTTGCTCCGACCGACCATGACTCGGTATACGTTTTTGTTCCGCCGGACGGTCCGCCGCTGATGTAGACGAAGTCGCCCGGATGAACGCTTGACCATGCAATGTTCGAAAAATTCTTATAAGCGGTCGCCCACGACTGACCGTTTCCCGAAGCCGCCACCGCATTGTCGACATACCAGGAAGCTGCCCGTGCATCGCCGGCCCCGGACAGTATTGCGGCGAGTGCAACGAACATTGATGCTGCTTGCTTATTCATCGTTTCTCCTTTTGCCCGGTCGTCGCTGGAGAGAGCAGGCGATAAGGCCGCTGTTTCAACCTTGCCTGATCACGGGAATGCTTCAAAGGTAATATAGGGATATTTGGGCACAATTTGCAAGAAAATCCTCGCTTGCGCACCGCCAGGAAATTAGCGATTATCTCAAACATTTTCGGGCAAAACCGATTATATTAATGGGGGAACATTTGGCAGCTTCCTTCAACCAGATTAGTATAGTTGACGACACCGGAAATTAAACCACTTAAACCAAAGGATCTTTGTATGAATCTCAACAAATTCTGCCGGTCGGTTGCGATCTTCAGGAACATCATGGTTATGGCAATTGGTCTTTTCGTGGTCGGGACAACCTACGGACAGAGCGTTGTATGGATGCGTTCATCCAGCGGCGGGGACAAGCTAAAGACCCAAGCCCTTACGTTTGCCCCAACAGGAACTGCGCCGGCGGTCAGCATTACCGTGAGCCCCGGCGACCAAGTATCAGACCATGGTGGGATTCGGCGGTTCTTTCACCGATGCAGGCGCCTGGTCTTTGAACTACCTTAGCGCGACAGACCGCGCGGCAGTGGTGGCAGCTTACTTTGGGCCGTCGGGCGCAAACTATGAAGTCTGCCGCTCACAGATGGGTGCCAGCGATTTTTCCGCCGGCCTGTACAGCTACGACGACCAGGCCGGAGACTATTCCCTGAGTCATTTCACCATGGCACACGACTCCGTATATATGCTCCCCTGGGAAAAAGAAGCGATTACCCTCAACCCCGATCTCAAAATATTCGGATCGCCGTGGAGCGCTCCCGGTTGGATGAAAACGAGTGGCCAAATGGATAACGGCGGAACATTGCTTCCGAGTTGCGACACCACCTGGTCGCTTTATTTTGTCAAGTGGTATCAGGCATACAAGGCCTTTGGGGTGACGCCATGGGGAGTAACAGTCCAGAACGAGCCGCGGCGCGGTCCAATCCTGGCCGTCCATGACCTTTACGGATGTTGCAGAGCGCGATTTTGTAAAGAACTACCTTGGGCCTATGTTGGCAAGAAACGGTCTTGGTCCAACCGTACTCAATCTCATGTTTCTCGATCATAACAGGGACATGATGGTCCAATGGGCAAACACCTTTTACGCAGATGCCACCGTGACCGGCATGGTCTGGGGTGAGGCGATTCACTGGTACGACTACCAGAACCTGTTCAGCGCCGTCAATCAGGTTTACACGCAGTACGATATTGCCGGTCCTCATAAGCACATCCTTGCAACGGAACAGTGCATCACGGGCTTCAATCAGAACAATCCTCCGTCGTGGCAAAACAGCGCCGAACTATATGCCCACGACATCTGGGGTGATTGCACAAACGGTTCCGAAGGCTGGGTCGATTGGAACATGATACTTAATCAACAGGGAGGCCCGAACGTATCCAACAACTGGTGCGATGCCGGGATCCTTATCAACACTGCGGCAAAAACATACCAATTCAGGCCGGTTTACTATGCCATGGCCCAGTATTCGAGATATGTCCGGACCGGAGCGGTGCGCATAGGCTGCACGGCTGCCGGCGCCAATTCTCCGGAAGTGATGGCGTTTAAGAACCCTGACTCCAGCTACGTCGTCATCGCGCACAATGGCGCGAACGCCTCATACAACGGCCGGGTCGTTATCGGGAGCACCGAGATAGATTATGCCACCACGCCCTATTCCATCGATGATTTCGTATGGTACCCCAACGGGGTTTCGGTCACCAATAATGTCAGCAAAGTCCACTCTGCCGCGAAAAGCAACCTGACCGCATGGCGGCACGTGATGGGCCTCAACAGTACACCGTACCAGCAGGCTGCCGGTTCGGAAAGCTACACGGTATCGGGCAAACGGATCGCGCAGTCATCCGCGGTCCGTGTCGGCGCCGGCGTATACGTGGACAAACCAAGCGACAACTCAGTGGCGAAGTAGGCACACAAGGAACCCCCGCTTTATGCAGCGGGGGTTCCTTTTTTTGGTGCGAAGATGCATGCGGCCTCTGCTTCATGGCCTTCCTTGAGATAGTAAAGGACCACGGCCACAGGCCGTGGCTTTGATGAGGGGGTATAACCCCCGAAATCAAAGAAAAGCGCGTCGGCGCTTTTGCGTAACATTGTGCACCACGACCCTTGGAAGTCCCTGACGAGGGACGCCCATAGGGCGTGGTCTCTTTTCGAGAAAACGCCACAGGCTTACCACAAAAGTCCTTTCAGGCTGCACAAAATAAATTTCCTGGTAGATTAGATGAATTTTGACGGACGTTGTTTTTATTTTATATTGTAATAGTCCGGCAGTATCGCCCTGCTGTCGCCGTGTAACCAGTTTCGGAACAATAACCTCCGGCGGGTTTCCGGATTCCGGCGTTGAAAGAGTGCGCCGGAGGCTGGAAAGAAAAGCGTCGGCCTTTACAAAAGCGTCAAATGATTTCCAAAAGACATTCCACCAAACTTTTATCAAAGGAGTCTTACGAATGATGAAACACAGGCTTTGCACTGCAGCGATTATCAGCCTTGTGTGCCTGAGCGGTTTGCTAATGGCCGCAAACGCCGAAGGGATTGACACTGCAAGCTCAACAGCATTGTCGCCGGGTCTGACCACGCTCGGCATGCGTTTCACCGGTTTTCTGTCCTCAGAATTCGGTCAACTGGACAATCCCTACATGCTTTCACAGTCGACCGGGCATCAGGATGTCATGAGAACTTACGTAAATTTCGGCGTCGCAAAGCAGTTTGGCGACCGGTTCCAGGTTCAGGCCGCGTTCGAGGGAAAGATGTATTACAACTCGTTCAACCAAAATGAGAAAGGCGGCGTGGAAGGATTCTTCCTGCCCGCGATGTATTACTCACTTTACTTTGACCGGGCCTTTGGCAATTTCTACCTCGGTGATGCCGCATCGCCGTACCTGCAGTTCACCCTGGGATACTTTCCGTTCAAGTACAATCCGGAAGCCCGCGATCTGGGGGAATATCTTTACAGAAGCGGAGCCTACCCGGCGGTTCTCTTCAATCAATTCGATTTTGCGATGGCAAGACTTCTGGGCTTGAAGGTGAGCAGCGATCTTGGGGGCTTTTTTCACCAGGACCTTCTTCTGACTGCGTCCACCGATATGCCGCCGTTTTTCGATTTGAACCTTGGTTATATCGCAACGTTCGATGCCGCGAAAATCTTCAACATAAGCATAGGCGGCATGTATCAAAGTCTCGTGCCTGCCGATGAAGGCGTGACGTCTCCCCATACGGAGTCTCCCGGAGCTTTTCCCGCATCCAACGGCAATGCGTACAATGTTGTGACGGACAGCACCGGAGCCGTGGTTTCTGCGGATTATTACACAGCCGCGGGCCTCAAGCTCATGGCGCGTTTTTCATTTGACCCCAAGCGTTTCTGCCAATCGTGCGACCACTTTACGTTCATAGGAAAAGAGGGATTGAAAATCTACGGCGAAGCGGCAATACTGGGCGTGCAGAGCTATCCTGCGAGCCAAGACAACCCCTACGGTTACGACACGCTCATGCACAAGATTCCGATCATGCTGGGCCTGAACCTGCCGTCGTTCGACTTCGGGAAATTCAGCATCTTCGACGTGCTTACGGGGCAGGTCGAGTACTACGGCTGCACCTACCCGAACAATTATCAATACAAGGACCAGGCCGTCTATCAGCCGGTTCCGGTCCCGTCCGGCCAAATTCACCTGGATGCCCACAACTACGCCAGTCTTGATAACTGGAAATGGGCCGTCTATGCACAGAAAACCTTCAAGAACGGCCTTTTTATCGTGGGACAGGTCGCGTGCGACCATATCCGGAACGAATCGCCCGTCAATAATTTCTACGATTCGGAGGAAGCGTTGCGCTCCGATCGTTCCTGGTGGTGGGTGCTTAAGCTGGGATATAAATTCTGACAAGACCCGGGAACCAGTCCCCTGCCGGACAGGCGCAACGAAGCCTTGTCCGGCAGCAGCGGCTATTTGTTTTATCATGTTGCGCGATTGTCAAGCAGCCATCCGGAAATTGCAACCAACGCATCCTCTGCGGAAAACCCCGATGACGGAAGAAAATAAGGGCGGGTGAATGTCAAGCCATCGCACGGCATCCGTCATTGCGCTCTGGGCGGGCATTGTCGCGCTCACGCTGGGCATCGGCTTCATCGATTACGTCACCGGCTACGAGTTCAATTTCTTTGTTTTCTATTTTCTTCCCATCAGCATGGCGGCATGGTTTCTCGGAATAGTGCCTGCCGTGGCCATGTCGCTGGTTTCGGTCACCATCTGGTATCTTGCCGACTATTACACCGGCCACCGGTATTCAACCTACCTGTTTGCGATCTGGAACACGATAATACTTCTCGTGTCATTTCTTGCCATAGGCTGGACCATGGCGCGGTTGCGCGAACTGCTTCAAAGGGAACGGCAAGTCCGGCAGAAACTGGAGCAGACCATTTCGGAGGTGAAAGTGCTGGAAGGCATTCTCCCCATTTGCGCCAGCTGCAAAAAGATCAGAAACGACAAAGGAGAATGGCAGCAGATCGAACAATATATCAGACAGAAAACCAACGCCGAATTCACTCACGGCCTGTGCCCGCAATGCGGGCAGAAGCTCCTGCGCGATGCCGGTATCGGCGGCAACTGACGGGAAGCTTGGTTTTTTGCAACGCGGGTTGTCCCGCATAATCCGAGGAGGCATGCTTTATGACGCACATCAAATCGCTCTGTCGTGTTTCGGTCCTGTCCGCGGCGATGTTTTTGGCACTGGCCTGCGTCTGGCAATCAACGGCCGGCGCAACGGCGAACCGCCATCATGCTTCGCACGCGGTGCAGCCGCGCTCATTGGAAATGCAAGGCGCAAAGGATGCGAGCCAGCCCGGCCAGAAAACCATTGACCAGGATCTCGACACCCTTTTCGCAAGGACAAAAACCACGTTCGACAAAATGGCAACTTCCGCGGTTCTAAAGTTCCCCAAGCCAAAGCCGGTGAACGCCCTTTTCTGGAAGACGCTCAAGGCCCACCAGCCATGGCATTCGCTGCTCCGGACCGACAAGAAGGGTGCGGTTGTCAATGAGGTGATCAGAATCGAGGGCGAGTCGAAGGAGAAGCGCTCGGTGGCCGGCGAGGTATGGTTCGCGCAGGTTTCAAAGACCATGAAAGAGCATTTGAGCATCGTCAAGAACGAGAAGACCGGCAGATACTACCTGATCTGGGCCGCGCCCATCGTTGCGAAGGTAAAGGGATCGGAAACGTTCCAGGGCGCGGTGGCGGCGCAAATCGACCTGTGGGACTGTTTCGACCGGTATTCCGACAAATCAACGACGCCGTTCAAGATCCACATCCTGGACCGCGTGGTCCTATTCGAGCACCTGTGGAGGGACACCATCAAGTACGCCGAGAAGCACCTTATTGTTCCCGGAATCGACAAGATCACGGTGCGGTATCCCAGGATGGAGAACGAGGCGGCCGCCGTGGGCGCTGCCGATTCCGTGGCGCTCGAGTATGCGCGGCTGGATTCGATACGGATCAAGGCTGCAGGCGATTCGGCCGCCAAGGCGGCTTTGGTAAAAAAGGCCAGGTCGCATAGGGCCGCCATCATAACGATAGCGGCAATAATCGGGTTGCTGGTCCTCCTCGTGGTGGTGGTCCTGTACGCAAGAAGCCGCAGGCGGCCGGAAAAAACCGGCACGGATCAAGGCAGAGACCGTTTCGGCAATCTTTGACCTTGGCTGAGAAGAAGACAAGATACGAGAAGAGTTGGGCGTTCCGCAGCGTTATAAGAGAATAATGGAGTTGGGCGTTCCCCTCGCGGGGCTCGGGTCGGCCGTCCTTACGGTCTCGGCCTTCGGCCTCGGGCTGCCTGCCACAAGGGCCTGCGGGCCGTGGTCAGGCAGCACCGCGCTCCAGCGCGGCCTCCAGTCCTGCCTAACGCGCGGCAGAAGAGATATATTCAGTCAAGTGGATTCTCTTACGCCAGACTGAATTCTCAAGGAGAAAACAACGGCTTCTCTTTGAACTTCTCAACTCCTAAACTCCTCAACTTTTCAACACTTTTTCTTTTCAACTGCTCTCCTTGGGTGCCCCCACACAGGTGCTTGACTCTTGCAACTGTCTCCACAAGGGGTGCACCCTGGAGGGGGTAGCGGAGGACCGCTGAAGGCGGGCCGGTGCGAGGGGGGGCCTTCCCCCGCCAGACATCTGTTTGTATTTGTATTTAGTATTTGTCAACCGTCAACTGTCAACTTCTTCTACCCCCCCCCCCCCCCCGTCCAGCACTCCCCTCACCGCCTGCAAAAGGTCGCGCACGGCATACGGCTTGTGCAAAAAACGGAAGTTGTTCTCCTTGATAAAATCCCAATGCGCCTTTTCGTCAGTGTAGCCGCTCGTGATGAGCACCTTGAATTTCCCGCGTTTGAGCAGATCCTGCACCATCAGGATGCCGGACCTGTCGGGGAGAACGACATCGCTGAACACCAGGTCGAACTTGCCGTTTTCCCTTTCGAACAGCTCCATCGCCTCTTTCGCGTTCGAAACCGCAAACACGGAATATCCGTTTGTCAATAGCAATTCCTTCGCGATCGCGCGCACCTCGGCCTGGTCCTCAACGATCATGACCCGCTCGCCTTTTCCTTCCAGGGAAGCAGCGCCGGCCTTCTCTTTGCTTTGCTGTTCGGGACTCGCTGACGAAGCCGGAAAATAGGCGCTGAACGTGGTCCCGTGCCCGGGTTCGCTGTAAACGTCTATCCAGCCCTTGTGCTGCTGGACAATGCCGAACACCACCGACAATCCGAGCCCTGTTCCCTTGCCTGCCGGCTTGGTGGTGAAAAACGGCTCGAAAATGTGCTGCTGCGTCAGTTCATCCATGCCGGTGCCGGTGTCCGACACCGAGATGCGGACAAAGCGTCCGGGGCGGGCCGTCTTGCTCGTTCGGCAATACTCTTCGTCAATGGTCACGTTCTCGGTCTTCATGAATATTTTTCCGCCTTCCGGCATTGCGTCCCTTGCGTTCACCGCCAGGTTCATAAGCATCTGCTCGATGTTCCCCTCGTCGCCGAGAATGGTCCAGACGCCCTTTTCCAGGCCGGTCTCAATCACAATGTCCTCACCGATAAGCCTGTCGAGCATTTTGAGCAGGCGGGTGATGGCGGCGTTGACGTCCATGGGCATCGGCTCCATGTGCTGTTTCCTGCTGAAAAGAAGGAGCTGGCGCACCACGCCCGCTGCCTTGTCCGCCGCAACGCTCACCTGTCTCAGATCCCTTTGCACCGGATCGGATTCGTCTATTTTCCCAATGGCAAGGGTCGTGTAGCCGGAAATGGCGCAGAGAAGATTGTTAAAGTCGTGCGCTACGCCGCCGGCCAATGTGCCCATGGCCTCCATTTTCTGGGCCTGGAGAAGCTGGATCTGTAGGTTTTCCCTTTCCTTTTCATGCTGTTTGCGCTCGGACACGTCGCGGAAAATCCCCAGCATATAGTCGCGGCCGTTCATTTGTACCCGTGCGGCCCTGATTTCCACCGGCGTCAATGCGCCGGATTTGGAAATGATCTGGTCGTCGACCGTGATACCCGGATCGTCTGTCTTATGCTTAACAAAGGCCGCCGATTGACCGTTGAGAAGATTTTGGGCCGGATGAATAACCGACTGCATCTGCCCCACCAGTTCCGTTTTGTCCATGCCGACCATGCGGCACAATGCCTGGTTGCATTCCACTATTTTTCCCGTTTCGGAATCGGCAAGCGCAATGCCGTCCTTGGCGTCGTCGAAGAGCGTGCGGTAACGCTCTTCGCTTTCTTGCAATGCCTTCTCCGATTGCTTGCGTTCGGTGATGTCATGTACATTTTCTACAACCATGGTGACATTGTTATTATTGTCAAATATTGGATAAGCGCTTACTTCCTTGAACAGCTTGGTATATTCGTTGTAATATTCGACAACAACAGGTTTCCCCGAGTTAAAGACACCAAAGGGCTCGCATGGTTCACAGGGCGAGTCTCGATGAATGAATGCCTCAAAGCAATGAGAACCTATGGGGAATTCGGTACAGCCGGCATAGAGAGGAGATTTCCAATTGGACTTTAGAATTCTTAGATTTCTGTCAACGACAGCAATGAGATCCTCAGAGGAGCTAAATACACTCTCGAGTAACTTGTTAGTATTCTGCAGTTCCTCCTCGCTCTTTTTGCGTTCGGTGATGTCGCGCTCGAGCGAAACTGCAAAAGTCTTTGAACCGACTTGCATTTCCGTGGCCGAGCACTCGAAATCCCGGACCGTACCGTCCTTGCATCGGTGTTTTGTCTCGAATACTTTCCCTAGTCGTGAAAGGATATTTTGCCGCATCTCATTGATCGTTTGGGAACCATCGAACGCCACATTTATGAAAGAAACCGGCTGGCCTATCAGCTCGTCTCGCGCGTATCCGAGGAGCCTCAAGGCCGCGTTGTTCGCATCCCGGATCACGGGCATGCCTTTCGGCGCAATCTCCAGTTGAAGTATGATGTCCGCTGCCTGCTCGAAGAGGATTCGATACCTCGCCTCGCTCTGGCGCAATGCCTTTTCCGCGAGTTTGCGTTGTGACAACCATTCGGTGATATCGCGGATGTTGCACTGGATCACTTTCTTTCGGCCCACAACATAGACATTGCTCACGAACTCCACGTCGATGCGCCGCCCGTCGGCGGTTTCCAGGGGCAGATCTACGTAACGGATGTATTCCTTTCGCTGCAATTCCAGGAAATTTTCTTTGTTGGCAATTATGTCCTTGAAGAGCCCCAGGTCCCATATTGTTTTTCCCATGAACTGTTCATGTGAATAACCCAGCAGTTTAATGAGAAATGGATTTACGTCTACAACCATCCCCGTCTCGGAATCAAGGATCAGAATTCCATCTTTCGCCGATTCGAAGAGCCGACGGTACCGGGCTTCCGAAATGCTTAAAGCCTCAGTCGTCAGTTTGCGCTGGATTTCCGCCTCGGCAAGCTTTTTCCTGTTCTCTATTTCCTCGCACGCGTGCTTCACCTTGACGGGCAATATTTCGTGAAACTGAATGGACTTGGCGACATATTCCACGGCCCCGAGCTTCATCATCTCAACGGCGATCATCTCGTCGCCGTGACCCGTGATGATCATAAACGGGATTTCGAGGCCGCGGCCGCGCACCTTCTCCACGAACTCCCTTGCCGTCATGTCGGGCAGGGAATAATCGAGCAGCAGCAGCACATTGTCGGTATTTGACAATGCCGACACACGTTCCAGCGCTGTGGCGCCCGTAAAGAACCCCTCGGATTTCATTCCTGCCCCGTCAAGCAATCTGCGGATTGACTTGTTGAGCAGCTCGTCGTCTTCGACGACAAGAATGGTGGTGGCGGATTTTGTGTTTTTGTTCATGGGTCGGCCTTTGTTAATGCGTTCCGTTTTTGTTCCCGTTTATCGTCGGCACTTCCACCACCAGAAGGAACAGCCCCAGCTTGCGCACCGCATCAATGAACTTGTCGTATTCGATGGGCTTGGTGACGTAATTGCTGCACCCGAGTTCATGGCACTTGTCAACCTCTCGCGGATCGTCGGTGGTGGTGATCATTATCACCGGCAGCTTTTTGAGCTCTTTATCATCCTTTACCCGGCGCAGCACCTCGATGCCGTCAACCTTGGGCATGCGTATGTCGAGCAGCAGAAGGTAGCCGGTGTCGCGCTTCCGATGCGGCCCCTTGCCATTTTCAAACAGGAAATCCAGGGTTTCCTGGCCGTCCTTGAACCGGATAATTTCGTTGAGCAGGCCCGCGCGCCGCAGGTTGCGGTCTATGAGCGTGGCGTGGCCGTCGTCGTCTTCCGCGATAAGGATGATGACTTCTTTTTTCATGGGAATCCTTTCGGAAATTGATTAAGAATGCCTGTTTGTTTTCTTTTTATCTTCTAACCTCACCCCGGCCTTCGGCCACCCCTCTCCCACAGGGAGAGGGGAATTCATGCTTGTTTTTCTTTCGCCCCTCTCCCCGGGGGCGACCCTTGGAAGTGCCCGAAGGGGCAAGAGGGGCCGGGGGTGAGGTTACCTTCCCGGCAGCTCCACATAAAACCTGCTTCCCTTGCCCGGTTCCGATTCCAGCCGCACGTTGCCGCTGAGCCTTGCGACAATTTTCTTGACAATTGCAAGCCCCAGCCCTTCGCCTTCGCACGCCTTCGGGTCGAGCCGGTGAAATATTTCGAAGACCTTTGACTGATGCTCAGGCGAAATGCCAACGCCGTTGTCTTCGATGCAGTATTCGGAAATGCCTCTTTGGGTTTTGCCCGAAATCCGGACAACGGCCGGACGGTCCGGCGCCGCATATTTGAGCGCATTGTCAATGAGGTTTGTAAAGACCTGGTTCAATTGGTCGGGATCGCCGATGCACGGCGGCAGCGGTTCCGTCTCCACCGTGGCTTTGTTTTGTTGAATTTGGAACTCCATAGCTTTCAGGACGTGCGACAGCAGGCTGTTCATGTCGAGCTTCTGAAAATTGACCGCGACCCGGCCGAGCCGGGAAAGCTTGAGCAGGCCCTTGAGAAGAGAGTCCATTTTGACAACGCTCGCCAGAACGTAATTCTGGTCCTGGGGAAACTCCCGGATCATGATCTCGTCGAGTCTTGCGCGCTGCTTGGCGGGAAAATCGGCATGCGACGTAATCTCCGCAACTTCGTCGGCAAGAAGCCCCATTTCCCTGCTGAAGCCCTGCACGTTCACCAGCGGCGACCGCAGGTCGTGCGAGGCGATATAGACAAGCTGCTCGAGTTCGGTGTTTTTCTGGAGAAGTTCGTTGTTCAGAAGGTTTATCTGTTCTTCGGCCAGTTTGCGCTCGGTGATGTCCTCAATAGTGTCGTCGAAAAATATCCCGCCGTCTGCGTCGATTTTTTTTACTGCATGTATGCGGCACCAGATCAGCTTTCCCTTGAGGGTTTTGAACTTGACTTCATCATCAACAAAACCCTTTGCCACAATGGCATCGCTTACGATCTTGCGCTGGCTTTCGTCCCAATAGATTTCGCTCGGATGAAGAGCCATCAACTGTTCACGGCTGTCGGCTTCGAACATTTTAACCATGGCCGGATTCACATCGATAAAAGCCCCTTGGGGGCCCGGCGTGGTTCGAAGAAGACCAATGGCGACGTTGTCATAAAGCTCCCGGTAAAGCCGCTGCGCTTCAGCCAGCTCCTTCTCGCTTTTTTTGCGCTCGGTGATGTCCTGGATTATGGCAAGGAAGTACATCAAGCTGCCCTGGCTGTTCCTCACGACGTTGATGCAGACATCGCCCCAGACAACCTTGCCATCCTTGCGCACATATCTTTTCTGCACCATGGAGCTCTTCTTCTCACCCGTTGCAATGGCCCGCATGTCGGCCATGCCTATGTCAACGTCCTCCGGAAAGGTGACGTCGGCGATGGTCTTCTGCTTGATCTCATCCTCGCCAAAGCCCAGAAAATCGCAGAACGCCCTGTTGCAACCAAGGAACCGTTTGTCCATACCGACCGTGGCGATGCTCACGGGCGCCTGATCGATGGTGAGCTGCAGTTTCTCCCTGCTCTCCTCAAGCTTCTCCTGCGTCTGCTTGCGCTCGGTGATGTCGCCCACAATGTGAACATATCCCGAAACGCGGCCGTTGCCGTCAAGGATGGGATCGACATACACCGCAAACCAGCGGTCGCCCATTTCCAGTTCCATGGACTCCCGGTGAAGGCTGTTTCTCGCGCGCAGCACCGGACACTCGGGAATCGCGTCGGCCGTACCGTGCACTATTTCCCAGCAATGCTTGCCAATCATTTTTTCGCGGGAAAGATTGAATATCTTCTCGGCCATTTTGTTGGAGCGGACTATCTTCTGGTCTTTGTCAAGGAGCCAGATCGCGTCCAGGTCGGCATCAAAGGTCTTCTGCCATTCATTGCCCACACGTGCCAGCGATTCTTCCATTTCCTTCTGCTGGGTGATGTCGATAACGGAGGTAATGAAGTAGAGCGCGTTGCCCTTTTCGTCCCTCTGCAGCGCCGTGCCAACATCGGTCCAGACAACGTCGCCGTTTTTCTTTATGTATCTCTTTGTGAACCGGGCCGCCTTTATACGGCCTGACAATACCTCGTCGATATTCTTCTGCGTCAATTCGGCATCGTCCGGATGGGTTATCTGCTGCCATTTTTTGTTTGCAAGTTCCTCCTTGGTGTATCCCAGCATGTCGCAGAACGCAGCGTTGACATTCACATGGCCGTCGGGCAGGGTGATGGATTTTCCAACATTCGAGTTGTCGAACACGTTGCGGAATTTCTCCTCGCTTTCCTTCAACCCCGTTTCGGCCAGATATTGTTTTCTGAAGATTCTCCGCTCGCGCATCATCCACCACATCACCAGCAGGGACCCGGCGGCAATAATAACAAGACCCGCTCCAATCATTATGGCCCTCGCGGCGGCCCGGAGCGGTGCAAGCACTTCCTCTTTGTCCACCTTCGCAATAATATACCACGGCGAGTCGGGAATGCGCCTGCCGACCGCAAATACCTTTGCGCCGTGGTAATCCGTGCCTTCCATCAGCCCTTCCCTGCCGCGGGCGAACTGCGCCGCAGGAAGGTCCTCGGTTCCAACAGGAAACCGGAGATTCAAGGCAGCGCCTTGCCGGAACTTCAGATCGTTCAGAAACACGATTTTGTTGCCGTCCTGCCTGAACAGAAGGGTCTCCGAAGTTTTGCTCGGAACGGGCCAGGTGCTGATAAGCGGGTATAAAAATTGTTCCGGCGCGCACCGCAGGACCACGACCCCGGCAACGGCGGCCGCGGTATCGGGCCCGAGCAGGGGCGCAAGCAGGTCGAGCCGAGTGCGGCTGCAGCCAGGGCACCGGTAAAAATCCACAAACCTCATTTTTCTTTCGGCAACCACCTGTTTGATGGCGCCCGTGTCGAGATACAGCGGCAAGTTCGCCGTGTCGCCCATTTTGTCAATCATCCGGCCTTCAGGGTCGGTAACGATCAGCGATTGATACGCGTATTCCTTTTTGCCGGTGGTGAGTATGGGGCCGATCCTGCGCAGGCAGTTGCGGAGCGTTTCTTTTCCGCCGCTGCCATTAAAAAGCAGGCCGCCCCGGGAAAGCACCTCGGCGTCGCCGAGCCGTTCCCGCCTCCAGGCGGCAATCTGTTCCATCTTGAGGTTTGCAATGGCGGAAAGCTCATCCTTGACTTTTGCTACAAAGCGCATTTCCTCAAACTGGTAATACTGCCAGGCCCCAATGACAATTGCCGCCAGCAGCACGGCAAATAGGCCTGCCGCAAGATATGGAAACCGGGGATTGATCCGTTTCTTTTCCATGCAGAAAAACCCCAGCGCGGGGAAAAGACTTTTCGGAAGCGGAAATCTTCGGGAAGAATCGGCCCCTTGGGCCCGTCAACCGGGGATGCTGGAGGGTATTGACAAACTCAATCGCTACAAGCAAGCGGCCAAGGTGGCATGTGTAAGTATAGCACCGCGCGCGTGGGAATACAAGGTAATAAGGTAATACGGAGATATTTTCAGATACGGCGGCGGGGAAGCTTTACGTGCAGGATTACACCGTTTCCGTCAGAAAAAAGAAACATTCCTTGTTCCTATCCCATCGCCCATGCTGCGGGCATGGCGCCTATGGTGCCGCCGAACAGACGGACGGCGGGATCAGGGGGACAAAGCCCTTTGCAAGCCTTAAAAACAAACAACCATCAGTTTAATCGCTTGGGCCACCTCTCGTTTATTATTTTTCCAAATGATTAACAGCCTGTCAAAGGAGTCGAAAATATGCTCACGGTAAAAGCCAATCGGAGAACCGGGACAATCCGCCTGCCGAATGCTTCCCGCGGCTTTCTTGCTCGAGGGAACAAATTTATTTTTTCCCAAAGCGGCGACACGATACTGCTCAAGCAGATACAGGAAAAACCCTGGCCTGCTGATATCGGCAAATCTCCAAAACCGATGTTGTTGGAAGAAATTGATGCAATTGTCCATTCTGTCCGGAAAAAGTATGCAGGCAGAGGCCTTTAGATAAATGCCTTTTCGCATTGTTCTTGATACCAATGTTGTCATTTCCGGATTACTGTGGCGGGGAACGCCGCACCAGGTGCTTAAAGCGGTTTACAAGGGCGATTTTATCGCCTTCGCATCAATACCGCTGCTCGATGAGCTGAGCGGGACACTTTCTACTCTCAAACTAAAAAGGAATCTGATTTCAACTGGATACACGCCGGAAGAATTGAGATCCTTGTACGAATCCTTTACCACTATCGTCGTCCCTGCCCATCTCGATGAAATAATCGTTATTGCCGATCCTTCTGATGATATCGTTATACAGACAGCGCTTGCCGCCAGAGCCGATTTTATAATTACGGGCAATCATCATCTTCTTGATCTATTATCCTATCGCGGGATATCCATTTTATCACCTTCCCATTTTCTGCGTACTATTTAGAGCCTATCCGGGTTTTCTTGAGAAAACCAGCCGGGGAAGCAACCTGATACGGGTATCTAGCGTCAAGCTCAAGAAGGTGGGGATCGCCGGTGATTATATACTGAACGCCGCCGTCCACTGCAGCCGGTTAAACAGGATGAGGGGGAAACGACCCCTCACCTATTTTTTAATCAACGCTATCCGAAGGAACACATGCACATGAACAAAAACTCAACGATCCTGGCGCTGGGGTTACTTATTCCAACGCTCACACATGCCCAGGAAACCGCCGCCGATGCCGATTCGCTTCCCGCATCAAACGGTCAAAGCATGCAAACGGCAACAGTGTCAACAACAAACAGGAATCCTTCTGCAACAGGAAGCAAGGACACAAGAAATGTGCGATTTACTTTCTCACAGTCCTATGGTTACACGTTCGGACAGTATAATAATTCTGTCGGTCCCGTCGCATCGTTTGGTGTAATAGTCAAAGGCAAAGTTTACATTGGCATAGATCCCACGGTCACATGCTTTGAAGCAACGCAAAGCAGTGAAGAGGGCACCTGCTATCTCATGGGACTCGGGGCCGTCTGCATGGGTGTGTACAAGCCAAATGACATCTTCTTTGTACAGTATGGCGGCACAGCGGGATATTGGTTCGAGCACAGCGGCTACACAGACTCCTTTGGTCAGGAAACCAATAACGACGCCAGGTATTTCGGCGGCACAAAAATGAAAATGGGGATTGGTTACAAAAAGGTTTTTGCGGTATTCAGTCTGATAAATCTGATGGGACTTCAGCAAAATGGCGGGTTTGCATATGCTTCGCCGATCACCTTTGGATTGCAGGGTGTCTTTTAAAGGGGAACCGGAACCGTCGCCGGGTTATTAGCGATGTCCTTACCAGATGCGAACCATCATTCTCCGGCGCTCCTGCCCGGAAACAAGGGTGATGCCATACATTCCGGCCGGAAGGCAGGCTCTTGACAGCAAGACCCGGTGCGCTCCGGCGTCCCCGCGGAACAGGCGCATTTCCCTGCCCGAAACGTTTGTCACCCTCAGCGTATATGCGGCAGGCACGGAAAATGAAAGTGCAATGCCCTCGGATACCTTCTGCAAAGACCATTTCGGCAGCAACGATGATTGCCGAAGCTCCGGGGATGTTATGGCGCTTTTTTGGCCTGGCGCATACGCCGCATACAGTTTTTCCATGTCGGAGAGGGGAACGCTGTTAAGGACCACAATATCGGAGGAGGGTTTGCCGTTAAAGGAGGTGAGGGTGAGCCGGGAAGATATCTGGGTTGTAACCAGCGTCCCGAGCATCGATGAAGCAACGCTTGCGGGCCCGCATTTTTGAAGATAGACGACAGTGTCCCATTCATTACCGTACTGGTAAGGACCTGCGTGAACCATGGTTTCGGTAAAAAGCGTATCGGTGTTATACAGCACTTTGTCAAAAGTCACCTCTGAGGTATCGCCGGGAAACATCGAATCCACGACAAAAGGATTTGTAATGATGGAAACCACGGCAAGGTCAAGGTTCCGTAATGACGGAGCAGTCAAGGAATCATGTTCCGGTGTTGTCGTGCTCGTTCCTGTGCCCTCGAATACCGGCATTTCCGTAACCGTATTGGTTCCATCGACTATTGTCCTCACCTGCCCGGACGGAAGAATCGTAATGGTCACAGTGCCGGAACTCTGAGCGTCTCTTATTTCACCCCCTCCCCAAAAAACCGAACTGGTCGAATACGCATATTCCCACGTATTCCCCGGCGTCGTATCCGCAAACGGGTGGACATAGGCGCAGTGCGACGCCGTGAAAACCGCCGCTGCAAGGACGATCTGGAGACCGGTTCGATGGATCATGGGTGCACCTCCCTTTTCCTCAAAGACAAATATATCTCCATAGAACCCAGCGCGCAAGGCAAACAGCGAGAAAGCGTTTTCTGCAAGAAAACTCATCGCCCGCCCATCCGAAAGGGATCTTCTCTTTTCACAAGCCGCTGTCGTCCACGAAAGCACTCTTGACGATCCCCCACCAAGAGAACTTGCAAGATTCGTTTTGACTTCTTTTTTGGGAGAGGACCATTTTCTGACTTGCATGCATTCCGACACACAGCGCATTTTCATGCTAACAACCAACTACAAAGGAGCCTTTCCATGAAACCTTCCTTCACCCTTACCGCCACCTTTCCAGTAACTCCGGAAAAGCTCTTTGCGGCCTGGCTGTCGTCAAAGGAGCATTCGGCTTTTACCGGCTCCCCCGCCAAGTTTTCCCCAAGAATCGGCGGGAAATTTACTGCCTGGGACGGATATATCTCCGGAACTACCGTGAAGCTGGTAAAAAACAAGAAGATCATCCAGCAGTGGCGCACCACGGAGTTTTCCGACGCCGATCCGGATTCCCTTGTGGAGCTTTCGTTTGAAAAAGTGAAGGCAGGAACGAGGCTGACCCTCACCCACAGCGGAATACCGAAGGGACAGGTGTCAAGCTACAAGCTGGGTTGGAATGATTTTTATTTTGCGCCCATGAAAGAATATTTTGCCAAGGCGGCAAAGGCATGACCATGGTGAACCTCGGCGTGTGCGGCGACAACTGCGACAAGTGTCCCCGTGGCATTGCGACAAAAACCGGGGATGCGGAGCTTCTCGAGAAAACCCTTTCTCTGTGGATAAAAACAGGCCTGCTGCCGGCCGGCACGCCGGCAATCTCCCTCTACTGCAGCGGCTGCGCAACCACGGGGCAGTGCGCGTACGACAAACAGCGGGAATGCGCCGCAAGCAAGGGCCTTGACAATTGTGGTTTGTGCGACGACTATCCCTGCGCAATGGTAAATGAATCCTTCAAGCGCTCCGATGACTTCGCCGCTCAATGCAGAAAAGTCTGCTCGAAGGAAGACTTTGAGCAACTCGAAAAGGCCTTCTTTATGAAGCGGAAGTACCTCGATGAGGCGCATGGATCTCCGGCTTGAGAAGGCGCGTCCGTCAAGAGTGACACTTCCTACTCTAACGGAGATTGCTTCGTCACTTCGCTCCTCGCAATGACACGTTTACTTCTATTTTCCACATCCTGCATTCTTCATTCAAAAATGTTTCTTGGTGCCCCCACAAGGGAGTTCCATTCTTGCTGCAGACTCCTCTTGGGGGCTACCCTCGAGGGGGTAGCGGAGGACGCCGCAGGCCTGAAGGCCGAGGAGGCCGCAGCGAGGGGGAGACCTCCCCCACCAGACTATCTTTTTTTTAAATCTTCTTTTATAGTATTTGTTATTCGCATTCGGCAAGATAATAAACATGCCGTGGGTCAACGAAGTGGTCGAAGATCTCCTCGTTGTGGGAGATCATAAGCAGGGCGGCTCCCTTTTTTCGGCGGTCGTCAAGGATGGAAAGCACTTTCTTGACGCTCAGGAAGTCGAGTCCGTTGAGCGGTTCGTCGAGGATGAGGAGGTCGGGGTTGAGCGCGATGCTGCGCAGCAAATTGAGCCGCTGCTTTTGCCCGCCGCTCAGCATCGCGACCTTCTTGGCGAGAAACGCGTCGGTAACGGCTCCCTCGAACAGCTCGGCCATCACCGCTAAAAGCCTTTGAGGCGTCATCTTTTCCGGAAGCGGCAGGCCGTTAAACGTTTCCCGCACCGTGGCGGCAAGATCGAGCGATTCGTCGGCGTGCTGAAACACCATGCCCGCCCTCCTGCCCCAGACCTTTGTCTCCCACACTTTTTTGGGCGTGCGCGCGTCGAAGTTTGTGCCGCAGAGGTTCATCGAAAGGTCCTGCGCCGCGTACAGGCCCATAATCACCTTGGCAAGCGTCGTCTTGCCCACGCCGCTCGGGGCCTTTACATACGCCATTTCCCCCTTGTGAATGGCGAGATTCGCGGGCTGCCGGTGTCCGGCGTCGCGGAACAGGCACAGGTTGCGTCCGAACACCGAGAAGCGCGCGCCGAAATCAAGCACGGCCGCAGCCGCGTCCGCGCCCCCGGACGCAGGCGGAACCTCTTTGAGCCAGCTCAGGTAGTCCTGGGCGGAAAAATCGACCACTTCCACGGCCGGCGGCGCGGCGCGGCGCAGCTCCTTGAGGTGAATGCGCCCGAGAAGCGGCCGGTACTTCGCGTACAGCTCGCTTATAATGGAATAATCGTGGGTGATCACCATCGCCGTAAAGGGACATTGCGCATATTTCTCAAAAAGCAATTCGAGGAACAGGTTGCGGTAGTTGTTGTCGAGGCTGCCGGTCGGTTCGTCGAACACGAAGAAACTTCGCGCGTTGGCGCCCTTCCCCGCGGCAAGCACGTTGATCTTCTTGAACGCCATGGCCAGCAGCGCGCGCTGCTTCTCCCCGCCGCTGGGACGGTACGGCTTTGGAAAAATGTCCAGCACGCGGCGGATCGCGCGCTCGTCGGCGTTCCGCCACAGCCTGCCCACGATCTCCCCTTCGTTCCTGCACAGCCGCAGGCTTCCCTCATTCAGCTGCTCGGAAATTTTCAAAAGGGAATTGAGGTGCGACGAAGGCTCCTGGAACACGAAGAAACTGTCGTCGAGTATCTCGCGGGTCGCCGGATCTGCGCAATACGCCGCATACGGCCTGCCGTTCACCATAACGTCGAGCTCGTCCGGGTCGAGCAGGCCGTACACGGCCTTGGCAACCATGGATTTCCCGATGCCCGATTCACCGAACAGAAACGTGATCTCGTTGAGCACAACGTCGTAGTTGTCCGTTGTCACAATGGTCCGCTCGCCGGAGCGGATGCTTACGGCATAGCGCTCGGCGCTCATAGGTGGTGCCTTTCCGCGTATCCGTTCGCGATATGGTAAATTGACATAAGCGAGAAGACGATCAGAAAGGAGACGGTGAGCCCCAGAAGGTGTCCGAAAAACAGGTTGTGGGCGTATCCCGGATGCGTGAGGGTGTACCCGATGGCGAGGATGTCCTGCTTGCTGTCTATTTTCGCAAGCAGGCTCCCCAGGCTCGCGGGCAGCGTCACCGCGTTCACGTCGGAGGACAGCCCCACCGAGATGATGAAGTCCACGCTGCACTGCAGGAATATCGCGGCGCCGAACACCGAGATCAGCTTGTTGAGAACATGGATGCGGCTGTTCTTCCACAGGATGTCGAAGTTGACGACCCGGCCCTCCGAAATCCCGCACACGCGCATCGCGTTGTAGAAATCGAGCTTCTGAAAGTGCGCGATTCGCTCCCGCATCAGGTCGACAAATTCGATGAACACGAACAGGCTTATGCTCAGGGCAAGCAGCGAGAATATCACGATGGGGCTCCGCAACACCCCGGCCTCCACCAGCGCGCTCACCGCCACGTAGCCGAACAGAATGCCCACGACCTGAGGGACGGACCGGATGAGATTGAGCAGGAACGTGAGAAGCAGGTACGGCGTCCTGTTTCTCCATGTGTCAAGAAAGTGCAGTGCGAGCGTGACGCCCCACGCCAAAAGCAGCGTGAAGCCGACCGCCAGAAACGCGACGGCAAACGTGTTGAAGAATCCGGCCGTCACCTGCCGGAAGGCGGGCTTGTTTAAAAACAAAATGTCCCAAACACCAACGCATGACATACCGAGGATCCAAATTGCAACCCAACGAAGATCCTTCTTGCGCAAGCACGAGTAGAAATCCATGATCTACCGGTCGGCGAGTTGACAGTTGGAAGTTGAGAGTTGAATACGCACAAAATGCAAGTCGCATTTGTTCCTATCGATCCAGCGGCCTTAAATTCTTGTCTTTAAGCGACGTTGCAAGGCCCTGGAGCATTTTTGATATTGTTTTCAAATCATCGCATAGCATTTCCATATTCTGCTTGTTAAGAATGCCAATACTGCCGGAATATTGCAATATATATACCTGTGTCCTTAGTTCAGCAGCAGATCCCTTCGCGATGAAAATAAACCTTCTGAAATCTGTGTTGCTGTTTCTCTCACTCCCCTCCGCAATATTTGAAGCAATCGAAACAGCCGCGCGAAACATTTGGTCCTTAGATCATAATCCTTACAATTCTTCAAGCAAGGAATGAAGATGAACAGCCAGCCTGCAGGCTTTCTTCCATACTTCAAGGTCTTCAAACGCGGCACTCAAGGTTTCAAGCTGCCTTTCCTTCAACATCCAACATCCAACTTTCAACAATTTTTATTTGTTCTCTATCCTCTTCTCCGCCCTGTTCGCCATAAGATCAACAACAACCTCCGTCCCCTTGACAGTGTAGAATATGCCCAGTATGATGACCAGCACGATGTCGTAGTTCTTGTACAGCATCTGCCGCAGCATTTCGTAGCTCAAATGGCCGTGGATGTTGAGCGCCATTTCGATAATGATGAGGCCGGAGATGAGAAAGGACGCCTGTTCCTTGATCGTGGAAAGGTACTGGTGGCGCGCGTTGGCAAAGATGTGGCCGAACACGTGGCCGTCAAACCGCTTGAACGGCCGCAGGATCGCGCCGTAGCTTATGCCGCCGCGGGCGTTCGGCGAATAGGAAGAGGCGAGGTTCTTGACAAGCGCGGTCTCCACGTACCCCTTCCTGCTTTCCGCGGTGAGAAACGCGTAGAACTTGTTCGCGTAGGTCACCAGCAGGCCGTTCGAGATAACGCCGAGCAGCGCCATGAACACCACGGTGTCGGTGTTGAACTCGGTGCGGATGGAATACGCGATAACGTAGGCCGGCGCGAACAGAACGAAATACGCCGCGGTTTTTCCCACGGCGGCGGCAACGCGCACCACCACCGCTCCGAACGACCGCTTCTTCCCCGCGGATCGCAGTTTCCTCCTTGTAAACCTGAAGACGGCGAGCGTCTGGACGCCGTAATACGTGAGCACCATCACCGAGGCATACACGAGCACAAACTTTATGTACATGCCGAGCAGCTGCCAGAGCTTTCCAAAAGAGAGGCGCTCCTCCACGTTTGCCTTCTGCAGCTTCCTGCCGAATTCCTCTTCCTTGTTCGCAAGGATCCGGTCCACGGCGGCGTTGTTCTGTTCGAACCGGTCCGGAAAGAAAATGTTCACGGCGTCGCGAAGCAGGGCCTTGTGAAACGCGTTGTCGAAGTCCACAAACGACAGGTCGCCGTAGGTCTGGGACGCGGCGGATTCCCGTTCCGTCCGGTGGTGCGCAGCCGCGCGGACCATAAACAGGGCGCACAACAGGACCGCGGTCACAAAGGCGATGCTGAGAACATGCTCGACAAGTTTCCGTTTCACGGCGTCGCCCCGCTTCCCGCCTTCGGCCTCACGAGGATCTCGCCCTTCCCGGCCACGACCTCGCACTGTTTGCCGATGAGCATGTTTTCAACGTCGCGTACCAGGTACTGCGTGCTTTCGTCAAGCTGCGGCGTGTTCCGGTACGGCAGGTTGAGGGTGCAGCGGACTTCGCCGCCGCGCGCCTCACATTGCCATACGGGAACGGTCTTCTCCTGGCGGGTCAACGCGTTGAAATGCCCGAAGTATTCCCCGTACGCCGTGTTCGCTTCGGCAAACCGCCGGACGATCATGTCCGACAGATACCCGGTGAGGCCCTGGGGTTTCTCGGCCGCATGTTCGAGGCGCTTCCATGCGGACTTGGGCGCGAGCGCGCTCCATGCGTATTCGGGCCGCGTGCCACCGCGCCTCACATAGAAGGAACCGCCGTAGGAGAATATCCTGACTATGCTCTCCCCTTTTGCAAAAAACGCGCCCCGTGCCGCGGGCGGGTACTGTTGCGAAAAAGGAACCGCCTTGTCTTCCGTGATTTGCACCGTGTCCCCGAGAACGCCGCATTTCCGGTACGACTGCCGAAACTGCTTCCCCTTGTCGCCCACGAGGTTGCCGGCTTCGTCCTTCTGCAGAAACCACGTTGTTCCGCCGAAAACAAACCGGAGCGCCCGGGTGATCTGGTCGCCCATCATTTCGTTTTCATTTTCGACCAGAATCGGCGTGTTCTCGACAAAAAGCGCCTTTTCCTGTTCGGAAACCGGCTGCTGGTACTGGTTGAGGATCGAATAGGATCCGGGATTGGACAGGATGATGAAATCTGCGTACTTCTGGGAAAATGCGCATGCGACAAGACTGCAGATAAGAAGTGCTGTACGATTCATCATACGTTGTTGGGCTGATAATGAGGTTGATTCTTTATGACCGGCCGGGATGCTGTTCCGATCCTCAGCACGGTCTCAAAATACATGGTTTCCGGCATATTGAGCATGAATTGACATTAGGTAATCATCCGCCATTACGCATCATCCTCTAAGTGACTTTTCTCCGCCGACAAAATCCCTCCCCTTCATCCGCTCCCATTCGCGCGCCACGGCCTCCTCGTCGTTTGTCCATTGAGAAACATAGGTGGCCGCGGCCTTGGCCCCGGGAGAGGCGTTCTTCACGGCCACCGCAATCCGTGCCGCGGTAAACAGCGGAATGTCGTTGTCGGCGTCGCCGAACGCCGCGGCTTCCGAAAGCGGAACGCCGTACTCCTGCGCCAGCACGGCGAGGCCCTTGCCCTTATCGGCCTCCGGGCTCAGGAATTCGAGGTAGTAGTCCCATGTCCGCACGATGTACAGCTTGTCGCCCCACCGCTTCCGCAGTTCGTATTCTTCTTTATCAAGACCGGCCGGGTCGCCCACGAAGATGATCTTGTGCGGCGAGCTGCCGCGCAGGGATTGCAGGGAATCCACCAAACGGTACTGCGACGCGGTCTGCGCGTAGTAGAGGTCGTTCCAGCGCGCCGTGCGCCCGTTCCGCACGGTGTACAGCTCGCCGTCGAGGTAATAGTTGACGGCGTAGTCCGCGTTTTGGGAATGGTCGACCAGGGCGTCGGCGCATGCGGGCGCGAGCGGGGCCGAATACACGAGCCGCCGCAGGCCTTTTTTCGCGCCGGTAAAGACCGCGGCGCCGTTGAGCGTGAGCAGCGCCGGATCGCACGACAGGCCGGCCGCGTACTGCAGCATGCTCGAGCCGATGCGGCCCGAGGCGAGCACCACCACCGCGCCGCAGCGGGCCATGTCTTCGAGCGCCGCGACGCTGGCGCGGGAAAGGCGTTTGTCCGAGGTCAGGAGGGTTCCGTCGAGATCGAGGGCGAGGAGTCTGGGGGGCATGAAGGATCCCGCCGGGAAAAGGTGTTCCCGTATATCAACGGCTCACGTTCGCCATGTATTGTTCGCGGTAGAAGAACAGTTTGGGATCGGTGAACTTGTAGAAATAATTGCCGAAATCGATGCCGTCGCCGTGCACGCTTTTCACGCCGTAGCCCACATGCACGTGCGGCCCGCTGGTCTCACCCGTGAGCCCCACGGTCCCGACCACAGCGCCTTTTTTCACCATCTGGCCGGTCTGGTAGAACCGCTTGTCCATGTGCAAAAAGGTGAGGATCATGCCCTCCTTCGCAACGCCGAGCATGTGGCCCCCCGATGTGCTTTCGCGGTCCACCACCATGCCGTCGATCGGCGTGATGATGTTCGACCCGAGCCTCGCGGCAACGTCGATCCCGTAGTGCGGCGTGCCGCCGCCCATGCCGCGGTCGCACCAGTCCCCCGTGATGTAGGAGCAGGGGTCGTCGACCATCGCCATGAAGTAGTCGTACACGGGGAGCAGCTGTTTCTCGCGCGGGTTGACGATGGTTGACGGAGGATAAAAGACGACCGAGGTCCCCGACGGCAGCCCGTCGATGCCGGCGATGCGGGCCTCGCCCGGCAGCCTCGTCCTGTTGTAGATGTCGGCGGTTTCCTGCGCGTACCGACGGACGTCTTCGCCGCCGGGCACCAGCGCCCGGTAGCGGCAGATGACGAACTTTGCGTATTTGTAAAGAGATTCGCCGGGCAAGAACGTGTGCGCGATGAGCGGCCGCGACGGTTCGACAAGCTGCTGCGGGGCAACGGGACGCGGCGCCAGCGCGTTCGTGGCGGGAAGTCCGAGCCCCAGCGCTGCGCACACGAGGCAGGCGGCCGCAAGCCTTGGGACAAGGGACGGCATGCGCCTGATGCTCCGCACAAACGGACGCGGCTGCGCGGCTGCGGGGCTGTTCAGAACATACTGCACCAGGCGGGAGAGCTCGTCAAACGCCTTGGTGGCCGCGCTGTACTGGTGAAAATCGTCGAGCGTCCTGCCTTCGTCCTGCGCGTCGCGGATCACGGCCGCCTCCGGAATCTCCAGATCGAACATCACCGATTGCGGAATGGTGGCAACCCCCGTGCGGGCCTTTAAACGCACCTGTTCGCACAGGCCGTCGAGATATCTGCGGTTCTCGTTCATGGTGCGCGTCTTGCCCTTTATCTTCGAATCCTGTCTGCCGAACACCTCGTTCTTGAGGATGCGCACGCGCACGCTCGGGTGCCTGCGGGCGAGTATCTTGACACTATGGAAATAGTTCTTGAGGCTCTTGGTTGAAAGCGCGTTGAGCGTCACCGGGATAAGGTTGAGGCTGCTGTGCAGGTACAGTGCTCGGGTAAGGGCGTTCCACACCGACGGCGTGTCGAGGACGATGTACTTGTAGTAGGCCCGGCAGAGGTCGAGATTGTACAGGAAATTCTGGAGATGAAAAAACAGGACCGGCTTGAACAGGTCGGCATTGGCCGGGACAAGGTCGAGACCGGGGCGGATGGAACACACCACGTCCGTGAGGGTTCCCCGGCCCACGATCTGGGAAAACACCAGCGATTCGGCGCGGCCGAACCATTCCGCCGCGCGGCCCGCCAGGGACGCCGGCGTTCCGCTCTCCGCCGGCCGCGGAACGCCGAACCGACGGCGGAAAAGCTCCCATGAGGAATTCCCGGACGCCGCAGGGTCCCTGCCCAACGCGACCGTGGCGCTTCCCTGAACGTCAAGGTCGATGCAAAGCGTAGGGCCTTTTCGCGAAAGCGCCGCCGCGAGATTGGTGGCAACCGTCGACTTCCCCACCCCGCCCTTGATATTGGCGACATGGACGACACCGCCGTTGTCGCAGTCGGCAAACACGAGCGTATCTGGGGCACGTCTGGCCATTCACCGCTCCCCGGGAAGTAGTACTGGTTACAGGCTGTGCGAAATCGCCTCGACAACGGTTTCGACTTCGGAAGGTTTCGGAAGGACATAGTCCTTTTCGTGTCTGCTCCTGTCCGGGAGCGTCACGAAATTCGGCGGCGCATTGTAAAAGACCACGGGAACATGCTCGATCTTCTTCCCGATCTGGAAATAGGAATACATGGACCTGCCGCGGTGCCACGTGTCAAAGTCAATCAGGATCACGCCGGGCAGCGACGCATTGACACAAGCGAGAAAATCGTTGCACGTGCCGCACTGCACGACTTTGTAACGATGCTTTTCAAGGATTTCGGCAAGCTTGGTTTTTCTGCTTTTGAGGTCGTCAAGAACAACAATGTCCATTTCCTATCCTCCTGTTTTTCGCGATGAATACCCGGCGTTAGTTCGAACGGGAGACTGCCATTTCCTCCACCAGATTTTCCGCCTTTTGCCGGTAGCCGGCGGCCTGGCTCGTGGTGTCGGATTCTATCCGTTTGCAGTAGCGCGCGGCATCGTCGGCCCTGCCCAGTTCCCTGCTGATGAGCGCGGCTTTCCACGCGATGGCCGACTGCCGATACGTCAAGCGGGAATCATCGAGGGCTTTCGACAGACACTTGAGCGCTTGCTCTTTGTCTCCCTTCGCTTCATAGCATTCCGAAAGTCCCTCCTGAGCGTCCGCGGCGACAAACGCCGACTTCGCGGTGCCCGAAGCCGCCACGGTGAACCACGATATCGCCTCGTCGTATTTCTGCTGCCGCAGGAACACCGATCCGAGCACAAAAGCGCTGTACGCCGCCTGCGGGGAATTCTTGCTGTTGTCAACGACGGTCTTGAACGCCTCGACGGCCCCCCGTTCGTCCCCCGTCGAGTAGGCGACCATTGCCTTTCCGAAGGCGTCGACGGCCTTTTCTTCGCCGGACCGCATAAGATACCCGTAGACCAGGACGCCGGCCACCACGAGGCAGACCGCGATGCCGGCCGCGGTGAGCGCATTGCCCC
This sequence comes from uncultured Fibrobacterota bacterium, assembly GCA_963753345.1. Classification (GTDB taxonomy): domain Bacteria; phylum Fibrobacterota; class Chitinivibrionia; order Chitinivibrionales; family FEN-1185; genus FEN-1185. The sequence continues at coordinate 53,004 of CAVWBU010000028.1, forward strand.
TCGATTCGGCAAAGTCCTTCGCCTTTGCCAGCAGGTCAAGGAACGGGTCCTGCCTCATCTCCTGCTTTTTCTTGCTGAACTTTATTTCCAAAATGTCCTCCCGATATTATTCTTCAAGATTGTTCTTCAAAAAGCGGTTTTGTAAAGGGGTCCGGAGTCAGATTGTTGTAAAATACATTCGCGGGGTGTTGTTTTTCAATTGCTTTCAAGTGCTTAAGAAGAGTTTGAATTCGGCGTTCCCATCGCCTTCGTTAAAAAAATAGAGCAAATACTTGGGCGCCCCGCCGCTTCGCGGCGGCGGCCCTCCTTCCAGGCTCGGCCGTTCGGCCTCGTTGCCGGACCGCCCTATGCCTATCGGCCGGGTCGGCCGGCAATCCCGCTACGGCGGGACCATTTCAGTCCGGCCTGGCGCGCGGCAACAGAATTCTATTCAGTCAATGACTTCTTCCCGCGCCAATCGGCATTCGCAATAAACCGGTTAGGCACCTTGTTCGCATTTTCTACTTTTCTTTGTTTCAACTATTCTCCGTGGGTGCCGCCGCAGCAATGCATGGTCTTGCAGCCACTTTGCCAAGGCGGCTACCCAGGAGGGGGTGACGGAGGACCGTAGGGCCGCAGGCAGGGGGATACTTCCCCCCCCCCCACACACACACAATCAATTCTTTTTGCAGAGTGCTTGATACTTGACTTGAAGCACAAACAACAAGCGCCCCGCTGGAAGACAGCGGAGCGCCAAATTGCCAAAAGAGATTAACCAATGACCACTTTAGGGAGCAGGCCTATACGTGATATCGTCGAGCGCGTAGCTGGAACCGGCAGTGTATCCGGCTGCCGATGAAACAGGGGCCACGAACATCAGGTACTCCGTGATCGCGCTGAGATCGACCGTGGGAAAACTTGAAAGCGGAAGAGTGATCTCGTTCCAGGTGCCGTCGGCAGTATAGCCCAGCGTCGAGAGGTCGACAGCCGTGCCGGCGCCGCCGGTGGACGCGATAAACGCGCCGACACTCGGCGAGGTTCCGCGGATGTAGAAATGGATGCTTCCGCCGTAGAAACCGGACATGTCGACCGAGCCGACAGCGGCGCTTACCACAAATCCCCATGTGGACCAGCCGACTGTTCCGCAGGTGACCAGCCAGCATTTTGTATTGCCTGTGTAGGGATTGACCGTGCTTGCCCCGTCGAGCGCCGTCGACGTAAGGTGCAGCGACGTGTCGGCATTGGCGGCAGTGTAGTCCCACACCTGCACGGTTGTGTTCGCCCAATCGATGCTCTTGGTGACCCGCTGCGAATATATCGCGGTTTCGGCCGACTTGGGGATCGCCGTAAGCACGCAGATCTGGCCGGAAAGCGTATACGAGGCAATGAACTTCTTGAACGTCTTGTACCCGCCCTTCGTCGCGATGAGCGTGTCCGAAACATCCGCCGTCTTTGAAAGCGGCCGGCCGTTTATGTCCGGAACCAGCCTGAGTCCCGTCCCGGTAACGCGGACGCCGCTCAGCGACATTCTGCAAACGCTCGACCACGAGCCGATTCGAACCTTGACAAAATAGACTCCTGACGGGATTTCGGCGGCCGAGGGCGCGAACGAATAGACACCCCTTGCAAGCGTCCTGTCGAGCGCGCCGAGAACCAGGCGACCGTTTATGGAATACACGTCGATCCGGACTGCCGAAGGTGACGCAACGGAAAACCGGATCGTGCTGCCGGCAACCGAGGCGGATACTGCCGCCGCATGCTCCTGCATACTCCTGACGGCCGTGGTCTGCGAAAGCGTGAATGAGCCGTCGCTCCCCGTGGTGGTCGAAATCCCCGCATACATCAGGCTCACTGTGGCGCCGGCAACCGGGTTGGCTGCGGCGTCGATTACGCTCCCCGTGATGCTGATGTCCTGCGCACCCGCCTGCAAAGCAAGCGCCGCGACAAACGCGCACAGAACGGATCTTTTACGAATCATACAAACCTCCTGCATCGTGAAATGGTTTAAAAGGTACAGTCCCAGCGTTTTTTCAAGCGACAAATATAATAGAAAATGACGTTTTTCACAATGCAAAATTTACAATACGGGAAAATTTTACGGTCGGAATCGGAGTGAAGCGCTTTAATCAATGAGTTAGGGAGGCTGAACGGGAAAACGGCCGGGAAAATCTAAAAGGGTTCAAAAAAAAGGGGAGCTCGCGCTCCCCTCATAAGGATCAACCTATGGCCGGTCTTACTTCACAATTGAAATAGCGGAGCGGAATGTCCGCTCGCCGTTGTTGACCGACACCAAATAGGTACCGTTCGAAACGGTCCGCGTGTTGAAATTGATCTGGTGCGAACCGGCGGTCATGGACCTGAGCGCGGACGAATAATCGGCGACCTGCATCCCGCGCAGGTTGAAAAGCTTGAGCTCGGCCCTGTCGGGACGGGTGAGGTTGACAATAACGCCGTTCTTGACACAGCGGACATCGGCCGCCGTCCGGGCGCCCACCTGATTGGTCACCTTGGTATTGTCCACCATGATGGAAACGTTGCTGATGTAAATGGTCGCGCCCAGCGGAACGTTGCCGAAGCCGAGAGAGAAGTTGACCTGGCCGGAATCGTCGTCTGCCGCGGGCGAAAAGGGAAAGGAGTAGGTGGAATCGGTGGCGCCGATGGACACCATTGAGTCTGAGAACCAAACCGGCTCAGTCGTACCTGTGCCTACGGTCTTTACCTGGGTCGAAATGACGGAGGCGGCCGAGGCGTGTGACGTGAATGAATAGATGTAATTGACACCGGCCTGAAGTGTGATGTCCTCAAAATGGTAGAAAAAGACGTTCCAGGCAGCCGCACCGATTGCAGTTACCGTTAGGTGGAAAACACCGTTGGTGACCCCATAGGTGCTGAACCCCGTGCCCCAGTTTCCAACGATCCATTCGGGGGCTAGTGCGGCCGAGAAATCACCGTTCGTCACCAGATTGGTCTGCGCCTGCGACGCAGAAAAGGGAATGATACAGACGCACAGAGCAATAAGAAGACCGCGCATAACAACTCCTTTTGAATAAAGGTTTAGAAAGGCTTGTTTCGTGGTTTGAGAATGCCCCGGTCCCAAGCCCCTTCCCGTTTCTACCGAGACATATTTCACAATATAAAACATGATCTTCTTTTTAGCAAAGGAAAAAGGACCGCATAAGAAGGCAAGAGGAACACTTTTTTGTGAAATTGCCGCCCATAGGTCATATATTTTGGGTAAGGAATTTCGATTTCATCCTGAATGAACCGGAAGAGGCCAATGCATGCAGAAATCACATCAAATCACCCTTGCCGTTCTTTGTATTATTCAAACAAGTCTCGCCCCAGCTGCGGTCTGCCAGACCTACCGGAACATCGCCCTCAACCCCAATGACGTGCGGGCGCCCGGACACGGTTTTCCCCATGCGTCGTCGAACAGCGAATACCCCTGCAACTACGACACTGCCCCGAATTGTGTTCCCGACACCACCTTTCTGGCCTTAAGCGCAATCAACGGCGACACCCTCAACACGAGCCACGGGTCCCTCACTTACGCGTCCTGGGGGCCGCAGCTCACCGCACCCAGCCCGCTGTGGTGGAAGGTTGATTTCGGCCACGACGTGACCGTGGACAAGGTGAAAATCTGGGTGCGCGCCGACTGGTCGGGCGGTCACGACAGCTACTGGAAGCGCGCGACCATTGTCTTTACAAACGGCGCGAGGGACACCATAACAATCGATTCGCTCAAGACAGGCCAGGAATTTCCGTTTGCAAGCCGCACCACGCAGTCGATAACCATAACAGACCTGGTTGCGAGCAATCCCGCCAAATGGTGCGCATTCACCGAAATTCAGGTGTGGGGATACGACCCGGCGACATCGGTTGTCTTGCCTCCCGCAAGCGCTCGCCCAGCATCCGCGTCGCCGGTAGTTTGTCTCGTGGCGGGAATATCATCCTGCCGCCTCCGCGTTCCCGCAGGAACTTCGCGCGTGGAACTCTATTCGGTTCTCGGAAAGAAAGTTTGGGAGTTCCCCTGCCAACCCCGCGAGAGCCAAACGCTGATTGACCTGCCCCGGAACCTGCCGCAGGGGGTGTTTGAGGCGAGATATGTGAAGGACGGGGATTAAGGGGCGGGGCGCCCATATTCTCTTTTAATCCTCGATTCATTTCTTCTTCCTGCCTCCCTCCTTGATACCCCCAGCCCTCTCCCCGGCCTCAATTATTTTTGCCATGTTGAACACGGGAACACCCCTATGGACGAATGGCTCGAACTGCAGGACCTTGTGGACCGGATCGAGGATCTCCTCGAGCTGGGATTCCACGAAGACGCTTTGGCGCTTCTTGACGGATACGAATCACTGTACCCGGACGAATGGGAAATCCCGTTTCTCTATTCGCGGGTGTATCTCGAGCAAGACGACCCTCGAACCGCAATCCCCTACCTTTACAAGGCGCTCAGGATCGAACGGAAGAACGTCGATGTGCTGCTCGGCCTCTTCTACGCCTATTCGGAGCTCGGCGCCCTTAAAAAATCCGGCAAGTACCTCTTCCGGGCCGACAAGTACAATCCCGGCACCGAGGCCGTGTTCAGCGCGATGATCTGGTACTACACCGAAACCAACCATTTCGACACGGCGGTGCAGTACTTCGAAAAAGCGCTCCAGATCGGGACCGACAACCCGGACACCTTCCGCAACGGAGGCATCGCGTACGAACGCCTCGGGGATTTCGAAAACGCGGAACATTGTTTCAAGACCGCCCTACAGCTCAATCCGCGTTTCGACGAGGCGAGGGACCTTCTCGCCGATCATTACATCTTTCTCGGCGAGACCGAAAAAAGCGTGGAGCTCTACCAGGAATACCTCAAGGACTCGCCGAGAAACGTGAAGACCCTTTCGCGGCTGGTGTTCTGTCTTTCGCAGAACAACCAGATCGACGACGCGCGCGCGCTTGCGCAGGAGACGATCCGCCTCTACCCCAACTCGCCCGTGGGGTACGTGGACCTTGCCTATGTGCACCTCAACGGCGGAGACCCGAAGGACGCGCTCGCCACGGCCGAAAGGGCGCTCGACGTTTCGCCGCTCGATGCAGAAGCGATCCGCGTCAAGGCAATCGCCTATTCGGAAATGCACATGGACAAGGAGGCGCGCACGGCGTTCGAGGCGGCGCTCGCCGCAGAGCCCGACAACCCGGAAATCATCCGCGATTACTACCACTTCCTGCGCGACATCGGCAGCGTCGGCCGCATGGAAAAGTACGTGCAGCGCGTGATAAAGCTGGAGCATCCCTACTGCATAGAAGACTACTGGTTCCTCGCCGACTTCTACCGCGAAAACGGGGAAAACCTGAAGGCCTTTGGTTACCTGCACCGCGCGTACGAAAGCATGCCCGGCGAAAAGGAGCTCATTCCCCCCATGGTCGACATCATGCTTGACATGGGGCACATTTCGTTCACCACCCCTTTCCTCATGCGATACGTCGAGCGAAGCGGCTGGAACGACATGATGACACGGTTTGCGCGCCACCGGCGGCTGCGGCACAAGCGGGCCCAGGAAGGCGTCCGGTTTCTGCGGTTCTACGGCCAGCGGCCAGCGGAATTCCGCAATTATGTTTTTTTCGTGTATCTTGAAAAGTTCGCCGTCCTGTCGCTGCTGTTTCTGCTTCCGTTCCTCGCCGTGCTCCTTTTCTTTCTGTTGGGAGTTCCCGGTCTCGTGGGGCTGTGCATTCTTGCCGGCTCGCTCGCGTTCGGATGGAAAACCGCGAAAACGGTGCTCAACCGAAGGCTCGCGTAATTTCATTATTGTCATGACCGTTGTCCTGCTCCGGCCAAACACGCGGGGATTGCGCTGATGGCGGCGTTCATTGTATACTGATTTTCACACCCATGAATATCGCCAACGCCATTAAAACGGTTCCGCAGCCGCTTCTCGTGATCTTCTACATCGCGGTCATATTCCTGTTCATGGTGCTCGACATCATCACCGGCCCCGACCTTTCGTTCCTGGTGTTCTACCTTCTCCCCATCCTTATGGCAGCCTGGTTTTCCGGAAGGCGCATTGCATACGTTGTAACGGTCGCGGGCGCTGCCGCATGGATCTATGCCGATGTAGTTTCGCACACCACCTACTCACATCCCATCGTTCCTTTCTGGAACGGCACCGTGGAGTTCTCCGTGTTCCTTATTGCCGCGGAAATCCTTTCGCGCCTCAGGGAGACGCTTGACCATGAAAAACACCTTGCGCGGAAGGACGAACTCACGGGCGCGGCCAACCGAAGGGCGTTTTACGAGGCGGCGCAGATCGAGATAGACCGCATGCACCGTTACAAGCACCCGTTCACGCTTGTCTACATCGACCTTGACAACTTCAAATCGGTCAACGACGCCCTCGGCCACGAGGCCGGCGACCGCGTCCTGAGGCTCATTTCCGCGGCGATCATGCGCACCATCCGCTCCACGGACATCTTCGCGCGCATCGGCGGCGACGAATTCGTGGTGTTGCTTGCCGAAACCGGTAAGGACCAGGCCGCGCCCGTTGTCGAGAAGATCCACGCCGGCCTCATTGATGCCATGCGCAGCGGCGGCTGGCCCGTCACCTTCTCCATCGGCGCCATGACCTACCTCCGGTCGCCCGGCGATGTCGACGCGCTTGTCAAGAAAGCCGACGACCTCATGTACGGCGCGAAACGGGACGGGAAGGACCGGATTAATTTCGGGGTGTGGAAGGAGTCGGCGTCGGCGAGATAACAATAGCGAAGCTCGTGATGTTTCGGTTATAACAAACTCAAGAACAAATACATAATCAAGATATGGAAAGGGCTCTGCCCTTTAGATCCCGCTGGGAAAATGCTTATAATATCCCCCCTCCGAACCTCCCCCGGGGGAGGATTTGACAGGTGGGATGAGAATCCGTTGGACAATTCCCATGCAAAACCTTTCCTTCCTCCAAGAACCCAAAGTAATCCAATGGCAGAAACCGTCCTTGACGCGGGCTGTTCAATCAACAAGCTCGTCCCCTTGTCGCTGCTTTACAAAAAGAACGGCGAACTGCTCTTTGCTTTATGCGAGGCTGATGTAACAGATCCGCAAGGCAATAAACTTCCCCGCTATATCTTCATTCGCGGCCACGCGGTGATCGTGGTGCCGCTTGTGAAGAACAGGGACACCGGCGAGGAGCGTTTTCTCATGATACGCCAGCGCCGTATCGGCAACGGCGGAAACAACCTCGAATTCCCCGCCGGCATGCTCGACCGCGAGGTCAACGCGGCCAGGGCGGTTGCGGTGCGGGAATTGTCGGAGGAGACAGGGCTTGACGTTGAGCGCCAAGGGACCTTTTTCCGCTTCACGACGGCCCGCTGTACAGCTCCCCTGGTGCAGCAGATGAGGGCATTTACTACTTCGGATGCATTGTTTCGCTTGCCAATGCGGAATTCTCCTCGCTTGAGGGACGGCGCGCGGGCAGCGCAGACGACGGCGAATCCATAACGGTCACCCTGCGCGACGCCGGGACGGCCGAGCGCGAAACCACATCGCTCCAGGTGCGGCTCGGCCTGCATCTTTTCGCCGCCGCCCGGGCTAATGCCCGCTTGCCATGAAATCATACACCGGCAAACAGACCATCCGCGAACAGCTTCCCGAGATTCTTTACGACGAATCCCGCTTCACCCTGGGCATTCCGGACGCCGTGTATTTTCCGCAAACGGTTTCCGACGTGAGAGACGTCGTTCTTGACGCACACAAGTCGAAGGTCCCCATCACCGTGATCGGCGGAAAGACCGGCATCGCCGGCGGCAGCGTTCCCATTGACGGATGCGTCGTGCTCTGCATGTCGCGACATGAACAGGATCGTTCGCGTTTCATCCGACGCGGACAACGGTTATGAGCTTTGCTGCGAGCCGGGCGTCACCCTTGAGAACATCGCCGCGTTCCTCGCAGATCCCGGCGCATGGCCATCTCCTGTGGACGGCGCGGCCATTATCACCCCGGCCGGTCTCTTCTACCCTCCCGACCCCACCGAAACAACCGCCCAGCTCGGCGGCACCGTGGCCACCAACGCCTCGGGCGCGCGCTCGTTTCGGTTCGGGCCCACGCGGGCGCACGTGATTGAACTCCGGATCGTGCTTGCCAATGGCGACACGCTCCTGCTCAGGCGCGGAGCATGCGGGGAAAAGAACGGCGTCTTTACGGCCAAAACGGAGCAGGGAAACAACGTCACCATCAGCAAATCCTCGTACCGTTCCCCTTCTGTAAAGAACGCCAGCGGATACTTTTCTTCGCCCGACATGGACCTGATAGACCTGTTTATCGGTTCCGAAGGCACGCTCGGGATCTTTACGCAATGCACCGTGCGCCTCATGCCGCAGCCGCGTTTCGCCGCCGGGCTCAGCTTTTTTCCGGACAGGAAAGCCGCGTTCGGCGCGGCGGCATTTCTCAGAAAACAGCGCCAGGTGTCGGCCATCGAGTATTTCGACCAAAGCGCCCTCGGCTTTCTCGAATCGGCGCGGCGCGAGCTTCCGTTCGACTTGCCGGAATTTCCGGCCGGCCGCAGAAACGCGGTGTACTGGGAATATCTGGAGACCGACAACGCGCCGTTCGAGGATCAGATGGACAAATGGGAAAGCGCGCTTGCCGGTTTCGGCTCCTCGTTCGAGCACACGTGGAGCGGATTCGAGGCAAAGGAGGTCGAGCGGCTCAAGGCCATCCGGCACGCCGTTCCCGAGGCCGTCAACGCCGCCGTCGCGCGCTGCAAGCGCGACTGCCCCGGCATCCGGAAAATTTCCACCGACACCGCCCTTCCGGCGTCCGCGTTCGAGCGGGTCTTCGAAACCTGCATGGAGAGGATTGCCGCAAGTCAATTGTCACACGCCGTGTTCGGCCACCTCGGGGATTTTCACCTCCACATGAACCTTGTTCCGCGGTCCGAAGCTGAGCTTGACAAAGCCAAACGCCTCTACGACGACCTGATGCGCATCACGGTGGAGAACGGCGGGACCGTGTCGGCCGAACACGGCATTGGAAAGCTTAAGACCAAGTATTTGCCTATGATGTATGGCGACGCGGCAATTGAAGAAATGCGGGCGGTGAAATCGGCGCTTGATCCATTATGGCTGCTCAACAGAGGTACGCTGCTGGAATATCAACAACAAGGCTAATGTTCTTTTCGTTTTCTTCCTTGATTTGCTTTCAACTTTCAACCTTCAACTTTCAACTCTTTGGATATGAGGGACACTTCCCCCACCAAGTGCTATTCACACTGTGATGGCGCCTTCTTGCACTTATCAATACAGGCATCAACAATACCCAGCAAAATTGGAAAAGAAGGCCTGCCCCGGAGCGCAAACCTCAAGCGCGCAAGCGCCACGGGCACGAAGGTCCGGTACCATGCCTTGCCCTTGCGGATCGAGAGATTTCCGTACGCGCCAAGCGCCTGCATGAGGCGCTGAACCGCGCAGATCCGGAAATTGCGTAAAGGCACGTTGACAGGTGCAACAGACCGGTAGTATTCAAAAAGCCTTTTGCTCAGCGCAACGGTCAGCCGCGCCACGTAGGGATCGTACAGCAGCGACGCCGCGTCGTAGCCCGCGGGCCCCCGGCGCGCGCCCTGAAAGTCCACGAACCGCACCGCGCCGCCGGCAAGCAGGATGTTCTCCGACTGGAAATCGCGGTGGATGCACACCTTGGGAAAGGACGCGGCTTCGGCCGCGATCCGGCCGCGCTCTTGTTCCCACGCGGAAGTGAGCATTGCGTCAAGCCCGAAATAGTCCCTCACGCAATGCTCGGCGAAGTAGTCGCTTTCCCAGAGGAACATCTCCTGGTCCATGTCACGGCCGGAAATCACCGCGCATGACCCGGGATCCACGCGCTGCCATACGGCGAGCGCGTCAAGGACCTTCGGGTAGACACGCGCAACGGAGGCGGGAGCCGCGCGGCTGCAGAACCGCTTGAGCGTTTCTTCCCCAAGGTCTTCCTCGAGAATAAGGCCGTGCCTGTCGTCGTAGGCGTACAGGTGCGGCAAAAACGGCACGAACGGCGCAAGGTCCCGCTGGATGGCGATGAACCGGTCCCAATCGCGGTCGACGCTGTCCCACACCACGAGCACGCACGAGTCCTTGGCGCCGCGCGAAGCGATGCGCACGAACCTGCGGTCCGATCCGGCCCAGCCGGCGCAGGTGACGCTGCACGTCCGGGCGTCGAACCACGGCACGGTTTCCTTGACAAAGCCCGCCTGCGCGGGCGTCAATTCCACGGTCTTACGCTTCAAAGGGGATCACTCCGTACGGCGTGACGATCGCGCTATGCAACGACGCGTTGTCCGGAACCACTGCGCCCCGGAACACCACCACGCGCGAAAGGCTGCTTGACAAAGGGACAGCGTCGGCCTCCACCCACGAATACGGGCCGAGGGCCGCGGCCACCTCGGGCTTCCACGAACGCGGATACGCCCTCTTCCCTGCCGGATCGACGACGATGTCCTGCGGAACGTCGAGGCCGCATGCTCCGTCAATCACGTCGAAATGGACCTGCGCGAGCTTGGCGGGCGTCCCCAGATCGTTCCAGTAAACCGGGCATGTTTCGACGATCTTCACGCTCATGCCGGTCTTCTGCATCCGTTTCCAGACGGGCAGAATCGAAAAATCCGCCTGCCTCAACACATTGAGCATCTGCTTCTTGTAGAAAGCGATGCCGAGAAACTCGGCCTCGAGCGCGCCGTCTCCCCCGTGCTGCGCGGCTGCGGCGTCTTCGGACCGCGCGCCGATATATTCCCGGTCCCGCTTGCGATACCACACGGTCCCGCGGTCCGACGGCATGGCGACAAGTCCTGCTTCGCAATCGAGCTTCAGAAATTCCCGCCACACCGCGCCCAGATCGATTGCGGCGATGATGTCGACATTCGCCACGCAGAAAACGTCGTCGGTTCCGAGAAATCCCCTTGCAAAATGGAGCGCTCCGCCCGTTCCCCTGATGCGGCCGGTCTCATGGAAAATGACGCATCGGCCGCCCTGGGAGTCGAGAAATGTTTTGATGCGGTCGGGGTGGTGGTGCGCATTCACGGCGATGCGCTCAATGCCGTGGCGCCGGAAAAAATCAATGGATCGGCCAAGCAGCGGCCTGCCGCACACCGGCACCAGCGCCTTGGGAATGTGTTCGGTGAGCGGCCGCAGGCGCGTGCCGAAACCGGCGGCAAGAATGAATCCGATCACTCGCGCTCCTCGGGATACCGTGCGACTTCGCGGAATTCTGCCAGGAACTTTGAATACGACTGCCGCCAGGATTCCTTTTCGACGGAAAGGTCGCCGCCCGCCTCCAGGACCTGCCGCAGGGCCGTATTGCCGGCAAGGATGTCGAAGGGTTTGTGGACCGCATCGTATTCGTAGGGCGGCTGGGTAAACGCGAATTTTCCGTTCGAGGCCTTGATCGTTGCCGCGATGATTGCGGCGGTTGTAAACACCGGTTCGTAGGCGCGCGCGTCGCGCACGTGCACCTGGAAACCCGTGCAGGATTCGCCGCGCCATTTCTGGAACGTCGGGATGAAATCGTGCCGCCGCAGAATACACCCGCGGATGTCAAGACGCTTCACCTCCGCGATTACGGCGTCGGCATCGGCATACGGCGCGCCCACGATCTCGAACGGCCGCGTGGTCCCTCTCCCCTCGGACAGGTTGGTGGCCTCCAATAGCACCATACCGGGATACACGAGCGCCGTTTCAAACGAGGGCATGTTCGGGGAGGGCATCACCCAGGAAAGGCCGGTGTCCGGCCACAGGGAATCGCGCCACCAGCCGTCCATCCACACCACGCGGCAGTCGGCGCGGGGATAGTACCGGCGTTTGAGCAGCATAGCGATCTCGCCGAGCGTCATCCTGTGACAAAGAGGAATCGGCGCGCCGCCCACAAAGGATTGGAGCCCGTCGTCGAGCACCGGCCCGTCAAGCGCAACGGCCGCAATGGGATTGGGCCGGTCGAGGATCCAAAGCGGAATTCCCGCTTCGCCGCACGCCTCCATGCACAGCTTTACGGTCCAGACATAGGTGTACGGCCTGGCGCCCACGTCCTGCAGATCCACCACCAGGGCATCCAGACGCGACAAACTTTCCGCCGACGGCTTCCGCCGTTCGCCGTACAGGCTGTACACGGGGATGTTGAGCACGGGGTGCGTGTAACCCTGCCACTCGATCATATTGTCCTGTGTCTGCCCAAACATCCCGTGCTGCGGGCCGAACAGGGCGCAAAGCGTGCACGCCGAATTCCTGAAGACGTCGACGGCATGAACGTAGCCGGAGGTGACCGACGCCGCGTGGCACAGAAGTCCCACCCGCTTGCCCGCTAGTTCACGCGGCAATGCCGATGCTGCAATGTCAAGGCCTGAACGGGTCATGGTAACCTTTGCGGCGTTCATGGTGCATGGTAGAAAATATACAAGAGGCGGTCGGGAACACAAAGCGGTCGGGCGAAAACCGGCTTTTTTCGGAATGCAGAGGCACGCAATATCCGTAAAAGCATGCGGTGATTTCGACACGGCGCAGGAGACGCCGGGCTTTGCTTCTGCAAAAACTTTTTATCTTTTCTCGTGGCGGAAATTAGATTAAATGAGAAAATTGTTGAGTGTCGGCAGCTTTTAAAAAAATGCCGAAAATAGTTCGTTGCGCGTTTTTTCACCATCCATTCAACCTTTTTAAAGGAGTGCAGCATGAACGTCACAGTCAAAATGGTACTCGCAGCCTTCATCGCGGCTTCGTTTGCCGTTGCAGCCCTTGCCGAAGAGCCGGCTCCCGCAACCCCGGCGCCTGCCGCGACATCAGTAGCGCCCGCGAGCACGGAAACCGCCCCGGCAGATACCACAAAGAGCAAGAAGAAAGCCAAGAAGGCCAAGAAAGTCAAGAAAGTTAAGAAAGCTGCTGCAGCCGACAGCACAATGGCACCCAAGTAATTCTTGCGGCTACAATAGTAACAAAGGCGGAGGACGCGAGTCCTTCGCCTTTGTTGTTTCCACCTGCCGGTATCCGGCTACCGCCGTATGGTCTGCACCTTTGCAGATGCCATTTTCCTCGCGTGGCCTTCCAGACCCGACTCTTTAATCTGGCGGATGCAGGCGCCCCGGTCCGACCTGAACACAAGCCCGAACAGTTTCGACATGAGGTTGTTGAATTTCCCGCAGTCCATGGCATCAGCGAATTCCGTGCATTCCGCGCAGGAAAGAATGCCTTTCCCCTTGCAGCAATTCCTGATTCCGCACCACGATGCCTTGTTGTTGGCCGCGCATCCGGGGCACCGTTCCTTCAGATACGAACCGCAGGCGCCGCAATACAGGCCGCAGAACGCAACCAGGGATTTGTCGGCTGTTATTTCACGCATCCATATTTCACTTCTGTCAATAATGATAAAACTGCGATGATCCGCGTGCCCTTTACTCCTCCGCAGTTCCGCTTTCGTTGTTCCCAAACAAATCCTTGATGATCCGCCTCGCCTCGCCGGCACGCCGTTTCTCGACCTCTATCTTAACCGTGCCGGTCACGGGGTTGAATCCTCCAAGAAGACCCGCTCCGAAAAGGCTCTGCAGTTCCTCGCCTTTCGCGTTATACGGAATGTGCGCTGCCTCCAATGCGCCTTTTATCAAGACAAGCTCGGGCAGGTGCGACGTCTCGTGCACGACCACCGCCTCCGCGTCGAGATATTCGGGCGTTCCCTCCCGTAAATCATCCGGCGTCCTGTAGGCCACGAGCGGTTTCCTGCAGTCCGGGCACCTGGTGATGCCCGCGGGGTACGTCGCGCCGCACGAGGAGCAATGCAGGGGCAGGTTGTCAAATGGGACGAGCTTCACTCCGCAGTCCGGGCACACATCAATGCTTTCGCGAAATTCGGAGAGGCAGGAGGGGCAGAAGAGGGACATAAGCTAGATCTTTTCCATCTTGTTTAGTAAAGAATTGGGCGTTACCCGGCTTGCGCGGGGTCGGTCTCCCTCCGGGCTCGGCCTATGGCCTCGGGCCATCTAATTGTAGAATGTAGAATTTAGATTGTAGAATTGAAATACAAACATCGGAACATTTTTTCAATCCACATTCATCAATCTAAAATCTACAATTAAGTGTCCAGGCTGCATCCCGCCTCAAGCGGGACCATTTTTCCAGTCGCCCCTAACGCTGGGCAGAAGATCCTTGCTATATCTTTTTGTTGCATTTTGCCAAGGCGGATGTAATCTTTGTCATCTATTTTTTCGGAGCAACTGCTCTCCACGGGTGCCCCCCAACCGAAGCTTGATTCTTGCAACTACCCTCACTTGGGGTGCACCCAGGAGTGGGGAGTGCCGAGGACGGTAAAACCGGCCGAGGCCGGGGGAGATACCTCTCCCCCAGCAACGCCTCAAGATTATCGTACAACGGCCACCGTTCCAACTATTTTCCGGTCTGCAACAACGGTACTAAATAAATACATTCCCGCGCCGACAGATCTACCTTTTTCATCCGTCAAGTCCCAGTTCTGCCCCCGGCGCAACGAACGGACAATCCTTCCGCTTCGATCAAAAATATGTATCTGCCCGCATCCTCCAAATTCGACCGGCATTCCGCTCGAAAAAAACGAGGTGCGCACCATGCCATGGGTTCCGCTGCCGGCAACAGCCCGCACGCCTCCCGCGCCCACAACGCCCTCATACGCGCCGATGTCGAACGCAGGCCCTTGCGGCCGCGGAACGCCGTCGAAGTCCACGCTCACCACCGCGCTCACGTCCCTTCCCGCGTTGAGGGCGGCTGAGCCGTTTGTCAAATGCATGTTCCCGGCCGCGGTGTCGGCGAACTTCGGGTCTGCATTGACCGACGTCGCATCCCAGGAAGGGAGGCCGCCCTTGCCGAACCACAGGTTGTTGCCGGCCTGCACCTTGCTCAAATCGGCGTCCGACCATCCGGCGACATACGGCTCGCCCGTGGAACAGATGATGTTGTTGTTGAAATGCAGCGCGTAGCGGCTGTTGTCGGTAATGCACACGTTGCCGCTGGCACCCTGGCCGCTCGCGGTCTTGCCCCAGCCGCAGCCGTACACCGTGTTGTTGTAAAAGTAAATTACGGTCGAAGTGTCTTCGTGGCCCGCGTCGATCTGGACGCCGTAATGCGTTGACGCGCCGCTTTCGTTCGGGTCCGGGTCCGGCCCCAGTCCCGCCTTTACGATGATGTTGTTGTAGAACCAGTTCTCCCCCACCGTGTAGTAGCCGATGAGCATGCCGTCGCTCACCTGGTTGATGATGAAATTGTCGTGCACCCGGTGGCCGGTCATGAATGCGGTTGAGTCCTGCTCGCTGTAGATGTTGATGGCACGTATGGCGTTGTTGTCGTGGAAATAGTTGAAAGCGATCTCGCGGTTGCGCTGCGTGGGATACCGCGCTCCCGTTCCCGAACGAGGGCTTGACACATACAACGGATGGTACAGTTTGCTGCACCCCAGCCTGCCCGCCCTGGTGATTTCGTTGCCGAGGATGTACACGCTGTCGCCGTCGGCCTCCACGGTGCCTTCGGCCGCGCTCGCCGTGGGCGCGGTTATGTAGTTGCCCACCAGCCTCGAACCGGTGCTCACCGGTATGCTTATTTCACCGGAAGTGATGTGGAATTTAGCCACGTTCCAATGGTTCGTGTATCCATACCCGGACTCCCAGTGGCCAAAGCCATAGGTGAGTGAACTGTCGCCCACAAGCACCCGCGCGCCCGGATACGCGATTATCGACAGGGGCTGGGCGTCGGAGCCGTGACGGTCGAGGTTGACCGCGCCGCCGTAGCTGTCCTCGGTGGTCGCGGAAACGCCGTCGCACACGTAAACAATGCCCCCGGCCGCCATGCCGCTCACGGCCTTGGGCATGGTCTGCCACGGTTTTGCCCAGGAGCCGTCACCCGATGCGTCGCTGCCGGTCGTCTTTACAAAGTACATTGAGGCCAGCCGTACGGCAAACGCCAGCACGTTCGACGTCTCCCCGTTCACGGTGACCGTGATGCCCGCGCCGCTGTCGGGCGTCGAACCGCTCACCTGGAATTCGATCATCTGCATGACGTGGCGCGAAAACAGGTCTGCCGGCGCCGCGGCGTTTTTCCACGAATACACCCGCGCCTCAGTGCCGTTGACAAACATCTTGGATGTCGCCTGGCTTGGACCAAGGTTCTTTCCCCAGACGGTCACGATCGCGCCATCCACGCCCGCAGCCTGCCCGAGCGATACGTCGCTGTTTCCAGTCTTCGGCCCGCTTGCGAGATCGGAGAAGCAGAGGATGGGAGCGGAGAAAGAAAGAAAGGAGATAAAAGAATGATAGGAAGGGGCTTGCATGATTGATAAAACATGAGAGGCTCCTTTCGGGATTCTGTCGAACAATGATCATGGGCGTTTCCCTCGCCTACGTCAAGAAATCTAAATAAAAATATGGGCGCCCCTCCGCTTCACGGCGGCGGCCCTCCTTCCAGACTGCGGCCAAGGGCATCGTTGCTGCCTGCCACGCGGGCCCTTGGGCCGTGGTCGGCGGCAATGCGCTCCAGCGCACCTTCCAGTCCTGCCTGGCGCGCGGCAATGGAATTCTTATTCAGTCAGATTATCTCTTTCCGCGCCAAGCGGCATCCGAATAAATCAGTCAGAGCTTCCTGTTTGCATTTTCAACTCTTCAACTCTATATCTCGGTGCCCCCGCAACCGAAGTTTCTTCATTGCAAATCAACTTCCTTGGGGGCTACCCCGAGGGGGCAGCGGAGGACACCGCAGGCCGAAGGCCGAGGAGAACGGAGCGAGGGGGAAACTTCCCCCCGTCAAAGGGAAGCTCCTCTTTTTCGCCGATCTGAATAGAATGGCAATTTTATCTCACATGTAGCTGCGACCTCACCTGCCTGCCGTTGACAATCTCTATTCTCCGCCACGAACTCTCGTCGTTGAGCGCCTGCCAGCGCCGTTCTTCCTTGATGTAGTTCCAGTCCTTGTCGTTCTGGTAGTGGATCCGGATTCCCACGGCCTCGAGGATATTGAGGATTTCGTTGTCGTGGTAATTGAGCTCGTCGAAATCGGTGAGCGCCTTCTGCGCCATTTCGGAATAGATTTCGTTGAGATCGAGCAGCAGATCGTTCACGTTCTTTTCGAGCTTGCTCACTTTGAGCCCGATGCGCCGCGCCTCGCGCACCGTAATGGGATAGCTGTGCGAAGGGTAATCGGAATTAAGGCGTCTGCTGATGCGCTCCGCCGCGATCTCGTCCTTGACGTGATACGAAAGGATTTCCTTGCATATCTTTATTGAAAGCGAGCTCGACCGGTCGATTGCGCCCACCACCAGCGGGTGGATGTACTTGAAAATGTCCGAGTACGGGTTGCCGTCAGTGGGCTTCCGGTTTTCGTTCCACAGCTTGACAATGCGCGACAGCTCGTCCTGGCTCACGCTTACCTTGTGGTTCTCCAGGGGTTCCACGGGCGACATCGCGTGCGTGAGCGACGAGTCGATCGCGGTGAGGTGCGCGAGCGGCCCCATTTTGATGATGTCGGCGCCCACGGCGATCATGGTCGCGGCCGACGCGCATTCCATGGGCACGAGCGCCACGACCTTCTTGTAGTATTCCCGGATCAAATTAACCATCCGGAGCGAAGGCTCCACCTCCCCGCCGCTCGACTTGATGAAAAATGCCATCTCCTCGCCGGGACCAACCTTCTTGAAAAGCTCGTACAGCGCTATAACGTCGTTGTCGCAGACGTTGCCGCGGTTCGAGGTCCAGTACGTGAGGAGCTTGGTGCCGATGATACGCTGGATCCTGGAAATGACTTTCTGAGATTTCTCAAAAAGCAACGGAGGCTGCTTGACGACCTTCTTCCGGGTTTGTCGGGGCATGATTGGGCCTTTCGCGGTTACGATTAATTTACGCGTGATACAACGGTTCTGCACTATGAGAAATACACGTTTTTCAGGGTGATTTCAAGGGGAATCTTCAGGCGGCGGCAGGTTGTTGAAGAACCCGGCGTTCACGTCCGCACAAACCACGGCAGGATTGGTTTTCGGCCGGTTCAGGACACCTTGACTTGTTAAGATTCGGCCGCAATGCCCACTCAGGAATTACTTGACATTTGAAAGAAACAGGGGTATAATATAGTTGATTCCTCGTCAGTGGCCGGGTTGGAAAGGGGGGGTTGCAATGGTTAGTCATTCCTTGACCACCAACGTGACCAAGACCGGATTGTGTGTTATCGTACAGAGAGGACCTCCCCAAAGGAGGATACTATGGAGCTCATCTCCTTAAAAACCAAAGGGTTCACCCTTGTTGAGCTGATGGTAGTTGTCAGTATTGTCGGCGCACTTGCCGCAGTTGCCGTTCCCAAGTTCCTCGATGCCTCAGCGAAGGCGAAAGCCTCCGAGTTCCCCACACAGTTGAGCGCACTTTATACCGGCCAGATTGCCTACCAGGCAGAACACGGGTATTATGTAACGGCCTTTCAGTTCCTAAAGGACTCCGCAGGGGTAGACGTTCCGTCCTCAAGCAAATGGTTCGCCTACACACTTCCCTCGGCCGATAACACTTCCTTCACCGGGCAGGCCACAGTGCAGGGAACCGGATTTGGAAGTGTAACAGCATCAGATTACGGGACAGTGGATCAGACCAATTCCAAGTTTTGCAGTTCCCCACTGCAGAGGTATTGCCCGAACTGGAAGTAAGAATTTATAACAAAGGGTTGGCACGGGAGCCCACGCATAAGAAGGGGCGGGGCTCTCTTTATGCGAGATTCCTGGAAGCCGTTTTCTGGATGCTATCTCGCGGTAACCGTCGAAGTTCTTCAATTCCTTTTTCTCTGAAAAAGACCGACGAAAAACAATAAAGGAACACGGGGATCATTTCGTGCCATATTCTGTATTCGCGTACCGACCCGTAAACCAGGATGCTAACCGCAAAGACCAACGCTATGGCCTTGAACATCACGGTCTTTCGGGTGTTGGGGAGAAAGAAGAGGGCCACCAATGTTCCGCCGTTAATGAACAGCGGATGATTAAGATTGAGGTTGAAGATATTATGAATATTGAAAGCGAAATTCGAAGGATAACCGCCGATGCATTCCCTGTTTGGCGACATCGTCATCGTTAAAAAAGGAATTGGACAGGAGGTGACTATATCGATTATGGTCTTCATCATGATGCACGCAAACAGATAGATTCCGAAACGCGCTATTCGTTCTTTTCGCGGCATGTCGAGCCAGAACAGCGGAATGATTGCTCCGACCATAACGGTCTCCTTGAAGCCGGTGCCTATCATAAGCAAAAAAGGGAGCAGATTTTTGTGCTTGGGGTCCGAACACAGCACCAGAAACGTCCAGAAGAAAAGGGATGGCCCGTCCCAAGGATAAAGCAGGTGCGCCGCAGCCGGCGTCCACGCATAGCACACAGCGGCAAAGGTACCGAAAATCCAGAAAAGGGCATTTTTTGTGAGAAAAACACACAGAACAAACGTGGCAAAAAGCCAGACAGCATTATAGGCAGCTACCTGATCAACAAACCGGAGATACCAGTCTTTCTCGTTCTTAAGCTTGTTTTTTACAGCGTTAAAATTTACAGCGTTAAAAAGCGACGCAGCCGCGTTTGAGAAAATCCTCGTGCGCCAAAAAGGGGCGATTTTCTGGCGGTACCAGGTAAAGCCGAGCGACGTGCTGTTGAAGGTTTTCAATCTATCGGTAAAATTCTCAGGGGTTTCGGCAATGGTTTTGCTGAAATAGAATTGCGTTACGGTGAGAGCCAAAGCGATGAAAATGATGATGAAGTAGTAAGCGGTTCTTTGCGAAGAAACAATGCTGAGGAATTTTCTCATGACAAGTAAACGGTCTGTTTCCATTTCGTACCCGTGGGTTTAATCTTTGCCCATCGCCTGCGGGGAGCGTTGTTTTTTGAATTTATCATAATATACTTTTGGTTTGCCGAGCAAATTTCCGCAATTTCACAACGTTTCCATGAAAAAACAAAAAGCCCCTGAAATTGCCTTCTTTTGCGAAATTCCGGCAATCTTCAGAAGCTTT
>CAVWBU010000029.1:0-11547 GCA_963753345.1 uncultured Fibrobacterota bacterium
GTGCTTCGCACAAACGGGACCTGTCCCCTTTTCCCTCCAAGATCGTGCGACATTTAGATCGTCGGCGACGGCTCTGCGCGAACGGCGGCGGGTCGGCTTGGCCGAGCTTTCCAGTCTTTGGTGAGCGTCTCGAAGACCTCGGGCGATTCGTAGCGAATGACGTTCTGGCCGTCGGGGATGGGACCGATCAGGCCGCGGAAGACCGGCAGGCCGCGCAAGCCCAAGTCGGTGCTGCAATCGTCCACGCCGACCTGAGAGTGCCGTTTCAGGAGGGCATCTTGGGAGTCGTACTCGCGGATGCGAATCTGCCCGTCGGTCCCGCGAGTGACCACGCGAAAGGTGTCTTTGTTCATGGGACCGAGTTCCTTGTCGTGTTGTTTCGACCCCTTGTCCGGCCAATTCTCTCATCCGAGTTGTTGGAAAGCCCCTGTTTTGCTCTCTGAGCCGCCGGCAGATCGGGGGACAGCGAATCTCGCCCCTCTCCTCCGGGGCGTGTTGTTTGACGACAAACCGCTGGCCCTTGCCGGCTGTTTGCCGTCACGCTGGCTATCGACTTTCCTAAGTAGCGTGCCCGAAACAATTTGGAGCCGGCGACACATCGCGGGCATTCCCGCGAATCGGAAGAACCTCGCCGCAGCCATCGTCGTTACGACTGACCCGAACCGAGTCTGAAATGCGGGCAATGCGGGTTTTGCCGACCGTCCGCTGCCGGTCGGATCGTCTCCCCACTTCTCTCCCGGCCCCTTTCTCGCCTACGGGAGCGGTGAGCTATATTACGAAAGCTGCGCCGGAGGGTACGCGAATGGTTAGCAGCCTGACTCGAAATCAGGTGCCGGGTAACCGGTTGAGGGTTCGACTCCCTTGCCCTCCGCTGATAAAGCCCTGCGTGACAATTAGTTATGCAAGGCTTTCTTGTTTGTCCACGAATAGCATGGAAGTAGGGTAGCGTGTCGGGGCGGAGAGGGCTCAAAAAGTTGCCATCGTGTCCTGGTCCGGGGATCTCTCATAACCGAGCAAGTGGGGAAGAGAATATCGCACAATGAGGGAGATTTGAGGTCAGAATGACCGTGTTCCGTCGGGAGTGTTGATCGAGCATCGTAGCGTTCTTTGAAATCTCGGCTTGATTTTGCGTATGTCAGTTCCGTCAGCACACCGACAGTGCGGTTGCCACGAAGGAGCCGTCGCACGGCGTAGACGCAGCTCGCCTCAGCCTGACGATGGGCAAATGCTTTGCCACCACGGTGAAAGCTGACCCCCAAGGTCAGTTCCGCACAGGGGCTGCCGCGAGCAAGTGCCCAAGGCTTGGCACACGGCGAGCCATGCGGTCACTGTGACCGCGGCTCAAAAGGCGCGGGCGACGATTGGCAGGAAACGTGCCGATGTACACTTCGTTCGGTGTTCTTCCGCCAAGCCCAGTATGCGGCCGCGCTGGTTGTAACATTCCACGCTTGCCGTCAGTTCGCGGAGAAACGCTTTGCGCCGGGATAGGAAATGTGCGGCAAGTACGAGAGCACACACTTGATCGTCAAGATGACCCGCTCTACGACTGCAATGGAGCCAGGTTTGCCGATGGCTCCGTAACCCGGCTGCTGGATGCCCTTCCACTTGCACCACTTTCGGGATGCCTTGCACTCGAACTGTTTTCCCCGGTCGCAGACGATGTGTCGCAGAGCTTTGTGGAACGACGGGAATGCGAGACATGATCGCGCAATTTGGAGGAGATAGGACGTCGAGAAACCCCCATTTTATGTTTCCGTCGCATGGCAACCATCGAAGCCGCAGTTGACTTCGTCGGATCGCGTGGTATTATAATACTACAGAGACACGGTGGAACCCGAACAACAATACCCTGTCACACGATCATCTAGGGATCTGGACGATGACCCGGAGGGCAACGTGCAGCACTGCGCCGAGCATGACGTAACGAAGGAAGAGGTCGAAGAAGTATTGCAGCACCCTGGCGATGCGGATGTGAGTCGATCGTCGGGTCGTCCGGTTGTGTTTGGAGACACCAACGCCGGACGGCACCTGATGGTGGTGTACGAGACGATAGAACCGGATGTCGTGTATCCGATAACAGCATACGAAGTTCCACAGAGGTGACAACAATGACCACACGCCGCATCACTCGCAATCGTCGGCTTACGGCCGAAGAATCGGCGAAATACAAGGAGATACGCGAGCGGGTTGCCGAGGAGTTTCCCGAGTTGGTCGCGCGGCATCATGAACGTCTTGCGGCCCTCGATCAATTGGGAGAATTGCTCAGAGCAATTGAAAGCCGCGAGAGAAGAACGGGGGCTTGAGCCTGTCCGATCTGACTCTATTTAACGGGCATGGATCGTTCAGCGATCGCGAAGCTCGAGAATGGACAGCGGTCCCAACCCGACTGTCGAGACGCTGGTGCGTTACGCCGAGGATCGGGCAGCGGTTCGATGGGTGCGTCGTTCGACGGTGGCGATGGCGGGAACAGTGCCTGCTCAAGAGCCGTGTCGGTAAGCGTATCAGGCAGCGGCCACGGCAGTTTCGATTGCTCGAAACGCTCGACATAGTTGATCACGCTGCCTTTGGAAAGCGACAGCGCAAGCGACGTTTGTTCGGCGCTGATGTTCTTGGAAAGCCGGTACTCCAGTACCTGGCGGATTTTTCGCATAGGCGTTCTCCCTCTGCTCATACCTGTCTCCTTTCAATGGTGAAAGGAGACGAAATAGGTGAAACCGAGAACGCTTTCTGAAAAATCGTCCGTCCGGTCAAATAAAAGCGGATTTGCCGGTCAAATTGATCCGGATTGATCGGTCATTTTCATCCGGATTCGTCGGTCATTTTGAGGCGGATTGAGCGGTCATTTTGGGGCGGATCAGTCATAAAACATCTTTAATGGTTCAATAATGTATTGTTTTTTCGTCGCCGACATCAAAGACTACGAATCCGCCGACTTTTCCCTTTACCATACCATCAAGAGCGAAGGCATACCAGCGTGAACGAGGAAGCGTCGGCTCCGCGTTGACGCGGAAGTTCCGTGAAAAGTGAAAAGCGCTTTTCAAACCTTGTCAAGCCGCCTCCAACGCCCCTCAACTTCACTGATCACCCAGCCCGGCAAGTTCTTCAAGCCCGGCTTTCCCATCCCTGTCCATCCGCATTGAACAACAACCGAAACCATTCCAAGCCGGTTCTTTCCAGGAAAATGCAGATTAGATATTGCATAGCTATTTAGCAGAACACATATTAACATCATGATATCACGCCAAATAACAGCAGTACTGAAGCGTCTGGCGGCAAAGATGCCGGTTGTTTCGCTTACCGGATTCCCCAAATAAAAGAAAACCACAACATAATGTTGCATAATTGCCAGTAAGTAACTATATTTGTGACATACTGGATAAAATATGCGATTATTACTTCCCCCGCTGCCGGAACTTGATTATCAGATCGTCATAGACGCCTTCAAGAACTATGCATACCCGCGAAAGGCGCTTTCAGATGCACTTGTCCGGGGCGATCTTATCAGGGTAAAAAGGGGATTATATGTTCAGTCGGGACGCGGAATTCCTGCTTATTCCAGAGAAGTGCTTGCAAATATGATATATGGTCCATCCTATATTTCTTTTGAGTATGCGCTTGCCTATTACGGCCTTATTCCCGAACGGGTGGAGGAAATTTCCTCCGCCACCCTCGGAAAAAGCAAGATTTTCGATACGCCGGCGGGAAAGTTTTCCTACATGCATGTGTCAACGAGCTATTACAGTTTTGGTTTTGCGCATAAAGCAACTGGGAGACGAACGAGACATTCCTTATCGCCGATCCGGAGAAGGCGGTTGCAGACCAGGTGGTTCGGGAAAAGGGCAAATTTTCTCTTAGCGGCATGAGGGAATTCCTCTTTGACAACCTGCGAATAGACCCGGCCGTTTTCCGGAATCTCGACAGTAGCGTACTCGCCGAGGCATCGCTACGGTCAGGCAAACAGTCTCTTGGGCTGCTGCTGAAGGTCAAGGATGGTCTATCGTGAAGACTCCGTTGGACAATCTGCTTTCCAGGTACACGTTGACCACCACGGAAGAGTCATTGCAAGCCCTGCGGGAAATTACGCAGGAAATCGCTCTTCTGGGATTGTGGCGGGGAAAATTCTTCGAACATGCGGCATTCTACGGAGGCTCGGCTCTCAGGATCGTTCAAGGCCTTCCACGGTATTCTGAAGACCTGGACTTCTCGCTCCTCGTCCCCAATCCCGTTTTCAAGGCGCAATCCTATTTTGCATATGTGGAAAAGGAGCTTCGCGCATTCGGGTTCGACGTATCGATTTTGCAAAGACCTCAAAACAAGGAATCCGCAATCGATGGTGCTTTTGTAAAGATGAACACTCGTGAGGGATTTCTCACGCTGGGAGTACCGCGGCCCCTTGTTGACCGCCTGTCCCGGGAGCAGGTCCTGAAGATAAAATTTGAAATAGATATCGATCCGCCTGGTGATTTTCGAACGGAAACAAAATACCAGTATATGCCGCAGGCGTTTTCGGTCCGGCTCTTCGATTTACCATCTCAATTTGCGGGAAAGCTGCATGCGGCCATTGCCCGGAAGTGGAAAACCAGGGTCAAAGGGCGGGATTGGTTTGACCTGGTTTGGTTTGTCGGAAAAGGCGTTGCCGCGTCGTTGCCCCACCTTAAAGCAAGGCTCGTTCAAACAGGGCACCTTGCCCGGCAAGATTTCCTTGGTGCTAGTGAGGCGCGGGAAATTCTAAGAGGGCGGATACAAACGCTTGATATCGATGCCGCAAAGAGGGATGTCGGTCCATTCTTAAGGCCGCAGGATGCCGCTCAATTGGATGTTTGGAGCAAGGATTTTTTTCTCGATCTGGCGGGCAGAATCCAGTTTGAGTGAGATCCCGCACCTGCTTTCACAAATCCTTATTTGTCGATTATTACACCACCACGGCGTGCAATTTAGACATTAGATATCTATTTTGCAAACACTATGTTAACACCATGATATCAATCCAAATAACAGTTGTGCGAGTAAAGCAAAAGCGATTACAATGGTTTGCAAAATGTGTTCGATTGTTCAATAATGTATTGTATTTTTGAAGTATGAACTCAAGAATGCTCAAATTTCCCGGGACAGACACTCCCTATGAAAAAAACGGGGTTCGGATACTTCCCAGGCCCATGTTCATACAAGAAATGGCGCAAAAATTCTGACCGGAGACACAATCCATGCACCCCTCCTCCAAAATCTTCGTCGCAGGCCACAACGGCCTTGTCGGGTCGGCTCTTGTCCGTAAACTAAGGGAAAAGGGATTCAACAATCTCCTTCTCAAGAATCGCAGTGAGCTTGATTTGACGAATCAGCATGCGGTCGAAGTGTTCTTCGCCTACGAAAAGCCGGAGTATGTATTCCTCGCCGCGGCAAAAGTCGGCGGCATCTATGCCAACAGCACCTTTCCTGCGGAGTTCATATTCAGCAACATGCAGGTGCAGATGAACATCATCAACGAATCCTGGAAATACAAAGTCAAGAAGGTCCTGTTTCTCGGATCGTCCTGCATCTATCCCAAATTTTGTCCCCAGCCGATGCGCGAGGATGCTCTTCTGTCTGGCCAGCTGGAACCGACGAACGAGGCGTATGCCATTGCAAAAATCGCCGGCATTATCATGTGCAGGAGTTACAACAAACAGTACGGGACCGATTTTATTTCCGTGATGCCGACGAATCTTTACGGCCCGAACGACAATTATCACCCGCTCAATTCCCATGTGCTGCCCGCGCTTGTCCGCAGGTTTCACGAGGCGAAAGCGAAGAATCTGCCCGTGGTGACGATCTGGGGCACCGGCAATCCGACGCGGGAGTTTCTCTATTCGGACGACCTTGCGGATGCTTGCATTTTCCTCATGGAAAAGCACACCGGCAACGACATTGTCAACATCGGGTCGGGCATAGAGGTCTCAATCCGCGAACTTGCGCAGCATGTCAAGGAAGCGGTCGGGTACAAGGGCAAAATCGAGTTCGACGTCACCAAACCGGACGGAACGCCGCGAAAGCTGCTTGACTGTTCGCGGCTGCATGCCATGGGATGGCATCACACCATAGAGCTGGACGAAGGGATCAAACTGGCCTACAACGACTTTCTGAAAATGCTCGCGAACAACGAAAAGAAAAACAGGTTTTAGGTATGACTCCGGCGCGGTCAATCCTCGTTGAACTTGGCCCTAAACAGCGCGACAACCGCCTCAACCGCCTTTGCCTCGTCCTTGCCCGAAGCGCACACGGCAATTTTTGAATCGCACGAGGCGGCAAGCATCATGACTTCAAGGATGCTCTTTGCGTCCGCCGATTCATCGTCTTTTTCCAGCCAGATTCGGCATTCAAACAGGAGGGACGTTTGAACGATGAGAGAGGCCGGACGTGCATGGATGCCAAGACGGTTGGTGATCGTAATTTCCTGCCGGGTCATGGGGTCTGCTTCTTGGTCTCCTTCTTGAATCCAAGCTTGAGCCTGAGCTTGAGACCGTCCTGCTGCACATCGGACACCAGCGCATCGAGGTCCGCCACCGCTTTTTTGAGATCTTTGTAAAACTGTTCGTCGCTCACGAGCGCGCCGAGGGAACCCTCGCCGCGCTCTATTTTTTTGACCATGGCCTGCAGCGAAGCGGTGATGGTGTCCACCGTGGACACGATGGCCACGGCGCGCGACGAAAGTGCGGTGCCGTTGGCCACGATGGTGTTGATCTGGGCCCTGTTCGAATCGAGGAGCTGCCGCATATCCGACGTGACTGCCTTGACATTCGAGATGCTCGCGTCGATCTTTCCCTTGTTGTCGCGCACCAGGGTCTGGGCGAGCCTGGACACGGTGTCGAGCCTTCCGACGATGTGCCTGAACGCCGCGAAAAACGCGGAATCTCCCACGGTGCTGTCGACGATGGCCGACACGTTGGCGAGAAGCACGCGCGCATCGCCGAGTACCGATCCGAGCATGCCCATGGCCTCGGCAATGCCGCTGTCGAAGTTCCCCTTTATGTAGGTGATCTTGCCTCTGGCGCTCGGCCGGATGACGGTTCCCTTTTCGGAAAGCTGGATGCCCACGGTGCGCTCGCCCATGAGGCCTATGTTCTGCACCGTGATGGTCGACGAATCGGTGATATGTACGTCCTTGTCAACCTTGATCACCACGGTTACCCGGGAGCCGTTGAGGGCGATGGGGCCGACAACGCCCTTGCGCACGCCGTTCACCTGCACGGGGTCGCCCTGCTGGAGCGAGCCGATGTTGGGGAAAAGCACGGTGTATTCCACCATGGAACGCGTGAGCGTGGAGCTCTTGAGCCACATCACGCCGGCAATAAGGATAAAGAGCGCGATGAGGATGAAACCGCCCACAATGAGTTCCATGTTGGTCTTTTTCACGCGGCATCCTTTCGGGATTGCACCGGCGAGCGGGCCGGGGTGGTCGCTCCACCGCCGGCTGCCCAAGGATTCTTCTTATGGGGACCTCTAAATATTCCTTTTCCGTTGCGGCTGGCTGCGAGCGGCATCAACTTTGTTGCTCCTCCTCGCCGTAGCGCCCATGGCTACGCCTCCTCGGAGCGCCTCGTCGCTGCTCGCTCTCGCTCAGCCTCACTTGAAAAACGAATAATTAGAGCTCCCCTTATGTAAAATACGTTTTTCGTCCGTCGCTCTTATAGTACTTTTTCCATTGCGCGACGATTCGATGTACCTTGACCGGACGCTCCGAAACGTTTCTTCGCGTTGCGGTTGTTTCACATTCTCGTACTTATTTTTTTTCCTCGTCTTTTTGGGACCCGGCGCCCTTGTGGCTCTTGATCTTCTCGTTGATCTTCTTAAGCTGCCGTTCCACTTTGGTTATTGCAAGGTCTATCGCCTTTCCCAGATTCTCGGCCTTCGCATTTCCCGCAACCGTGTGTCCCGCCATATGCACCACGATCTCTATGATTTCCTTGCCCCGTTCCTTGTCGAGAACAACGTGACATGACGTGATGCGATCATAGAATCTCTGGAGTCCTTCCAGCTCGGCGGTAAGCGTGTCCTGCAGGCTCTGCGACGCTTTTTCGTGGCGGGACGTGATTTGAATTTCCATGAATACCATCCTTCCGGTTGTTTTGGTTCTCTTGTTAATTGTCGGTTAATAAACTGGGCGTTGCCTTGTTCCATTCTTTGCACAAAAACCGCGAAGCAGCTTTAATATCTGTATTGTTTCTCTTTCACTCTCAACTTTTAACTTCTTTCATCATCTTTTCTGCTCCGTACGAGCTCCGCACAAACGGACCGGAACTCACCTCTGTAAAGCCGATGCCCAGCGCGAAATCCCGATAGTCTACGAACTGCTGCGGCGCGATGAAATCTGCAACGGCTATCTGGGATTTCGACGGCCGAAGGTACTGGCCTATGGTCACCATGCTGCACCCGGCCGTGCGCATGTCGACAAGGGTACGTTCGACTTCTGCGGTAGTTTCGCCAAGACCGACCATGAGACCGGACTTTACTCTAAGGTCCGCTCCGCATTCCGCGGCACGCGCAAGGATATCAAGCGACCTGCGGTACTGTGCCTGGGGCCGCACAGCCGGATACAGGCGCGGAACGGTTTCCACGTTGTGGTTGAATACATGCGGCCGCGCACCGAGCACGAGATCAAGAGCCTCCTGGTTCCCTCCAAAATCCGGCACAAGCACTTCCACCGAAACGACCGGAAGCTGTTCCCTGATGATCCCGATGATTTCCGCGAACACGTGCGCGCCGCCGTCGGCAAGGTCGTCGCGCGTGACCGACGTCACCACGGCATGGGTTATCCCCATGCGGCGGACCGCCTCCGCCACGCGGCGCGGCTCGTCTTTGTCAAGAGGCCGCGGGGAACCGTGCGCAATCCCGCAGAACGCGCACGAGCGCGTGCAGGTGTTTCCCAGGATAAGAAACGTGGCCGTGCCCCTGCCGAAGCATTCGCTTCGGTTGGGGCATTTCGCCTCGGCGCACACGGTGTGAAGGCGGCCGTCCAGCAGCGACTTTTCAAGCTGTTGAGCGACAGGGGACGCGACGAGCGGCCGCTTGAGCCACGGCGGCAGCCTATGGGAGACGGTCGGGGGCGGGCTGGTGCGCATGTCAATCATATTTCTGTCTCATGCGCGCGGGAAGGATCTTCTGCTGCTCCCGGTATTTTGCCACGGTCCTGCGCGCCACCGTAAACCCCTCGCGGGCGAGGATTTCCGACAGCTTCTGGTCGCTCATCGGCTTTTTGGTGTTTTCGTTCTGCACGAGCTCGCCGATGCGGTTGCGGATCTTTTCGGCCGACACGTCCTCGCCGGCGAGGTCGTGACCCATGGATTCGGTGAAAAAGTACTTGAGTTCGTAAATCCCGTGCGGCGTTTGCACATACTTGTTGCTCGTGACGCGGCTCACGGTTGAAATGTGCATGTTCACCATGGTGGCGATGTCCTGCAGCTTGAGCGGGTTGAGGTTGGGCGGGCCCTTTTCGAAAAAGTCCTTCTGCCGCTCGACAATGGCCGACATCACGCGGAGCATGGTGGTGCGGCGCTGCTCAATCGAACGCACGAGCCACGACGCGCCGTTGAGCTTTTCCCGTATGTAGTTCTTCACTTCCTTTTTGGCCGGACTGCCGCGCTTGAGAAGCTGAAGGTACGACCGGTTGATGTGGACCGCGGGCGTGTGGCGGTCGTTGAGCATCACCACGTACTCGCCGTCAACCTTTTCCACGATGAGGTCGGGCACGATGGTCGACGGAATTTCGCCGGTGACCAGCGAACCCGGTTTGGGATGGAGGGTCTTGATCTCGTCGATGGCCGCCTGCACTTCCCGGACGTCAACCCCGCACTGCCGTGCTATTTCGGGAACCTTGAGCTTCTCGAACAGCTCCCACGTTTCGGTGATGATGCGCATGGCAAGGGAGTTCTCCCGGTGCCGGGCGGCAAGCTGGAGCCTGAGGCATTCCTGCAGCGACCGGGCGCCCATGCCCGCGGGTTCCATGGTCCATATCACCTTGAGCGCCTCTTCCACCTCGATCTCGGTGATGCCGAGATATTCCGCGATGTCGTGAGGGGAAAGGCGGAGGTACCCGTCGGGCTCCAGGCTGCCGATGAGAAAGGTGACCAGCAGTTTCTGTTTTTCTTCGATGTTCTTGTCGTTGAGCTGTGTGGTGAGGTGTTCGTCGAGCGAAACCTGCTGCACCGGCTGCGGCTCCCAGTGCTCCTTGTTCGGGTCGGTCTCCTCGCTCATTTTCCCGCCGATGTCGAACCCCTCCTCGAGGTATTCCTCCCAGTCAATCTGGTCCTCGTTGACCTCGAGCTCCTCTTCACTGTCCTTTTCCGCAACCTCGTCCTGGGATTCCTCGTCCTTCTCCTCCGGTTCCTCCTCGGCGTCGTCGGTGGTCTCGAGCACCGGGTTCATCTCCAGCTCGGTCTTGAGCAGCTGCTCGAGCTGCAGGGTGTTCACCTGCAGAAGCTTGAGCGACTGTATCATCTGAAAGGACAGCTTCTGCTGAAGCCGCATTGAGAGGTCGAGGCCGAGGTTCACGGGAATTCCAGTCCTTTTATTGCGCTACTCAAATTTCATGCCATAAAACACCTTCTATAAAACTATATCATGAAAAAATGGAAATAAAACAGTGGGAAAGTAAAATGAGGAAATTTCAATTGAAGGGGAGGTTCAGCTTGTCTTGAAACACGAGAGAAGATATGGGCGCCCCGCCGAAGACGGCGGCGGCCCTCCTTCCGGTCTCGGCCTGCGGCCTCGGGCCGCCACGGCCCTATGCCTTTTGTAGAAACGCAGCGCCGCTGTGTCTCTACAAAAGGCGGGTCCGGGCGGCATCGCGCTCCAGCGCGACCTCCAGTCCGGCCTGGCGCGCGGCATCAGAAACGCGTTCTGTCAATGAGTTTTTCTCGCGCCAATTGGGATTTTTTGGCAGGAAAGCGGTCACTGGTGTGTCCCAAACGGTTGGCTTCCCCCGGGGAGGGGATGAGGCGAAAGGAGAATTCAATTGATCAGTCTTCTGTCAACAACTCTCCGCGGGTGCCCTCCAACCGAAGCTTGATACTTGCAACCATTTTTCCTAGGGGGTCACCCAGGAGGGGGCAGCGCAGGACACCGCAGGCCGCAGGCCGAGGAGGCCGGAGCGAGGGGGAAACTTCCCCCGCCCAAACCAATATTTTTTTCCATTATCAATTAATCTAATTTGAATTTCTGCCCCAAATAAATCCTCCTCGCCTCCGGGTTCTCCGCGAGTTCCTTCGAAGTCCCGGAAATGAGGATCTTCCCTTCGGATATTATATACGCACGGTCGGTGATCCTTAACGTCTCACGCACATTATGATCCGTAATCAAAATCCCATAGTTCTTACTTCGTAAGTCATGCACGATGCTCTGGATGTCTTCCACCGCAATGGGGTCTATGCCGGCGAACGGCTCGTCGAGCAAAATGAAATCGGGCTTGTTGGCGAGCGCGCGGGCGATTTCCACGCGGCGGCGCTCGCCGCCGGAAAGCTGGTACCCGAGACTCTTTTCCAGATGCGACACATGCAGTTCTTCGAGCAATTGGTG
>CAVWBU010000030.1:0-41196 GCA_963753345.1 uncultured Fibrobacterota bacterium
GCGCGACAACCGCCTCAACCGCCTTTGCCTCGTCCTTGCCCAAAGCACACACGGCAATTTTTGAATCGCACGCGGCGGCAAGCATCATGACCTCAGGATGCTCTTTGCGTCCGCCGATTCTCGTCTTTTTCCAGCCAGATTCGGCATTCAAACAGGAGGGACGTTTGAACGATGAGAGAGGCCGGACGTGCATGGATGCCAAGACGGTTGGTGA
This sequence comes from uncultured Fibrobacterota bacterium, assembly GCA_963753345.1. Classification (GTDB taxonomy): domain Bacteria; phylum Fibrobacterota; class Chitinivibrionia; order Chitinivibrionales; family FEN-1185; genus FEN-1185. The sequence goes on from CAVWBU010000030.1 coordinate 215, forward strand.
TCGTAATTTCCTGCCGGGTCATGGGGTCTGCTTCTTGGTCTCCTTCTTGAATCCAAGCTTGAGCCTGAGCTTGAGACCGTCCTGCTGCACATCGGACACCAGCGCATCGAGGTCCGCCACCGCTTTTTTGAGATCTTTGTAAAACTGTTCGTCGCTCACGAGCGCGCCGAGGGAACCCTCGCCGCGCTCTATTTTTTTGACCATGGCCTGCAGCGAAGCGGTGATGGTGTCCACCGTGGACACGATGGCCACGGCGCGCGACGAAAGTGCGGTGCCGTTGGCCACGATGGTGTTGATCTGGGCCCTGTTCGAATCGAGGAGCTGCCGCATATCCGACGTGACTGCCTTGACATTCGAGATGCTCGCGTCGATCTTTCCCTTGTTGTCGCGCACCAGGGTCTGGGCGAGCCTGGACACGGTGTCGAGCCTTCCGACGATGTGCCTGAACGCCGCGAAAAACGCCGAATCTCCCACGGTGCTGTCGACGATGGCCGACACGTTGGCGAGAAGCACGCGCGCATCGCCGAGTACCGATCCGAGCATGCCCATGGCCTCGGCAATGCCGCTGTCGAAGTTCCCCTTTATGTAGGTGATCTTGCCTCTGGCGCTCGGCCGGATGACGGTTCCCTTTTCGGAAAGCTGGATGCCCACGGTGCGCTCGCCCATGAGGCCTATGTTCTGCACCGTGATGGTCGACGAATCGGTGATATTTACGTCCTTGTCAACCTTGATCACCACGGTTACCCGGGAGCCGTTGAGGGCGATGGGGCCGACGACACCCTTGCGGACGCCGTTCACCTGCACGGGGTCGCCCTGCTGGAGCGAGCCGATGTTGGGGAAAAGCACGGTGTATTCCACCATGGAACGCGTGAGCGTGGAGCTCTTGAGCCACATCACGCCGGCAATAAGGATAAAGAGCGCGATGAGGATGAAACCGCCCACAATGAGTTCCATGTTGGTCTTTTTCACGCGGCATCCTTTCGGGATTGCACCGGCGAGCGGGCCGGGGTGGTCGCTCCACCGCCGGCTGCCCAAGGATTCTTCTTATGGGGACCTCTAAATATTCCTTTTCCGTTGCGGCTGGCTGCGAGCGGCATCAACTTTGTTGCTCCTCCTCGCCGTAGCGCCCATGGCTACGCCTCCTCGGAGCGCCTCGTCGCTGCTCGCTCTCGCTCAGCCTCACTTGAAAAACGAATAATTAGAGCTCCCCTTATGTAAAATACGTTTTTCGTCCGTCGCTCTTATAGTACTTTTTCCATTGCGCGACGATTCGATGTACCTTGACCGGACGCTCCGAAACGTTTCTTCGCGTTGCGGTTGTTTCACATTCTCGTACTTATTTTTTTTCCTCGTCTTTTTGGGACCCGGCGCCCTTGTGGCTCTTGATCTTCTCGTTGATCTTCTTAAGCTGCCGTTCCACTTTGGTTATTGCAAGGTCTATCGCCTTTCCCAGATTCTCGGCCTTCGCATTTCCCGCAACCGTGTGTCCCGCCATGTGCACCACGATCTCTATGATTTCCTTGCCCCGTTCCTTGTCGAGAACAACGTGACATGACGTGATGCGATCATAGAATCTCTGGAGTCCTTCCAGCTCGGCGGTAAGCGTGTCCTGCAGGCTCTGCGACGCTTTTTCGTGGCGGGACGTGATTTGAATTTCCATGAATACCATCCTTCCGGTTGTTTTGGTTCTCTCGTTTATTGTCGGTTAATAAACTGGGCGTTGCCTTGTTCCATTCTTTGTACAAAAATCGCGAAGCAGCTTTAATATCTGTATTGTTTCTCTTTCACTCTCAACTTTCAACTTTTAACTTCTTTCATCATCTTTTCTGCTCCGTACGAGCTCCGCACAAACGGACCGGAACTCACCTCTGTAAAGCCGATGCCCAGCGCGAAATCCCGATAGTCTACGAACTGCTGCGGCGCGATGAAATCTGCAACGGCTATCTGGGATTTCGACGGCCGAAGGTACTGGCCTATGGTCACCATGCTGCACCCGGCCGTGCGCATGTCGACAAGGGTACATTCGACTTCTGCGGTAGTTTCGCCAAGACCGACCATGAGACCGGACTTTACTCTAAGGTCCGCTCCGCATTCCGCGGCACGCGCAAGGATATCAAGCGACCTGCGGTACTGTGCCTGGGGCCGCACAGCCGGATACAGGCGCGGAACGGTTTCCACGTTGTGGTTGAACACATGCGGCCGCGCACCGAGCACGAGATCAAGAGCCTCCTGGTTCCCTCCAAAATCCGGCACAAGCACTTCTACCGAAACGGCCGGAAGCTCTTGCCTAATGACCCCGATGATTTCCGCGAACACGTGTGCGCCGCCGTCGGCAAGGTCGTCGCGCGTGACCGACGTCACCACGGCATGGGTTATCCCCATGCGGCGGACCGCCTCCGCCACGCGGCGCGGCTCGTCTTTGTCAAGAGGCCGCGGGGAACCGTGCGCAATCCCGCAGAACGCGCACGAGCGCGTGCAGGTGTTTCCCAGAATAAGAAACGTGGCCGTGCCCCTGCCGAAGCATTCGCTTCGGTTGGGGCATTTCGCCTCGGCGCACACGGTGTGAAGGCGGCCGTCGAGAAGCGACTTTTCGAGCCGTTGAGCGACAGGCGACGCGACGAGCGGCCGCTTGAGCCACGGCGGCAGCCTATGGGAGACGGTCGGGGGCGGGCTGGTGCGCATGTCAATCATATTTCTGTCTCATGCGCGCGGGAAGGATTTTCTGCTGCTCCCGGTATTTTGCCACGGTCCTGCGCGCCACCGTGAACCCCTCGCGGGCGAGGATTTCAGACAGCTTCTGGTCGCTCATCGGCTTTTTCGTGTTTTCGTTCTGCACGAGCTCGCCGATGCGGTTGCGGATTTTTTCGGCGGACACGTCCTCGCCGGCGAGGTCGTGACCCATGGATTCGGTGAAAAAGTACTTGAGTTCGTAAATCCCGTGCGGCGTTTGCACATACTTGTTGCTCGTGACGCGGCTCACGGTTGAAATGTGCATGTTCACCATGGTGGCGATGTCCTGCAGCTTGAGCGGGTTGAGGTTGGGCGGGCCCTTTTCGAAAAAGTCCTTCTGCCGCTCGACAATGGCCGACGTCACGCGGAGCATGGTGGTGCGGCGCTGCTCAATCGAACGCACGAGCCACGACGCGCCGTTGAGCTTTTCCCGTATGTAGTTCTTCACTTCCTTTTTGGCCGGACTGCCGCGCTTGAGAAGCTGAAGGTACGACCGGTTGATGTGGACCGCGGGCGTGTGGCGGTCGTTGAGCATCACCACATACTCGCCGTCAACCTTTTCCACGATGAGGTCGGGCACGATGGTTGACGGAATTTCGCCGGTGACCAGCGAGCCCGGTTTGGGATGGAGGGTCTTGATCTCGTCGATGGCCGCCTGCACTTCCCGGACGTCAACCCCGCACTGTCGTGCTATTTCGGGAACCTTGAGCTTCTCGAACAGCTCCCACGTTTCGGTGATGATGCGCATGGCAAGGGAGTTCTCCCGGTGCCGGGCGGCAAGCTGGAGCCTGAGGCATTCCTGCAGCGACCGGGCGCCCATGCCCGCGGGTTCCATGGTCCATATCACCTTGAGCGCCTCTTCGACTTCGATTTCGGTAATGCCGAGATATTCCGCGATGTCGTGAGGGGAAAGGCGGAGGTACCCGTCGGGCTCCAGGCTGCCAATGAGAAAGGTGACCAGCAATTTCTGTTTTTCTTCGATGTTCTTGTCGTTGAGCTGTGTGGTGAGGTGTTCGTCGAGCGAAACCTGCTGCACCGGCTGCGGCTCCCAGTGCTCCTTGTTCGGGTCGGTCTCCTCGCTCATTTTCCCGCCGATGTCGAACCCCTCCTCGAGGTATTCCTCCCAGTCAATCTGGTCCTCGTTGACCTCGAGCTCCTCTTCACTGTCCTTTTCCGCAACCTCGTCCTGGGATTCCTCGTCCTTCTCCTCCGGTTCCTCCTCGGCGTCGTCGGTGGTCTCGAGCACCGGGTTCATCTCCAGTTCGGTCTTGAGCAGCTGCTCGAGCTGCAGGGTGTTCACCTGCAGAAGCTTGAGCGACTGTATCATCTGAAAGGACAGCTTCTGCTGAAGCCGCATTGAGAGGTCGAGGCCGAGGTTCACGGGAAGTCCAGTCCTTTTATTGCTCTAGTCAAATTTCATGCCATAAAACATCTTCTATAAAACTATATCATGAAAAAATGGAAATAAAACAGTGGGAAAGTAAAATGAGGAAATTTCAATTGAAGGGGAGGTTCAGCTTGTCTTGAAACACGAGAGAAGATATGGGCGCCCCGCCGAAGACGGCGGCGGCCCTCCTTCCGGTCTCGGCCTGCGGCCTCGGGCCGCCACGGCCCTATGCCTTTTGTAGAAACGCAGCGCCGCTGTGTCTCTACAAAAGGCGGGTCCGGGCGGCATCGCGCTCCAGCGCGACCTCCAGTCCGGCCTGGCGCGCGGCATCAGAAACGCGTTCTGTCAATGAGTTTTTCTCGCGCCAATTGGGATTTTTTGGCAGGAAAGCGGTCACTGGTGTTTCCCAAACGGTTGGCTTCCCCCGGGGAGGGGATGAGGCGAAAGGAGAATTCAATTGATCAGTCTTCTGTCAACAACTCTCCGCGGGTGCCCTCCAACCGAAGCTTGATACTTGCAACCATTTTTCCTAGGGGGTCACCCAGGAGGGGGCAGCGCAGGACACCGCAGGCCGCAGGCCGAGGAGGCCGGAGCGAGGGGGAAACTTCCCCCGCCCAAACCAATATTTTTTTCCATTATCAATTAATCTAATTTGAATTTCTGCCCCAGATAAATCCTCCTCGCCTCCGGGTTCTCCGCCAGTTCCTTCGAAGTCCCGGAAATGAGGATCTTTCCTTCCGAGATAATATACGCACGGTCGGTGATCCTTAACGTCTCGCGCACATTATGATCCGTAATCAAAATTCCATAGTTTTTGCTTCGCAGGTCATGCACGATGCTCTGGATGTCTTCCACCGCAATGGGGTCGATGCCGGCGAACGGCTCGTCGAGCAGGATGAAATCGGGCTTGTTGGCGAGGGCGCGGGCGATTTCCACGCGGCGGCGTTCGCCGCCGGAAAGCTGGTATCCAAGGCTCTTTTCCAGATGCGACACATGCAGTTCTTCGAGCAATTGGTGCATGCGCTCCTTGCGCACCCTTGCGCCCATGTGCTGCGATTCGAGAATGGCCAGAATATTGTCGCCCACCGAAAGCTTGCGGAAGATGGAGGCCTCCTGCGACAGGTAGCCGATGCCCATGCGCGCCCGCTTGTACATGGGTCTGCGCGAGATGTCGTGGTTGTCAAGGAAGATTCTTCCCCTGTTGGCCCGTATCATGCCCACGATCATGTAGAACGTGGTGGTCTTGCCCGCGCCGTTGGGGCCCAGAAGCCCCACGATTTCGCCCTGCTGCACGGTGATGGTCACGCAGTCGACCACCCGGCGCTTGCTGTAGATTTTCACCAGGTCCTCGGTCCGGATCTCTCTGGCTGGCGGGGACGCTGCTGCCGCTTGCGCGGCGTCGTTGTGGATGTTTTCGGTCACTTGGGCGGTTCCTTTTTTGCGGGAGGTTTGGCCTTTTCCTGTATGCCGCTGTCCGCGGCGGGTCGGGGCGGCGCGGGCTGGGGCGCGTAGAACCCGCGCACAGTGCCCGAGAGCTTCACGTGCGTCGCTTTCCCTTTTGCAAACGAAACGGTGATGCTGTCGCCGCTCGCCTCGTTTCTGCCCCGGCCGTCCTTTTCCTCCACGGTGTAGATGCTGCGGGCGTTGCCCCACACCTTGACGCGCGAGACTTCGCCCCGGCGGTTGAACCAGACGGTCATGAGCTTTCCGTACACCTCGTTGGTGGCAAGCGGGTTCTTTATAGGGTAGTACTTGCTCTTTACGTTGCCGATTGCCCACATGGAATCGATCCTGCCCGAATCGGTGAGAAACATGGAGATGCTGTCGCCGAACAGGTGGGTGAGCGTGGTGTCGGACGCGCCGAAATCCTTGTACAGGCCGTGCGAGGAGCCGTTCACCTTCACCCGCTGCAGGTGTTTCTTGGTGAACAGCAGGTCGACCGAGTCGCCGGCAAGGGAGTCGGTCTCGTACGCGATCCTCGGGATCTTCCGCAGCCGCGCCTTGCCCGAATCGGGAAAATAGAACGCCTGCTCCGAGTGCGTGAACAGCTTGCCCTTCGCCACGGTGACGTTTTCGTACACCGACGCCTTCTTGAGCGAATCGTCGTAGGTCATCTTCTTTCCCCTGATGTCAAGCGTATCGTGGGCCGCCGTATCATAAAATACGAACCGCGGGTGTCCCTCCATCACGAGAAATTTCTTGTCGAGATAATAGCTGCCGTGATCGCCGATAAGCCGGATGCGTTCTTTTCTGTCGAAGAAATCGACGTGGCCGTCGGCGATGAGCCACTTCTTGTTCTTGTCGTAGTCCATGCGGTCGCTCGTAAGTTTCTGGCTGGTCCTGTCCACCGAAACCCTGTCGGTGAACGTCACCGTGCCCTGGGACTTGCACCACCGGGCGTTTTCCGATTTTATCAACGCATCGTCGTACAGAAACACCACGTTGCCCGTGAGCGTGGAGACCAATTCGCCGTCTTTGGACATGGTATTAATATTTGAGTTTGCCGATTTCAGAATTAGGTCTGGTGATTTTGCAAATACCAGAGTAACTATTCCAAGGATGATGAGATTTGTTTTTTTCATTTCTTTGTCCTTTGGTGGGGGCACCGCTACGCGTTTCCCCCTGGCCCCAAGCCTCCTCGTCCCGCGGGACTGCGGGGTCTCGGGGCACACCCTCTCCAGCAAAGGGGCGCGCCTAGTGCGCTCGACTTGCGCTCGCGCGGCGTCGCCCCTTCGCAACGCAACTGCTATAGAAAATCCCGCTCCGCCTTCGGCACCTCCCCCTTGACAAGGGGGAGGAAATCTAAAACAAATACGGTCTAATCAAGTCACTTTACAATCGCGGCAGTCGCCTTCTGCCCGCGCGCCAGGCAGGACTGGAGGTCCCGCCATTGCGGGATGCCGCCCGGACCCGGCCCTGTGGGCCATAGGGCCGTGGCGGCCCGAGGCCGAAGGCTGAGACCGGAAGGACGGCCGCCGTTGCGAAGCAGCGGGGCGCCCAATTCCTTCTTCATATCTTGAATTAATAGAAATTATCCCCCTTTTCCGCCCTCTCTTTGAAATTCGGAAATCTCCCGGTCACGTTGGACTCGAACTTCCACCAGGAAAAGTCTTCCGCTGCGTCAAGGCCTTTTCCCTGCAGAACGTCGCCCTTGAGCGTCTTGATCTGCACGTACTCGTCGGAGGTGACCCGGTGGTTCTTGATGTTCCAGTAGAGCCGCTGCGACGTGACCCGCACCCCGTTTTCCGCCTTGACGTATGCGTTTCCCCACACGCAGAAGAGCTGCATGGGGCCGTCGGTGGTGCCGGAGTCCGACAGGACGTACATGATTTCCTTGCCGAGCGAGTCGTACACGTGAAGTTTGACCGGGTTCGCCAGTATGTGGCCGGTGTCGGCGAGGAATTTCTTCATGTGTTTCGATTCGAGCCGCCACTTGAGCCGGCCGCCGTCATAATCCGACATGGCCGTGGAATCGACCTCCTGGTACGGATGGTCCACGAGCGCGTCGGACACGGGCACCGATTCCTTTTTCGGGCCGCACGAGACAAGCACCGCCGCGGCGAGCGCCGCGCAAACGACATTTCTCTGCGGTGCTTTCATTTGTCAACCAGCATTTCTATGGTTGGAACGTTGTGGTACCCGGCATCGGTCGGTTTTGTCTTCCAGCGACGGTGCATCCACACCCATTGCTCCGGGTGCGCGAGGATGGTTTCGCCGATGGCCGCGTTGATGCGTTCCACGTTCTTCACCAGGTCGGCGTCCGAGCCGGCGCCGGTTTCAAGGGGGATTTTTCTGACAAACACGCGGTGGATGTCGCCGGACTCGCGCGCCGTGGTGATCACGAACACCGGAAGGTTATGACGCATGGCGAGCTTTACGGTGCCGCTCGGCGTGAAGGCGAGGCGCCCCAGGAAATGGGCGAACACGCCGTCGACGCTCGTGTCCTGGTCCAGAAGCACGCCGAACAGCCGCCCCTCGGCCAGAAGCTTGAGGAACCTCCGAAGGTTTTCCGTTCGGTGAAGGTACACGATGTTCTCGCCCGAGCGGTGGCGCTTGATGAGCTCGTCGATCCTCCGGTCGTACAGCTCCCGTCCTATGGCAAAGCAGGCGAATCCCTGCGCCGCAAAGTAATGGAGGAGCATCTCGAAGCAGCCCGTGTGCGCGGTGATGGTGAGCACGCCCTGTTTCCGGTTGTACGCTTCCCACACGGGACCGAGGTCGTCGCTATGTACTATCTTGTCAAGTTGGGCTTTGTTCAGGCGGGACAGGTACAGCGCGTCGAACAGGTTCTTGCCGAGGTTGACATACACGGCGCGCGCTCTCCGGCCGATTTCCTGCTCCGTCAACTGAGAACCGAACACCTGGCGCAGATGGTCCTTGCACCACCCTCGGTCCTTTGTGGGCAAAAGATAAAAGAGCCCGCCCAGCATGCCGAACAGCGCAAGGCCGGGCCTGCGCGGGAGCAGGCGCCACAGCGCGGCCACAAGGAGCGCCATGGTGTACACGGTGTCGTTCTTGAACTGTTTGATGAGGTTGCTGATGCTTGGCCCCGCCCTGTTTTCAGGTCCTGGGTTATGCGCCGGCCACGCGGATTTGCACGCCAGCCTTGAAATCGTCGATTGCTATGGCCTCGGCCGTGGCGCCTTTGTCCAGCTCCCACCCGATGGAAACCGCCAGGGTCTCGCTGCACACGTACTCGCGGAATTTCTCTATGGCCGAAGCAAGCGGGGCCGGTGCGGCGCAGCAAATGGCGATGCGGTCGCTCACGTTGAGGCCCGCGTTTTTTCGCATGGTCTGGATTCGATTGACAAATTCGCGTGCCAGGCACTCTTCACACAGCTCCGGGGTGATCGTCGTATTGAGCGCCACCGTGATCCCGCCCTCGGTCTCGACTTCCACGCCTTCGTGTTTTGTGCGCCGGATTTCGATGTCGTCAATAACAATCGGATGGCCGAGCACGTCGCGCGTCTCGCCGCGTTCCAGGGCATGGATGTCGGCGCTGGAAAACGATTCGATGATTTTCGCCGCCCCCTTCATGGTGGGACCCAGAACCTTGCCGAGGCGTTTGAAGTTTGCTTTTGCGGAAAGCGACACCACCGAGCTTTCGTCCGATTCGAAGCGGACCTTCTTGACATTGAGTTCGTCCCGCAGGAGCGATTCCATGTCCTGCATGAGGCCGCGCATCGAATCGTTGCGGATCACGACCGTGAGTTCGGACAGGGGTTGGCGCGTCTTGAGGTTGAACCTGCTCCGCAGCGCGCGCGCCATGGTGACAATGGTGCGCACGTTGTGCATCTTCTCAACAAGGTCGGCGTTGGTCAGGCGGGCGTTGCTTTCCGGGTATGCCTCGCAGTGCACGCTTCCCCGCGCCGAGGAGAGATTCCGGAATATCGCTTCGGTCAAGAACGGCAGGAACGGCGCCATCAGCTTTGAAAACTCCACCAGCACCCAGTACAGGGTCGTATAGGCATTGTTCTTGTCTTCGTCATTCTCGCTTTTCCAGAACCTGCGGCGCGAGCGCCTGATGTACCAGTTGGTAAGATTGTCGATGAAATCAACCAGCAGCGGTACTACTTTGTAGAGGTTGTACTCTTCCATCTCCTTGTTTACCGATGCAGATGAGGCCGCGACAGAAGCGAAACGATCCATCGGTCGAGCTCGTTTGTACTGTCCAGTATGATTCTTTGGGGGCGGCGACCAGCCGTCCACGTTGGCGTAGGTCACGAAGAACGTGTAGGCGTTCCAGAACGGCAGCAGCACGGCGCGCGACATCTCGAGCACGCCGTTTTCCGAGAACCGCAGGTCCTCGGCCTTGACTGCGGGCGAGTTGATGAGGAACAGCCTCAGCGCGTCTGCGCCGAGCTTTGCCAGGATTTCCTCGGGCGGCGCGTAGTTCCGGAGGCGCTTGGACAGCTTCTTGCCGTCCTCCGACAGAATGATGCCGTTGACAATCACGTTTCTGAACGCGGTTTTTCCGAACAGCGCGCTTGACAGCACGGTAAGGGTGTAGAACCAGCCGCGCGTCTGGTCGAGCCCTTCGGCGATGAAGTCGGCGGGGAAGTTTCTATTGAATGAATCTTTGTTTTCAAAGGGATAATGATTCTGGGCGTACGGCATCGACCCGGACTCGAACCAGCAGTCGAGAACTTCAGGCGTGCGCTTCATTGGTTTGCCGCATTTCGGGCAGGAAAGAATCAATTCATCAATGATATGGCGATGAAGATCATCTTTTGGAATTTCAGCAAACGTGACTCGTTGACCCCGTCCTGGTTCCTTTTCTGTTTCTTGAAATAGTGCCGATCCTTTTCCCCGTACATTTTTTTGGACTTTTTGTATTGCCTCTTGATGATGCTGCGACCCAAGCTTCTTGTCACCCTTACCTGCAAGTCTGTGCAAATCATCAAGACTCCCGACACATTCCCGGTGTCCGCACTCGCACAGCCACACCGGAATGGGCGTGCCCCAGTACCGGTTGCGCGAGATGTTCCAGTCGGGCGCGCTTTCCACGCCCTTGCCGAAGCGTCCGTTCTGTAAATGAGCCGGGACCCAGTGGATGGCCTGGTTGTTGTCGAGCATGTTCTTCTTGAGCGGACCAATTTTCATGAACCACGTGGTGATCGCCTTGTAGATGAGCGCCGAGTCGCACCGGTAGCAGTGCGGGTAGCGGTGTTCCAGCGTGGAGCGGTGCACGAGCCTGCCCATTGTCTTGATGCGCTTGACAATGTCGCCGTCCGCGTCGAACACGAGCCGCCCCGCGTACTCGGGGACGTCGGCGGTGAATTTTCCCTCTTCGTCAACCGGGCACACGATGGGAAGGTCGAGCTTTGTTCCCACGGCAAAGTCGTCCTCGCCGAACGCGGGTGCGATGTGCACGATGCCCGTGCCGTCTTCGGTGGACACGAAGTCGGCGCAGGTGACGGTGAAGAATTTGTCGGATACTTTTGCAAAGTAGTCGAACAGGGGAGCGTAGCGCAGGCCCGCAAGAGTCTCGCCCGAAACCTCCTCAAGCACCGTGTACTGCGAAGCGTCCTTGTAATATGCGGCGATGCGGTCCTTTGCGACGATATACGTTGAATCGCCGTCCTTTACTTTGAGATAGGTGATGTCCGGGCCCACGGCGCAGGCAACATTGGAGGGCAGGGTCCACGGCGTGGTGGTCCAGACGAGGAGCTTGGTGGATGGATCGTTAACAAGAGGGAAAGCGATAGTGATCGAGGGGCTCTGCACTTCCCGGTAACCTTCGTTCATCTCGAAATTCGACAGGGGAGTGGCGCAGCGCGGGCAATAGGGTTGCACGCGGAACCCCTGATAGACCAACCCCTTTTTCCACACCTCGGAAAACACCCACCAGATGCTCTCCATATACGGCGGGTCCATGGTGCGGTACTGGTTGTCAAAATCGACCCATCTGCCCATGCGCTCCACAACGCTGCGCCATTCCGAGGTATAGCGCAGCACGATGGAGCGGCATATCTCGTTGAACACGTCGACGCCCCACTCGTCCTCGATGTTGTGCTTGCTGATGCCATGCGCCTTCTCCACCTCGTTTTCCACGGGCAGGCCGTGGCAGTCCCACCCGAACCGACGCGAAACAAACCTGCCGCGCATGGTCCAGTAGCGGGGCACGATGTCCTTGAGTGTGCCGGCGAGCAGGTGGCCGTAATGCGGAAGGCCGGTGGCAAACGGCGGCCCGTCGAAGAAGACGAACGGGTCTTTGCCTTTTGTCAAATCAAGGCTTTTGGAGAAGGTCCCGTCGCTTTTCCAGAACGAAAGCACCTCGTCTTCGACGGCCGGAAAGCTGATCTTTGACGATACGGGTCGAAACGCCGATTGCTTCATAACGCCTGCAGCACCTTGTTGATAAGGGAGACAAGCTTGGGCTCGGCCGCGCTTGCATTGGCGACAATTTTCTTTATGTCGATCGGCTCGAGCGCGTCCGGAAGGCAGGAATCCGTGATAACCGACAGCCCGAGCACCGAGAGCCCGCAGTGCGCCGCTTCGATCACCTCGGGCACGGTGCTCATGCCCACAGCATCTGCGCCCAGGGTCTTGAGCATGCGGTACTCCGCGCGCGTCTCCAGACTCGGGCCGGTCATTGCGGCGTACACGCCGAAGGAAAGCGGGATTTTATTTTCCAGCGCAACCCTCCGGCATAAATCCGCAAGCGCGCCCGAATACGGCTGAGACATGTCCGGGTACTGCGGCCCGATGCGGGTGTCGTTTTGCCCGATAAGCGGATTGCCGCCCAGCAGGTTGATGTGGTCGGTGATCACCATGATGGTTCCGGGCGGGAACTGCGGGTTGATGCCGCCGGCGGCGTTCGAGACCACGAGCGTGCGCACGTTCATGAACTTCATGACGCGCACGGGGAAAACGATCTGCTGCATGGAGTATCCCTCGTAAAAATGGAACCGCCCCTGCATGGCCATCACCTGCTTCCCGCCGAGCGTGCCCATGATGAGCTTTCCCGCGTGCGTCTCCATTGTTGACAAAGGAAAATGCGGGATGGTCTCGTAGGGGATCACGGCCTCGATCTGGATGGAATCCACGAGCTTTCCCAGCCCGGTCCCGAGAATGATGCCGTATTCGGGCCTCGTCTTCGACTTGTTTTCGATGAACGTCTTGGCGTCGATGATCATGTCGTAAACGGTCTTGGGCATGTGAAAATCCTTCCCTTGAGTGAGGCAAGTGCGCGTTTTTTGTCGAGCAGCACAAGCAATCAAAAATAATGCATGGAAGGGGGTCTTCGAGTGAATGGCGGGGGAAGGGAGAAAGAAGATTCACCGCAAAGGCGAAAGGGGCGCAAAGAAGAGAAGAAATAGAAATTTCACGTGTGCTCCGGCTCCTTTTTTCCCCGCTCATAATAATGCAGCGCAATCAGTATCACCGCCGCCGCTAAATACACGAGCGCAAACGAGTCTGCCGCGCCGGGCCTCAGGTTGTTGATGACGCCAGCATCCGGGACAAGTTTGTACGCGTGCATGAGACCGAAATACGACAAGACAGAGCCGGCGAGCATCCAGAGCGCTGCCTTGACAAACTGTCGTTCCATCACAAAAACCATCATCGACGAGAGGACCATGCAGGTGAGCATGAAACCCTGGCTCAGGGCAATGATGCCGTAGATAAAAAGGTCGTTGCCGAATTTGGGCGCGGCGTCGAACAGGCTCGTGCCCGCTTTCATGAGGGCGGTGTTGACAAGCAGTAATGCCCATGACGCAAGGGCCGGGATAAGCCCGAGCGCCACGGCCAGGCCGTGCCGCTTCGGGGTTTCCGAAAACGCCTGCGCGGTGATGATGATGCCGATCCACAGGAGAATGCCGATCATGGCTTCCATGGGCACCACCTTGAGCACCAGCGTGACCCCGCCGATAAGGCAGAGCAAGGTGATTACGGACCCGTTGAGTATGGAGTATCCCCAGCGCGCGCCCATTGCTTTCCATCCCGGATGCCCGATGTAAATGGTGGTCGGAAACGGGCTGCCCAGACACGCCGCCACCACGGAGCCGAACCCGTTGACAAGCAGCGACGACCTGGTCTGGTAGCGATCGCCCGCTGCTTCAGCGCTTTCCAGGTTCTGCAGCGAGCCCACAACGTTGAACAGCGCCATGGGGAATATCACGGAGAAGTACTTCCAGCCCTGCCCGTCCCGCAGAAAGACGATCATGTCACCGAAGGCGGCGTGCGGGTAATACACGCGAAAATGATACGGGTCGGCGAGTGGATGGAAATAGGGGAAGCCGCACCATTTGAGGATCCAGGCGATAACCACGCCCACCAGCACGGCGACAAAACCGCCGGGCAATCCCAGCGGCAGCCTTATTCTGCCGCCGTAGGCGAACAGCACAAGCAGCATCGGAAGCAGCGCAAGGACCGGCATGCTGAAAATCTGAAACACGAACCCCATGGAGATGAATGTTATTGCAATACCTGCCAGGGTTGACAAAAGCGCTGCCCGCGGCGTGTGCCTCCGCACCCAGTCTCCCACAAACGCGCCGATAATTTCCAGGACCGCACTTGCCAGGCACGCGAAAAGCCCTGCCTGCCATGCAAGCACCGCGTTCTTGGTCGCGAGATAGATAGGCATGATGATAAGGAAAACATAGGCGATGAGACTGACCGTGTTGATGCCGTAGGGCAGGGCGGTAACGTCCTTGCGGCCCGTGCGCATTGCCAGTTTTCGGGCCTGCCACGCATAGAAAAGGTTGCCGAACAGGATGGAAATAGCGGCGCCGGGAAGTATCGTGCCGTACACCAGGCCCGCGGGCATGCCGCAGAACCGGTTGCAGAACACCGCGATGAGCATGAGCTGCAGGAGATTGTCCACGAACAGCCCGAAGAACCCGTCGATATCGCCGCGCGAAAACCATCCTTTGAGCATAGTGTGATCTCCAAGGTGCTGTTGATCTGAATAAAATGAATTTGTCATATGATCGAAAGCAACGCTTATTATGGTAAATGCTATTTTCCATGCCGGTGTTACATGCGCCACAGTAGAAGAATTCCGCTTCTTTTCCCCCGCACGGCGCGGCCGCTATTCCGCGGTCTGCCGATCGCCGCCGCCGCGGGTTTACTCTTCGCGGGCTATGCGCTTGTCCGCATGGACGTCGAAACCCTCATGGTGCGCGGCGAAAAGATGGTCGTCCGCGCGTCGTCCTGCCTTCAGGGACCGCGGATATTCTCTCTTGCAAACCTCTTCGACAACGATTCGACGACCTGCTGGATCGAGGGTGATGCCGACAGCATTTCCGGCCGCTGGCTCGACATCACCTGGCAGGAAAAGAAACGGTTCCGCGGCATTATTTTCGGGCTGGGATGCAGGAGGGACTACACGAGCCTCGCGGAATTCGGCGTCGCCACCGGCCTGCGGGTGAAGCTTGACGAAAAGGACGCCTTCGACCGGCGGGTGGCGTGGGAATGGGGCAACGACGGGCTGGTGTACGACGGCCTTAACATGCGCAAGGCAATTCTATGGTTCGATTCCGACACGGCATTCACCACGGCCCAGATGCGGATCAAATTTACTTCGGTGATGAGCGGCAGGCGCTACATCAACGTGGCGATGTCCGACATGGAGCCCATTGACGCATTTGACAACCGCTTCGAGCTCCTGACGTTACTTGTGGGCTTGTCGTTCAACCCCAACGACCTGGGCGCCGTGTACTCCCGGTTCGTTCCCGGCGATCCTTCCGAGCCCGCCGGGATCGCGCAGGTCGTCGACAGCGTTATTTCCTTTTCCGGCGCAAGAAACAGCGGCGACCTTGCGGCAGCGCTCAACCTCGCGTTCAACGCGCAACCCGAGGCCATCACCGACAATGATGCGATTGTAAAGTTTGTCGCGGCATTCAAGGCGCTGCTCGTGTCCGGGCCCGATGCGCCCCGGTTCGTGTTCGACGGCCGCAAAGCTTCCTACCTGCTTCCCGTGGGCTCGCTCCGCCATGGACGGTCGCGCATCGACGTGTGGCGCAGCATCTCCTCGCAGCGCACGTCACGGGGACTTGAGGTGACGGTGGGATACAGTGCGTTTGTGAATTGACATTAAATTTTGCTCACGTTTTTCCGCCGTTCTCCAGGCGGGCGTAATGACAGAGCATGAGCTCGCCCGTCTTCTCGTTACGCAAGTGCAATCCGTTGCCCAGGCACCACCGGTACGCCTTGCACGAAGCGCAAGGCCCGGTTTTTGTCCACGACCTGTTGCGCATGATCCGGAATCTGCCGTTCCAGACCGCCCAGAAATCGTCTTTGTAAATATTCCCCTGGATATAATCGGCGCGAAGACTCGGACAGGCCGAAATCGAACCGTCGATCAGCACCGATCCAACGGAGACGCCTGCGGCGCATTGGAAATAGTTGTCGCGCGCCGCTCCCTCATAGCTTCCGAGAAAGCCCTCGCATCCGAAATTCGGCCGCACCCTGCCCTCTTTTTTCGTGTCGACGATGAAGTCCATAAGGTCCACAAACTGCCGGTCCGAAATCTGCAATTCCGCGTTCGCGGCCGCTCTTCCCTTGGGAAATATAGTAAGCAGGCGCCAGTTGTTTACGCCCCTGTCGTTGAGCAGGTCCTTGATTTTTGGGAGCTCGCCGAAATTCCGGCGGTTCACGCACGTCGCAACATCAAAGATGATGTTGTCGGTGGCTGCCGCAAGCTCAACTGCCGTCACCGCGCGTTCGAACGACCCCGCTTTATTGCGAAGCCAGTCGTGCGACGCCCTCAGGCCGTCAAGGCTGATGGTAATGGAGCGCAACCCCGCGTCCAGGAGACGGCCGTACCTCTCCCGCGTCAGGGCATAGCCGTTCGTGACGAATCCCCATGGAAAACCGCGCTTGTACAGCTCCCGGCCGCATTGTTCGAGGTCGTCGCGCATAAGCGGTTCTCCGCCGGTAATGGCGATGGTGGTCCTGTGCGGATCAACACGTTCTTTGATGGAGTCGATGACGCGCAGGAAATCGCTGAGCGGCATATCGGGAAGTGATGCGTCGCGAAGACAGTCGCTGCCGCAATGGAGACACGAAAGATTGCAGCGAAGGGTGCATTCCCAGAAAAGATAGCGCAGATCGTGGACGCGGGCGTCAATGCTTTTTTTGATGCCGAACAGGTCGAGCGCAATGCGTTTGCGCAGGGGAATTTTGAGGCCGTTCATCGCTCGATGGAGATCCTGGTTATGGCCGCGTGCGACTCGGTTTGCAGCTTGAGGAAATAAATCCCGGCTGAAAGGCCTGTCGTTTCCAAATGGGCGTCATGAATGCCGGCCGATTCGGACCTGTTGAAAAGTTCTCTTATCAGCCTGCCGGTTGCGCCGTATAGCGCCATGCGAACCTGCACTTGTGCAGGAAGCGCATACCGCATTTCGATTGTTCCATTTGCGGAGCGCCATGCACGCATCGACATGGCCGCCGGGGAAGCACTGGGCCCCATGGGGTTGACCGCCTGGGAGAGCTTCTGCAGATACAATTCGACAGTAACCGTGTCCGGCCAGCCGCTGCCGGCGGGAACGGAAATCAGGGTGTCTTTGTTTTGGAACGATCCGTTCTGCGCGCCATCGATATCCTGCGCTTCAAGAATCCAGGTATTGAAGCCAGGCGCCTGGAAAAACGTCATGTAGAACGACCCGTCGTCTGCCGTGATGGCTGAGTCGATGGTCGCCTTTGTCGCCGTATCCTTCACGGTCACTTTTATGCCTTCAATGGTTGCATTGTCGGAAAGAGACTTGAGCGTTCCTTTGATGGTGAACTGCGCGGAGATCGGCCCGTACCAAACGACAACGCCGTACAGTGGAGTGATGCCATAGGCAGGAACGACAATCGTTGAATCGGCTTTTGCAAGTCCCTTGCTCGTCGTCTGTATGATCTGGCCGGAGGCATACACAAAGAACGTGAAAAGGAACGTCACCGCTGCGCCGATTAGCCTGAGCAGCATCATTGACATACGGCCGGGGAGCTTGATGATTTTTTTTGCCATGGTACCCTCCGATTGCATGGGCAAGCGCTCCCAAAACGGCGAGGTATAATCACTTTTGATGGGAGCGCATTACTGGGCAGAAAACAGTGTCGGATTCAACACTCATAATATAGTCGCGGAAAGACGGAAAGGGTTCATTCTTTTTCTTTGGGCGGGTATCATAGGTTCCCGCTTGAACGTCTTCAAAAAGGTAGGGATTTCGCGCGCCCGACAGGAAGGGCGCAAAGCGACGCGAAGTGGTTGCCTCACCAGATTCTTATTTTCAATTTCAATCATACAGTAATCACTTTTCTCTTTCCGCCATCCCACTCCTCGAACCATATTTCTCTTACAGCAATTTCACCGGCAATTGGAAAAACAAGAAAGAAGAAAAGGAAACAAAGCCGCCATGCTCGCCAAACTCCGCTCCATGTCCGTCATGGGCATCGAGGCGTTCGAAATAGCGATTGAGGCCGACATCACCGACATGCTGCCGAGTTTCGCCATTGTGGGCCTGCCCGATGGCGCGGTGCGCGAGAGCAAGGAGCGCGTGATGTCGGCCATCAAGAACTGCGGATACGAATTCCCGGACCGCAAGGTGACCATCAACATGGCGCCCGCCGACGTCAAGAAGGAAGGCTCGGCCTTCGATGTTCCCATCGCGCTCGGGCTCCTTGCTGCCTCGGACCAGGCGATTGTGGGCCGGGCCGAGGACTATATCATTGTGGGCGAGCTGTCGCTTGACGGATCGGTAAAGCGCGTGAAGGGCATGCTGTCCATGGCCATCTGCGCCCGCGACCTGGGTGCAAAGGGCATGATCGTCCCGCGCGAAAACGCCGAGGAGGCTGCAGTGGCCGAAGGGCTGGACATCTTCCCGGTGTCTTCGCTCACCGAGGTCATCGAGTTCCTTTCGGGCGCGAAAACCATGGAGCCGTTCCGGATAGACCTTGCGGAACTGTTCAACCGCTCGCGCGAATATTCCATTGATTTTCGTGATGTCAAGGGACAGGAGCACGCGAAGCGGGCGCTGCTTGTGGCAGCGTCGGGCGGGCACAACATTATAATGGTAGGGAGCCCGGGAACCGGAAAGACCATGCTGTCGAGGCGGCTGCCCACCATTCTGCCCGATCTCACCCTCGACGAGGCGCTCGAGACCACCAAGATTCATTCCGTGGCGGGCATGCTTGACAAAAGCACTCCGCTCCTCGCCACGCGGCCGTTCCGTTCGCCGCACCACACCATTTCCGACGCGGGACTCATCGGCGGCGGGTCGTACCCCCGGCCGGGCGAGGTAAGCCTGTCGCATCACGGCGTGCTGTTTCTCGACGAACTGCCCGAATTCACGAAGAATGTCCTTGAAAACCTTCGGCAACCGCTCGAAGACGGGAAGGTGACCATCTCGCGCGCCGCGACGTCGCTGTGCTACCCGGCGCGCTTCATGCTCGCGGCCGCGCTCAATCCATGTCCCTGCGGTTACTACACCGACCCGCGCCACACGTGCACCTGCCTGCCGCAGCAGATCCAGAAGTATATGTCGCGCATTTCGGGCCCGCTTCTTGACAGAATAGACATCCACGTGGAGGTCCCTGCCCTGTCGTACGAAGAGCTGGCCCAGAAGAAGCCGGGGGAGGACTCGGCGTCGATGCGGCAGAAGGTGGCTGCCGCCCGGGCGCGGCAGACGGAGCGGTTTACCGGCGAGAAGAAGATTTTCTGCAACGCTCACATGGAGTCGAGGCATATCAGAAAATTCTGCGAGCTGTCCGCAGATTCACAGTCCATGCTCAAAATGGCTATCGAAAAGCTCGGGCTCTCGGCCCGGGCCTACGACCGCATCCTCAAGGTCGCCCGCACTATTGCCGATCTCGACGGCCAGAGTTCGATCGCGTCCCCGCACATCGCAGAGGCGATCCAGTACAGAAGCCTTGACAGAAAATTATGGATGGGCGGTTAGCGGGCGGACTCGAGGTTTTGGCAAACGGGGTATATGCTCCACCCTGTCACATCGCCGGATTTATTTTCTCCCACAATAAAGCCGTTGCATCATCGAGCGTTAAAATACGGGCTTTCAATTGTGGAAGTTTGCAATGGACATCATGGTTGAAACCTATTCCGGCTACAAGGCCGACGAATACCCGCTCAGGTTTACCGTCGAGGGGCGGAAATTCTCGGTGATTTCCGTGGAGGACCGATGGTACGGTCCCGAATGTTCGTATTTCCGGGTCTTTGCAGACGACGGGAACACGCACATCCTTAAACAGATTCCCGGCAACAACCAGTGGCAGATTATCACGCCGGACAGTTGACCTGGTCGATTTCAATTTCAAGTCACTAAAATTCGTTGGTGGGTGAGTCCCAGCCTGTCTCAAAACTCAAAAGAAGATCTGGGCGCCCCGCCGCTTTGCGGCGGCGGCCCTCCTTCCAGGCTCGGCCTTCCGCCTCGTTGCCGCCTGCCACAAGGGCCCTTCGGGCCGTGGTCAGGCGACAATGCGCTCCAGCGCACCTTCCAGTCCGGCCTGGCGCGCGGCAACGGGAATCTATTCTGTCAATTTGTTTTCTTGCGCCAATTGGCATTCGCAACATAGTATTCAGCGCATTCACTTTGCATTTCAAACTATTCAACGTTTCAACTATTCAACTTTTCAACGCTTTTTCTTCTCAACTTCTCAACTACTCTTCTCTGTGCCCCCGCAGCCGAAGCTTCTTTCTTGCAAATCAACTTACTTAGGGGCTACCCAGGAGGGGAGCGCCCGCCCAACAGGAAGGGCGGAAAGCGCCGGAGGACGCGCAGGCGGCCGGAGGCAGGGGGATACTTCCCCCACCAAGATGTCTTGTCGAAGAGCAAATTATTTGAGACAATTCTTACACGTTTCTTACCCGAATCTTACTCTAAAATATCACACAATCTCATCTCATAGCTCTGCTATAAAGCTTTATTTAAATGTTCATGAATATCGGTCGCACTGCTGCCGCGGCGAGGTCCCGCATGGAATCGGCCATGATCCGTTGCAGTTGATAACATCCCCCTTACACAAGATGTTGTGGGAGGTCTTTTTCAGATACCATCCTGTTGTGGGGGCTTGGTTTACGGGGCGCGCCATGGCGTCCGGCACGCCGCCCCCTCTGAAAATGCTTGACTTGCGGGAAGTAATGGTTGACAAAACCGCATTCCGCCACGGGAGATTTTCAAATGCGAACGCCCCCGCCCTGCATTTTCATGGGGAAGGCGGGCCGATTTCCCTCGGAAACGGGGAAAAAAATATTAAAATTATTTGACTCGCCCTCCGGGAAATAGTATAAATAGGGTAGCCTTTACGGTTCTTTCACCACCACTTTCAAGGAGGTTTAACAATGGCAAAGCGTAAACCAAACCCGGCTTTTATGAAGCCGATGACGCCCGACGCGGCTCTTGCCGCGGTAGTCGGAAGCAAGGCAATGCCCCGCACCGAGATCACCAAGAAGCTCTGGGCATACATCAAGAAAAACAAGCTTCAGGACAAGGTGAACAGGAGAAACATCAATGCCGATGATAACCTGAAGGTTGTGTTCGGCGGCAAGAAGACGGTGAGCATGTTCGAGATGACGAAATTGGTTTCGAAGCATTTCGACTGATCCGTCTTTGATTGCAGAGTGCTGGCCCCGGCATGGCATCGCCGGGGCTTTCTTATTTTCCGGCCATCCAAGAAAACGAGCATTAACCTGGGTAAATTGTTATATTATAGGTCGGCTATCAACGTTACTAAATCGATTAAACGGATCGGTTTCGATTCGGCCCGGCTGAAAAGAAAATTCCATCGGGGGGCCTCATGTTCAACTTCCATTTCAAGAAAGGGGAGGCGAAGGGTATGAAACCAGCGCTTTTTTCTCTGCGATCTGTTGAAAAATCTTTGATGCTCTGCGCGGCATTAACGATTGTGTTGGGAGCTTTCCTCGACGCGTCTGCACTTGGGAGAAGGCAGCTGCACTGCGGTACCGGAGGGAACATCCTTGACGAATCTGGAAATGTTGTCACCCTGAAAGGGTTTGGTCTGGGAGACTGGCTCATGACCGAAGGGTATATGTGGGGCATCACGAGCAAGAGCTATGATGCGCCGCGGGAAATGGAGGCGGGCATCATCAGTCTTGTGGGCGATTCCGCTACCGCAAAACAGTTCTGGAAGCTGTATCACGATAATTACACTACGACAAAAGATTTTTGCGC
Organism: uncultured Fibrobacterota bacterium; assembly: GCA_963753345.1. GTDB lineage: Bacteria > Fibrobacterota > Chitinivibrionia > Chitinivibrionales > FEN-1185 > FEN-1185. The sequence goes on from CAVWBU010000030.1 coordinate 21,968, forward strand.
CATGAAAGCATGGGGGTGCAATGCCGTACGTGTCGGGTTCAACGCAAATCTGATACAGCCCCGCGACGGGCAGCCGGCTTCGGCTCCTTACATTTACGATCCCGAAGGCTGGAGGATAATGGACAGTGTCGTTTCCTATTGCACCGCCAATCAATTATGGCTCATCTGGGACATGCACGGTGCGCCCGGCGGCCAGAGCGCGGACAACATCGCCGATGCCGACGGGACTGCCAGACTGTGGACTCAGCCGACCGTTTACCAGCCCAGGGCCATAGATTTGTGGATGCAGATCGTTCGGAGATACGCGAACAACGACTGGGTCATCGGTTACAACCTTCTTAACGAGCCCTTGCTCAACACCTATGGACTCGACCGGATGTTACTGCGGAACTTCTATGTCCAATTGACCGACTCGATACGAACAGTGGACAACAAGGGGCTGCTCTTTATCGATGGGGACAACTACGCTCAGAATTTCACCGATCTTACGCCGCCATGGGATGCTCAGATCGTCTACGATTTCCACTGCTATCCGCCGTGCTGTTCCTATTTCGGGCTTGACGCCTTTGCCACACAGTACGGGACGCCGTTCTGGCATGGAGAGACCGGGGAATCCGGAGCAACTGACCCGTACGCTCAGTATACCAACTGCGTAACCCAGCTCGAATCGCACAATCCGCCCATCGGTTGGTCCTGGTGGACCATCAAGAAGTTCAACAATGTCACCCAGCCTTGGGACGTCATCAGGACGCCCGGTTTTCAAACCATCATAAGTTACTGGAACAACGGCGGCACAGCGCCCTCTGCCGACAGTGCAAAGAAATGGCTGCTTGACATGGCGGTAAGGACCAATTCGGACAGTACCGCGAACGTCACCTATTTGCCGGACCTCGTAAAGTCGCTCAAGCTCAGCCAGAACAACAAATGCGTCGTGGCCGCGCAGCCATACCACAAAAGCCCGGCACCCATGGGCCTTGCACTCAACCAGCGCGTGGTTCCCAATTCCCAGGTCGTCATATCCTTTACGCTTCCGGCTTCCGCGCCGGTTACTATCAGCATTTTCGATCTTGGCGGCAGGCTTGAGAAGACCCTTGCCAACCAGACCATGGCGGCCGGAAAACAGTACGTGGCATGGGACCGGACAAACCTCGCCGGAAAGAAAGTCGCCAGCGGCGTGTATTTCTTCACCTTCACAATGGGCGACAACAGGGTTTCGCGCCATTTTGTGCTCGCGAAATAGGTACTTCTCCTACGTCTCTCGGTAAAAACGGGCGGAGATCCTCCGCCCGTTTTTTTGTGCAGCCGTCTTTTCTCTTCTCCGTCCCCCGAAATCCCTTCTCGAAACGTATATTAATCGTTCGTACTGCCCCCTTTCCGGCGGCACAACCAACAGGAGGCTTCGTGCAGAAAAACATTCCAGTGCTTTTTGTCAATGAGCGCACGCTTGCCGAAGCGTATGAAAAAGCGCTGGTGACCCTGTATGCCCGCGGCGCCCGGCTCAAGACCCAGTACGACAAGCCCGCCGATCCGCCGTCCATCGACGCGACCATGAACATCACCATTCTTGAACCCCTGTGCGATCCCATGATACACAAGGCCTTTCCCGGCGGCATCGACGACCTCAAGGAATATGCCATGGAAATCTGCGGCGTCAAGGACCACTGGGTGAAGAACATCAACGACCCAAAGGACACGCGCTGGGAGTACACCTATCACGGCAGGCTTGAAGCCTACGGCGCGTGGCGCGAGCTTTCCGGCGGATCGTCGCGGGAGGCCGGGTTCTTTAAAATCAATCAGATCGAGAAGGTGATCGAAAAACTTGCCGCGCAGCCCTACACGCGCCAGGCGCAGATGATAACGTGGATGCCCAACCTCGATTTCGACTGCTACGATCCTCCGTGCCTGCAGTCGCTGTGGTATCGCATCATGGAAGATGATGCCGGCGTGCAATGGCTCAACTGCAACGTGCGTTTCCGAAGCAACGACGCGTGGGGCGCAAACTTTATGAACATGTTCGGCTTCACGCTGTTCAACCGCGACGTGATCGCGGCGGGCGTGGCGAAGCGCACCGGCAAGCGCGTTGAGCTAGGCCGTCTCAACTGGCACGCCGACTCGTGGCACATTTACGGAAAGGACATCGAAAACGCGAAGCAGCAGTTATTTGACAGAATAGATTCAATGACCTTTGAGGAGCGGACCTATAATTTCCACGATCCCTTCATCCAGGAGATGTTCAACGAGGCCGAGGCGAAGGTGATCAGTAAGATTCGGGAATATGATGAAAGCCATAAATAATAGTCTGAATTATTGGTGGGGGAAGTGTCCCCCTGGCCCCCGGCTGCCGCCGCACCCCGGAAAGCCCTTTACAAATGCACCTCAAGGTGCGGCGTCGATCCGGGGGCACACCCCCTCCTGGGTGCACCCCAAGTGGAAGTAGTGGCAGAACCAAACACCTGTGTGGGGGCACCCACGAAGAGTAGTGGATTGATGATTGCGGAATGCGGATTGAAGACAGGCATCTGCATTTACTTATTCGAGAATTCCGATTGGCGCAAGATAAATAAATTGACGGAACAGATTTCCTCTGCCGCGCGTTAGGCAGGACTGTAGGCCGCGCTGGAGCGCGGTGCTGCCTGACCACGGCCCGCAGGGCCTTTGTGGCAGGCAGCCCGAGGCCGGAGGCCGAGACCGGAAGGACGGCCGACCCCGCGAAGCGGGGGAACGCCAAGCTCTTTTTCTAAACCCAGTATGATTTACAAATGAAACAAGCTCTCTTCGAAAACTTAACCGGACATTTCCTCGACGGAACGCCCGTGGAAAGCGTTCCTTCGGCGTCCCGCGGCATTGTGTCGATCATGGATCACCTGAGCCGGCTGTTCAACACACGGGAAGGCAGCCTGCACCTTGAGGGCTACGGCCTGCCCGACATATCGGAAATCTACCGGAAAATGCCGCACGGCATTGAGGAACTGCAGAAGGCGATCAAGCGGACCGTGGAGAAATACGAGCCACGGTTGACAAAGGTGAAGGTGACGCCGCGGGAAACCGATCCGAAGGATTTCCGGCTGGTCTTTATTCTTTCGGCCGAGCTTGCCGAAGGCGGAGGGCTGGTCCGTTTCCAGACCACGTTCACGAGCACCGGAAACTCCTCGATAGCCCCCTGGAAGAAAACGGAGTAACAGATGATTGACAAATACTATGAAGAGGAACTTCGGTATCTGTACGAATCCGGGAGGGAATTCGCCAGGGCCCATCCCGACCGCGCGCAGTTCCTCAACGTTGACGCCGTGGGGGACCGCGACCCGTACGTGGAGCGCCTGTTCGAGGGGTTCGCGTTCCTCGCCGCACGCATCCGCGAAAAACTCGACGATTCGTTCCCGGAACTCACCGAGGGCCTGTTCAACCTCATGTGGCCGGGGCTGCTGCAGGAAATCCCGTCTGTCGCCATTGTCCAGTTCAAGGCCAGGACCGGGCTTCTGCAGGAGACGCGCGTGCTGCCGCGGGGGGCCGAGCTGTTGAGCGGCAGCGTGGGAGCGGAAGGCGCCGTCTGCCGCTTCACCACCACGGCCGATGTGCGGCTGAGCCCCGTTTCGCTTGCCGCGGTCGCCAAGACGGTTGACACAAAAGGAAAGGCGTCGCTTGAGTTCCGCTTCGACCTCGAGCGGGGCGCAGCGCTGTCAAAACTCGCTCTTTCGCCGCTCCGGCTGTACCTGCACGCGGAAATGCCCACGGCGCTCATGCTGCACGAATTCCTCACGCGCCATGTCGTCGCTGCGCGCATCGAAACCGGGGACGGCGCCCTGTCGTGCGACGCGCGCGACGCGCGCGGAGCGCGGGCTATAACGCCGGGCGGGCTTGCGGAAGGCGAATCGATAGGGCCGCGGCCGCCGCGCGCGTTTTCCGGATTTTCGCTTCTTCTGGAGTATTTCGTATACCCGGAAAAATTCCTGTTCGTCGACCTTGCCGGGTTCGAAAACCTGCCTGCCGCAGAAAAATCGCCGACGTCGCTCAAATACTCGATCACGTTCGACCGGGACTTCCCGGCGGACAAGCCGTTTTCAAAAGAGAATTTCAGGCTGTTCTGCGCGCCGGCGGCCAACATCTTTCGGAAGGACGCGGAGCCGGTGTTCGTAAGCGGTCTTGAAACCGAATACCGGGTGATCGCCGACGCGAACTATCCTGCGTCGATGCGCTGTCACAGTATAATATCGGTGGAAGGAATAGAACGAGCCACGGGCAGGCGCTCGGCCTACGCGCCGCAGTATTCGTTCGACATGGGCACGGGCCGGCCGCGCACGTTTGCGACGCAGTACCGGCTTGCGGCCGACGGAAGGCGCGATATGTATGTCACCCTCGGCGGCGACATGCTCGGCGGCGCCGCGCCGTCCGACATTCGCGAGGAGACGCTTTCGATAGAAGCATGGTGCACCAACGGGATGCTGCCGCGCGAGGAGGTCCGCGATGGCGGCATCACCAATCCCGGCGTGGGTTTTCCCGACTATGTTTCGTTCACCAACATCACGCGGCCCACGCTCCCCGCGCTGCCGCCGAACAACGGTGAGTATCTGTGGATGTGCATCTCCCAGCTCGGATCAACCTTCACCACGCTTTCGTCGCCCGACGCGTTCAGGGCGCTTCTCCGCCTGTACGACTGGTCGAACAGCGAAGGCCGCGCGCGGCGCATTGCCGCGGTTGCCGACGTGTCGTCCAGGCCCGTTGAGCGCATCGTGAACGGGTCCGTGCTCCGTGGCGTTGAGTTTACGGTGTCGCTCGCCGAATCGGAGTTCCTTGACGTGGGCGACGTGCACCTCTTTGGACTCGTTCTGAAGGAGGTGCTGTCGCAGTATGTGTCCGTCAACACGTTTCTCGACCTCGTGTTCGTGCTCACGCCGACCGGAACGGTGATGCGGTGGGACTCGCTGGAGGGAAAAAAGTGGCTGATCTGATACGACGCCTCTGCGACGAGGGGCACAACTTCAACTTCTTTCAGGCGCTTTCGCTTCTTGAGGAGAAATACCGCGCCGAGCAAGGCATAGCCAGGCCCGTTGAAACAGGCATGGTGCGCCTCGTGCCAAACGCGTCGCTTTGCTTTCCCGCCGGCGACATTAGCGCCGTGCGAACCACCAAGCAGGGCGTCGAATTCGTGTTGTCGTTTATGGGGCTTGTCGGCGTTTCATCGCCGCTGCCGCTTTACTTTACGGAGTACATCGCGCGCCATGAAGACGCGTCGGAGCCGCTGCGCGATTTTCTCGCACTGTTCAACCACCGTCTCTACACGCTGTTTTACCGCGCCTGGCAGAAATACCGAATGGTTTCCATGGCCGCGGGCCTTGTGGACAGCCCCATGGCGCAGCGCATCGCCGGCCTCGCCGGCATCGGCCGCGAAAAGCTTGGCGACCCCTTCTACGCCCGCGTGCTCGCCTACACGGGAAGCCTTGCCGGCAGGGTGCGCAGCAAGGAGGCTCTGCGGGCCTTGCTGTCCGATTTCCTCGGGGGCCTGCCCGTTGCCCTGTGCGAATGGCAGCCGCGCTGGACCGAAATCCGCAATCCTCCGCGGCTGGGCGTGGACTCGCGCCTCGGCACGTCTGCAATGCTTGGCACCAGAACGTGGGACCTTTCGGGCAAGTTCCGCGTGTCGATCGGCCCGCTTTCGCGCGGGACATTCGAGAGGTTCCTGCCGGGATCAGAGAACATTTCCGCGCTTAAAAAGCTGGTGACGCTGTTTGTGAGCGATCCGCTCGAGTTCGACATCGAGGTGAAGCTGGAGAGCAGTGAGCTGGTGCCCGTTATTCTCGGAAAAGATACCGGCAGGCTGGGAGAGACGGCGTCGCTCGGGGAATCCGATAAGAAAAGCGATGTTCAGGCCATACTGATTCAATGATACTGCCCGCATTCCCGCGTCGGGGTATCTTTTTTATCAAGGTTGAAGAAAACATCTTTGGTCATCCAGACGTATTTTTATGCCATCATTATGAAGAATTCTGACGGGACCTGGACACCATTTCATCAATTCGTCGCCGTGGCAAGGCGATTCGTCCCCGTGCTTTCAATTTCGGCGCTCGCATGGTTTGCGCTCACCTGTTCGAACCCGCTTGACAAACAACCTCTCAGGCCCATTCTCTCCATTGTTGCCGACACCACGGTTTCGGTGAAGGATTCGATTTGCCTTGTGGCCCGCAGCGGCGCCGGCGGCGGAAAGGCGGCCGTTTATCTCTGGTTCATCGACGGCCGCACGCTTACCCCCCCTGCCGCGGCCGACAGCGTGTGCCGGCTGTGGTTCAGCATCGCCGACACCGGCGGCCATGTCGTTATTGTAAAGGCGATGGGCGAAGGGAAATCGGTGTCCGAGCCGGACACCGTCAGGGTGACGGTCCTTTTGCATCCGCCGATCGTGCATCTCCTGACCAGGGACACCACGGTTTTTCCGGGCGACACGGTGAAAATCATTGCGCAGGGAACGGATTCCAACGGCACCGTGATAGCGTATCGCTGGTCGATCGACGATATGACAGTCGCATCTCCTGCCTCTGGCACCGGAACGCTTGCCTGTATCTTTCCGCCGGTTGCCGCAGCGCACCGCATCCGCGTCATTGTCATGGACAACGACAGCATCCTTTCCGCGCCGGACTCAATCGTTGTCACGGTAAAGGCCGATTTTCCCCGGATAGCGGCGGAGCGCGACACGGTGCTCGCCGCCATAAATGATACCGTGATCGTCCACGCCGCACGGCTGGACACATTTTCAAGTCCGGTCCGGTGGCTGTGGGCGAGAAACGGCGCCGCGTTCTCCGACACCACGCAGGTTCCCTCGTATGCCGTGCGGTTCGGCCGGGCCGAGGTGGGCCTCAAAACGGTGCTCGTAAAAGCCCTTGACAGCCACAAGCTTCAATCCAACCTCGATTCGGTGCATGTCGCGGTGCATCTTTACGCTCCCACTGTGTCAATCGTGCATGACACCACCGTCCTTATCAACGACCCCGTCACCCTGCGCGCGCACGGCGCCGACACCAACGGCAGGGTGGTGAAATACGTCTGGGCCATGGACGGCTCGCATTTTTCCGACACCACGCTCGGAGATTCCGTTGTCCACACGTGGAGCAGGGCCGATACCGGAAAACATATCGTTGTGCGTGTCAAGGCATTCGACGACGATACCATTGAATCAAATACCGATTCGACGCATGTCACCGTGCACCTCAAACCGCTCCCGGCGGTTACGGTGACGGCCGATACAACCGTTTTCATCAACGACAGCTTTTCCATTTCAGCGCTGGGAACGCCCGGCGGCACAAGCCCGGTGACGGCGTTTTTGTGGGCGCTTGACGGCAAGCCGTTCGGCGACACCTCGGCAACAGGGCGCAAGACGCTCCGCTTTTTCAGGGCCGATACCGGCAGGCATGTCGTGCGGGTGGAGGCGATCGACAGGGACACCATGGTGTCTCTCCCGGAGTCCACGGTGGTGCATGTTCGGCTGGGAATGCCAGTTGTAAAGGCCATGAACGACACCGCCGTGTTCATCAACGATACGGCCTTGCTGCACGCCGCGGGGTCGGACACCAACGGCGTTGTCGTACGCTACCTGTGGTCGATTGACAAGAGCGGATACGTCGACACCACCGGCACCGGTATGCTCGCAATCGCCTGGAACAGGCAGGACACGGGACGCCATACGGTACGGGTGAAGGCAATGGACGACGACACCATTTCGTCGAAGCCGGATTCGTTTACTGTGCTGGTAAGGCTCGGCATGCCGGTGATTCAGGCGCTGCGCGACACTGCCGTTCCCTGGGGCGACACGGTTTTGGTCGCGGTGAAGGCAAGCGACACGAACGGAACAATCGTGCAATATTTGTGGACCGCTGCGGCCGGCGGAGGCTGGACCGACAGTTCGGCGCGCGACACCCTGCGATTGACAAGCAGCAGTCACGCCGCGAAAAAAGTCGTTGTAGGCGCCCGGGACGACGACGGGCTCGTTGCAGCAGACACGTTCACTATACAGTTCCTGGCGAGGCCATGCACCCTGAGCGTGCGCGGCCTGCGGCCGCAGGACACCGTGGTGGTGCATTCCACGGATCCCAGGCCCTATGCCGTCCCACTCTCGTTCTCCGCCGGACGCAAAGACGCCGTTGCCGACACGTTCACGTATTCGGTCTGGTCCGGCGTTTCGCCGGCAGCACTTGCGGAAGGTCCCCGCAGCGGGGACACAACGGGTGCGCTTTCCGCTGCGGACACGGGCACCTGGTACTGGAAGGTGGTGGCGGTTGACGCGCATGCCGACACGGCAATGACGGCTGTTTCGCAATTGTCAATCAGGCTCGAGTGCAGGATCTGTTTTGTCGGCCATTCCATCATCACCGGGTACGAAGGCACCCCGGGCCTCGGAGGGTTCCGCAGGATGGCGATCGATACCCTGCGCGCCGCGGCCGGCGCCGGCCCGAGGATCAAGTGCGACGGGCCGATAACCACCCAGAACCTGCTGCCCGCGGCCGACGATTCCTGCTGCGCGGTCGACGGGAAAACGTGCGCGGCGATCTTCGACTCGATGCAGGACCATCCGTTGACAAATGCCGATATATGGGTGTACATGAACGGCGTCAACGAAGGCTACCAGTTTCCCACGTACAACCGGTTCTGGTGGCTCGACAATTATGCGGCGGCGACCATCGACACCATGCACGGAAGGAACCCGGCGAGCGAAATATACGTGATTAACGGTCTGCCGTTTCCGCCGGACACGATGGGGGAATTCGATGAGCGCAAGGATTCGATCTTTAAAGTCAACCTTCCGGTGTTCAACCGAATGCTCGACTCGGTGGTCACCAGCCGCCGGACTGAGTGGCTCGGCCGCGGCGAAGGGGGCGTATGGCTGGTCGATGCGTACAGCATCACGGCCGCGCTGCCCGACTCGGTGTGGAACCCCGTTTACTTTTCGGACTTCCTTCATCCCAACCAGAGCGGATACGACCGCATCGGAAGGGAGATTCTGAAGGACATGCGGGCGGCCAAGAGCTCGTTTCTCAAATGATCCCGCGGCGTGGTTTGCCCTTAAGGGGTATGGCCGCGCCGAGTTCCGGGGTTGACATCAAGTATCTTACTGTGTAAACAGGCCGCAGCGATCCTTCAATGGAGAGATGCAACAATGCCGGAATCAGCGATCACCATCGTCCCGTACTCGCCCGAACGAAAGGCCGCATGGAACGCCTTTGTGGATGCTTCCAACAACGGCACCGTGTTCCACACCCAGACCTTCCTCGACTATCACCCGGCGGGCAGGTTCAATTTCCATCATCTCATGTTTTACAAAGGCGACGAGCTCGTGGCGGTGCTGCCGGGCGGGCTGTCGGGCGACATGTTCAAGAGCCCCGCGGGCGCGAGCTTCGGCGGGTTCGTGGTGAACGCCAGGCTCGGTCTGCAGGACGCGGACGCGGTTGTAAAGGCGTTCATCCGCTACTGCGCCTCAAAGCTCATCAAGGAGGTGTACCTCACACCGCCCATGCAGATCTACAACGCAACATTCAACGAGTCGGTCGAATACGCGATGCATTACAACCACTTCATCGTGCTGTCGAGCCTCTTTTCGTCCGTCATCGATTTCTCCGTGATCCACGGCAAGGACGACCTCTCGCGCAACACCCGCCACAAGATCAACAAGGCGATCAACAAGGGGGTGCGCATCGAGGAGAGCAGGGACTTCGACGCGTTCTATCCGATTTTGCTCAAGAACAAGGAAAAATTCCAGGTGACGCCCACGCACACGCTTGACGAAATCAAGAAGATCGAGTCGCTGCTGCCGGGCATGATGACGCTCTTTATGGCATACTACGAAAACGCCCCGGTCGCGGGAGAGCTTCTCTTCGCCTGCAACAAGCAGTGCGTGCTCAATTTCTACACCATGCACCTGTACGACTATCACAACCTGTTCGCGGTCAATTACCTTATCGAGCACTCGATCCGCTGGTGCAATCAGAAAGGGTTCAAATATTTTGACTACGGCGTGTCTGCCGACACCTTCAGCATCGATCCCATGGAGCCGTCATGGTCGCTCATCGAATTCAAGGAATCAATGGGGGCGAACGGGTGCCAAAGGAAGACGTACTATCGGAGAATTTTCTGACAAGGCTGGGTGAAAGCGGTAGGAAGACTCACCACAGAGGCACGGAGGACACGGAGAAGAAAGATACGTATGAATACTTCGGTTCATTATTCTTGATTTTCGGTTTTGTCTTCTCTGTGTCCTCTGTGTCTCCGTGGTGAAATTATTTATTCCCTCAGCCAGGTCTTCCAGATCCCCGGACTTGACTCCGGGATGTCAACCGCGCCCACGACCTTCTTGTAGTACTCCGCGGGCCCCACGCCGCCGATGATGGCGTAGCCGTACCCCTTGAGCCTCATGTCCTGGAGGGCCGCGAAAAGAAGGGCCGTGCCGACGCCCTTGTTGCGGTGCCCCGCGTCCACGCCCGTGGGCCCGAAGTAGCCGAGCGCCGTGGCGTCGTAGCAGGCGAATCCAACGAGCCGCTCGCCCTTGAGCGCGATAAAACACGATATGGGCCGGTTGGAAAACGCCATGTCAGTCTCGCTCGACCAGGCTTTGTTGAATTTCTCCCTCACCCATTCGACCACGAGATGTTTTTCCGGGCCGATGGGTTTGCGGACGGTAAGGTCGCGTTCGCGGGTCTTTTCGAGAACGCCGCAGTCTTCCGGCAGGTTGTAGAGTTTGACGAGCATGTCGTGCATGGCGCAGGTCCTTCGGCAAGGGTGACGCTTGACAAGAACACTAAAAATACATAACGTCGGCGGTGCGCAAACGGAAGAAATCCGGTCCGCGGTTTCTGCATCAGGTGCGTGAAACAAGCCCCGGCGGCAGACAATGTATATTTCCTTGCATCCGCCGCAGGGCGGCCCAAACGTGAGGTTCCGATGACAACGCCGGAAAACGCAGGCAGCCCGCAGGCAGCGGACGCGCAAGGCTCTTCTGTCAACAACAGCGCGGCCGTCGCGCAGACCTCTGAGCGCAGGCACGACAGCCATGGCCGGCAGTTCGGCAGGAACGCGGTCGCCGTGACCATCGTCGCCATCGCCGCGCTTTTCCTGTATACGATCCGCATCTTCTTCGTACCTATCATCCTTGCCGCCACGTTCACGGTCCTGTTCTATCCCCTGTACGGTTGGATCCGCAGGCTGCTGCGCGGCAACCGCGTGCTCAGCTCGGTCTGCTGCTGCGTGGTGCTGGTGCTGGGAATCCTGGTCCCGCTCTACGGCGGCGTGGTCGTGGTGGGCAGTCAGGCCGTCGATTTCGTCCGTGAAGCGCAGCCCGAGGTCCACGAAGCGGTCCGCGTCGTGAAAACCGGCGTCCTGCGCATGCCGCAGGCTGCACGCCTGCTGCAACGCCTGCAACTCCTCAACGTGGACTGGAAAACGCCGCTCAACAATTCCGTCGCCTCGCTCGGCGCAACCTTGACAAAAGCAATTGCCCGCACGTCGGCGGGGATGTTCGAGCTTGTCTTTGTCCTGGTGACCATGCTGTTCATCATGTTCTACCTGTTTGTCGACGGCGAGCGCATCACCCACCGACTAAGGCGGATCAGCCCGTTGCCGCACCGGTACGAGGACGTGATCTTCAAACGGTTCGTGCTGGTGTCGCGCGCCACGGTGCGGGGGACCATCATCATCGGCCTTGTCCAGGGAATCCTGGGCGGCCTCACGCTGCTGGTCTTCGGCGTCAAGTCGTGGCTGGTGTGGGGAATGGTGATGGTCATCATGTCGATCCTGCCGCTCCTCGGCGCATGGATGGTGCTCGTGCCGGCCGGGGTCATCCAGATGGTGCTGGGACATCCCTGGCACGGCGCGGGAATAATCCTTTTCGGCGTTGTCGCGGTCTCGATCATCGACAACTTCATCCGCCCCCGCGTGGTGGGCCAGGACGCCAAGCTGCACGACCTGCTCGTGTTCTTCTCCACCATCGGCGGCATCGGCGTGTTCGGCCCCATGGGATTTATTGTGGGCCCGGTGATCGCCGCGCTGTTCATGGCGGTGGTCGAGATTTACGGATCGGAATTCGGGCGGCACTACCATGAAGAGCTGCTTGCCGCGGAAGGTAGGTCTCCCGAGGTGAATTCCACAGAGGCAGAATGACCGGGTGTCAATGACCGCAGTACTTTCCTTTTCGCGATTTTCACCCCTTCGATCCCGGGCTGGCGAGCACTCTTTTCAAACAGGACCAACGTGATGACCCTGCCGATCGTCGCCGTTTTCATCGCAGGCTACCTTCTTATTGCCTTGGAGCATTTCCTCAAAATCAATAAGTCGGCAACGGCGCTTCTCACGGGCGTTGCATGCTGGATCCTCTGCGTGTCTGGCACGGCTGCCGGCGGGGACGGGCCGCGCATCCTGCTGGATAACCTGGCCGGCATCGCCGATGTCCTGTTTTTCCTCATGGGCGCCATGACCATCGTTGAAATCATCGATGCACATAACGGGTTCGACGCGGTGGCCTCCCTGCTGGCCTCCGGGGGCAGGCGTCGGCTCCTGTGGGCAACGGGCCTCGCGGCGTTTTTTCTGTCCGCGGTGCTCAACAACCTCACAACCACAATCGTGCTGATGTCAATACTTTCAAAAGTGCTTACCAAGCGCGAAGACCTTCTTCCCTTTGCGGGTGTCGTGGTTATCGCGGTGAACGCGGGCGGCGCATGGACGCCGATTGGCGACGTGACCACGACCATGCTGTGGATAGGGGGGCAGGTCACCAGCCTCTCCATCATAAAGGCGCTTCTTTTGCCGAGCCTTGTATGCGCGGCAGTGCCGCTGGTGTGGCTTTCTTTACAGATGAGAGGCAGCGAAGGGCTGTTGGAGAAGATTCCGGTCGAGCGCCCGCCCGCGCGTGTGCAGGAGGGCGGCCGGCTGGTCTTCTTCCTCGGCGCAGGAAGCCTGCTGACCGTCCCGGTGTTCAGGAACCTCACGGGTCTTCCGTCGTTTGTCGGCATGATGTTCGGGCTGGCCCTCGTATGGGTGGCCACGGAGATTCTGCACCGGAAAAGCGACCCGGAAAGGCGTCAGGCCCATTCCGTGGCGGCGGCTTTGCAGCGCATCGACATGCAGACTGTCCTGTTCTTTCTGGGACTGCTGCTCGCCGTTGCCGCTCTGCACGCCGCGGGCGCTCTTGCCGTCGCTGCGCAATGGCTCGACCGCACCGTGGGCAATAGAGACGCTGTTGCGCTGGCCGCGGGACTGCTGTCCGCCATTGTCGACAACGTTCCTCTCACGGCGGCAGCGATGAAGATGTACCCTCTTGCGCAAGTGCCGACAAATCATCATTTCTGGTCGTTCCTGTCGTATTGCGTCGGAGCCGGCGGCAGCATACTGGTGATCGGCTCCGCGGCGGGAGTTGCGGCAATGGGAATGGCGAAAATGGATTTCTTCTGGTATCTGCGGCGCATCACGCCGATGGCGCTGGCCGGATATGTCGCGGGCGCGGGAGTGTATCTGCTGCAAATGGGGTTGTTTAAGTGACCGTCACTTGTACCTGACCCTTTTTTAGGCTATATTATAGTCACGTGGAGGGACCATGAAACTCAGCGAAGCCGTCAAACCGATAAGTTATCTCAAGGCCCACGCTTCGGAAATCGTCAATGGCATTTCGGATTCCCATCAGCCGCTTGTCATCACGCAGCGGGGCGAGGCCAAAGCGGTGTTGCAGGATGTTGCGAGTTACGAGCAGACGCAGGAAAGCCTTGCGCTGCTGAAAATCGTCGCGATGAGCACCGCCAATCTTGAGAAGGGTCGCTACAAGCCGATGAAGAAAGCGTTTTCCGACCTGGCTGAAAGAATAAAGAAATCCGCATGAAGTATCAGGTGTATCTGGTTTCGGACGCCGAAGAAGACATTTTCGAGATATTTTCCTATATTGCCTCAAACGATTCCGTGGAACGCGCCACCTATGTGTATGACAAACTGAGGGAAACCTGTCCGACCCTGGAATTTTTCCCCCAACGGGGCCATGTCCCTGCGGAATTGGAAAGAATCGGTGTTGATAATTTCCTCCAGATACATTTCAAGCCTTACCGGATTATCTATTCCGTTTCCGGAAACAAGGTCTTTGTACATTGTGTACTTGACAGGCGCAGAAACCTCCAGGACTTGTTGCATCGCCGCCTGGTCCGGTAAACGTCGAGTGTCATAAAGTCCATTCCCTGATCTTTCTCCCCATCAAAGCCTCAACTCTTGCCGAATTCAAATGCACATTGCCGATCCTCGGCGGGCCGTCAACATCATCGTGTCTCGACCATTTCTTGAGCGCCTCTTTTTTGTAGTTTCCCTTTTCGAGGATGCGTCTGCCGATTTCGTAAAGGCTTATTGCGTGCGGTCCGCCTAGGTGGAACAGTCCCTGAGCCTCCTTGTGAAGCAGTTCAAGCACGACATCGGCAAGCTCGTCGCAATCGATGCAGCTTCGCCACTCATCGTGGAACAGCGACATGGGCAGTCCGCGTTTGAGCCTGCCTTTTATGAAATCAACCGCACCCTTTTCGCCCCGGATCGATTCGCCCATAGGAAGCCCCACCCGCACGAGGCACCAGCGCGGCGCCCTGCGGATTTCCTTTTCGGCAAGCACGTACGTCCGGCCGACAACGCTCACGGGGTCCGGGTCATGTGCGTATCGCGGCCGATCTTCGCATATATCAAGATCGCATACGCCCGCGGCGTGCAACACGTGTGTGGGCCGGAACGAATCGTTGATCGCCGAAAGAGCGTCGGCGTCGGTCATGCACACCGAGGTGACGTTGTCGTCGTCGGGAACAGTCATCTGCGGCGGACGGATGCCGAAAAGGCGGCCGGGAGGCAGGATGGCTTTCAACTTTTTGTAAATGGGCCAGCCGTGGATGGAAGTGACGCCAGTGATGAGGATGCGGGAGCGCGAGTTCAATAATAGAAAATCCAAATCCATTGTGCCGTTTCGGTTTCAGGCCTATTCATAAAGCGGTTTCGCAGCCGTGAGTCTTCTTGCCCCACTCACCATGCCTCCTTCTTGCCCTCCGCATATTCCTGCTCTATTGCCGGATCTTCCTGCGCCAGGTTGCGCGCGCGGTTGACATGGAGCATATACGCGCTGCGATTACGACGCAGCTTTGCCACCCGCGCCAATCCCAGCTCCGCATGCGCGTGCCGCGGATTTACCTTGAGGGTACGCTGGTAGAACAGCTCCGCCCAGTATGGCTGGCCGTTTTCGAGGTGGGTTTCGGCCCGTTCGAACAGAGCCTCCTGGTAGGAGGGGGCGATTGCGCCTATTTCCTTGTACACGTCGATTGCGGGCAGATATTTCTGCTGCGCCCGTAAAACCCTGCATAGAAGCATGAGTCCCGGTACATAGTCGGGCCGGGTCGCGCGCAGATCCTCAAGCGCATTCTGGGCCTCCGCGAATTTCTTGTTCTCGAAAAGCAAGCTGGCATACTCGGTAAGGGTGACGGTGTCGCGCCTCAGATCGAGCATCTTCTTATATTCGCTCAAAAGAGTGTCGGTGCGGCCGGTCCTGCGAAGCAGCTCGACGAGCCGCTCGCGTACCGCAATGTCCTTGGGTGCGCCGGCCTCAGCGCGCTGGAGCACCGCAATCGCGGAGTCGGGTTTTCCCGTTGCGGCGTACCCCTGCGCAAGCGCCTTGAGCACGGCAGGATCGGCCGAGGCTGCCTTGCCGGCCGCCTCAAGCTTTTCGATTGCCTCGCCGGTATTCCCCTTTCGCAACATGAGCTCACCGATGCGCGCAGTGGCCTGCGCATCCTGCGGATTCGAGGAGATACACACCTGCAGGGCGGCGAGTTCGTCGTCGGGCCTTGCGAGCTTTCCGTATACCGCGGCAAGCGCCTTCCAGACCTCGGGCACCGTATCGGCGAGCGCGGCGGCTTTCTTCAACAGCTCCAGTGCGCGGCCTTGCGTTCCGCCGTCCGCCGAAAGCAGGGTCCCGCTGCGCAGGTAACTGCGAAAGTCTCCGGGATACTTCTTTATGCACTGGTCGTACAGCGCCAGCGCGGCTTTTGTCGAAGTCTTCTCTTTAAGCAAGGCACGGAAATAGGCAACCGCGGCTGCCTGGCGCCGGGGCGATTGCGCGTATCGTTCCACCCAGTAACGCATTTTTGCATAATCGTTGGTCCATGAAAGCGAATTCAGCAGCATTTCCACCAGCGCAGTCCACTGAGGCGAACGTGGAGCATTCGCGGCAGCGCGGGCGAGCAGGGGTGCGGCTTTCGCATACCCCTTGAGCCGGTACTCAGATTCTCCAAGCATCCACAGGTACTCCGGCTTTTCCTTTGTTTTTCCCGTAACCCTGAGAAGACAGGTCCTTGCGTCTTTGAAATCTCCGCGCAGAAACTTGAGACGGCCGTCAAGAAACGCAGTTGCCGGGTTCTTGCCGCCTTTGCTGAAAAACAAATCATACGATGCAATTGCCTTTGCAGTGTCTTTTTGCCTGAGGTACACGTCGCCTGCCATCCGGTAAAGCCCTACCGAATCCGGCAAAAGCCTGATGGCGTTTTCGTAGGCTGCGGCGGCGCCGCTCAAATCTCCGGACTTGAACTTGACCGCCCCAAGCCCGGTAAAAACCGACGGGGTGGTATTGGCCATGGCAAGCGCCTTGTTGTACATCTGCTGAGCTTCAGCGTTGCGGTTCGCGGCCGCCAATAGACCGGCCAGAGCCTGGCAGTCCTGGCCGTCTGCCTGGCCTGATTTGTCGAGCCGCAGAAGAGCGGTCATTGCCTCTTTGCCGCCTTCCAGTTCGAGGGCGAGCCCGGCATACCTTTTGTAAAGATCGACCGTGGTCGAATCAACGGCGAGCGCGGACCGGTAAAGCGAAAGCGCGCCTTTGCGATTTCCGTTGTCGAAGAATATATCCCCCAACTGACGCTGGGCGCCCGCATTGCTGCGGGCCACGACATACAGCAGTCCGCCCGAATCAATGGCTATGGTTGCGAGAGGCTTTACTGATGCGCTGTCGAACAACGCGTACGAGCCCGGCAGCATTCGGGCGGTGAGCGTGTGCTTGCTCACGTCCTCTTTTTTGCGTCGGTCACCCACGACAAGCGCGGCCGGGTCTCCAAAAGCGGAAGGCGGGGAAACGATCATGACCGCGGCCCAGTCGGAGGAGTCCGGCACCGCATCGATTGATGGATGGCTTTTGATGATCTTCTTAAGCGCGCCCTGGTCCGCAGCGTGACTGCGCAGTGCGGCAAGCAACAGCTGTCCCGCCTCGTCATTGCTTTTTACCAGGTACAGCGTCTTTCCGGCCGCAACCGGTATCGTGGCCTCGGATTTGCCGGCGTTCACGGAGTATACATCGTAATCTCCCGCCTTGACATCTGCCGCAAACACGGCAGGGCCGGTTGCGTATTTTCTGTCTTTTCCGTCAATCGACAGCACCGCCTGCGCTCCGCCGAACACCGATGGCGGCCGCACAATCACGATGCTGCCGTACAAATCGCCGGTTTTCTCCGGAGTGTCTTTTGTTGCGGGAGAGGCGTGCAATGATGCAACCAGGAAAAATGGCGCAACAGACGATGGAATTATGCGGAGCGGAAGCCGCATGGCAAGACGTCCCCGTGAAGTGGTGTTTTCAGTAAGATACGCTGCGGAGGATGCATCCGCCAGAATTTTTCGAAGGTTCCTCGATAACCGCGAAATTGTGGCAATCCTCGCCGTACGCTTCCTACGGCAGTGATATTCGCGCGGTTGTCTATAGTCCTAACTCAAAGCCGGAAGTGCCATTATTTCCAGAATTGACAAAACGCGAGCAAATGGAGATGTGTTGGAAAAGGGCGTCCAAGAGGGACGCCCTTATTTTTCAGGCAAAACGAGGTGTGCGGTAATATTGCCGCTTTCTCAGGAGCACCGGTGCGCTCTGCGCGACCGGTTCCGGTTCAACGCGGCCCGGACAGGTAAAACCGGGATACCGCTTGACCTCGAGGCGTTTGCCGGTCAGGTGTTCTATTTTTCGAAGATAGCTCTGTTCCTCGCCAGAGACAAACGTCACCGCGGTTCCCTTTGCCTCGGCGCGGCCGGTTCTGCCGATGCGGTGGATGTAGTCTTCGGGAAACGCGGGCGTGTCATAATTGACCACATGCGAAATCCCGTCCACGTCGATGCCGCGGGCCGCGAGATCGGTGGCCACCAGCACCTTGAATTCCCTGCGCTTGAACCCGTCGAGCGCGCGCTTGCGCTGGCTCTGCGACCGGTTCGAATGGATGGCCATGGATCTGATGCCGTTCCGCTCCAGTCGCCGCGAAATCTTGTCTGCCCCGTGCTTCGTGCGCGAAAACACGAGCATGGGCCCGATGTTCTCGTTTGCAAGGATATGCATAAGAAGATCCATTTTTGTCGGCTGTGGCACCGAATAGAAAAGCTGTTCCACGGTATCAACGGGCGTGCAAGGGTCTCCGACCTCGACGTAGTGCGGATTGACAAGGATCTCCGAAACGAGCCGCCGGATATCGTGGGACATTGTCGCGGAAAAGAGCAGTGTCTGCCGCTGGCGCGGGACCTTGGCGATAATGGTCCGCACCGCCTGGATAAACCCCATGTCGTACATTCTGTCCGCTTCGTCAAGAACGAGGATTTCGATATGGGTGAGGTCGATGGTCCGGCGTTCGCAATGGTCAAGCAACCGGCCGGGCGTCGCGACCACGATGTCCGCGCCTTGGCGCAGGCCCCTAAACTGGCGTTCGATGTCGACGCCGCCGTAGATGGAGACCGGAAAAAGATTCGAGAACCTGCCATAGGTGCGGATTGAATCCTCAATCTGCTGGCAGAGTTCGCGTGTGGGCGTCAAAATAAGCGCCCTTGGAAAATGGCCCGTGCGTCCTGAACGGTGTGGCTGGACAAGCCGCTGGAGAATGGGAAGCACGAATGCCGCTGTCTTGCCTGTGCCTGTGGGCGCACATCCGATGATGTCCCTTCCGTCAAGCGCGAGGGGGATCGCTTTCTTCTGGATTTCGGTGGGCGAAGAGTACCCGGCCGCAGAGACGCTCCGCAGCATTGTATCGGATAGACCGATAGCTGAAAAACTCATAACCTTCCTTTGTGGGGAATATGATGTGGTGACACGCTATTTCTGATGGAGACGAGCAGGAGGTAGAGAAGAGAGGAGCAGTATCTCGAAAAAACCTTCGCCGGAAATCATCGGAGTGCGGGTCTGGTTTACCGTTCCCCTCTGTTAAGAAAAGGGGAACGGGTTCTGCATTCGCAGACGTTTAATA
>CAVWBU010000031.1:0-117971 GCA_963753345.1 uncultured Fibrobacterota bacterium
TGGCAAAACTACTTGGCGTGGGACGGGACCAGGTACGTGGATTACAAAGACGCCCAGCAAGAAGGCGACCCCAATCCACAAACAAACGGCATCATGTCACTCGGGCTGGTGCGTTTTCTGCTGCAAGCCGGCATCGACATCAGCACGGACCTCAATCTGGACGCTTCCAACCGCGCAATTTTGCAGAACAGGTTGAGGAAGCTGAGCGCATTTCCGACATTTACCAGGAATGGACAAACGGTATTCAGGTAGACTGAAGTCGGGCTGGATTGGAATGACGGCAATGCTATCGGGATCACAGCACATTTATCCCGGCAGCCAGATCGGGTTTGGAAGTGATTCGGGTCTGCTCGCCATCGGCAAAAACATGGTTGGTCAGATGGCTCGCTGGAGCGACGGAAATGCGACACCCACATTTTACCCTGCCGCAGCTCGGGTCGGATATGATCCGAACACGATTTTAACCCAATTGAATTCGTGGGTCTCGAATAACGCCTACCCGAATCTGCACATCCACACCGGTGGCGGAGGAATTGAAAATCTTAATACAGTACCGGCCACACTATGCGAGATGCTTGTCCAGTCCTTCCAGGACACGATACGGTTATTTGCCGATTGGCCGACGAACACTTATGGTAAATTCGGAGATTTGCTGGCATATGGCGGATTTCTTGTTTCAAGCGACATGGAAGACAACGTGGTGCAGTATGTTCGGATAATCAGCACCAGGGGAAACAGGTTCTCTTTCGTGAACCCATGGCCCGGTCAGACGCTGCGGATTTACAGGAACGGAATCGATTCCGGCACGATAGCCGGTAATAGAATCACCATCCCAACCTCGGTTAATGAAACGATCCATCTCGCGACAAACGGAACGCCCTACAGCATTATTTTGGCCAGAATGAGCACGCCCGCCGGCCAGATCGTTGGGGTTGCCAACAATTCTCCGGCTTTTCAGTCCGAAGTATCTTGTGCAATTGCAAAGAAACTATTCGACCGCACGAGGGACAGAGTGATATCATTTACCGGAACAAATCCTCATAACGATACGAAGAGCATAACCGTCCGCATCTACTCTCTTAAGGGAACCATGGTTAGAGAATTAGTTTCAAATAACACCATTGTTCGATGGGACATGACGTGCGACAAGAATATTCCGGTTTCAGGAGGGGCTTTTGCTTACACAATCAAACTGGAGCGGAAGAATCAATCAATTTTCGAATCCGGCCTTTTTCAGATTGTGCCTTGACTCGCTCCCGAAAACCAAACTTCTTACCAGTTATCTGGAAGCAATTCCGGCAATGGGAAGTTATTATGGACAAGATGGCGCGGTTGTTTTTGGTCTTTTGTGCGCTTGGCAACGCCATTTCGCCATGGATTCCTTCAGCGAATGGGAATTAACAAAGGGTACTCTCATCAAGAGAGATGACAACAGCACATTACCAGTCGTCCCCGCGGTTCCACTGCGATTTGGCATATTAAGTAAGACAACGATGCTTGTATTAGGGACCTGGCTTGAGGTACCGCAAAAGGTTAGGGTAAGATTCTATCGTGCGCGGGGGTACGACATTGCCGGGAGGCTTTTGTATAGCGAGATCGTTCCAAACCAGGTTGTGGATATCTCCAAAAATATCGATAGGGTTCAAGGCGTGTTTGTCGTAAATGTTTTGCCGATAAGATAGGCGTTCCCTGGGGGTCCTTCAAAATCGGGCGGTTCAGTGTTCTTGGCAGAATCGGTCATGTGATACGTTCAACCGCAAGACCAAAATACGCCCCGCAATAACATAACCAAGAAGATGCTAGTCGGTTATGATGAGAAACACCTTAATTCCGGAAAAATCAGTCATGAGACCAACAAATGGGAAATTAACTCGTCTTTTCTACAGTACGCATTTGATTCTTGGCATGACTTTTTTCCCCGCGCTTGCTTACATGAGCACCTATCCTGCGGGACGTTTCATCAACAGGGTTTTTGGCAACGTCACGGTGAACCAAGCGATTAAATTCGGTTCAAACACCAATCCGTTGAATAACAATGTGGCCACGGACCTCTATTTTGATGAGTATGAGCCGACGGGCGATACATGTACCTCCAGACCTTGCATCGTTTGCATCTACGGTGGAGGATTTACAGGCGGGGATCGCACCGGCCAGGCTGGTGATGCCGCGACATATGCACAGTACGGATATGTGGCGGTTTGCCCGGACTACCGGAAGTGGGAAGTGCAAAATGACTCGACGCTTAAGATCTGGCCGGCTGGGTTTGTCGTTACAGCCCAGGACGCCAGGGCATGCATCAGGTATATGCGCGCGCATGCCTCAACGTATGGGATAGATACTTCTCGGATCGCAATCCAGGGATGCTCGTCCGGCGCATTCATCGCCCTGAATGTCGCCTTCATGGACAAGCCTTTCAAGATCCCTCCGGTTGTCGATACGAATATTTATGGCGGCATCGAAGGAAATGATGGAACTCCCGGCGTCAATTCCAAAGTATGCGCCGCTGCCGGCAATTCTGGTGCAATGCTCGACACATCCTGGATCGAGGCCGGAAGCCCTCCATATTGCGGGTATCAATCGACACCGGACGGCTGGGGCGTGCCCACCGACACCGGCTCGCCCTCAAAGTGGAATTCCGACTGGCTCTTTTACGGTATCACTCCGATATCTGCGCGGCTCACGCATGAGAACCTTCTGGCCGGCTCGCTCGTTGGAACTCCGGGAGCCCATTGTCCAGGCGGTTTCGCCGATTCATCCCATATGTTCTTGTACAATGCCTTTTGCGAGGTCGGCAGAAAGAGTGCAAACAACACAAACCTTGCGCTGAAAAAGACCGCGACGCAATCCAGCACCTATGCCAACCTCGCCGCCTCTCGAGCCGTGGACGGAGACACCGCAGGCGAATCCTGGGCAAACAGCATTTGTCAAACAAATGTCGATTCCATGGCTTGGTGGCAGGTGGATTTGGGTGGCCAATACATTATCGACAGCATTTGGGCGTATAACCGCACCGACACCCTTTCTCGACATCAAACGAACTATGACCTCAAATTCGGCACCGACGGCATGAACTGGGAAACCTGCGCCTATGAACGCAGCATCATGGGGACCCCGAGTGAGTACCATTTCAAGGGCGGGGTCATCGGGAGATATGTCCGCATACAACTCCGCACGAACAACAGCTTGGGCTTGGCGGAGGTCAAGGTGTGGGCATGTGACACCAATAATATCATCACCCGCGCCATTCAATCCGACGTTTCGCCACAGTCGCGCATGAACGCCGCCGCACATTCCGTTTCATTTCTTGTGAAAATTGAGGCGGGAGTGCTTTTTGTTCCCCAGGCGGCGCGAGGAGCTGCACATGTTGACATTTACGATCTTTCAGGAAGGCTGGTCCAAAAAATCGTGGTCAATGGTGCGACGGTGCGGATAGACGTTTCCCGCACGGCCAAGACAGGGATCTATCTGGCGCGGTTCTCCTCAGGGGAATAGCTGACCTGGGCGAACGAATGAAAAAGTCTTCCTTTCTATTACCTGGTCTGATGTACGATAAAAAAACATTCATGGTTAGCATATTTCCTATCGCCAACCCAATCCGCAAAGCCACCTCCATCGGCGGAGAGGGGGCTGACTCTCCGTTCATACAGCCATCCTTTTGATTTCTATTCTAGTCTGTAAACCTCTGCATCAAAACTGCACCAAATCAGACTTGGAACGATGGGAACTCGTGAGAGAAATGGTGCAGTGGCGTACGCTTTACCTTATTTACCACCTTGATTTGACATTACCTTTTTGTATTTTGAGTATATCCCCTTTAGGAAAAGTTACCAAGAAAACGGAGGCGTTATGGCCAGAATCAGCAAGGTTGAATTGATCCGCCTGCAGAAGAAGCTCAAGACCGACGAGGCCATCGGGATAAAACTCGGGGTTACCCGTCAAGCCGTGCAGCAGCGGCGGAAGAAATTCGGGATTGGTTCAAGTTGGGGTCTGAATCCCGAGCGAAACAAGAAGATCCTGGCTATGTACAAGACCGGGAAGACCGGCACCGAGATCTCCCGGAAGCTCGGGTTGAGCCCCTCCCAGGTGTACCGGTTGATAGGGGTTGGGAAGAGAAAGAAATAGGAACTATTTTGAAAAGAATTAGAGGAGCGCTCATTTGGAAGAGGCTGGCTAATATGAAAGTGTCAGAAATGATTGCAGACTTGTTTCCCTTCTACCGTAACCTGTCTGGGAGGAATATGCATCCAGCCAATAAGATCCCCATTCATTCTGTGCTGATAATCACCCTATCAGTGCTGTCGCTCTGGGCGGTCCCGAGCATTACCTTGGTGAGCAAGAACGCGGGCCAGGTGGGAACATACTCTAAACTGGAGCTGACGGTTGGCCTTACCGCCTCGTATGCCAATCCCTATGATCCGGCCCAGATTGATTTGTGGACCGAATTCACCTCACCCGCGAACAAGCTCTGGAAGGTCAAGGGGTTCTATGATGGCACGGAATGGAAGGTCAGGTTTGCCGCAAACGAAATCGGCGTCTGGAGCTATGTGGTAAAGGCAACTGACGCAAGCGGCACGGGTTCCAGCACTGCGGGCAATTTCACCTGCGTTGCTTCGCCCAATCACGGCTGGGTCAAGGTCGCCCAGAATCAACGGTATTTGTGCTATGATGACGGCACCTCATTTTACGGCGTGGGCCCCTGTTACCCTTGGGGACCGACCACGAGCGGCCTGGACCAGCTCAAAAGGTATGGGTGCAACACCTGGCTTTATTGGAACGGCACTTATGATGGTTCCGGCGGGAACAACCTGATTGAGTCCATGGCATCCGGAATAGGAAAATACGACCAAGGCAAGTGTACTCGGATCGACAGCCTGATTGCCTGGTCTGAAGCACGTGGGCTCGAGATGATTCTCGTCATCTGGCCGCACGATTACCTCTGCGAAAATCTGGGCGGTTGGCCATCGCAGTGGTCAAGTAGTCCCTACAGCACCATCACCAGCTGTGCGGCTTTTTACGGCGACACCAATGCATGGACATATCAGACAAAACTATACCGCTACATCATCGCTCGGTGGGGATACAGCATGGCGCTGGGAGGCTGGCAAACTGTTGACGAAATTTCGGGCACCTGCGGCTGGTCGAACCAAGCCACGGCAAACGCCTGGACGGGGAAAATTGCAGCATATTTTCAGACAAATGATCCTTTCCGGCATCCCACAGAAGCTTCACAGGGCAATTACTGGGCTGCGGGAGATTCGGTGAACGATTTGTCAAACACGGAAGTTTACGGCAATCTTTCCGACACCAACATAGCCTCAACCGTGCAGACCTTGTGGACCGGATTCAAGAAACCATGCATCATGGGAGAAACCGGGTATGTGCAGGACGTAACGGTTTTTCATTCGGTGCTGTGGTCCGCTCTGGCGGCTGGTGCATCGATAACCCCGTTGTGGTGGGCATTCCTCCCCGACCAGAACTGGAACAACGCAGATTCGGCGCAGTACCCTCCTTTTGTCAAATTCATTGCCGGACTGAATGTTGCCGGGCTCACGTCATTGGCGCAGGCGCATGTCGCCGTAGCGGGCGCAAAAGCCTGGGGAATCACCAGCGATCAAGTGGCCTTCGGCTGGATATCAGGTACGATTTCCGGAAAGAATCTCAGCCTTACCGGGCTGGCAAATGGCAATTATCAGGTAGAATGGTGGGATTGCACCGCCGGGACCACGATTTCAACCAACACGAGTTCGGTGACCAACGGCACCATGACCACAGCGATCCCTGCAACTAGCCAGACCGACATGGCGTACAAAATCCTGTCGTCTGCCGGGATTGTTATGCAAAATTCGAGGACAGGCAAGGTGGAACCGCAGTATTTGGTACATCTTCATGACGGCGTTCTGCATTGTACGGCTCCCATATCCGAAAACATCACGGTGGATATCTTCACTGCACTCGGCCGCATCGTCAAGCATGCGGAAATAGCAAGGGGCTCCACTGCGGCCATCCAGGTCAGCCTCTTCGGAAAGGGAATCTACTTTCTGAAAATGAGCAGGGGCGGCACATCGACATGGGAAAAGGTGGCGTTGACAGGGCGCTGATTGACTGCCGGAGGTTTTAAATGGGTAGAATCAATGTCCTGCTAACGAAATGCTGCTCTCTATAGAAAGAAGACGGCATGACAAATTCCAACAGCGTCCAACACCGGTATATCTTGCAAAGCATTGCCCGCCGGGCGATGCTTGACAGAGGACTTGTTCCTGATTTTTCGCCGCAGGCCCTTGCGGAGCTTGAGCGAATCGGGGAGCCGAAAACGCAAATCGGCAAGCCCGCTCGTGACCTCAGAAACCTTCTTTGGTGTTCCATTGACAACGACGATTCACGCGACCTGGACCAGCTTACGGTTGCCGAGGCGATGCCGCAGGGCGCCGCAAAAATCCTTGTTGCCATTGCCGATGTCGATTGCGTTGTGAGGAGGCGATCGGCGATTGACGATCATGCACGACGCAACACCACTTCGGTATACACCCCGGCCCAAATATTTCCAATGCTGCCCGAAAAGCTTTCGACCGATCTTACATCTCTCAATTTCGGGTCGGACCGGCAGGCAATTGTCATTGAAATGATTATTGCGGAAGACGGATCGCTTCAAGAGTCGGACATCTATCAGGCGATAGTCAGCAATCATGCGAAGCTTGCCTACAACGGCGTTGCCGGGTGGCTGGAGAACGGTGGGCCTATGCCGCGGGAAATTGGCGCTGTCGATGGTCTCATGGAAAACCTGCGGCTCCAGGACCGCGTTGCACAGAAGCTGAAGGCTCTCCGCCACACTCACGGCGCACTGGATCTCGAAACAATAGAAGCCCGTCCGGTGTTTGACGGAGACGCAATCAGGGGGTTGGAAGCAGAAAGTGGATTCCGGGCCAAGAGCATTATCGAGGATTTCATGATTGCTGCAAACGGCGTGAGCGCACGCTTTCTGGCGTCCAAACGGTTGCCGTCCATGCGGCGGGTCGTGCGCACGCCAAAACGGTGGGACAGGATTGTTGAACTTGGGTTACAGCATGGTTTCAGACTTCCTAAGGAACCTGATTCAAAGGCACTGGAGCAATTCCTGACAAAGGCGAAAGCCGTGGATCCCGGCCGTTTCCCGGATCTTTCCCTCAGTGTCATAAAACTGCTGGGGCCGGGTGAGTACGTTGTTGAACTTCCGGGGAGCACTGTTGCCGGACACTTCGGGCTTGCAGTTAAGGATTATGCGCACTCGACAGCCCCAAACCGTCGTTTCCCTGATCTTGTTACCCAGCGATTGTTGAAAGCAGCAATCCTGGGGCTGTCCTCGTCATACGCAACAGATGAACTGGAAGCGCTCGCAAAGCACTGCACAGAGATGGAGGACGCGGCCAAGAAGGTTGAGCGTCAGGTCATGAAATCCGCTGCGGCAATGGTATTGGCATCAAGAATAGGGGAGCGGTTCAATGCCATCGTCACCGGCGCATCCGGAAAGGGAACATGGGTTCGTATTGAGAATCCACCCGTGGAAGGAAGATTGTTGAATGGTCTTAAGGGCCTGGACGTTGGCCACCGGCTCCGCGTGAAGTTGGTTAGCACGGATGTTGAGCGTGGATTTATTGACTTTGAAAAGGAAAACTCGTAATCATATCTGTCCCGTTTGCCCTCTTTTGCATTCGGCTATTGGAACGTGTGAGAAAAATCGAACAAAGATAACATTCATCCTTGTTAACCCTTGATATTTGATCGGACATTCCCCTTTTTATATTTTGAATGCAAATCCCTTTTGAAAAACACCAAGAAAACGGAGGCGCTATGGTCAGAATCCGCAAGCTTGAATTAATCCATCTGCAGAAGAAGCTCAAGACCGACGAGGCTATCGGGATAAAACTCGGGGTTACCCGTCAATCCGTGCAGCAGCGGCGGAAGAAATTCGGTATTGATTCGAGGTGGGATCTGAATCCCGAGCGAAACAAAAAGATTTTGGCCATGTACAAGGCGGGGAGGACCGGGACCGAGATCGCCCGGAAGGTGGGGCTGTGCGCGTGAAGACATTCCGTCACATGTGGAGTTTCTACAGTTACTGCACCTACGGTGGGAAGTGGATAACCGCGGGTTCAAGAGCATCAAAACCATTGAGCCGTATCTGAAGTTGGCGTTGGTGATCGCGGATTACACGGCAATGCGTATCGGTGAGGTTTTGTCCATCAAGTGGGTTCATATTCGGAGTATCGACGGAAATGAATCCATTTATGTTCCCAAGACAAAAACCCAAGAGAAACGCTTCGTGCCGATACATCCGGAGCTCTCCCGGATTCTCCAAGGACTACCTCGCTGCGGTCCCTACGTCGTCAATATGAACGGCAGGAAGATCAAAAGCCTCAAGGTAGGGTTCAATAAGGCCCGTGAGCTCGCCGGTCTTCCTTGGCTGCATATTCACGACTTCCGCCATCGGGCCATCACGCGATGGGTGCAGCAAGGACATCCCGTAAACGTCATTATAAAGGTGACGGGCCACCGGACGTTCTCGGCGTTCAGCCGATACGCCAACCTCAAGGATGGCGACATTCAGGTGCTGGTCGGTCGCAAGACGACCCCACTGCCGATAGTGACGTACCAGGAATTCCTTGGAGTCAAGGTGGAAAACGTGGCAAAAACGTGGCAAGCGGCGTGAACGCAAGAATGCCGAAAAAGCAAGCCCCCTGTAACTCATTTATTACAGAGGGCTTAAGTAGTACGGCCAGAGGGACTTGAACCCCCAACCTTCTGATCCGTAGTCAGAAGCTCTATCCAATTGAGCTATGGCCGCAGAACTGTAGCTGGTTTTTACGACCTAAAAATACCCGATGACAGGCTGCAAATCAACGGCATTGGCAATAAAGACACGAGAAAAGATCGGCGGGCTCGGACAGCACGAGCGGCTTATCCTCCTGCCTCGGGGCCGGCGCTGATGGGATGCAAGAGAACACTGCACGCATTAAGGGTGCGTACATAATTCCACCTGAGGATTTTTTACTTTGACACCAATGCTCCAAAATGTCTATATTTTTGCAGAATATATCTCGCAAGTCTGCAAATAAGGAAAACGCGGTTCCCAACCCAGCGCTCGAAAAGTCAAATTACCTATTCGCCATGAAAAAAACGCTGATCATCTTTTCTGCAATTGTAATGGCTTTCTGGCTCGAGGCCCTGTACGGCCAGACATTCCACCAGATAGGCCTCAGCGGCGGCGGTGCAATATTTGTTCCAACCATCAATCCGAATGACAAGAACGCAATGTTCGCAAGTTGCGACATGTCTGGATTCTACCGGACTGCCGACGGAGGAACAACGTGGAACGTTATGGACTATCACCAGATAAACAACGTCAACATGTGCTATCCCGCATTCGACCCGGTTAATAAAAATCTGATGTACGATGCAACCGGTACCACTCTAATGCAGAGCAACGATGAAGGCACCACCTGGAACACGATACGCAGTTACACGGCTGCGGGTGATGCCAACATAGTAAGAATTTACCCGGATCCGTTTAATGGAGCAAACATTTACGTCGGTACGGACAAAGCGGTGTACCTGAATGCCAATCAATGCGCCGACATCAATGACGGAACAAATACGGTTGGGTTTTTTATCTCGGACGCCGGCACAAAATACGAATATGCAGCCACATCAAGTAATATCTGGCGTTCGTCAAGCAACGGGACAAACTGGCAGAAAGTGACCCCATCGGGTCTGTCCGGGATAGTTAGTTTTTGCGGTGGCAGTGACGGAGTATCAAACACGACACTCTGGGCATCCGGGACCAACGGCAAGGTCTACATATCTAAGACCGATGGAAATTCCTGGTCTCCGGCTCCGATCACCGGCATCGCGTCAACGGATGTGGGGTATCTCAATCTGATGTCATGCCCTGAAAACAGTCCGAACATTGCCTATGTAATAGTTTCGGGCGCTCCAAGTGCGGTCTATGGAAACAACAGCTATATCAACCTTAACATTTACAAAACAACAAACGGCGGGAACACATGGACAAATGTGTTCATTGCCAATTCCATGGCCTGGCAGAAGAACCCGCCCCCTGACCCGCCGGGGGACAATGTTACCCTCGGCTGGCAGGCGTTCGATGAAAATGGATGGAATGCTCCCATGACGTATGGATTCACCTGCTGCAGGACGGATTCCAACTACGTTATCGGCGGCGGCGATGGGGAACTTTATTGCACAAAGGACGGCGGAATAACTTGGAATGAGTGTTATGTCAATTATAAAGACAGCGGCGCAAGAGGCCAGCACAAGAGATGGCAGACCAACGGGCTCAACGTCACATCGACCTGGAATTACTACATCTGCCCGACTGACTCCACGAAACATTACATTTGTTACACCGATATTGGTTTTGCACACAGCTTTGATGGCGGAATAACATGGACCGACTCATGGACCGGATCTCCGTTTGCCAATACATTCTATGCCATTGCATTTGATCCCAATGCGCCCGGAACGATGTATGGAGCTGCATCGAATTCTCATGATATCCCTGCCGGGTGGGAGCCGCAGATGATGAACCCCACCCTGGGCGGCGGACCCGTTGTCAGTACCGACTACGGACAGACATGGGCGGCAATGAACTGGACGGGACTTGCCGAGAGCGCTTTCGGCGGTTCCACGAGCACGCCGTATCCTTGCACCGGCATCGCTCTTTCTCCTGATGGAACTACCATGTACATAGCCGAATACGGCGATGCGGTTTACAAGTCGGTTAGGACGAACGGCACGTGGGGAGCATGGACCAATCTCAATGTTCCGGCCGTTGGGTCAAACAGACACTACTACAAGATAGTGGTGCACAAGGATGGCACTGTCTTTGTCGGAGTTTGTGAAAGGCTCACGTATTCGGGCGGATCATGGGGAAACGGAAGCTGGCAGACACCTGATGCCGGCGGCATCTTCGTTTCAACGAACAAGGGCGCCGTATGGAAGAACATTGCGGCAAATGTCTACAACGGCAGCGGGCTTCATGGGCAAAGGCTCTATGGTGTTGACCCGAACAACAGTTCTATTGTTTACATTTGTGGAACGCCCTCTCAGACAGGGAGACAACGGAGTTTATAAAACGACCGATCAGGGCGCTTCCTGGACCGCCGTAACCCCTAACGGCGTTTCCTGGCCGGAGGATGTCACGGTTGACCCTGCAAATTCAGCCAATGTTTATCTTTCAACCAATGATCAGGCCTTTTTCAGCAGTACAAATGGAGGGACAACATGGACCCAGATGTCGTTCCCGTTTGCTGTCGGGAACTCGGTGTATGTTGACCCCGGGAACAACTATCTCTATCTTTGCACCTTCGGCTGCGGTGTATGGACAAATGCTCCTTCCACAGGGATGTCCGTCCTTCCTCAAAATCGGCGGGCCGTTCCTTTGCAAACGCGGATTTACGTCAGTGGCTCGGGTTTTTCGCATTCCAGTGTCACGCTGAACTACAGCATCCGATCGCGGTGTTTCGTGCATTTGGATATTTACGCTATTTCGGGAAAAAGAGTGGCGGTAATGGATCAGGGCGAGCGAGAGCCGGGAGAATACAGCGCGATCTTTAACGCTGCCCGCATTCCGGCCGGGCTTTATGTGTACCGATTCCAGGCTGGGAATTACCGAGTGACTAACAGAATCGTGGTGACGAAATAGGTCCAAAGTTGAGAAGCCTGGTAACTCTTCCCATCGCGTCTATGGCGAATAGGGCGCTGCCGCCTGCCGATTACCAAGGGGCGATGCTGGTTCTTCTCCTCTTATTTCTTCTCGAAAAACGACGAAGACAGTGTAGTATTCCCGCCTTTTATTTCCAGCTACCTTGGATGAACATTTGTGGGAGCGCCTTTGGCCGTGGCTGTAAGAGAAACCCCCGCCTATGGCGGGTACCTCGTCAGGTACTTCCAAGGGTCGGGAGCTGGACGGCTACGTAACGGCACACGGGTGCCGATTCCTTTTTCGCGGCCTAGGGGCCGCTTCAAAAAGCCACCGCCTGTGGCGGTGGTCGTTTACTGACATTAGATACATACCTGTGAGTAATCCTGATTGTGATGTGGGGCTGAATGCCACAGCCCGCGCAATCCCCGCCACTTGGGGCGGGGTTTTTCAATAAATCCTCTCTTGACGCGCCGGCCTGGGCCGTTGCAAAGTCAAACAGCCGTGGCTTAATTGAAACAGCCAAATCATGAAAACTTGTATCCAAGCTTTCGATAGATTATACAAACACTGCTTTTTACACAGAATTCCTGCAAGAGCGCATTTTGCCCAGCCTTGAGCGATGGCACAAGTCTTGCCCTTTTATATAGGTGAAAGACGTATTGATATGCATATGTGCCGGCTGCATGCCGGTGCAGTGCGTCTATGTTGAAACTTTTCGGAGGTTGAACATGATCTCGAATCAACAAGCCCTTCATAATGCCATCGTGTTCCTGCGCACCGAAAACGTGGACGCAGGCGACGCTGTCTCCCCGGCCGGAATACATACGGGTCAGGGTGACAAGAGACGCGATGACAAACAGCAAACAGCCCTCGATGCCTATTCCGCCGCGGTAATCGGCGCGTCCGAACACGTGATGCCCTCGGTGGTAAAAATCGACAGCAGCAACGGGGACGCCCCGCCGGCGGAAACTGGCGCGGCCGGAGGGAGCGGGTCGGGAATGATATTCACGCCCGACGGCCTCATCCTCACCAACAGCCATGTGATCCACGGCGCGCGCAGGCTCGACGTGACGTTGCTTGACGGAAGAAAATACCGGGCCCAGATTATCGGCGACGACCCCGCCACCGACATCGGCGTTCTGCGCATTGCCGCGCCGGGCCTGGCCGCGGTGAGCCTGGGCGATTCGAAACGACTCCGCGTGGGCCAGCTTGTGGTGGCTATCGGAAACCCGTTCGGGTTCCAGTGCACCGTGACCGCCGGCGTGGTGAGCGCGCTCGGCAGATCGCTCCGGTCGCAGTCGGGGCGGCTTATGGACAACGTCATCCAGACCGACGCTGCGCTCAACCCGGGAAATTCCGGCGGGCCGCTGGTGAACGCTGCGGGCGAAGTTGTGGGTGTAAACACCGCAACCATTCTGCCGGCGCAGGGGATCTGTTTCGCGGTGGCGGTCAACACGGCACGGCTTGTGGTGGTGGAGCTGCTCAAAGTGGGGAAAGTGCGGCGCAGTTACATGGGGATCATGGGGCAGACCGTGCCGCTGCATCGTCGCGTCGTACGATTTTACAACCTGGACATCGACAGCGGCGTGTTCGTAACCCAGGTTGCCAAAGGCGGACCGGCGGAAAAAGCCGGGGTGAGGGAGGGCGACCTGGTGATCGAATTCAACGGAAGCCCGGTGAGCGGCATCGATGATTTACAGAAGCACCTTGTGGCCGACATCGTGGGCAAACCGTGTTCCCTGGTGGTGGTGCGGAACTTTACAGAAAAGATTTCGCTTGAGGTAAGGCCGGGGGAATCGGAGTGAAGCAAGATACATGGAAAGGAAGAATGGGCGTTCCCCTCGCCTTAGTCAAGACTCAGGCTCGGGTCGGCCCTCCTTCCGGTCTCGGCCTTCGGCCTCGGGCCATTTAATTGTAGAATGTAGAATTTAGATTGTAGAATTGAAATACACAAATCGGCATTTTTTTCAATCTACAATCATCAATCTAAAATCTACAATAAAGAGTCCGGGCGGCATCCCTCTCTGGCGGGACCTCCAGTCCGGCCTAACGCGGCGCAGAAGTAAACCGCCAATCCTCCCCCCTCTTTCGCTTCGGACGCCCCTCTCCAATAGGAGAGGGGATGGGGGTGAGGTCGGAAGGGATTGCCGTTCTGAGATGTCAACAGTAGAAACTCTCACTTTTCAGAAAATATGCTCCTTCACGTCCCCGATCCTCTCGCACTGCACCAGTTCCACGCCACTTTTCGCGTCTGTCCAGTTTGCTTTGGCAGGCGGCTTTGGAACAATGCACCGTGAAAATCCAAGGTGGGAGAGCTCGCGAATCCTTAAGGGCATATTGTTGACGGGCCTGATTTCTCCGCCCAGGCCGAGCTCGCCCACGATACCCATGTCCCTGCGCAGCGGCTTGTTGACAAACGATGATACTATGGAAGCAGCGACGCCCAGGTCCACGGCCGGCTCCGCCACGGTAAGGCCGCCGGCGATGTTGAAGAAGATGTCGTATTCGCCGAGCGAAAAACCGCCGAAACGTTCGAGCACGGCCAGAAGGAGCGACAGTTTCTTGGGGTTGATGCCCGAGGCCACGCGCTGGGGAAGGCCGAAATGGGACTTGTTGACAAGCGCCTGAACCTCCACCACCAGCACCCTGCTTCCCTCGAGCACGGGCACCACGGCCGTGCCCACCTGGGGGTTTGCGCGGCTCTGCAGAAAGAACTCCGACGGGTTGGCGATTTCCGCGAGCCCGCGGTCGGTCATGGACATCACCGCGATTTCGCCGCTCGGGCCGTATCTATTCTTAACCGCGCGCAGGATGCGGTACTGGTAATGGCCGTCGCCCTCGAAGTAGAGCACGGTGTCGACCATGTGCTCCAGCACGCGCGGCCCGGCAATCGTTCCGTCCTTGGTGACGTGGCCGATGAGGATCACCGCGGTCTTGTGCTGTTTTGCAAACCGGATGAGCATGGACGCGCTTTCTCGCACCTGCGACACGCTGCCGGGCGCGCTTTCCATGGTGTCGGAAAACATGGTCTGGATGGAGTCGACCACGGCGACGGCGGGGCGGACGGTTTCCAGTCTGTCAAGAACCGCCTCCACCGACGTTTCGGTGAGCATAAGCACGGGCGCATCGGCCACGCCGCAGCGGCTGCCCCGCGCGTAAATCTGCTCGGCCGACTCCTCGCCCGACACATACAGGGCCTTTGCGCCCTTTTTCGCCCATGCGCTCACCAGCTGCAAGAGCAGGGTCGACTTGCCGATGCCGGGATCGCCGCCGAGAAGGATGCACGCGCCCGGAATGAGCCCGCCGCCCAGCACGCGGTCGATTTCCGAAAACGGGCTCGCGATGCGGTCCGATTCGTCAACCGTGCAGCCGGAAAACGCCACCACCTCCGACGGCGTCGAGGCTGTCGCGCGCGACGTCGGCGTCGCCTTGACGCCGCGCATTTCGACGATGGTGTCCCACGCGCCGCAGCTGGTGCACCTGCCCAGCCACTTGGAAAAGTCCTGGCCGCAGTTGTTGCAGACGTAAACGGTGGAGGGTTTTTTGTTCATTGATGGTTCTGGAACACGTCGGATTTATTGAAATGAAGTTGATGATCCGTGGTTTTCAGGTTGTTGAAAGTTGACATTTGAAAGTTCAAAGTGATTCTTTTCGTGATTTTCTTTCAACTTCAAACTTCCAACGTTCAACCCGGTTTTACGCCGATTTCGGAAGCTCCATCACTTCCACGCGGTTGCCGCCGTTCTTCCTCGCGCGGAGCAGGGCCTGCCCGCACGCCTTGGACAAAAGGTCGGGCGACGCGCTGATCTCGCTGCACATGCACGCCCCAGCGGAAATCACCGGATGCACGTAGTTTCCGTCCGGGGCCTTGATCGACATGTCCATGAGGCGTTTGCGGACGTGGTCGACGGTCTTTCCGAGTGAGTCCGGGTCCGCCTTGGTGAGGATAAGACCGAATTCGTCGCTTGAAAAACGGCCTGCGCTGTCTGCGCCGCGGGTAGTGAGGCCCAGTTTCCTGCCGACTTCGCGGACGATAACTTCGCAGAACTGCTGGCCGAAGCGGTCGCCGAGGTCCTTGAGCATGTCGATGCCGAACAGCGTGAGCGCAATGGGGTCCTGCTCCACAACGGAGCGCTCGATCTCGTCCTTGAGCACGGTGGCGAACTGCTGAAACCCCATGAGGCCGGTGAGCGCATCGCGCGAGGCCGCGTCGAAGCTGCGGTCGCGCCGAAGCTTGCGGTCGAGCGTCACGCGCTGCCGAATTTCGCCAACGTCAACCGACCGCGTGAGCCCCGAGCCCTCGTCGGGCTCGCTGCCCGCCACGTAGTGGAGTTTGCGCTGGCCGCGTATGAACTGCTGTATATAGGGATTGCGCGACGCGCGGATCTCGGCGGGCGTGCCCGAAAAAATGATTTTTCCTTCGTAAATCATGGCGATCTTGTCGGCGATCTTGTAGGCCGAC
Organism: uncultured Fibrobacterota bacterium; assembly: GCA_963753345.1. Taxonomy (GTDB): domain Bacteria; phylum Fibrobacterota; class Chitinivibrionia; order Chitinivibrionales; family FEN-1185; genus FEN-1185. Next base: position 16,158 of record CAVWBU010000031.1, read on the forward strand.
GCCATGTCGTGGGTGACCACCACCGAGGTCATCCCGAGCCTTTCCCTCAGGGAAAGGATGAGGTCGTTGATCTTGTCGGTCATGATGGGATCGAGCGCGCTGGTGGGCTCGTCGTACAGCATGATCTCGGGCCGCATCACGAGCGCGCGCGCAAGGCCCACGCGGCCCCTCATACCGCCCGACAGCTCCGACGGCATCTTGACCCTGAAGCCGGGCTGCAGCCCCACCATCTCGAGCGCCTCGGCCACGATCTGGGCGATTTTCTCCTCGGAATAGTCGGTGTGCTCCCGCAGCGGGAACGCGAGGTTTTCGCCCACGTCCTTGGAGTCGAACAGCGCGGCGCCCTGGAACAGCATGCCGAGGCGCTTGCGCACGGTCTCGAAATCCGACGGTTTTTTCGTGGGAGAGGATATTTCCTCTCCGTCAATAAGGATGCGGCCTCCGTCCGGGATCATGAGGCCGATGACGTGCTTGAGGATGACGCTCTTGCCGCCGCCGCTCTGGCCGATGATGCAGACAATCTCGCCCTTGTCCACCTCGAGGTTGATGTCGTCGAGAACGGGCTGGTTTCCAAAGCGTTTTTTCAGGTGTTCTATCTTGAGCATGCCGCAAAATTCCTGTCGACAATCAAAAAATAGGTCTCAAAACACGAGAAACGCGATAATGAAATCGAAAATAAGGATGAGCACGAACGACGTAATGACCGCCTTGGTGGTCGCGTTGCCCACGCCCTCGGCGCCGCCGCGCGTCTCCAGGCCGAAATGACACCCGGTGAGCGCGATGATGGCGCCGAACACCGAGGTCTTTGCCACGCCGATGAGCAGGTCGGCCGGGTTGAAGAGCATCCGGAGGCCGGTAAAATAAACGTACAGGGTGATCTTTACGGAAAACACGACGGTAAGGATGGAGCTTACGAAGGCGATGAGTTCGCTCCAGACCACGAGCAGGGGGAGCATCGTCATGCAGGCGATCATTTTGGGAACATACAGGTAACGCACCGGGTCGAGGTTGAGGCATGTCATTGCGTCAAGCTGCTCGCCGGTCTTCATGGCGCCGATCTCGGCCGCGATCGCGGTGGCGATGCGCCCGGCCACCACCATGCTCGTGAACACCGGCCCGATCTCGGTGATGAGCGTCTTGCACACGGCAAGGCCGAGGTACTTGAGGGGGATGAAGCCGGAGAACTGGTACACGCCCTGCGTGACCGTGGTCGCGCCCGTAAAGATGGCGATCACCGACACCAGGGGGAGCGAATCGATGCCGATGGCGTACATCTGCTCGATGGACAGCGGCACGTTCTTCACCATGAGCGGCAGGCGTTTCACGATGCTTGACAGAAGCATCGAAATGCGGTGCACGTGCCGAAGAAAGACGGCGCCGTTGCCTGCGACGGCAATCCCCGCGGCTCCCACGCGGGAGACGAAGCGTACCATAGGGTTCAAAAGTCGGCACCCTCCCCGGCGCGGGGCGCCGCGAGGTTTTCAAACCGTGCGTATTGCTTGACAAAGGCAAGATTTATCGACCCAATGGGGCCGTTGCGCTGCTTGCCGATGATGATTTCGGCGGTGCCCTGCTTCGACGGGTCGTAGAACTCCTCGCGGAACACGAACATCACCACGTCGGCGTCCTGTTCGATGGCGCCGGACTCGCGCAAATCGGAAAGCTGGGGCTTGTGGTCGCCGCCGCGCTGCTCCGGCGCGCGCGACAACTGCGACAGCGCGATGAGCGGCACCTCGAGCTCCTTGGCGATGCCCTTGAGCGAGCGAGAAATCTGCGAAATCTCCTGCTGCCGGTTTTCCATCCGCACCGACGACTCCATGAGCTGCAGGTAGTCCACAATGACAAGCGAGAGCTTGTGCTGGGCCTTGAGCCTCCGCGCCTTTGCCCGGAGCTCCAGCACGCCGATGCCGGGCGTGTCGTCGATAAACAGGGGAGCCTCGGACAGCGGGCCCGCGGCAAGCGACAGCTTGGGAAATTCCCGCTGCGGCAGCTTGCCGGACCGCAGCGCGTGCATGTCGATGCGCGCCTCGGCGCAGAGCAGGCGCTGCGCGAGCTGGGCCTTGGACATTTCGAGGGAGAAGAGGGCGGTGGGGTGCTTGGCCACCACGGCCGCGTGCATGGCAATGGAAAGGCTGAACGCCGTCTTTCCCATGGACGGCCTTCCCGCGATGATGATAAAGTCGCCCTTCTGCAGGCCGGACGTGAGGTCGTCGAGCTCCTTGAACCCCGTGGGCACTCCCTGCACGCCGCCCTTGGAATAGCTCTCGATGTCCTCGAAGGTGCGCGGCAGGAGCTGTTGCAGGGACTCGAAGGTATTCTTGATGCGCGCCTCGGAGATGCCGAAGATGCGCGCCTCCGCTTTGTCAAGAATCTCCTGCGCCTCCGCCTCGGAGGAAAAGCAGCTCGTGGCGATTTCGCCGGTCGCAGAGATAAGCTGCCGCAGGGTCGACTTCTCCAGCAGGATGCGCGCGTGGTGCTCGATGTTGGCCGACGTCGCCACGTTCTGCACGAGCTCGGACAAATACGGTTCCGCGCCCACCGACTCGAACAGGTCGCGTTTCTTGAGTTCGTTGGCGAGGGTGATGATGTCGAAGGGGACGCTCTTCTCGAACATCGACATGAGGCACGAAAAGATCCGCCGGTTCTGCGTGGCGTAGAAGCAATCTTCGGTGAGGATGGTCATGGCCGCGACCGCTGCGTTCTGGTCGATGAGCATCGAGCCGAGGACCGTGCGCTCCACCTCGAGCGCCTGCGGCGGGATCTTATCGGTTGTAAAGGGGGCGTCAGTTCGCTGCTGCATGGATCCCTCGTTCGTCAAGGAACGTGCGGAGTTTCTTGAGGTCTTCCCACGCCGGTTTCCGGTAGTCGGGGTTGTGGAGCAGCGCCGCGGGATGATAGGTGACGAACGCGGGAACGCCGCCTGCGCTCCGGACCTCCTTGCGCAGAACGGTGATGCTGTCCGCCGAGCCGAGCAGCGCGTGAGCGGCGACTTTACCCATAAGCAGAAAGACCTGAGGCCGGATGATGGCGATCTGCGCCGTAAGAATGTGTTTGCACGCGTCAACCTCGGTCGAATCGGGCGTCCTGTTCTCCGGCGGCCTGCACTTGAGGATGTTGGTGATGAAAACGTCTTTTGATCTGTCGAGGCCGATCGCGGCAAGCATCTTGGTGAGCATGGCGCCGGCTGCGCCCACAAAGGGAAGGCCCTGCGCGTCTTCGTCGGCGCCCGGCGCTTCGCCCACCACCATGATGGGGGCATGCACGCTGCCGCTGCCGAACACGAATTTCGTGCGTGTCGCGCCAAGGCCGCAGGCGCGGCAGTTCCTCTCCGATTCGTACAGGTCAACGAGCGCTTTGCGGACCGGGTCGTTTGCGTCCCGAACCGCCGCCATTGCGGGCTTGTGTACCGCGGCGCGAACCAGGTGCGCTGCAGGCAGGAGCCGAGGTCTTGCAGCAGGAGCGGCCTGCGCCTTGGAAAACGGCGAAGCAGGCGGTTGGGACGCGGGCCGTGAGAGTAAAGGTTTACGGACAAGAACACTGGAAGCGGTCGATCCTGGCGGAAGGACGATGTCGGGCATGCCGAGTTCGAGCTGCTGGCTCACATAGGCCCGGACGGGCGCGAGACGGTCAGTCATGCCGGTTCCCCGCAATCGAGGCGATGCGGTCGACAATGATTTCGGCGAGCCTGCGCTTGTCGGTGCGCGCGATGCGCTCCGGCCGCCTGCCGTGAGCAAGGATCGTCGCCTCCGAGGTGTCGCCCTCCATTGCGGTTTCCGCCGGGTTGGCGACCATCATGTCGCAGTTCTTCTTCGCCATTTTGGCGGCGGCTGCCGCGGTCTCGGCGCGGGGGTCGAGCGAAAATCCCACGAGCACCTGATGCGTCTTGGCGCGGCCCAGGCCCTCAAGAATGTCCGGGGTGGCCGTGAGACCCAGGTTCCATGTTGACGAATCGGAGCGGTGCTTTTTGGTCTTCAAGACGGTTGTGGGACGAAAGTCGCTCACCGCGGCTGCCATGATGCAGATGTCGCACCGTCCGAATTCTCTGTCGAGCGCGGCCTTCATCTCGCGCGCGCTTGTTACGCCGATCGCCCGGCATCCCGGCGGCGGCACGACCGCGGAGGGCCCGTGCACCACGCACACGTCCGCGCCGGCGAGCATGGCCGCGCGCGCGAGCATGGCGCCCATTTTCCCCGATGAGCGGTTGGAAATCACGCGCACCGGGTCGATGGGTTCCTGCGTGGGGCCGGAGGAGATGAGCACCTTCTTCCCGGAAAGCAAGCGCGGCCGCAGGCCGGCGAGAACGCAATCGACAATGGTTTGCACGGGAAGCAGGCGGCCCGCCCCCTCGTCGCCGCAGGCAAGCTCTCCTTCGTCGACAGGCAGCACAATCGCGCCGCGCGATGCGCACAGGGCAACGTTGGCCCGCACCGCGGCGTTGTTCCACATGGCGGTGTTCATGGCCGGCGCGAGCATGATCCGCTTTTCAAACGAGAGCGCGAGCGTGGTGAGGAGGTTGTCGGCAATGCCGTGCGCGATCTTGGCGATGGTGTTTGCCGTGGCCGGGCATACGAGGAGCAGTTGTCCCCATTTCGCAAGCTCGATGTGGGCCATGTCGGGGGATGCGGGCGAGCCGTCGGTATACACCGGGTTGCAGGACACAACGCGCAGGGTTTCCTCGCCCACGAGCACACGCGCATCGGAGGTAAGAACAACCTTGACGGCGACGTTGTTTTTCCCGAGGAGCCGGACAAGCTCCGGCGTCTTGTAGGCCGCGATGCCGCCCGTTATGCCGAGCACGACGCGTTGAACGGTATTCATCCGACAATACCCCGGTGGCTGTTGGCGGAAAAACGGATTATCCCTGCGTTTCGGTCTCTTCGTTTTCCACAACCCGGCCTTCGAACAGGCGTTTGAGCGCCGTGGTGGTGGGTTTGTTCTCCGGCTTGGTGATGCCGAGCCGCATCTGATCGTTGATGAAGCGGGCCTCCTGCGCCGCCATGATGACGGCCTTGTAGCGGTTGATCCCGCGTTTTTCCAGATCGTCAAGCTGCAATTCGAGCACGAGTCCTCCTTGCGCGGCGCGGCCGCGGCACTACGGTTATTCTATATTCTGGATCTGTTCGCGTATTTTTTCTATGTTTTCCTTGAGCGCCACCGACAAATGGGATATTTCGGCGTCGTTGGCCTTGGAGCCTATGGTGTTTGCCTCCCGGTTCATCTCCTGGAGGAGGAAGTTCATCCGCTTGCCCACCGGCTCGCCGCTGCCGAAGTCCTTTACAAACGCGCTTATGTGCGCCCGCAGCCTGGTGCACTCCTCCGAGATGTCCATCTTGTCGGCCATGATCGCGATTTCCATGGCGAGCCGCGACGGGTCGGGCGGGTTGGCCAGCAGCTTCTCGATGCGGCCGGCAAGGTCCTTGGAATACTCCTCCACGCGCCGCGGCGCCCGCGCCTCCACGCTGTTGAGCAGGCGGGAAATGAGGTCGAGCATTTTCCTGAGGTCGCGGATGATGTGCTCCCCCTCGGCGACCCGGGATCGCTGGAAATCGTCGAGCGCCTTGGAAAACACCGGGGAGAAATGTTTCCACAGCGTCTTGTCGTCGCCCTGCAACTGCCCGGCCTTGATGAAATCGGAGAAATGCAGCAAATCGGAAAGGGTGATGTCGCCCGCAAGCTTGTATTTCTTTTTTATTTCCCGGAAAATGGAAAGGTAATTGTCGACCGCGGACTTGTCCCACGACAGCCGGCCTTCGCCGTTTTCCCTGTCGCAGCCCACATAGACCGACACGCTGCCGCGCGGTATGGCGTCGGTGACCGCAGCCTTGATCTTCTGCTCGAGGTTGGCAAGCGATTTGGGCAGACGCAGCTGCAGGTCGAGAAAACGGTTGTTGACGGCACGGATTTCGACGCGAAACCCGCCGGACGGCGTGCGCGCCTCGGCAAGACCGAACCCCGTCATGCTTTTTATGGGCATACCCTTCCCTTGCCACGTGGAGGCGGACAAAAATGAGGCCGTGCGATCGTTGGTGAGGAAAAACTTACTAAATATATATGATAACTCCGGCCGGCTGCAATGTGCCGTGAGTCCTTGGCAACTTCCGGGCAAAGCGCCGTGTCCCCTTGCAACGCCGCGCCGGCCCGTCATGCTTCCATTGACAACTCCGGCCTCCGTCACTTAATTTTCTCTATGTTTTTCCTGCGGCATATGCCAGCGTAGCTCAGTTGGTTAGAGCAGTGGAATCATAATCCACGTGTCCGGAGTTCGAATCTCTGCGCTGGCACTCTTTCCCCTTAAGACTTTTCCCTGTGAAAACAGCGCTTTCCAGGGTTCCTTTTGTTCTTCCCGCATTGTCTCACGTTAGGGATTTTATCGAGGTGGCGGCACACTCATTTCATGAGCCTGTTGTTTACCCACTACGCACGCAAAGCGGGCCCCCGATTTTGTCGGGGGATGAATGCGCCTTCTGCTTCACCCCTGCGGGTGCTTCGAAGCGTCGCGGGATGTCGCCCCCCTTCGGGGACGCCGAAGCGTCGCACAAGTAGCCTTCGGCTCCCGGAGCCGAAGGAAATTTTTGGTGCCGCCGACTCCTGTCGGCGGGGCTCCACCGGGGTGAACAATATAAAATATAAAAACACAAAAATATTGGTAATTACCTTATATTTTGAGAGGAAGTTTCTTAAGGAAAAGCATTCCAAACTTTCCCAGGGGGGGACTATAAATGTTAAGAAAAATGTTGGTTTCAGTGTCTTTGACCTTGCTGATTTCGGCCTGTGCATGTTATGCGGACACCTATACGGGTGAAACAAGCAACAGGGTTACGATCAATTTAGGACAGACTCCCTGGAAGTTTACAAAAACAGATCCGGCCGGGGGCGCGCAGGCGGTGGGATACAGCGATGGTGCATGGAAAGATGTCGGGATTCCGCATTGCTGGAACGACACCGACACGTTTATCAATCAGGCGAGCGGAGGCGGCGACGGATCCATGTACGGCGGCACAAACTGGTATCGCAAACACTTCACCCTGGATAATACCTATTCCGGAAGAAAGATTTTCATAGAATTTGAAGGGGCCCATGTGGGCGCCTCGGTCTATGTGAATGGCACGTTTATTCCCGGCAACAGCGCATACAATACTGCATGCACCCATGTGATCGGGTTTATGGGATTCGTTATAGACGCGACTCCGTACGTGCAATTCGGCGGCGCCGACAACGTTCTCGCCGTGCGGCTCAGCAAGAACGGAGCAACCTATGCCGACCCCGGTATTTGCCTCGGGTTCCGCTTTGGACAGGCCGACGGCGGAATATTCCGGCCCGTATGGATGCACATTACCGACAACGTGCATATTCCGATGAACGTGTATTCGGTTCTTAACAAATGGGGAACCTACGTGGCCACCACGGCGGTCGCGGCGGACGGTTCGTCCGCCACGGTACGGCTCCTCACGAACGTTGAAAACGACGGCGGCGGAGCGGCAAACGTCACCCTTACCACCAAGATCGTGGACGCGGCCAGCAACGTGGTATGGACCCAGGACAATACCGCGTCCGTCAATGGAGGCGCCAATCATATTTTCGACCAGACCACCACCATCGCCAATCCCCACTTGTGGTACCCCAACGCCAGCACCTACGGCACGCCGTATATGTACACGGTGTACCACATAGTCAAGGTCGGCGGCACCACGCTCGACGTGGCCCAAACCCCCTTGGGAATACGGCGGATCACGTGGGACTCGGATTTCCCCTATATCAACGGACACAAGCATCTGCTGTGGGGCGCCGCCTCGCGTTACGATTATCCCGCGCTGGGTACGGCATTGCCTCCCGAGGTCGAATACCGCGACGCGAAGATACTCGCGGACGCAGGCGGCAGACTCTGGAGGCCCGGGCATTCATCGTGCAGCCCGGGATTTGTCGCGGCCTGCGACGCTTATGGAATCTTTCTCATCCAGCCCAGCGGCGAAGGCGAGGGCGCATTCTCCACCGGCGCGAACGCCTCTGCCTACACGAAAGGCCTTAAGCTGGAATTGCACAGGGACATGGTCGTACGGGACAGGAACAATCCTTCCATTCTTGCCTGGGAAGCAAGCAACGGGGACATCGATCCTGCCTTTGCCACTTTGACAAGGAACGTTTCCAATACGTGGGACTCTCTTTCGCCGAGGGCCCAGTCTTGCCGGGGCGGTCCGGGATATGTGGTCGGCGATCTGATCGCGTGCACCTTGACCGGCTGTGACGCGCAGCAGAAACCGTTTCATCCGCAGTGCCCCTGGTGGGGAGCGGAATCATGGGGAAGGCAGTCTTCGAGGGCTGCGTACGATTGGGAGATATGGTTTTCCGCGGAGTTCCTGCGAAACTGGTCGGCCGACATAACAAACACCACTCACCCATTTGGGATATGTCAATGGTATCTTGCCGAAACCCCCGGTGAAGTGGGGAATTTCGCTGAGGGAGGCAGCCCAAGGTCGTTCGGGTCTTCGATGATGGATTTCAACCGTCTTCCAAAGATGCTTTACAAGATATATTCGGCGGCGTGGCTGCCTTTTTCGGTCAAACCCGTGGTATTTATTTCCCATCATTGGAACCGCACAGGCACCGTACGGGTCAATGTATTCAGCAATTGTCCCGCGGTCAAACTCAGGCTCAACGGTGCGGATCTTGGGAACCAGACGCCCAACTCGGATTCCGGGGTAGCTGGTCAGAACGACTTTACGACCCAACCTCCTAATTATCCGACCTCAATGCCGTTCCAATGCCATTGGGACGTGGCTTGGGCCTCGGGAACGCTGCTGGCCCAAGGCCTTGACGCAACCGGCAATGTGGTCTGTACCGATCAGAAAGTGACGGCCGGCGATCCCGCCTGCATCGTTTTGGTTCAGGATGCGCCGATTGTAAAGCCGAACGGTGAAGTGTTCAACATTACCGCCAACGGAACGGACGCCGCTTTGATTGTGGCCAAGGTGGTTGACGCCAACGGCAACTGGTGTCCCACCGCGACCAATATCGTAACCTTCGCCGTTTCCGGACCCGGCAATTATCGCGGCGGCTCAGACCAATGGGTCACTGCCGGCCAGCCCCTGGGATATCACTCGCCCCTTGACCCGAACCTTTCGGCGGAAGGCGGCATGTGCAAGGTGGCTGTCCGCTCCACGTTTACTCCCGGCAATGTTACGGTTACCGCGACTTCACCGGGATTGTGCCAGGGCCAGACCTCTTTTACGGTCCATCCGCTTAATGAACAGGTGTCAATAATACCCTCGAAGGTTCAGGCTGCGGTTTCCATGGCGCCGGCGCTCAAAATAGTAATGGCCGGCGGCACGCTGCGGTATTTATTAAGCAGACCTTCCAGGGTGTCGGTGGAGATACTTGACGCAAGCGGAAGAATCCTTTTGCGCATTCCCGAGTCGAAACAGGCTGGCGGTTGGCACTCGATACCGCTTTCAGGGCCGGGAAGCCGCAGCAATAACGCGGGCGCAGGCGTTTATTTCGCGCGCTTTTCAATGGACGGAAATTATCAGTCGACGAAACGAATCTTCGTGATGCGTTGACACGCGGTCCCATAATCCTGAACGGTAAAAAAGCATCCTGTCCGGATGCTTTTTTACTATGAAAACAGGGTATATTTGCCATAGCAAGCAGGAGAGGTGTGGAATTGGGCAAGGGAAACACAACAGATCGACGCGGGCACCGGCCCCCGTGGCACGGCGCACGAGGTACGGGCCGGCGAACCAATGACCATATACGTCACGGGAAGAATTGGCAAATGCATCAAGCGACCTTGAAAGAGGAAGCAGATTTAACCCGGATGTCCGACAAAACAGTTGAGGATTTTTTCCGCGCCCGTTGCGTCGCGCCCTGCTCGGTATGCGTTGCCGTGAGCGGCGGCGGCGATTCGGTGGCGCTGTTTCACCTCCTGAGCGCCCTGCGGACCCGACTTGCCATCACGCGGCTGGGGGTCGCTCATGTCAACCACCGCATCCGCGGCGCGGCATCGGACAGCGACGCCGCGTTCGTAAGAAGCCTGGCAAAGGCGGGCGGCGCGGCGTTTCATCTGCGGGAAATTGACAAAAGCGATGTTCCGGACAGCGGCGTGGAGGAATGGGCGAGGAACGTCAGGTACGGTTTTTTCGCAAAAGTCCGGAAGAAATTCGGTTACACCTATGTCGCCACGGCCCACACCCGCAACGACCAGGCCGAAACCGTGCTGCTGCGCCTGCTGCGCGGCAGCGGCCTGCACGGCCTGTGCGGCATCGCGCCCGTACGCAACGACGGCGTGATCCGGCCGCTCCTGGATGCGGACGGGCGCGCGGTCCGCGCATGGCTGTCGGCGCGCAAGCTTGCTTTCCGGGAAGACGCCACGAACGCCGACACGTCGTATGCGCGCAACTGGGTCCGGCACGCGGTCATTCCGCTCCTTGAGCGCCGGGACGGGGATGTCGTAGCGCATCTTGCTGCGGCCGCGGCCAACGCGCAGGCCGTGGACCGGATGGTGGCGCCCCTTACAAATAAATGGATTGATGACAACGTAGTGTTTTCGGCCGCGCGCAGGTTTCTGGTGAAAAAGGCGGGGCTGGCAGGCGATCCGGTGGCGGCCGAAGCCATTGTGCGCTTGTTCGCACAGAAAGGCGTGGGGTTCGACCGCAAGCACGTTGACGAACTGCTTGGTAACGCGCGGCGGTCGACCGGTGTATTCCTGCTCCCGGGCGGATGGAACTATTTGTGCGGAAAGGCGGGGCTGGAGTTTGCGCCGATCGCTCGACAACAGAAAGCCAAAGTGTTTTGCTGTAACGTCGAGCGAGGAAAAACCGTTGGGTGCACGGCGGCGCATTGCGCCATCGGCGCAAGGGTGTTGCGTTTGAAAAGGGGTGAGAAACCATCCTTTGACGATCCCATGACTGCGTACCTTGATGCCGCCGCGTGCAGCGGGCCGCTTGAGCTGCGGAGCATTGCGCCGGGCGATCGGTTCTGGCCTTACGGCGCAAAAGGCTTTGTCGACTGCAGGGAGTTTCTCAAGAAACAGGGCATTTGCGCCCGCGAAAGGAAGACCACCGGCGTTGTCGCGCTCAGGCGGGGAGAAATCGTATGGCTGGTTGGTGTGCGGACCGCTCATCAATTCCGCGTCACCCCCGCGACAGGAACGGTGCTCCAGATTTCATGCAGGCCGTTGGGCTGAAGGATGTATTTTCTGATATTCTTTTCAAGTTCCGCGATTGTAAAATGGAAATGAAGGGCAGGAGGCGCGAGTTGCTCAAAAGAGACAAAAAGAAATCAGGCAAGGCCGCAAAGCGCGGCGCCGACATGGATAAAAGCAGGAAGAAGCCGAACCTGCAGGAGCCCACGCGGACCATCGCCATGTGGGTGTTTCTGATCCTGGCGGTGTTCTTCGGTCTGCGTCTCATCCAGAAAAGCGGCGACCTGCGGGAGCAGACCCTTTCCTATTCGGAATTCCAGTCGCTTATCGCCCTTCCCGACGCCAAGATCTCGCGCATGGAGGTCACCCTCAAGGGCATCAACCGGGCCGTGGTGCACGGCGATGTCGCCGATGCAAGCGCGCTTGTCAAGGTCGTGCCGCAGAAGCAGACTACCGGCTCGAAATCCTTTACGGTTACCCTTCCGTTCCTCGATGCCGACATGCTCAAGCAATGGGATGCCCATGCCATCAAGTACTCCTTTGTGCCCGAGAAATTCAACTGGAGCGACATGATCTGGGGCAATCTCGTCTGGCTCCTGCCCATGGTGCTCATCTGGATGTTCATGCTGCGGCAGATGCAGGCCGGCCAGAAGGGGATATTCTCGTTCGGCAAGAGCAAGGCGAGGCTCCACGCCATGGACAGGCCGCAAAACACCTTTGCCGACGCAGCCGGGCTCGACGAGGCCAAGGCCGAGCTCGAGGAAATTATCGAGTTCCTCAAGAACCCGCAGAAGTTTAAAAGGCTGGGCGGCAAGATCCCCAAGGGCGTTCTGCTCCTCGGACCCCCGGGAACGGGGAAAACGCTGCTTGCCCGGTGCGTGGCGGGTGAGGCGGGCGTTCCCTTTCTGTCAATGAGCGGCTCCGATTTCGTGGAAATGTTCGTGGGCGTGGGGGCCTCGCGCGTCCGCGACCTGTTCGACACCGCCAAGCGCAATGCCCCCGGTATCATCTTTATCGACGAGATCGACGCCGTGGGCAGGCAGCGCGGCGCGGGGCTCGGCGGCGGCCACGACGAGCGCGAGCAGACCCTCAACCAGATCCTTGTCGAAATGGACGGGTTTGAAGTGAACTCGGGCGTCATCCTCATTGCCGCCACAAACCGGCCCGACGTGCTTGATCCGGCGCTTCTGCGGCCCGGACGGTTCGACAGGCACATCGTGGTCGATGTGCCCGATATCAAAGGGCGTGAAGGTATCCTCAAGGTGCATGTAAAGAACATTCCGCTCGCCGCCGACGTCGACCTGCTCACCATTGCCCGGGGCACGCCGGGGTTCGTGGGCGCCGACCTTGCCAATCTGGTGAACGAGGCCGCGCTCATGGCAGCGCGGTTCGGCCAGGAAAAGGTCACCATGCTTGATTTTGAGGAAGCAAAGGACAAAGTGCTCATGGGCGTCGAGCGCAAGAGCATGGTGCTGTCGGACGACGAGAAGCGGAAGACCGCATACCACGAGGCGGGCCACGCCATCTGCAACATCTACTGCAAGGAGGCCGACCCGCTGCACAAGGTGACCATCATCCCGCGCGGACGGGCGCTGGGCGTCACCTTCTCGCTCCCGGGCGAGGACAAGCACAGCTACACCAAGAACTTTCTCATCGACCGCATCTGCATCATGATGGGCGGCAGGGTCGCGGAGGAGATGGTGTTTTCGACCATGACCACGGGCGCGGCCAACGACATCAAGCAGGCCACCGATCTTGTGCGCAAGCTCATCTGCGATTACGGCATGACCAGCGAGCTGGGCCCGCTTTCCTACGGCGAAAAGGACGAGCAGATCTTTCTGGGAAGGGAATTCAACCGGCGGCGCGATTATTCGGAGCGCACCGCGGAGGTCATCGACAATCTCATGCGGACCATCGTGGAGGAGCAGCATGTCCGCGCCCGGGACATCATCACCCAGCACCGCGACGAACTCGACCGGCTCGCCGCCGCGCTGCTCGAATACGAGCTTCTCGACAGAGAGGACATTCTCAAGGTCATCAAGGGCATGCACCTGGAATCGGTGAAGAAGACGCGGTCTCTTGTCAAAAAAGAGGGCGTTCTGGAATCGAAGAATGACGAAAGAAAACCGGCGGGCGGCGCCGCCGTAGGGCCCGCATCCGACAACGGCGCGCCAGGCCAGGCGGCCTCCTCGTAGCTTTCCCGCGGCCGCATCAGCGGCCGTTTTCGCAGCAAACACGTCCACCGCAGGAAAGAAACGCGCATGCATCCGGTGCTCGAAAAACCGTTTGCCGTCATGGGGGTTGTGAATGTGACGCCCGACTCCTTCTACGACGGGGGAAAACACGCCACGGCCGCCGGCGCCGTCGACCATGCGAGACAGCTTGCCGCCGAAGGCGCCGACCTTCTTGACATCGGAGGCGAGTCCACGAGGCCGGGCGCGCGGCCCGTGAGCGAGGACGAGGAATGCCGGCGGATACTGCCGGTGGTCGCCGCGCTCGCGCGTGACGGCGCGGTTCCCGTGAGCGTGGACACCACCAAGGCCGCGGTGGCGCGGCGTGCACTCGACGCCGGCGCGGCCATCATCAACGACATCAGCGCGGGCAGGTTCGACGCGGGCATGGCTCGCCTGGCGGCGGAAAAGGCCTGCCCCGTAGTTCTCATGCACAGCAGGGAGACCCCTGCGACCATGCAGTCGAGCCCCTCCTACGGCGACGTTGTCGCAGAAGTAAAGAAGGAGCTGCTCGAACGGGCCGTCGCGTTCGCCGCAGCGGGAGTGCTCAGGGAGAACATCATTCTCGACCCCGGCATCGGGTTTGCAAAGCGGCTCGAAGACAACCTGCGGCTTCTTAAGCGGCTCGACGCGCTTGTCGCGCTCGGCTATCCGGTGTGCGTGGGCGTGTCGCGTAAGTCCTTTGTGGGCGCGGTCACCGGGCGCGGCACCGAGGAGCGGCTTTACGGAAGCCTCGCCGCGGTGGCTGCCGCTCGGCACAGGGGCGCGCGTCTGTTCCGCGTGCACGACGTGAAAGAGACCCTTGACGTCCTTAAGGTTCTTGACGCAATCAACCATGCCTGAAGGGCATTTGGAAGGGCGCGTCCTAACACTATATGAATTCTATTAAAAGAAGGAATAAAGTCTTTATCTTGTGCGTAATTCTGCTGCTTGCCGTCCTGCTTGCCCTGTTGCTCTTCGGGTTGTTACGCAGGGGCGGGCAGCGGGGAAAAACGGCCCCGGTTGAGAAGAACAAGAAGGAAACCGTGGCCATGGCGAATGCACGCATTGGAGCAGCTCCGGAGACAACCGCGGCGCCGGCGAAACCGGCGGCGAAGGCAGTTTCCCCTGCGGGGGCGCGCCAGGCGCGCCGGGCGCACGGAGCAGGGGGCAACAACGCGGTCCCGCCGGGGGCGGTTGACACAACGGCAAAAGCCGGCGCCGCCGGGATTGCGGAGACAACGGCCGTGGTTCCCGTTCCGGCCGAAAGCACCGCGGCCGCCGACACGGCAGGATCCGGCCGGGCCCGCGCCTGTGCGGGCGACACGGTGCCGCCTTGGGTCTACCCCGACCCGTCGGGCGGCCTGCACCGGCACGCGGTGCGCGTGGTGCTGTCGGCGACCAAGCCGTGCGCTATAGAGTGGAAAACCGACAGCGCGGCCCCGTTTGCTCTTTACAAAGGCGATACGATACCCATAGCCGCAACCACGACGCTCTATTTCCGGGCGCACGACTCCTGCGGCAACGTGATGGACGAGCGGCAGGAATTCTTCGAGATCTCGGCCGAAGACGCGGCACGGTACTGTCCGCAGGATATGGAATTTGTCAAGGCGGGCCAGACGCGCTTCTGCATCGACCGTTACGAGTGGCCCAACAGGTTCAAGGCGACGCCGCTGTCGTTTGTTTCCCTGTACAGCGCCGTTGATTCCTGCGTTTCGGCGGGCAAGCGCCTCTGCACCTCCGACGAATGGACGGTCGCCTGCACGGGGCCGTACGGATGGAGATTCCCGTACGGAAACGCTTACGAACCCCGCGCCTGCGTATCGCACGACACCACCGCCAGGCCCTCGGGCACCAAGCCCGAGTGCCGCGGCTATTTCGAGGTCTTCGACATGGCGGGAAACCTGGCGGAATGGACCAATACCAGGTCGGACAAGAACCCACAGTTTTTCAACGTGCGGGGCGGGTTCTGGGAGAGCGGGCCGCACACCGGCTGTTTCGACGTGCGGTACAGCTACTATCCGCAGAACAGGCACAACCCGGTGGGATTCCGATGCTGCAAGGCTGCCACCGAGTAGGGCTTTTGGCCGGCGGGACCGCGTGCGGCAGGGAAATCTCTCGTGTCAATGAACAACAAAGCGTGGGAACGGGAGCCGCTTCGCAGCTATGGTTCGCCTGAGCGTTGTTTGCTGTTGCATCATGGCCGCACTCACGGTGGGAACGGCGTCGGAAGGGATCCGGAAGGCCCCTCCGGTCCTCGAATTTTTCCATGCCCTCAGCGAAGAGCCCGCGCTCCCCAGCATCCTTTCCGAAGACAGCCCCGCTCCGCTCGAATGCAAGACAAAGCTGTTCGACGACAGGGAAGTGGTCGATTTTGAAAAACGCGAGATCTACTTCGAGCGCGTCGACAAGACCTACGGCATCGTGGTATGGCAGTACCGCTACGACGAGCTCGATTCCTATCTGGAAAGCAGGCGGCATTTCGTGCTGCTCAACGCCTGGTACAAGAGCGCCCTTTCGCTTCTCACCGCACCGTCCGAAAAGAAGAAGAACCCCTTTACCGCCCTTCAGTGGGAACTTCCGGTCCAGTATCCTGCGTGGGCGCAGCGCATCCTCGGCAAAGACCCTCCCAAGCTGAGCATCAGCGGATTCGAGAAAATAACGGTATCGTACAACTACACCAAGACCGACATTCCCGGCTCCGCGGTTCAGCTGCAGCCCAGCAACGCGGTCGTGTTCGACCAGGACAACCAGTTTTCCATCACCGGGAGCGTGGGCAGGCTCATCGGCATCAACATCAAGGGCAGCACCAAGCAGGCCACGAGCATGGACGTGCAGAACAATCCGCTCAAGAACTTCAAGATCGAGTACAAAGGCGAGGGCGACGAACTCGATGACGAGGTGGTCCAGCAGGTGACGGCTGGTTTTATGGGCTTCGACATGCCGTCCACGGTGCTGTCGGGGTATTCCGAAAGCCATGAGGGGCTCTTCGGCGTCAAGCTGGTGACAAAGATCGGACCGCTTATGCTCACCGGCATCGCCAGCACCGAGCAGGGCGAGTCGCAGAACACCACCCTGCACCCATCGGGTCAGGGCGACGCCGGGACAGTGAGGAGCGAAAAGGATTTTCTCAGGAACAAAATCTTCTTTCTCGACACGGTGTACCGCAATGCGTACATCGTGCATGCGCTCGGCCAGGCCGACGTTGTGCCGAAGGTGGTGACGCTCCAGGTGTGGGTGTCGAAGGACGGCACCCGGGCAGAAGCGGAGTTGTCAAATGCAAACAAACAGACCGCCGAGGTGTATAAGACGATCGGCTCGTCGCTCACCTATTACAAGTACCTCAAGGAAAACCGCGACTACTTCGTTGATAGAGATAACGGGTGGGTACGGTTCGACAGCGTCTCCATTGACGACAACGACGTGCTCGGCATTTATCTGATAACGTCGGACACCTCGAAGACCTCGAAGATACCGAAGAAGGGCACGGCTAACTTTCTCGACAGCACCACGTCAAGAAGTTCAACCGACTCGCTGTGGACCCTCAAGCCGAAAGACCAGGATTCGCTGCAGGTGAGCACGTTTCCGCTCATGTGGCGCAACGTGTACCTGATGCCCACCGGGTTCGACCCGCAGAAGTTCCGCCTGCGCATTTCGGAGGTCCGCGACACCTCGAAATACCAGGGCGCGAGCGGCAGGTTCTTCTCGGAGATCCTTGGGCTTGCAACCACCGCGGGTGACCCCCTTTCGTCCAACAGCCAGCTTTACGACGTCGACCACGGGCTCATCATCCTACCCGTGCGATTCAAGACGGGCAAAAACGGGATGGGCATGGAGCCGTTTTCCAACGACACCCTCGGCGACGGCAACACGAACCGCAGCCATTTACCATTTAGCAACAACGAGCGCCGACTGGCAGAACAACACCCCGATTTTCCAGATAACCATGTCCGGTTCATCGCGGAAAACCACGTTCACGCTCGGGTTCGGCAGCGTGATGTCGGGCACCGAAGCGCTGTACATGGGCGGCAAGGGCGGCTCGCGTCTCGACCGGAACGTCGATTACACCATCGACTACCAGATGGGACAACTGGACCTTATCTCCAAGAAGGCGCAGATGGCCGACCAGATCTACGTGGAATATCAGAGCGAGGCGCAGTTCGTTCCGCAGTCGAAGGTGTTTCTCGGCGCGCGCGGCGAAGTCCAGCTTCCCTTTGGAGAAAAGTCTTTTATGGGAGCGAGCATCCTGTGGCAGAACGCCTCCACCCGCGATCACGTGCCCAAGATCAATCAGGAACCGTTCTCCAAGCTGCTCCTCGATTACAACACGAAGATCAACTTGGAGCCCGAATGGATGACCAAGGCGGTCAATTTGCTTCCCCTGGTCTCGACGGACGCGAAATCGTCGGTGAACCTGGAGGTGGAGGTTGCGCAGAGCATCACCAACCCGAACACCGACGGGTCCGCGTACGTCGACGATTTCGAGGGAAGCAAGCAGACCTTTCCGCTGTCGCTTTCCCAGACCCTGTGGTTCCAGTGTTCGCCGCCGACTCCCTGGCAGTCCTCCGACTCCCTGCTGCACCACCCTCCGGCGTGGCGTTCATACTGGTATGAGCCGCTGGGCGACAGCCAGGTGAACAAGACCGACATATTTGCAAAGAATCCGGACTCGCTGCAGCAGACGCAGAGCGACAAGATCGAGCCGACGTTCAGACTCGTTTGTCAACCTGCCCCTCCCGACGCCAATCCTTATTCCAAGAACTACCAGGATCCCTGGGCCGGCATCATGACCTACTTTCCTTCCGGGACCTCGGACCGGTCGAAGGACAAGTACCTGGAGTTCTATGCGCGGAACGACGGCGGCGGCAGGCTGTACATAGACATGGGCGACATCAGCGAGGCCGTGTCGCTCGACGGCGGCCCGCCCGACAATAGCCTCCACACCGAAGACCCCAACAACACCGGAGCTTACAACGATACGCTTGACATAGGGCTCGACGGCAGGCGCGACCAGGACGAATGGTATTGCATTCCGGATTTGGCCGCCTCCACGCCGGGGCATCCCGTATGGGACACACTCTGGGATTATGTGCGCGATAGCGCGGCAACCAAAGCGGCTGGAAGAAACATATGGCTCAAAAAAAACAATGGCAGTGGGGACAGTGCTGAAAATCGCCTCCCGATTCCCGGCGACCCGAGCAAGGACAATTATGCGCAGTACAGTTGGACCAACACCAGCCAGCGGGGCAACTACGAGTATGCGGACGGGACCTCGGGGAACGGTGTGCTCAACACCGAAGACCTCAACAGCGACGGGTTCAGGACCTCGGAGAACTTTTTCAGAAGATTCATCGATTTCGACAGCGTCGGCAACGCGTCGTTTATGGCAAGAAACGCCGGCAACTACCGGGTGAACGATTCCGCTGCAAACGCGAGCAGAACCATCGCCGACACCACGCATCGGTGGCATATGTACAGAATTCCCCTCAACGATACTGCCCAGGGCATTTTCCAGCAGGTGGGTTCGCCGGCCTGGAACCAGATCAAGTACATCAGGGTCTGGTGGGGCAATTTCAAGGGCGCAAACAGGACGAGCAGGAACGTGGTCCAGTTCGCCCGCTGGCAGTTTGTGGGAAACCAGTGGCTCGAAACGCCGATTGTCAATGCGGATTCCTCGTCGGAAACCAAACTCCAGGTTTCCACGGTGAACACCGACGATAACCTGGGCTACTACGTTCCTCCGCCGGGCGTGTACCGGCAGCCGGACGACAAGGGAAATCCCGCGCGGGAATCCTCTCTGGACCTTGCGTACAGGAATATCACGCCCGGCACGGTTGCGCTCGTGCGGCGGAGCCTTGCGTTCCAGCCGCTCAATCTTTCCAATTACAACGACATCTCGCTCATGGTCCACGGCGACACCGCGCGCGCCGGGTTCTGGTTCTTCTTCCGGTTCGGCGCCGACGACTCCACCTACTACGAGGTGCGCTCGCCGGTTGACAAGGGGGGGCCTGGGGTGGATGGGTGGAAGGCCCTTGACGTCCGGCTCAAGGAATTGTCGGACCTGAAGCTCTTGTACCAGATCAACAACGGCGACACGGGCGCGATCAACACGAGCGTCCAGTCGGGCAACGAGATCCTGTCGATACGGGCGCCCCGGGGGCGGTTTCCGACGTTTTCCAACGTGACCTTTATGGCGCTGGGCGTCTCCCGCGATTCGTTCGGGCTTCAGTCAAGCTGGCAGGGCGAACTGTGGGTTGACGAAATGAAAGCGAACGGCGTCAGGCCGCTCGACGGATGGGCCGGCCGCGTATATCTCTCCACGAAATGGGCCGATTTTCTTAACCTTTCCGTGGGGCTCGACTACCAGGACGGCGATTTCCGGCGCATGACCGACGCCACCACGGGACTCGGCAACTCCACGCTGTCGGCGAATTTCAGCATCGACGGAAAGCTGAGCAAGTTCCTGCCCGACCGGTGGACCGTCTCCGTTCCCCTGGGAATGCGCATCCAGGAATCGATTGCCCGGCCGGAACTCGTGCCGAGCTCCGACATCTACCTGCTGCACAAGAACGGCTCCCCGGACGGCCTCCTCGACATGTACAAAGACGCCGTCAACATGTTTCTCGACCGCCGCGTGCTTTCGCCCGACACCACCGCGTCGCGGCACTACCAGACCCTGTCGTCGCAGCGGGACTGGTGGACCGGGTACGACAAGAAGGGCAATTCGCCGAATCCTTTTGTCAATCTGCTGCTCGAACGGCTTGCCGTGGACTTTTCGGCCTCCCACCGGACCACCTCAACCGCCCAGGGACAGTCCACGCCGGGCGGCGAGGACAGGCTCGACCTGGACACGCTCGATACGTACCACGGCACGCTCAAGTACAATCTCACCCCGACGCTTGAGCCCAAGTATTACAAATTCAAACCGTTCGACAAGAGCAAGATCCTGTGGCTCCCCGAGCAGATAAAGAACTACGAATTCTCCTATCTTCCCACGACCCTCACCTTCGATCTGGCCGAGGTGACCTATTCCAAGGAAACCATGATCAAGGCCGACATTCCCGGCGAGACGAAGCTCAAGAAACTCGAACTCGACCACCGGATGAACCTCGTGTTCGACCCCATCAACATCCTCGATTTCTCGTACAACCTGGCCATAGGCAGGAAGCTCGACAACCAGTTGACCAACGCGAATGTGAACTCCTATGCGGGCGCAGTCTCGTTTCTCGATAACTACATCGCCAAGAGGGATTCGGTGTGGAAAAAGTACATGATCCTGTACGACGAGCTTTCGCGCACCCAGGCCACGGGCATCAGGTTCGACCCGACGTTTCTGGACTGGCTGAGCGACAAGTTCGACTACTCGGCCAACTACCGCCAGAACGCCAACAGCAGGACCGGCGACTCCACCCATTATCAGAACCTCGGCGTGGACCGGACGTTCCATTTGTCAAGCACCCTCACGCTTGCGGCACTGTTCAAGAAGCTGGCCGGCGGGTTCGCCTCGTTCAAGTCGATGGCGGCGGTGTTCAATTCGATTTCGGCGGGGATCACCAAGATAAATTTCAACAGCGTCACCTTCGACTACAGCGCCAAGTCGTCGCTGCGCAACGACAACATGGAAACGGGCCTGCTGGCGGACAGCGGCATAGGGCTGGGGAAGTTTTATCAGTACCAGGTCGGGCTGTCGGGCGCCAATGCCTGGGACATTGTCACCGGAAACATGAACGACCGCGCCATGGGCGGCATGAGGTTCCGCAACACCGCCATCGGTCTCGAGCAGAACGACCAGCGGACGTCCGACATGAACTACTCGCTGAGCACGAACTTCAACCTTCCGGACCCCGTGGACATCCAGTTCACCGGCATAAGCCTCGGCTGGAGCCGTTCGTACATCGTGCGGCCCGACACGTCGTCGAGGGACACCACCTTCACCTGGCCCGACTTCACCGAAAGCGCCCGGTCGGGCATCCTCAACAAAATCACTTTTGTAAAGCAGTACATGCAGAGCGTGACCCTTTCGAACAAGTACAGCTTTCAGAAGAAGGTGCATAATACCGCCGCTTCGGGGACGATCCAGAAGACCGTGTCGGTCGCCAACACGTTTTCACCGCTTGTCGGCGTGGAGGGGACCCTCAAGAAGTGGCCCGTGAGCCTCACGTATTCCTGGGACTACGGGATAAAGACCGATTCGAGCGGAAGCACGGGAACCGACAATCTCTCAAAAACCACCGACAACGGCCATAAAGCGGGCATCAAGTACGAGATCAGCAAGGCGTCCGGAACCAACCAGATCAAGTTCCTGATGTGGAAAATACCGATTGTGGGCAGGCTTGTCACCGGCGCCGAAGGCGAGTACCATACCACAACGCTCGACTCACGGTCGGGCGGAACAAGCAACTCCAGCGTCACCTCCTCCTTGACCGTCACCCCGCACGTGTCCTACGATTTTACCGACAATATCACGGGCGAGTTCCACTACAGCGGGTCGCAGAAAAAGGCCCCAAACCAAACAACGACATCACATATATTTGCATTGTCGGTCGAAATACGCTTCAACCCCTGATCGCGCCGGAACATCATGCCGAAAAAAATCCTGTTTACCGCCACGCCCACGGAAAAACGCGCCGCGCTTCTGGAAAACGACCGCGTGGTGGAGCTTGTGGTGGAACGGCCCGACAGCCTCAGGTTCGTGGGCAATATCTACCGCGGCAAAATCGTCTCGATCCTCCCCGGCATTCAGGCCGCGTTCGTGGACATCGGACTGGAAAAGGCCGCGTTCCTCCATGCTTCCGACGTGGACCCTTCGCTGCTCCTCGAAGAGGCCGATTCGCTTGCCGAACGGTACATGGACCAGGGCAAGAGCAGCCGCAGGAAGGTTATAAGAATTCCCATAGAGAAAGTGCTCGAGGAAGGCCAGGAGATCCTCGTGCAGGTGATGAAGGAGCCCATCGGCACCAAGGGCGCGAAGGTCACCACGCAGATCAGCCTTGCCGGCCGGTTCCTCGTGCTGGTCCCCGACGCCGACTTCATCGGCGTGTCGAAAAAAACCAGCGACGACAAAAAGCGCCTCAAGCTCAAGAAACTCATCGCCGCGCTCAAGCCGCGCGGCGTGGGCTTTATCGTGCGCACCATAGGCCTGCAGGTTGCCGAACCGGAATTCGTCAAGGAGATGCAGTCGCTTATTGACAAATGGCGAAAGGCGCAGGAGGAGGCGCTTTCCGGCTCCGCGCCCAAGCTTGTCTACCGGGAAATGGGCATTACCACCCGGGTAATCCGCGACCTCTTTTCCGACGAGGTGCCGGAAGTCTACGTCGATCAGGACGACGATTTCACCGAGATCCAGTCGTACCTGCGGTCGGTTTCGCCGGACCTCTGCGGCAGGGTGGTGCATTACAAGGACAAAACGCCGCTTTTTGACAAATACAATATCGAGAAGGACCTCGAACTGTCGCTCAAGCGCAAGGTGTGGCTCAGAAACGGCGGCTACATCCTCTTCGACCATGCCGAGGCGCTCCTGGCCATCGACGTCAACACGGGCCGCAACGTGGGCAAATCGAACCTTGAAGAGACGATATTCAAGACGAACCTCGAAGCGGCGCACGAGATCGCGCGACAGTTCCGGCTGCGCGACATCGGCGGCATCATCGTCATCGATTTCATCGACATGCAGAAGGCCGACCACCGCAGGAAGATCGAGGACGAGATGCGGCGGCTCCTGCGGAACGATCCCTCGGCGACGGCCATCACTACGCTTTCAAAGTTCGGCCTCATGGAAATCACGCGCAAGCGCGTGAGGCCCGAGCTCCAGGAACTCTACACCGACGTGTGCGGCGTGTGCAACGGGCTGGGATGGGTCTTTTCGCCGGCCACCGTAACGGCCCGCATCGACCGGTGGCTCAACCGCGCCGATTCCCACGACACCCCGCGCGAGCTCAATCTTGCGGTGAACCCGGCCGTTGCCGCGTACCTCAGGCGCGAAAACAGCCAGATGCAAAGAAAGCTCGAGCAGGAACACAACTTCAGGCTGAGCGTCATCGAAGACGACGCCCTCGACCAGGACGACTACGATTTCTACCCCAAAGGCGGGACAAAGCCGATTACCGCCAAATATGTTTAGCAATTAAATCTCCTTCTTTTCATTAGTCAAGACTTCTGGTGGGGGCACCGCTTCGCGTTTCCCCCTGGCCCCAAGCCTCCTCGCCCTCCGGGCTGCGGGGTCTCGGGGCACACCCCCTCCTGCGAAGGGGCGCGCGATCGCGCTCGACTTGCGCTCGCGCGGCGTCGCCCGTTCATGCTTCGCACCCTTCGGGCGCGCTTTGCGCGTGGTCTCCGCGCCTCTGGCGCTCCGGCTCGCAACGCAACCGCAGCGGTATGCCGCTTCGCGGCGATAGTGCATTCGGGCACAATCATCTTTGTTAATTTTCGTATGTCAATAATCTGCGAACATCCGAGCAAGCGCTTGTCCATTGCGCGTGCGTTAGGCCGGACTGGAGGCCACGCTGGAGCGCGGTGCTGCCTGACCACGGCCCGCAGGGCCCTCGTGGCAGGCAGCCCGAGGCCGAAGGCCGAGACCGTAAGGAGGGCCGACCCCGGTTATGTAGGGGCGTAGCGCGCTACACTCCTCCATAACCGGGGAAACGCCCATTTTATTTGTTAGCTTGTCTAGCTTATCTAGTATTGACTCGATTTCAGCTTGGAATGTATATTGAAAGGCCTTCAAAGGAGTCGATTCATGTTTTCGATTGTCGAACAGGACGGTTTTCAGTTCAAGGTGTCGCAGGGGGATACCATTCTCGTGCCCAGGATGAGCGCGGAAAAGGGGAGCGAAATAGCCCTCGAGAAAGTCCTCATGATCGGCGAGGGCGGCACCGTAAAGATCGGTTCACCCACCGTGAGCGGCGCAGTTGTCAAGGCAAAGGTCGTGGACCACGTGAAGGGCGAGAAGATTTTCATCATGAAGAAGAAACGCAGAAAGAACTACAAGAAGAGGACCGGGCACCGGCAGCAGCACACCGCGCTGCAGATTCTTTCGATAACCGCCTGACAAGGCGTCGCATCCGAAGAAAAAGGAACGTATCATGGCACATAAAAAGGGCGGCGGCAGCAGCGTTAACGGACGGGACAGCAATCCTCAGTATCTCGGCGTCAAGAAATACGGCGGCGAAAAAGCGATCGCCGGAAACATTTTGGTCCGCCAGAAGGGCACGGTGATTCACCCGGGCCGCAACGTTGGCAAGGGCAAGGACGACACGCTGTTCGCGCTTATCGACGGCGTGGTCCAGTTCACCGTCGGCGCGAACGACCGCAAGAAAGTGCATATTCTTCCCGCTTAGCACAGCTTCCAAGTAACAGCTTCCCCAAGAATTCCAATGCACGGGGAAAGTTTACCCCCTCGCTCCGGCAAAGCTCAACAGTTCTCGGGAGCTTCACCCCCGAACCCCGACCTGCTTTCTTTCCGCAGCGAAAGAAAGTAGGCAAAGAACGCCGCGCCTGCAGCGCCGCCTGATCCCTCGGCCGTCGGGCCGCTCGTGAACTCGCCCGGCAAAAAGCATCCGTCAAGAAATTTGCCCCGTAAATTCAAGTCCATTTGTCAATACCAGACCAGCCGGGCTCGGACAGCACGAGCGGCCAAGTAACCCGCCCGTCCTGTTGGGCGGGTTAGCGCCGATGGCCTCAGGGTCGGCGCTGATGGCGCAGGAAAAAAAAGGCCAGTTCTTCGAACTTGCGCAAGCCGTTATTGACAATTGGGCAATGTCCTTCTGCCCTGCGTTAGGCAGGACTGGAAAAATGGTCCCGCTTGAGGCGGGATGCCGCCCGGACCCGGCCCTGTGGGCCATAGGGCCGAGGCGGCCCGAGGCCGAAGGCCGAGACCGGAAGGACGGCCGACCCGAGCATGGCGAGGGGAACGCCCAAATTTATTTATATATTTGTATTTCTATTTCGAAACAATAGCAGGTCTACTAGATACTGTGCCTTTTTGTAAAACGGTGTGTTGCGCCTTTTCTGGCCCGACATCCACTTGCTCCACGTGATATACGCGGTCATGGCGAAGCAGCCCGCCACGAAGAACATGATGCAGACGATTGAACGCTTGGGCCTGGTCTTTTTCTGCGGCGGCTGGGCGTACTCGAGCGCCTGGACGGCGGGCACGTCGTTCGATTCGGAGAATTTCGCCTGTTCGAACAGCTGAAGAACGAATTCGTACAGCGATTCCTGGATCTTGACGTCCCGCAACAGGTACCCGTACTTCACCGATTTGGCCGGCGCGTCCTTGAGCGCAATGATGAGGTTCCCGCCGCCGGCAGCCATGTATTTCCCGATTTCCCTCCCGATGACTGCTTTCTGTTTCTGAAGCTCGGCGATCCGCTGGTTGCCGGAGCTGCCGTACTGGCTCTGCAGCTGGCTTATCTCAAGGTCGAGCGCCATTTTCTGCGCCTCGAACTGGGCGAGCGCCTCGACCGAGGATTTGGTCTGGTGTTCAAGGTCGATATAGTTGTTTTTGGTCTGGAATTCGGTGAGCCTCTGCGCGGCCGTGTCGAGGTCCTGCCTGATGAGGGCGAGCCGCTCCTCGAAAAAGACCCTCGAATTCCGCGCGCTCTCCTTTGCCAAGCAGTAGGTTATGGTGTCGAGTTCGAGCAGCATGAAGTTGGCGATGTCGGCGGCCATGCCCGGGCTCGAATCGGTCACCGCGACCTCGATGTTGCCATAGTCGTTTTCAACGATTTTCGTGTTCCTGTGGAACGCCTTGAGAAGGTCTTCAATATAGTATTTCTTCATTTTGTTGAACCCGTAATGGCGGACAAGGTCGAACCGGCGCAGCACGATCTCCGCCATGCGACGGCTTTCCAGAACGCTCAGAAAGTTGTCCGCATCGCTGCCGCCGCCAAGGTCCATTGACTTGAGAATGCCGGAAACCGGAAGCTCCTTGGAAATCAGGGACCCGAGGCCGGGCATTTTCGGCGCAGGTTTCATGATGACGGCGGTCGCGGTGTAGTACCGGGGCATCAGAAGGCTTATCACAAGACCGGCCACGCAGAAAGCAACGACGCCGGCGACAAAGAGCCATTTCCGCTCAACCAGCACGATGAGCAGGTCGAGCAGGCCGGGACGGCCGGAATTTTCCATGGATGTGTTCTGCGTTTGCATGCTAAAAAAATATGTTATGACCGAAAGCCAATAAAAAATATATAGATGGGGGAAGCCTCCCCCTCGCTTCAGCCCTCGCCTTCACTCGGTCTTCCGCTACCCCCTCCTGGGTAGCCGCCTTGACAAAGCAGATTCAAGACCATGCATTGTTGTGGCGGCACCCACGAAGAGCGGTTGAAAAGTTGAAACGTTGAATAGTTGAACCGTTGAAAAGTGGAAAATGAAAAAAAAGAAATCCAACGGATTTATTGCGAATGCTGGTGGCGCGAGAACAAGTAGTTGACAAAACACAATCCCTCTGCCGCGCGTTAGGTGGACCGGAGGGTGAGCGAGAGCGAATTGCCGGCCGACCCCGGCCGTAGGCCATCGGGGCGGTCCGGCAACGAGGCGAATAGCCGAGCCCGCAGGGAGACCGACCCCAGTGAGAGCCGCATGGCTCTCGCTGGGGTAACGCCCAATATTATAAATAGTAGTACTCCATTGAGTATTTTTTATAATAATGAAAATTACCTTCCTCGGCACCGGCACCTCGCACGGCGTGCCGTCCATCGATTGCATGCTCCAGGGGTTCCGGTCGTGCCCGAAGGACGTGTGCAGGCGTTCCTTGACCGACGCGAAACACGCCCGCACCCGCTCGTCCATTCTTGCCGAGTACAACGGGAAGCGCGTGCTGGTCGATGTCTCCCCGGATTTCAGGCAGCAGGCGCTCCGGGAGAAAATTCCCGGCATCGACGCCGTGCTGATCACGCACTGCCACGCCGACCATATCGGCGGCGTGCCGGATATTCGCTCCTACACGGCCCGGCGTCCGGAACCGCTCGAGTTCTACGGCTCGGAGGAGAGCATGGCCGCCATCCGCGCGTTTTTCCCCTATATATTCGACCCGGACGCGTTTTTCGGCGGCGGCATTCCGAAGATCGCGACAAAGGCCGTGACCGGAGCATTCGGCCTATTCGGAGCAACCGTGACGCCGGTCCCGGTGGAGCATGGCCGCCTGCGCGGCTGCCTGGGCTACCGCATTGACAACATGGCATACATCCCGGACGTCAAGGCGCTTCCGCGGGAGTCGCGGCCGTCCCTTGCGGGCCTGGACACGCTGGTGCTCAACTGCCTGCGGGAGACGCGGGACCATGCGAGCCACCTGGTGCTGGCCCAGAGCGTGGCGCTCGCCCGCGAACTCGCGCCGCGGCAATGCTATTTTATCCATATGAGCCACGATATCGACTATGAGACCGACGGAGCCAAGCTTGATAAGTGGATGGAATTTGCACCGGCACCTCGCACGGCGTGCCGTCCATCGATTGCATGCTCCAGGGGTTCCGGTCGTGCCCGAAGGACGTGTGCAGGCGTTCCTTGACCGACGCGAAACACGCCCGCACCCGCTCGTCCATTCTTGCCGAGTACAACGGGAAGCGCGTGCTGGTCGATGTCTCCCCGGATTTTAGGCAGCAGGCGCTCCGGGAGAAAATTCCCGGCATCGACGCCGTGCTGATCACGCACTGCCACGCCGACCATATCGGCGGCGTGCCGGATATTCGCTCCTACACGGCCCGGCGTCCGGAACCGCTCGAGTTCTACGGCTCGGAGGAGAGCATGGCCGCCATCCGCGCGTTTTTCCCCTATATATTCGACCCGGACGCGTTTTTCGGCGGCGGCATTCCGAAGATCGCGACAAAGGCCGTGACCGGAGCATTCGGCCTATTCGGAGCAACCGTGACGCCGGTCCCGGTGGAGCATGGCCGCCTGCGCGGCTGCCTGGGCTACCGCATTGACAACATGGCATACATCCCGGACGTCAAGGCGCTTCCGCGGGAGTCGCGGCCGTCCCTTGCGGGCCTGGACACGCTGGTGCTCAACTGCCTGCGGGAGACGCGGGACCATGCGAGCCACCTGGTGCTGGCCCAGAGCGTGGCGCTCGCCCGCGAACTCGCGCCGCGGCAATGCTATTTTATCCATATGAGCCACGATATCGACTATGAGACCGACGGAGCCAAGCTTGATAAGTGGATGGAATTTGCGTATGATGGGTTGAAAATAAATATCTAGAAGAGTTTACAAGTGGGGGAAGTTTCCCCCTCGCTCCGGCCCTGCGGTCCTCCGCTACCCCCTCCTGGGTGCACCCCAAGTGGACGCGGCTGCAGAACCTGACACATGTGCGGGGGCACCCACGAAAAGCTGTTGAAAAGTTGGACCGTTGAATAATTAAAAAAGTTGAGTGGTTGAAGAGCTGAGAATTCAAAATATAAAATTGGCTGATTTGTTTGGGTCACCAATTGGCGCGAGAAGAAGCAATTGACTTAATAGATTCCCTCTGCCGCGCGCCAGGCCGGACTGGAAGGTGCGCTATAGCGCATTGCCGGCTGACCGCGGCTCGAAGAGCCTTTGCGGCAGGCGGCAACGAGGCCGAAGGGCCGAGCCTGGAAGGAGGGCCGACGCTGCGAAGCAGCGGGGCGCCCAAGTGTTTATTTTGGTTTATTGACGAAGGCGGGGGAACGCCCATATTCTTTACTAAGTGTTATGGAGGCTGGATAAGCATGGAAAAGTACAAGCAGGAATTCATCGAATTCATGGTGCGTTCGAAGGCGTTGACTTTCGGGAGCTTCGTCACCAAGAGCGGCCGCACCACGCCGTACTTTGTCAACACGGGGAACTACACCACCGGCGGGCAGATGGCCAGGCTCGGCGAGTTCTACGCCGAGGCGATCCGCTCCAAGATCGGGGACGATTTCAACGTTCTGTTCGGTCCGGCGTACAAGGGGATCCCGCTCGCCGTGACCGCCGCGGCCGCACTGTACCGCCTGCACGGATTCGACGTTCCGGTCTGCTACAACCGGAAGGAGGCCAAGGACCACGGCGAGGGGGGAAGCATTATCGGCCACCGGCCCGCCGCGGGCGACCGGGTGGTGATCGTCGACGACGTGATAACCGCCGGCACTTCGGTGAGGGAGTCCGCGGCGCTCCTTACGGCCGTGCCGGGCGTGGTGCTCCGCGGCCTGGCGGTGTCTGTTGACAGAATGGAAAAAGGCCCGTCCGGCGCAAGCGCGCTTTTTGAGGCGTCCCGCGCCTACGGCATGGACGCGATCGCCGTTGTTTCCATCGAGGACATTGTGTCGCACCTGCACGGCCGGACCGTTGATGGAACAGTGGTGATCGACGATGCCATGAAAGCGAAGATAGACGCTTACCGCGCCGAGTACGGCGCGGGGAAAAGAAAGTTGAGAAGTTGAGTGGTTGAGGAGTTGAGAAGAAAATCAAGAATAAAAATATGGCCTATGAACCCATGAACCCTCTAATTCATCCACCCATGAACGCATTTACGCATCCACGCACCAACGCCCTAACGCACCCACGCATCCACGCATCCACGCATTCTCGCATCCAGGCACTATGAAGCGCGTCAACGAAAACCCACCGGCGAGGTTCCCTGAAAGGCCGATAGGCCAGGCCGGGGCGCCGTGGTGGATCGCAAAGGTGAGGCCGCGCCAGGAAAAAGCGCTCGCGTTCGATCTTGTCCGCAACAACATCGAATACTACCTGCCGATGGTCGTGCACGTCACGCGGCGCAGGGACAATAACAAACCGCGAAAGTCGGTGCTGCCGCTGTTTCCGGGGTACATCAGTTTTTGCGGCGGCGATCCCGAAGCCAGGGGCATTTACAGGACCGGAAGGGTCGTTTCCGTTATTCCCATAAAGTACCAGGAACGGTTCGTGCGCGAGCTTACCCAGGTCTATCAGGCGATTGAAACGGGCGTGGCCCTCGATCCGGTCGCCGCGCAGTATTCTCCCGGCGCCAGGGTCGCTGTTGTGACCGGGCCGCTTCGCGGTCTAACGGGCGTTATTGCAAGGATCCAGGACGCAGACCGGCTCGTGCTTTCGGTGACAGGACTTGGCCACGCGTCCATGGTGATAGACGCCGCAATGGTAAAGCCCGTGGATGATCCGCACAAGCACCAAACCGAAATTCCCTGACGCAAGGCACTGATTTTACGATTGAATCCCACAGCGAGTGCATTCCCTGGAGCTTGCTCCGGGGTTAGCGAGCGACTATAAGTATGTTTTCTTTCCATAGGGATGGAAGATTCCCCGCAGCTTGCTGCGGGGTTCTTCAAAAGAGACTGGATCGAATGTATTATTTTATATTGGTTGCGGTAACAGGTTGAGACAAAATGCGGTGATACCGATCTTTGGAAGCGGGCTTTTTTCAAAGTACCGCCGACGGGGGTGAGGTGTACCTGGAGAAATAATAGTTGAGGAGTTGAGAGGTTGAGAAGTTGAGCAGTTGAAAAAAGAAGTTGAAACGTTGCTGGTTAGAGAAGGTTGTTCATGTGGGGGAAGTATCCCCCTCGCTTCAGCCCAGCCTTCGGCCGGTCTTCCGCTACCCCCTCTTGGGTGGCCCCCAAGTAAGTTGATTTGCGAGAAAGATGCATCGGTTAGGGGGCACCCATGGAGAGTAGTGGTATATAAAGAAGTTGAAAAGTTGAGAACCCCAAAAAACCTTGACTGATTTACTGCAGATGCCGGCTGGCGCGAGAAAAAGTAATTCACGGAATATGATCCTTCTACCGCGCGCCAGGCCGGACTGGAGGTCCCGCCAGAGCGGGATGCCGCCCGGACCCGGCCCTGTGGGCCATAGGGCCGTGGCGGCCCGAGGCCGGAGGCCGAGACCGGAAGGAGGGCCGCCGCCGCAAAGCGGCGGGGCGCCCAAGTATTATTGATGTTTGTCTAAAATCTTTATCTTTGGATAACCCCATGATCCTCTCTATTATTATCCCCTGCTACAACGAGAAGGGAACCATCCTCGCGCTGCTTGACAGAGTGCTTAAGGCGCCGCTGCCCGCCGGGGTTGACCGCGAGGTGGTCGTGGTGGACGACTTCTCGGTCGACGGCACGCGCGACGCGCTCGCGGCAGTTTCGGACACGCGCGTGCGCGTCCTTTTGCACGACAGAAACCGCGGCAAGGGCGCCGCGCTGCGCACCGGATTCGCCGCTGCCACGGGCGGCATCGTGGTGGTGCAGGACGCGGACCTCGAGTACAACCCGGAGGAGTACGCCAAACTGCTCAAGCCGATTCTGGACGGCAGGGCCGACGTCGTGTACGGCTCGCGGTTCATAACCACCGGCGAGCGCCGCGTGCTGTATTACTTCCACTACATGGGAAACAGGTTTCTCACCTTTGCCTCCAACGTCTTCACGAACATGAACCTGAGCGACATGGAGACCTGCTACAAAATGTTCCGGAAGGAGATACTTGACAAAATCCGCATCCGTGAAAACCGTTTCGGGTTCGAGCCGGAGATAACGGCCAAAATCGCGAAGCTCAAGTGCCGCGTGTACGAGGTGGGAATTTCATATTCCGGCCGCACCTATGAGGAGGGCAAGAAGATAGGGTTCCGGGACGGGCTGCGCGCGCTGTGGTGCATTGTGAAGTACAATGTGATTTCTCGGAAGTAAATAGTATGATGCTTTTCCTTGCACCGACAAAGCTCAACAGTTCTCGGGGGCTTCACCCCCGAACCCCGACCAAGGGGTGGTCAGCAGCAACCACCCCTTGGAACCCCATGCCGCGCCTGCAGCGCCGCCTGGTCCCTCGGCCTTCGGGCCGCTCGTGAACTCACCCGGCAGGACAAACCTAAAGCTTGATCAAATATGCCGGGCTCGGACAGCACGAGCGGCCAATCCTTCGACCTCAGGGGCGTCGCTGATGGCGGCAGATACAAACAATGCAGCTCAAATTCGCGCAAGCGGTTTTCTACACTTTGGCGATGTTCTTCTGCCCAGCGTTAGGTGGACCGGAGTGGTCCCGCCGTAGCGGGATTGCCGGCCGACCCCTCCCCGAAGGGGACTCGGGGCGGTCCGGCAACGAGGCCGAACGGCCGAGCCCGTAGGGAGACCGACCCGGCCGGAGGCCGGGGAACGCCCACTCCATCTTGTAGATCATAATGAAAACGAAAATCCGTATAACGTTGGGAATCCTTCTCCTGATTTGCATTACGCTGCTGGTACTAGCCTATCGACACCTCGGCATGTGGCTCGTGGCGTCGGACCCGCTGCCGCCGTCGCTCGACGCGTACTTTACCTTTGCAAGCGACAACGAGCGCATCATCTACTCCAAGCACCTTTACAAAAGATACCCCGCCGCGCTGTGGGTGCTGAGCTACCCGCGGAAACGGATACTCGTTCCGCTCCGCAAGGCGGGCCTCGACACGTCGAGGATCGTCGTGATAGACACCTGCGCCAACACATCGTCGGAGGTGGCCTGCATCGTGAACTGGGCCAACAGCGCGCTGCGCGACAGCGCCTCGGCCCCGGCGCGCAAGCTTGCGGCGAAAACCAAATTTTCTCCCGGGAGCACGCTCAGGATAGGTCTGGTGAGTTCGCCCTACCACATGCGCCGCATCAAAGTGCTCTTTTCGGGCAGGCGACCGGACACAAGGGCCGAGTTCCTGTTTCTGCCCGTTCCGTTCTGGCTATGCGGCATGAAGAAGAGCGATTACGAAACGTGGTGGAAAAACAAGGCGCTCGCGCCCGTGGTGTGGGTGGAGGTTGAGAAGATTGCGTATCTTTTGTGGTGCGGGCTATGGGGGTAAGATTTCTAATAATATATGAATCTGGGCGCCCCGCCGCTTCACAAGATAGAAGAGTTTCTTGTGGGGGAAGTATCCCCCTCGCTCCGGCCGCCTTTGGCGTCCTGCGCTACCCCCTCTTGGGTGACCCCCTTGACGGAGCGGTTGTTGAACCACACACTTGTGTGGGGGCACCCACGGAGAATAGTTGAGAGGTTGAGAAGTTGAGGGGGTTGAGAAGGCACGGAAAAAATACTGATTGATGTTTAGAGTATTCCGATTGGCGAGAATAAATAGTTGACTTATAGTATTTCTTCTACCGCGCGTTAGGGGCGACTGGAAAAATGGTCCCGCTTGAGGCGGGATGCCGCCCGGACTCTTAATTGTAGATTTTAGATTGATGATTGCAGATTGATAAAAAGACCCGATTGCTTTCTTTGTTTTGCAATCTACATTCTACAATCTGCATTCTACAATTAAGTGGGGGAACGCCCAATTTTCTTGTCTTTAACAAGAATTGGAGAAAACCAAAAATGCCCAAGATTTTGAAAAGAAACAGATGTTATGGCTGGAAACCGGATTTTCCCGACCATCGCGACGTGAAATTCTCCCTTGTGTACCGCGTGCCGGCGAAGCTGCCCGCAAAAACAGACCTGCGCGCAATCTGCCCGCCGGTGGAAGACCAGGGACAGCTCGGCAGCTGCACGGCCCACGCGCTCACCGGCGCGCTGGAGACGCTCGAAAACAAGGACAGATTACCGCTTGTCCAGATGAGCAGGCTCTTTGTCTACTACAACGAGC
The DNA here is from genome assembly GCA_963753345.1 of uncultured Fibrobacterota bacterium. Taxonomy (GTDB): domain Bacteria; phylum Fibrobacterota; class Chitinivibrionia; order Chitinivibrionales; family FEN-1185; genus FEN-1185. The sequence goes on from CAVWBU010000031.1 coordinate 50,018, forward strand.
GAAGCCTGGAGCATACCGTTTCGCAGGACGCGGGCGCCATGATCCGCGACGGCATCAAGACCCTTGCGAAACAGGGCTGCTGCGCGGAAAGCAAGTGGCCCTATGTTATATCGAAATTCGCGTCCAAGCCAGGGGCGGCCTGCTTCAAGGACGGCCTGGAACACCAGATCACGTCGTACCAGCGCATAGCCACCGTTGACCAGATGCGTGCGTGCCTCGCCGCGGGCTTTCCCTTTGTGTTCGGGTTCACCGTGTACGAGTCGTTCGAATCGCAGGCCGTGGCGAAAACCGGCACGGTGAACATGCCCAAGAAGACCGAGGCTACGCTCGGCGGCCACGCCGTGCTCGCCGTGGGCTACGACGACAAGGCAAAGCGCTTTACGGTGAGGAATTCCTGGGGACCGGGGTGGGGAATCAAGGGGTATTTCACTATTCCTTATGCTTACCTTGCGAGTCGGGACCTGGCAGATGATTTCTGGACGATAAGAAGAGGAGAGAGAATATAAAATTGATAGAAAGTAGATTTGGTGGGGGAAGTATCCCCCTCGCTTCAGCCCTCGCTTTTGCTCGGTCTTCCGGCGCTTTCCGCCCTTGCTGTTGGGCGGGCGCTCCCCCTCCCGGGTGGCCGCCTTGACAATGCAGCTGCAAGACCATACATTGTTGTGGCGGCACCCACGAGGAGCAGCTGAAAAGTTGAATAGTTGAAAATGAAAAAGTTGAGGAGTTGAGAAGACAAGAGTTGAAGAGTTGAATAGTTTAATAGTTGAAGAGCAAAAAGGTTTAGAAGTTGAGCAGTTGAGAAGTTGAGAAGAGAAAAAGTTGAAAAGTTCAAGAAGAAGCCATAACTGATTTACGGAGACCGGTGAAATAAATTGAAATCAATTGATCTACGCAAGCTAATTCTTAAAGGCGAAAGTGAAACGCTGGAATTCAAGGTTTCCGGGAATGCTTTGCCGCAGAGCCTTTTCGAAACAGTATGCGCCATGCTCAATGGCAACGGCGGAGTTATTCTTCTAGGTGTTTCCGACAAAGGGGAAATCAAAGGCGTTTCTGAAGAATCTGCGGAAACCCTGTGTAAAGATTTTGCCAATCTAAGCAATAACCCTCAAAAAATAGATCCGTCTTTTCTGATTCATCCCCAGATACTTACCCTTGAAGGTAAGAAGGTGATTCACGCCTTTGTTCCTGCAAGTTCGCAGGTGCATCGCACCGGAGGAAAAGTTTTTGACCGGAGCGTGGACGGTGATTATGAAGTAAAAAGCAGCGAGCAGATAAAGAACCTGTACCTGCGGAAAAACGCCTTTTACACCGAGTCCACGATCTTTCCGTATCTCAAAGAAGAGCATTTTGTTCCCGTGCTTGTTGGAAAGATAAGGGAGACGATCAAAATCCATTCCCCCAAACATCCATGGAACGATCTTTCTCCAGATGAATTCTACCGTGTTGCCGGTTTGTTTCGTACCGATATTTCCAGGGGTATACAGGGATTTAGTATGGCTGCCTTGCTATTATTCGGAAAAGAAGAGGTCATACAAAGCGCCCTTCCGCACTACAAAACCGATGCTTTATTGCGCCGGGTGGACACCGAACGCTATGATGATCGGGAAAATATCCGTTGTAATCTCATAGATGCTTATGATATCCTGATGAATTTTATCGCAAAGCATTTGCCTGATAAATTCTATCTGGAAAACGATGTTCGTCTCTCCTTGCGGGACACAATATTCAGGGAGATCGTGGTGAACATGTTGATTCACCGGGAATATACCAATGCCAATCCGGCAACATTGATTATCTATGCCAACCGCGTGGAAACCCAAAATGCCAATAAGCCCCATTTTTACGGTGAACTGCGTCCCGGTTCCTTTGTGCCTTTTCCTAAAAATCCAACCATTGCCAAGTTTTTTGCACAAATGGGACGGGCGGAGGAACTTGGAACAGGTGTGTATAAGGTATACAAATACATGAAAGTATATTCCGGATCAGACAGGATTACATTCTCCGAAAACGACCTGTTTCGTGCGGTCCTTCCACTCAAGCCGCCTTCAACCTCAAAAAACCATCATGGAAAGGTCGGTGAAAGGGTCGGTGAAAGGGTCGGTGAAAAGGTCGGTGAAAACCTGTCGGAAAACCAGAATAAAATCATCAAAGCCATTATGCAAGAGCCACGAATTACCGCATCGAAACTGTCAAAAATCCTGCATATTTCGGTGCGAAAAACCGAGGAGAATATTAAAAAGCTGAAGGATATCGGATTGCTTGTCCGCATCGGTCCGGACAAAGGCGGTCACTGGAAGGTAGTTGAGGAAGTTAGAAGTTGAAAGTTGGAAGTTGGAAGTTGAAAGCAGGAAGAAGAAATCCCAACAGTGCTTTGACCGCCCCCGCAGGGGGCCCGGGGGGCTCACCGACGCGAAGCGGGGAACGCCCAAGATGATTACTTCTTTTGCAATGGTATAATATGACCACCACACCCCAAACCATCATCCGCCCGTCGTCGAAGATCGGTTTCTTTGACGTACGGGAAATATGGCGGTATCGCGAGCTGCTGTACATGCTCGCGGTGCGGGACATCCAGCTTCGCTACAAGCAGACCGCGTTCGGCGTGGTGTGGGCCGTTCTGCAGCCGCTGCTCCCTGCGATTATCTTTGCCGTTATTTTCGGCATGTTCGCCAAGCTCCCCAGCAACGGCAGCCCGTACCTGCTCTTTGTCTTTACCGGCACCATGATCTGGAACCTTTTTTCCCAGTCCATTTCCAGGGCGGGCAACAGCCTTGTGGGCAATGCCGCCCTTATTTCCAAGGTGTATTTCCCGAGAATGGTTGTTCCTCTGTCAAGCATCGGCGCGGTCATCTTCGATTTTCTCATCACCGCGGTCCTCCTGGTTGCATTCATGGTCCTGTATAAGACGCCTCCCACCATGAACCTGGTTTTCTTTCCGCTTTTCATTCTGCTCGCGCTCGTGACGGCGGTCGGCATAAGCCTGTGGCTTTCGGCCCTCAATGTAAAGTACCGGGACTTCATGTACGCCATGCCGTTCCTTGTGCAAGTATGGCTCTATGCAACGCCGGTGGTCTACGCGTCGAGCCTCGTTCCGCAAAAATTCCGATGGATCTACAGCATCAATCCGGCCGTTGGATTTGTTGAAGGGTTCCGCTGGTCGGTGCTGGGCAAAGGCACGCTCACCCCCGCAATGCTCATTATTTCGTCAAGCATCGCGATTGTGGCGCTGGTTTCGGGCCTTATTTATTTCAAAAGCACGGAGCGGAATTTTGCGGATGTCATATAAAAAAGTAACAAAGTAACAAAGTGACAAAGTGAAAAAGAGGCAAAGTTACAGAGTGAAAAAGTGACAAAGTGACAAAGTGAAAAAGAGACAAAGTGACAGAGTTACAAAGTATAAAAACGTGAACGCATAGGACACAATGAACGATTTTGCCATCCGCGCGGAAAAACTGTCCAAATCCTATCAGATCCGGCATGCCGGCGCCAAGCCTGCGTATCAAACCCTGCAGGAGAGCCTTCTTTCCCTGCCCAAAAGGATCCTTGGCAGAAAGGAAACTGTCGAGACGTTCTGGGCGCTCAAGGACGTTTCATTTGAAATAAAGCAGGGAGAGCGGGTCGGCATCATCGGCAGGAACGGCGCGGGCAAATCCACCCTGCTCAAATTGCTCAGCAAAATAACCGAGCCGACCTCGGGCCAGGCGATCATAAATGGGCCGAGTGGCAAGTTTGCTTGAAGTGGGCACCGGCTTTCATCCTGAATTAACAGGCCGCGAAAACATTTTCATGAATGGCGCAATTCTGGGAATGACAAGGGCGGAAATAAAAAAGAAATTCGATGAAATCGTGGCGTTCGCGGAAGTGGAAAGATTCGTCGACACGCCGGTAAAACGGTATTCGAGCGGGATGTACGTGCGGCTGGCGTTTGCGGTGGCGGCGCATCTGGAGCCGGAAATATTACTGGTTGACGAGGTGCTGGCAGTGGGGGATGCGCAGTTTCAGAAGAAATGTTTGGGGAAGATGGAAGACGTAAGCAAGAAGGAAGGAAGAACCGTGCTTTTTGTGAGCCATAATATGGCCGCCGTGAGCCAGATTTGCACCAAAGGAATAGTTCTGAGCAGCGGGACGGTCCATTTTAGCGGATCTCAGGAACATGCGATCCAAGATTATTCAAAGAGTAACCAAACCGTAACTGCCAGCCTCAGAAATAGAACGGACCGAAAAGGATCAGGCGAAATACGTATTACCGGGATAGACATACTTGATGAAAATCGAGAGAAAATTGACTATATTAAATCGGGCCAGAATATTCAAATCGTTTTTCATTATGAAACATCCGGCAGAAAAACTTTTTCAAACGTACTGATGAGTTTTCTCATAAAAACGCCAGTAGGCGTGTCTGTTTTTTTGCAACACAACAGGTTAACAAATTTTGATTTTGGTGAATTACCCGAAAGAGGATCCTTCGTTTGCAGAATTCCGCACTTGCCCTTGCCGCCATCGGTATACAATTTGATTTACACCATTCTGCCTGCTTATGGATCGCAGGAGGACTATTATGACTCAATGGACAATGCAATCTCACTAAACGTCATTAGTGGGGACTATTTTAAGACGGGAGAAGTTCCTCCAAGCACCCATGGCGTCTGCTTGGTAGACGCAACATGGGAACTCGCAAAAGATATTCAAGAGAAAACCATAGCATGAACTCAATGGCCAAAATAGTCAGACGCGCGCTTGTCCGCGCTTTCCGTTTTTTCAACCCTTCTCACTACTGCGACCCCGGTTATGTCGAGAAGAAAGAATACATTTTCTATGTTAATTTCCTTAAAGACAAGATGACTGTTTTTGACATTGGCGCCAATATTGGGGAGCTTTCGTTATTGTTTTCCAAATTTATTTCGCCAAACGGTGTCTTGCACTGCTTTGAGCCGACCCCGCAAACATTTGACAAATTGAAATCCACAGTAACTCTGGCAAACCGGGCAAACGTTATCCTCAATAACATCGCCGTTTCGAATGAAATAGGCGAAATAACGTTCAATGTTTATGACGACAAGCACAGTACCTTCAATACGATTGCCAACCGGCCGCTCGAAAAATACGGCATTCAGGATGTGCATTCAAAAAAGACGACAGTAATGGCGACGACTATTGATAATTATTGCGGGAAAAACAAAATCGACCAGATCGACCTTCTTAAAATAGATGTGGAAGGGGCCGAATATCAGGTCCTGCTTGGTGGAAAGAAGATGTTTTTGGAAAAAAGAATCAAATGCTGCATATTTGAGTTTGGACAAACAATTTACGATATGGGAAACAAACCCCAGGACCTCATTCGGTTTTTTGATGAAGTTGGCTATACGCTCAGGAACATAGTCAAAAATGCTCCATTATTCCCGCACGACAGAAACAAGATCGCCCTATTCTCGATGCTTCATGCAATGCCACAATAAAAATGTCAAACAATCCATTCGTTAGGCTAATCAAAGGAATCCGGAGGCGCTACAAGAAGTATGCAAGCGACAGAGAGCGGCTTTCCACCTTTTATAAACAACTCAAACATTACAATTTTATTGCCGATGCAGAACACCGTGCCGAGAGGCGGTATCTCTATCCCTGTCTCTATGATTCCACTCAAGAAACCGAAATCGAGCCCATATATTTTTATCAGGACGTATGGGCCTTTGAGCGCATTTTCAATAATAGACCTGCGACGCACGTTGATATCGGATCACATCACAAGTTTGTTGCATTTTTGTCCAAGATAACAAAACTAACCATGATCGATGTCAGGCCACTTTCCCTCAAGTTAGATTCCATTAATTTTACTGAAGGCACCATATTGGATCTTCCTTTTAAAGACAATAGCATTGAATCCATCTCAAGTTTATGTGTGATTGAACACATAGGTTTGGGCAGATATGGAGATCCGCTGGATCCGTTAGGCTCAGAGAAGGCTATCTCTGAAATCACGAGAGTTCTAGGGAAAGATGCTCATCTTTATTTATCTGCACCTGTGAGTGATAAGATTTCCGTTTATTTTAATGCAGGCAGAATATTTGCTTGGAGTACCTTATGAAGTTGCTAAAGGATTACAAATAGCCAGAAAAGATTTTATCGTCAACAAAAGCCTAACGGATATTTTTGCACCTAATGATTATTTTCAAACAACTATCCTGCTGGATTTAGTAAAGAATTGACATGAATGTCGAACTAGAAATACTGTCGAAAATTCCTCTATTACTCCATGCTTATGACCGTAAGAGGAAAGGTGTTGCTATTGACATCGGCGTCGGCACGGGAAATTTTCATTGTGAAGCATTTAGACGCGCCGGATACAAGTCATACGCGGTTGAGCCGCTGCCGTCGCAACGATTAAAAGGCATATGCAAGAAACTGAGGATAAATCTGTATGAATCCTGTATCTGTGATTTTGATGGAACAGTAGATATCTTTTCAGGCCGCTTTAATGGTAATGATTGCAGTGACGTGTCTTCGATTAAGAGAGATTGGTGGGGGATTGATGACAAAAGCAGGAAGATCAGCGTAAGGGCCACCACGCTCACAGAATTATTGCACAGGTTCGAAATCAAGAAAATCACCTACATGAAAATTGATACTGAAGGCTCCGAAAAGGACATTATCAAGCAATTTGTCAACCTACAAAAGAGTGAACTTCCTGAAATAGTGGAATTTGAATATGGAGGCGGCGCAAGCAAAAAAGAAAACAAGGCGGGCTGGTCGCAGGAATATTTTTCCCAGACGCTGAATGCATAAATATTTTGAAATCGCTCGGCTACTCGTATGCCGTTTTGTTCGAAGGGGACTGCCGGGGCCGGTTGAGTTCAATTTGCCAGGGGAAGCGTGCTTGGAATTCAAGGATGAGTTTGTCTACGGGGATATGGTTTTTTTTAAAGACAAGAAAATTGATATGGCCACGTTGCTAAACTACCAAAAACCTCCAACTATTGGTGAAAGAACAAGAACACTGGTCAAACGATTCCTGAAATGATCGCAATAAAATTACAAGGCAGGCTTGGAAATCAAATGTTCCAGTATGCCTTTGCAGAATATGTTTCCAGCAAATTTTCCGTGTCTTTTTTCTTTGACGCCACGACGTATTCCTTTCTATTGCCCAGGTATTTCAAAGTAAAAAAGCTTCCAACCCTGCTCACCGGAATATACAGTAATAAGTTGTTTCGTTATGGGAGAAAATTGGTTAATAGACATTTTATAAGGAATCGGGCTGTGCAGGTGGGAAAAAACGATCCACAGGAATTATTGCGCACTTTAAGCAACTGGACACGCTATGAGATTTATTGCCAATCATATGATTGCTTTAGGTCAGTGGAGAATTCAATAAGAAATACATTCCAAATAAAGAAGGAATATGTAAGACAGTTCAAGGGTAAGTATCAGACTTTGTTTGAGAAGAGTAAAACTATTGTTGCTCATTTTCGAGGAGGTGATTACTTTGATTGGGGTGACGACAATTTAGGAGGAAAAAACCCTACTTTGCCTTTATCATTCTATGCAAATTGCTTCAATAAGATAGAAAACATCGGACAATATCAAATCATCTTTGTGAGCGATTCAATTTCGTATGTTAAAAGGTATTTCGGTGAAAACAATAACTGTCAATACGAATCAAATTCTGAAATAGTAGATTTCCAAATTTTACTGAACGCCGATATTGTAATTGCTTCCAACAGCAGTTTTGCCTGGTGGGGGGCCTTCTTGAATCTGAAAAGGGCTCAGGTGTATGCACCTGAATATTGGTTCAGTCAAAAATAAAGAAGGAATATCCTGTAGGAATTTTAAGGAACCTCAATTGGAATATTATACCGGTTGAATAATCGAATAGCTAAGTTCAGCCAAACGGAATGAATACGATGATTGACAATGCACTTGCCCCTATAGTCCTTTTCGTTTACAATCGCCCGCCATTAACCTTACAAACACTTAAAGCGTTAAGTGAAAATGAATTTGCAGACAAGTCTGAATTGTTTATATATGCTGATGGCCCCAAACAAGATGCTGACGTAAATGAAATTACAAAAGTCAGAGACGTTAGAGATGTAATTCGGAAAAAAAATGGTGTAGCAAGGTTTCAATTATTGAAGCTCCAAAGAACAATGGTCTTGCCCGTTCTGTAATAACTGGAGTATCCGAAGTGGTGAACCGTTTTGGGAAGGTCATAGTTCTGGAAGATGATCTTGTTACATCAAAATGGTTCTTGAGATATATGAATGAGGCTCTCGATCTTTATGACCAGGAAGAAGAAGTCATTAGCGTAACGGCATACATTTATCCTGTAAGAAAGCGGTTGCCTGAGACATTCTTTGTCAAGCTTGCTGATTGTTGGGGGTGGGGAACCTGGAAACGCGGTTGGAATCTATTTAATGAAAATGGACAGTATCTTCTTCAAACAATATTAGGTAACCGTCTCGGGAAGGAATTTGATTTTTCAGGAGCATACCCTTATACGCAAATGCTGAAAGACCAGATAGCAAGAAGAAATGACTCTTGGGCTATTTTGTGGTACGCATCAGCTTTTGTTCAAAATAGACTTACTTTATATCCTGGGACTTCACTAGTGAAAAACATCGGTCTTGATGGATCGGGAGCCAATTGTGGAAAGTCCGACAAGTTTAATGTTTCCCTTGCCCAACGTTCAATTGAAATAAAGAAAATACCCGTGAGTGAGAACATTGAAGCCAAAGCTAACATAATCCGCTATTTCAGGGATCTAACCAAGCCGCCATCACTGGTAAGAATGGCTCTTTCGAAACTATTTAAAGCGTTCTGCTCAATTTCCTTAATAAAAAAGATCATCCCATGCTGAGAAAATTAATATCTACGATCTTGCCTGAAATTATAAAAAAGCCTTTAAGACAAGTAATGAAAAAGTCAATGTGGAGGAATACCGTTTCAAACAATATTGAATTCGTCGGAAACTACGCAACTTGGGATGAAGCGTGCGCGAACTCGATCGGTTATGACTCAGAGCTTATACTTAATAAGACAAAAGAAGCCCTGCTTAAAGTAAAGCGAGGTGAAGTGGTCTACGAGCGTGATTCCGTTATTTTCGATAGAATCGAATATTCATGGCCGCTGCTCGCCGGTTTGCTCTGGGCCGCCTCACGGCATAATAACGTGCTTAATGTCGCCGATTTTGGCGGATCTCTCGGAAGCACCTATTTTCAATGCAGGGCATTTTTTGACAATATGCGGGAAGTAAAATGGAACATTATCGAACAGGCGCATGTAGTTAAATGTGGTAAGGAGAATTTTGAAGATGGTGTAATCAAATTTTATTATGACATCGAATCCTGCTGGAAAGAACAGAGGCCTCATACGCTGTTGCTGTCCAGTGTTCTTCCATATTTAGAGAAACCGTATGAATTTATTGAACAGATCACACGCATAGGCTTTGAAACCATCATTATTGATAGAACACTGTTCAATGCGGGAGCCGGTGACAGGCTCACGGTGGAAAAAGTGCCTGAACATATCTATCCCGCAAGCTATCCCTGCTGGTTTTTCGATAAGCAGAAGTTCTTGTCAATGTTTGCGGAGAAGTACATTCTGTTATCTGAATTCCCCGGTTTTTTAGCAGGAAATGGTTTTATCTTCAGAATCAAGGGAACATATTAAGGAAAAAAGTGAACTTTGTTCGCCCATTACTAAGAAGCTTGCTCAACCCGGTTCTATCAATTGTCCGCAAGAATGACTTTTGTCCGGGCATGATAGGTGTGCTGGTTAACCCCTTTTATTTCGCAAGAAAAGGACTTTATGAACAGATAAAATCGCTATCACATTATGTGAAGGGTAAAATCCTCGATGTAGGATGCGGCACTAAACCATATAGAAGCCTCTTTAAAATAAAAGAATATATAGGGTTGGAATTACAGAAAGAGTCGGAAAAAAAATCAATTTGGGCTGACTACGTTTATGACGGAAGCAGGTTCCCTTTCGATAATGCTTCATTTGATTCTGTTGTCTTGTTCGAGGTTTTCGAGCACGTTTTCAATCCTATGCGGTTTATTTCCGAGATTAGGAGAGTACTTATTAAGGGAGGGTATGTTCTCATGACAGTTCCATTCGTGTGGGACGAACATGAACAGCCGTATGATTTTGCCCGCTATTCTTCTTTCGGGTTACGGTCTGTCCTTGTAGAGAATGGTTTTAGAATAATAGAGCAAAGGAAAAGTGTTAATGATATAAGGGTGATTTTTCAATTGATTAATGCTTACTTGTACAAAATCACAATAACGAAAAACGCTTATGTAAATATAGTATTGACATTATTCTTGATTGCACCCTGGAACATTTTGGGAACTTTGGTTGGTCGCATTTTGCCAAAAAATAACGATTTATTTCTCGATAATGTCGTCGTAGCGCAAAAGGACGATGCTTATGAATGACGAGCTTATTAAAAAGACATTTCAGAACAGAAAATGCCTCATTACCGGTGGCCTTGGTTTCATCGGTTCAAATTTGGCCAGAAAACTTGTCGAATGGGGAGCGAACGTTACTGTTATAGACAGTCTGATCCCGGAATATGGGGGAAACCTGTATAATGTTAATGGCATTGAGAAGAAACTTAAGATTAACATTTCCGATATCCGCGATGAATTCAGCATGAAATATCTAGTGCAGAACCAGGAATACCTTTTCAGCCTTGCGGGACAGACAAGCCACATGGATTCAATGGCTGATCCGCAGACCGATCTGGAGATCAATGCCAAGGCCCAGTTATTCATTCTTGAAGCGTGCCGGAAATTTAATCCGACTATAAAGATTGTTTTTGCAAGCACTCGCCAGATTTACGGCAAACCGGATTACCTTCCTGTTGACGAAAAACATCCTGTTCGTCCCGTGGATATCAACGGTGTCAATAAAGTTGCGGGAGAATGGTACCATTCTCTTTATACCAAGGTTTACGGTTTGAAGACCACGGCTCTCAGATTGACTAATACAATCGGGCCAAGAATGAGGATTAAGGATGCTCGCCAGACATTTCTTGGTGTTTGGATACGGCAGATACTGGAGGGGAAAGAAATTGAAGTCTGGGGCGGTGATCAATTGCGTGATTATACCTATGTCGAGGACGCCGTTGACGCTTTTATATTGGCAGCAGCCAGCGATTCCTCGAATAACAAGGTTTTTAATCTTGGGGGGAACGGGGCTATTTCATTAAAAGATACCGCGGAACAACTTATCCAGGTTGCCGGGAAGGGCAGGTATAGTATTAAAGAATATCCTCCTGAAAGGAAAAAAATTGATATCGGCGATTTCTATTCAGACTGTGCCTTGATTGAAAAAGAGCTTGGCTGGAAACCTGTAACTTCTATAAGAACCGCCTTGAGAAAAACCATTGAATATTTCGCTGAGAATTTCAAGCATTATTTATAATTGGAGATTTTGGTGAAGATTCCCCAGTGCAATCCTCTTGCAAGCTATTTAAGCCAAAAGGAAGATATTAATGAAGCAATTTCAAATGTCTTCAATAAGGGTATTTTTATTTTAGGAGAAGAGGTCGCAAATTTTGAAAATGAATTCGCTCATTATACAGGCGTAAAATATGGAGTGGGAGTAGGAAGCGGCACCGAAGCCCTACATATTGCATTGCGGGCCTGCGGGATCGGCCCTGGTGACGAGGTAATTACGGTTTCGCATACTGCGGTGGCAACTATTGCAGCTATTGAACTCTCTGGTGCCATACCTGTTCTTGTTGACATCAGACTAGATAGTTATACAATTGATACGGACCAACTAACAAAAGCAATTACCAAGAAGACAAAAGCAATAATACCGGTGCACCTGTACGGACTTCCGGCGGATATTGAAGAAATAATGAGCATAGCAAATCGGTTCGGTTTACATGTAATAGAAGACTGCGCCCAGGCGCATGGGGCAATGTATAAAGACATTCGAGCGGGTGCGTGGGGCCATATCGGAGCGTTCAGCTTTTATCCGACTAAAAATCTCGGCGCCTTTGGTGACGGAGGCGCCATAGTGACGAACGATGAAAAAATGGCTCAAAAATGCCGCTCATTGAGAGAGTATGGGTGGCATGAAAGGTACATAAGTTCAGAAAAGGGCTGGAACACACGTCTTGACGAATTGCAGGCGGCGATATTACGGGTAAAACTTCAATCACTTGATAACGGAAATAATAGAAGACGTGAAATCGCAAATAAATACAACCAGAACCTACGAAATACCGGAACTATTATTCCAACTGAAAATCAAGATAAGTACCATGTTTATCATCAGTACGTTATACGTCACACAGAACGTGATCGTCTTCGACGGCATTTGATTAGCAAAGATATTGGAACATTAATTCATTATCCGGTCCCTATACATATGCAGCCTGCATATATAAATAAAATTAAATGCCCGTTTCCTCTTACCGTGACGGAAATCGTTAAGAATGAAATTCTCAGTTTGCCGATGTTCCCTGATCTTACTTTCGCGCAGGTCGATTACATAGTGTCTGCTATTTTGGAATTCAAGGAATAGAACAAGATGTATTATTTCTGTACCTATTTTGATTCAAACTATTTAACTAGGGGCTTGGCGCTGCACGAGTCACTGTGCAAGCATGCTAACCCGTTTCATCTATGGATACTTTGTCTCGATGACGTATCATTTGATTTCCTTTCAAAGCGCAAGTTATTGAATGTAAGCCTCATTCAGCTTTCTGATATAGAGAATTGGGATGCCCGCCTCCGTGACGCTAAGAATAATAGGTCCAAGATTGAATATTACTTTACCTTAAGTCCATTTTTCCCCTCATACGTTCTTAAGACCAATTCGCAGGTTGATCTTGTCACCTATCTGGATGCTGATCTTTATTTTTATTCTGATGTAGGTCCTATATTCAAAGAATTGGGCAACAATTCAATTCTAATAATCGGGCACAAATTTTCAGCAAAGAATTTATATCATGAAAAATATGGGTCATATAATGTTGGTTTTCTTTCTTTCAGGCGAGATGTGCAAGGAGAACAATGTCTGGCGTCGTGGCAGGGAAAATGTTTGGAATGGTGTTCAAATCGTTCGGAAGGAGACAGGTTTGCAGACCAGAAATATTTAGACAAATGGCCCCAGCAATTCAAGAATGTAATCGTGTTGCAAAACAAGGGAGCAAACGTTGCTCCGTGGAATCTTGACAATTATAAGGTCCGGCATATAAATGGCAAAATATACATTGATGATTCGCCATTGATTTTTTACCATTTTCACGATCTTTACCGCCTTCACGCCTCGTTTTATCTTACAGGGTTGCAGAAATATTACACGCGTTTGAACAAAACCGTAGCTAACTTTCTATACATTCCGTACATTAAAAAAATAAACGGATTCGGAATTGAAACGCCGGTAAGAGAAATTAAAATCGCAAAAACAGCAAACATTATTAAATATGCCATGCAAAACCTTAGGATTTATAAGTTTCTAAGGAATATTAGATGGTATTTAAAAGGTCAAGGTATGTTTGTGAAACGATAATATTCATCAATCTCATTGAAATCCCTTGCGGCAGTTGAACAAGTCGAGGCGAGAGTCGCACACTTGGGATAACGTGCTACGGAGCAAAATGCCAATGATAAAGCAATTTCTTATAAGACATATTATTAAGGCACAGGACTTGAAGGGATTCGCACTTGTGAAGAAACTGAATAACAGCACCATGGAAAGTGCATTCTCTCGGATCACAGCAAGAAGACATGCAATCAATACCGCAATCGATGTCGGGGCATCGGATGGAAGTTGGACTCATTCCGGCAAGCAGATCTCGTATTTATCAAGGAAGACAGGCCCGAATTTGCTTATTCTAATTACAAATACCTGGGAAAGATGAATCCTTAAGGAGGGCTGTGAGATTCAGGATTATAACACCTTGTTTCAACGCCGAACGCTTTATCCAGGACACGCTCGATAGCGTCCTTGGGCAGAAAGGCGATTTCTTTATCGACTACGTCGTTGTAGATGGCGGGTCGACGGACAAGACCGTTGAGATATTAACTAGAACTAAGCACCGCGCGGACAAAGAAGCTGACCCGAGGATAAGCTTCAGGTTTATCTCAGAAAAAGACCAAGGCATGTATCATGCCATTTATAAAGGTCTTAATTTAACAACCGGAGATATTTGTGCATATATAAATGCAGACGACCTGTACATGCCAAATGCCTTTTCTGCAGTAGCCGATGTATTCGTAAACTATCCGCAGGTGAAATGGCTTACAGGGATACCAACATACCTCAACGAACCGGGGCAGAACTATGTTCCACATGTTCCATTCAAATATTCACGGTCATTCCTCATAAAAGGTTTTTACGGAACAACGGTAGAGGGCGTGTACCAGCAATCTAATTTCTGGCGTAGCGATCTATTGTCATGTGTAAACATGAAAGCCTTTTGCGGACTTAAATATGCCGGTGATTTTTTTCTCTGGAGATACTTTGCAGAACACGAAAATCTATATATTATGGTAAGCGTTTTGGCAGGTTTCAGGATACATGGAACCAATCTCTCGATTACTGCGCGTAAAGAATACATGCTTGAATTTAAGTCCATTCCAAAGCCTCCGACGATAATAGACAAGCAGGTGTTTCTATTATTTCTTTTGTGCCATTATCTTCCTAATAGATTTAAAAAATTGTTCAACAGACGATTAATAATTTAAGAGAATGGGAAATGGGTTATTCAATAAAAACCAGCTCATACGGTACTCTGCCGTTGAATTCTGCTTTTGCAATCGCCGCGGAAAAGGCAAAATTCAACACCCTCCGCTGTGTGAATGCCGGGATCTGCTGAAAAGCCAGTGACAAATAACGGGTGGATTGGCAAGAGCCTCTGCTCCATGAGTGCCGTATGCGGTCAAAGCCGCGGTCCCGCGTCCGCGGGAATGACACCAAATACGGCAATTCTTAGAGATCCCCTAAAGAAGGCCCTGCATGAAACAGACACTGCCACAGGTAGTTTATCAACGTAACTGGAAATAATTTAAGAGGCATCTCCGATGCGAATCCTGTATGACGCCCCAGATGTTCACCTGGCAGAATTTCGGCGGGGCGACGCGCTATTTCTACGAATTGATGTCCCGTTTCTGCAATGACCCCGAATTACAGGTGAGCTTTCCCATTCTTTTGTCCGACAACTATTACATAAGGAATTGCTCATTTGCAAAGCACTGGCGCGGCGGCCGGAATGTGTCGTTCAAGGGGAAAATGTCCGCATACCGGCTGATCAACCAAGCGTACAACCGTCATGCGATACCAAACATGCGGTTCGATATTCTCCACCCGACCTATTACAACCCGTATTTTCTCAAATGCCTCAAGGGCAAACCATACGTCATAACGGTGTTTGACCTCATCCACGAACTGTTTCCGGACACCCTGGAGCCAAACCAGAAGACCGTGAGGAAATGGAAACAGGCGTCGATTTCAAAGGCTGATCTTCTCATTGCAATCTCCGAATCGACAAAAAGAGATCTTATCAGAATCTACGGTCTATCGCCTTCAAGAGTCTTTGTGGTTCCCCTGGCAGCTTCGCTTTCCCAAGGTTCATCCAGCCGGACAGACGACATGCAGTTGCCCTCCAGGTATGTCGTATACGTGGGAGCGAGATCGGCGGGTTACAAAAATTTTGGCACCTTGGCGCAAGCGTTCCAGATTGCCGGCAAAAAGGACAAAGGCCTCTCTCTGGTTTGCGTCGGCGGCGGTCCGTTTACGACTTACGAAACCCGCCTTTTCGGCCGGCTTGGGATTTCAGGGAGAGTAATGCAAATGTCAATAAGCGATGGGGAAATGTTTGCGCTGTATTGCCGCGCCCGCGGCCTGGTCTATCCTTCGCATTACGAAGGGTTCGGCATTCCCCTGCTTGAGGCGTTTTCCTGCGGGTGTCCTGTGGCTGCTTCAAACTCGAGTTCCCTTCCGGAAGTCGGCGGCAATGCTTGTCTTTATTTTAATCCGAATAGTATTGATGAAATGGCGGAAAAAATCGGCGCGCTTGTTGATGACCGAAGCCTCAGGGACGGCCTCGTTGAAAAAGGGCGTCTGCAGGCAAGAAGATTCTCATGGGACAGCACCGCGGCAACGACCAAACAAATATATTCAAAATTGATTTCCGGCAATTCGGTGGCGGCGCCATGACACCAAAGGACAAAACCGGCCAGGGCGCGCCGCTCGTGGGCGTGGTAACCATCGTCAAGAACGGCGCGGATGTTCTTGAGCGCACCATACAAAGCGTTGCGGGCCAGCGCTATCCTGACTTTGATTATGTCGTTATTGACGGAGGTTCGTCGGACAGTTCCCTGGACATTATAAAGCGTCACGAAAAATCGATTGCATCGTGGATAAGCGAACCGGACCGCGGGATAGGAGACGCCTTTAACAAAGGCGTTGCGCGGTCGCGCGGCAAATGGATCATCTTCATGAACGCCGGTGATTATTTTGTCGACTCGCACGTCCTTTTAAAATTCTCGGAAGTGCTTCGTGAATCAGGCAGGTTTGACATAGTGCACGGTCGTGTTCTGCAGGTCGACAAGACGGGAAAATGCTACAGGACCGTTGGCGGACCTCTTAATCAACGGAAATTCAAATTTCACATGTCTGTTCCGCATCAGGCGATTTTTCACAACAGGGCGTTCTTCGACTGCTATGGGCTATTCGACACGAGCCTCAAAATGGCAATGGATTATGAGCTCCTGACAAGGAAAAAAGACCTCCAGGCATTGTATGTTGCGGCCCCGGTCGCGGCCACCCTGGTTGGCGGTGTGAGCCAGCAGAATTACCGCAAATTGATTCTAGAAATGAGAAACGTCAGGGAAAGAAACATCGGCCCCTCCACGCTGCTGTCGGACGGCAGATATTTCTTGACATATGCAAAGGTTTCCGTTTACTTGCTTTTAAGAAGAGCGTTCGGGGAACAGTTTATATGAGCCGTGTTTTCGCTCGTTAGTGCGCAGCGGCATTTGTGGAAAAAGCAATATCATGAAAATCCTCCAGGTTGTCAATAGCCTTCAGCCAGGGGGGGCCGAAGTCCTGGCTTTCTGTTGTTGCGCCAGCCATCAAAAACATGGGTATCGATATCGAGGTCGTCACGCTGTACAAATATCCCAAAGGGAACTCTACGCGATACCCTTGCACGAAGCGGCGTTGTCATTCATTCCCTGAGATGTTTCATTTCGCTACGATTTGAGGATTTTGTGGGCATTAAAAAAATTAATGGACCGCGGCGGCTATGATATCGTGCATGCCCATCTATTTCCCGCTATGTACTGGACCGTGCTTGCGAGACCAATATGCAGGAAACTTATTGTCACCGAGCACAACACGTTCACCCACCGTACCGGGAAAGCATTTCTTCAGCCCGTTGAGCGGTTTATGTACGGGCAATATGAATCCATCGTGTGCGTGGGCCGTGACGTTCGCAGGGCACTTTCCTAATGGCTACCGGGGCTTAGCTCCAAAATGCGCATAATTTACAATGGCAAGACCTGGAACGGTACAGAGACGCGAAACCGGTCGAAAAGGGAGTCCTTTGAATTCCCGAAACCGCGCCGGTCCGCGGGATGGTCGCGCGGTTCTACAGCCCAAAGGACCACAAAACGGTCATCGATGCGGCAATGCTTGTTCCCGGCCTGCACGTGCTGTTCATCGGGGACGGCGACTGAAACAAGGCGATACAGGAACATGCCTGCCTAGGCCTTGACAACCGCATCCATTTCCTCGGATACAGAAGCGACGTCGCCTCCCTGCTCAAGACTTGCGACGTCTATATCCATTCCTCATATAACGAAGGCATTGGGCTTTATCGGTCGCAGAGGCATGGCATGCGGAATACCTGTCATCGCTTCGGACGTGATGCGGCTCAACGAAATAGTGCAGGACAAAAAATCAGGCCTGCTCTTCAAATGCGCAGATGCCGAAACCTTGCCGAAAAAATAAAATCGGTCTTTCAGGACAATGACGTGAAAACGAAATTGAAAGCAGGCGCTTTGACAAGGGCGCTTGATTTTTCGCTGGATACCACGGTAGATAAGCTGGTCGCATTGTATGGTTTTTGATTTTCTGACGTTCCTGTCGGCGTATCTTGTCGTAGGCGAAATCATAATCGTGATTTTCGCCGTGATATACAAGTCGAAAAACAAGGAAGTAATTGTTTTCAACCTTGCCATGCTGTTCAAGATCCTATGCACCTTTGGTTACTATCAGGTTGCGATAGCAGGTCCTGCCGATGCCTTGGATATTACATGTATGCAAACCAATCGGAGTTCCAAATTCCATAACCTCCCTGTTTCAGACCAGCACGGGTTTTATCGACGCAGTGGCGGATTATTTTTTCCCGCTTGTCTCGTTTTTCGACAACCCATATCTCATGCTGTACATCCCTTTTTCGCTTCTCGCGTTTACAGGCTCATTGTTTTTTTTCAAGACCCTGCAGGCCGTTGCGCCCGACAAACAGGAAACTGGAGCTGTATGCGGTAAGTTTTTTCCTGCCGAACATGGTGTTCTGGACAAGCAATCTTGGCAAGGATTCCCTGATTTATCTGGGAATCGCGCTCGTGATGTTCGGGTTTCTGGCAAAGCCAAAGCCTCCGAAAAATTTCATTGCCATGGGCTTGGGAGCATGGCTGGTATTTTCCGTGCGGCCCCACATATTCTTGTTCATGTTATTCGGGTTTCTCCTCGGCCTGTTTATTGAAAAACGCGCATTTTCATTCAGGTCGATCCTTTTGTTCTCCGTGATTTTTCTAACCTTTTTATTGACCCAGCAGAAAATCTTGAATATTGCAGGCATACAGGTGCAAAGCGAAGAGGAAAAACCCGCCTCGATCACCTCCTATTATGATGCAGGCGTGTCAAGGGTGGAAGCGTTCAAAGAGCATGAATATCGGAGGATCGGCAACAGGCGAAACGCATAAATTCTCCATTTTTATTCCCCGTACTATCTTGTGACGTTCCTTATAAGCCCGTTTGTATGGCAGGCAAAAAAACCCATCCAGTTTGTTTCAGCCCTGGAAACCGTCATTTATCAGCTCATGATCCTGTATCTCTGCATCCACTGGAAAGACGTTGTCAAGATCGGGTTCATACGGTATAAATATTCGTGGCTTCTCTACCTGATCGTCACCAGCATCATCGTCGGCGCCGCGTACACCAATTTCGGGCTGATCGTGCGCCAGAGGTGCATGGTCCTTCCCGTGATTTTCCTACTTTTCACCGGCGTGCGCCGCCAACTGTCGATTACAAAAAAGAAAAAGCCAAATAAAAAAAGCGGATTGAACCGGATCCCTTTTACAAAAAATATGCCCCCAACGCGCAAGCCTAAAATCCTCATCTGCGTCACCGTCGCGGAGACGGCCTGGTCCTTTTTCCGGGAGCAGGTCCCGTATCTCAAGGAAAAAGGGTACAGCGTGGAGATCGCCTCGGGCGAAGGGAGCTGGAAAAAGCTTTCCGACGTCAGGGAGGCGTTCGGCGTTCCGGTGCACAAGGTCCCGCTTACGCGCGCCATGAACATCGTTGCGGACATCCGCTCGCTTGTGCGGCTCTATTTTCTCATGCGTCAAACAAAGCCCGCCATTCTCCATGCGAGCACGCCCAAGGCCGCGGTGCTGTCGCTTGTCGCGGGGTGGCTTGCCGGGTGCCGGTGCGCATCTACCTTGTCCGCGGCATTGCCTACTACGAGGCCACGGGCATGGTGCGGACGCTGCTTTCCTTTGTGACCATGTGGGCGTGCAGGCTCGCGAACGTGGTGCTGTGCGTGAGCACATCAAACAGGGACTTTTTGGTTGCAAACAGGATATGCCCGGCCGAAAAGATTTCCATTCTCTGCAACGGGTCGAGCCACGGCGTTGACGCACGCGCCAGGTTCAACCGCACCAACGCGAACCCGGCGCGCCTCGCCGCGCTCAGGGCGAAGTACGGCGTCAAGGACAACGACGTGGTGTACGGGTTTACGGGCCGCATTGTAAAGGACAAGGGCATCGAAGACCTGTTCGCCGCGTGGAAGCGCTTTGCTGCGGCCGGGAAAAACGCGCACCTGTTTATCGTGGGCCACACGGAGGCGAGGGGAGCGGTCTCGGCCGCGTGCCTTTCGGGCATGGCGCAAGAGCCTTCGGTGCACGTGGTTGACGATGTCAACGACCCTTACGAGTTTTACTGTCTTTTTGACGTCTTTGTTTTTCCCTCGCACAGGGAAGGCATGCCCAACGCGGTGCTCGAGGCCGCGCCATGGAACTGCCGGTGATCACCACCAACGCGCTCGGCTGCGTGGATTCGGTGCGCGACAGCGAAACGGGCTATGTCGTTCCGGTAAAGGACGTGGCCGCCCTGCTTGATAGAATGGAAAAGCTGTATGCCGACAGGCCGCTCAGGGCCGCCCTCGGCCGCAGCGGCCGCGCGTTCGTGCTTGACAGGTTCGATCCGGCCGATTTGTGCGCGGCGCTCGAGGAGACGGTGCGGCTTTGTGCGAAAAAAGCAACGTGTTCCCGCGCAGGAGGATTGCGATCGTCACCTCGGTCCCCACCACGCTCTTCCATTTGTTTTCCAACCAGATAGACCGCATCCGGCAAGACGGTTTCGAGGTGTTTCTCATTTCCTCGGCCGGCGACGAATGGATTTCCGCAAAGGACGTGGAGAAAAAATACGGCATCAAGGTGCATCGCGTGCCGTTTCAAAGGACATTCTCCGTATTTTCCGATCTGTATTCGCTCGTGGCCCTGTGCGCGCTTCTGGCCAGGCTGCGTCTCGACGTCATCTACTATTGCACGCCCAAGGCTTCTCTGCTCACGGCCATGGCCGCTTTTCTCATGAGGGTGCCGTTCAGGATCTATTCGGTTTTCGGCCAGGTGTATTACGGGAAAAAGGGCGTGACGGAAAAGATTCTGCTTCTCGCGGAACTGCTGTCGTGCGCATGCTCGCACAAGGTGATCCTGATGAGCGAATCCAATCTCAGGTACATGTCGGCAAAGAAGCTGTGCCGGCCGGAGAAAATGGGAATGCTGGGCCGCGGCACGAACCAGGGAGTGGACGCCAGGGGACGGTTCAATCCGGAAAGGATCGACAAAAACAACGCCCTCACGCTCAGGCAAAAGCTGGACATTCAGGAAGACACGGCGGTGATCGGGTATATGGGAAGGCTCGTGAAAGAGAAGGGGATACGTGAGCTTGTAAAGGCGTGGAACGATATCAAGAAAGAGTCGATTCCATGCGTTCTTCTGCTCATCGGTCCCAGAAAGGAGCCGCGCGACCAGCTTCCTGAGAAGGTGTTCCACGCAATTGAAAACGACCCGACCATACGGCTCATCGAACCCGTGGCAGACCCGGAATCGTATTACGCGATCATGGATATTTTCGTTCTTCCATCCTACAGGGAAGGGTTTCCCAATGTGGTTCTGGAGGCCGCGGCCATGAGGCTTCCGGTAATTACCACCGACGCCATCGGGTGCGTCGATTCGGTTTTGGACAACGAAACCGGATTCATCGTGCCGGTGATAAATGTGGAAAAGATGAAGGAGAAAATGAACGTCCTTTTGCACGATCCTGAAATGCGCAGGAACATGGGCGCAAAGGCGCGGGAAAGGGTTTTAAGGGATTTCGACGGCGAGGCGATAACCGAAGAACTCATGTACCTTATCAACAACCGGGATTTTGCTTCTAAAACAAATAATGTGTAAAGAATCCATGCCAAATATGTGGGCGTTCCCCTCCCCCTCGACTCCGCTCGGGGTCGGGTCGGTCTCCCTCCGGGCTCGGCCATTCGGCCTCGTTGCCGCCTGCCACAAGGGCCCTACGGGCCGTGGTCATGCGGCAATTCGCTTTGGCTCACTCTCCGGTCCACCTAACTCTGGGCAGAGGAACATTGCCTAATTGTCAATAACTGCTGCGCAAACACAAATGAAGTTGTCTTGTTTTTTCATGCGCCATCAGCGCCGACCCTGAGGCCATGGCGCTAACCCGCGCGACAGGAGGGAGGGTTATTTGGCCGCTCGTGCTGTTCGAGCCCGGCATCTATTGACGAATGGGTTTGTCCTGCCGGGTGAGTTCACGAGCGGCCCTTAGGCCCGAAGACAAGCCGGAGCTGGAGGCGCGGCGTTCTTTGCCTACTTTCTGTCGCTGCAGACAGAAAGTAGGGCGTCGTGCGGGGCCGCAACCCCGCTATAAGAAATGTACCCTTGTTCGGTCATTAGTTCGCAGTAAGAAAAAGAGCACGTAATGATTCATGTTCCCATTAAGCAACTCTCAAAAAACCACGCCCCCGCCGTTGCCCTGCTCCATCAACAGGGCATTACCACCGGCTTTCTCTCCAGTTTAGGATCTCGGTTCCTATCTGCATTATATTGCACCATCGCAAATTCACCCTGGTCAACGGTATTCACGGCCGTGCCGGAAGGCACAGATAAGCCGGTAGGATTTATTGCCGCGAGCATCGACACGGGCCGCATGTACCGGGACGTTCTGTTGCGAAGGGGCTTGCGCTTTGCATGGCTGCTTGCGCCACAAATAATTCGGCCGGTTGCGGTAAAAAACATGCTTGAGACGGTTTTATACCCTGTCTTTCATGCAAAGGACGCCGAGCGAAAGGCGGATGTCTTGTCGCAAGCGTCAAGTGCCGGCGGCGTGCGCGCCGAACTCCTTGCGATTGCGGTTGACAAAGAGTGGCAGGGAAGGGGAGTAGGCAGGCTTCTGGTGAATGAGATGGAGGGGTATTTTAGAGAAAGCGGGGTTGAACGGTACAAGGTGGTCACTTCGGCGCAGGACGAGACAGCCAACGCTTTTTACCGGGCGCTGGGGTTTTGCTTGGAAAAAACGTTTGTTCATCACAGGAGAGAAATGTGCCAATACATAAAGACGGTTTGACGCTTCTGCAGAGGGCGGCAAAGCGGCTGTTCGACATTGTGTTTGCCGGCCTTGGCATGGTTTTTCTGGCGCCGGTGCTCTTTGCAATGGCGGTGTATGTCAAATTTACGTCGCCGGGCCCGGTGTTCTTCCGGCAGAAGCGCGTGGGAAGGAACGGGAAGCTGTTTTCTGTTGTAAAGTTCCGCACCATGTATGTCGGCAGCGAGGCGGGCGGCTTTGTGACCGCGGAATTCGACGACCGCATCACGCCTGCGGGCAGGGTTTTGCGGCAGTACAAGCTCGACGAGCTCCCGCAGTTGTGGAACGTATTCTTCGGCGTAATGTCCTTTGTGGGCCCGCGGCCGGACGTGCCGGGGTATGCGGACAAACTTGAAGGCGACGGCAGGAAAATCCTATCGCTCCGTCCCGGCATCACGGGCCCGGCATCGCTTTACTTCCGCGACGAGGAGCAGCAGCTCGCATCAAGCAAGGACCCGCACCGCTACAACGACACGGTCCTGTGGCCCAAGAAAGTCGAGCTGAACCTGGAATACCTCGAGCACTGGAGTTTGTGGAAGGATATCGGCTATATTGTTGTTACGCTGGTTCCGGAGTTTGATTCCATGTTTAATCTTGTCAAGAGGGAAATTTGAAAAATAATAAAATGAATCTGGGCGTTTCCCTCCCCCTCGACTTCGCTCGGGGTCGGGTCGGCCGTCCTTCCGGTCCACCCCTTCGGGTGCTTCCAAGGGTCGTCGGCCTTCGGCCTCGGGCCGCCACGGCCCTATGGCCCACAGGGCCGGGTCCGGGCGGCATCCCGCTTGGCGGGACCTCCAGTCCTGCCTAACGCGCAGCAGATGAATTGTATTCGGTCAATTATATTTTCCTGCGCCAATCGGTGACTAGGCAAATCAATCATGCTTTCCTTTTTAACCATTCAACGTATCAACTATTCAACTCTTTCTTTCAACTTCTCAACCTCTCAACTGCTCTTCGTGGGTGCCCCCGCACAGGTGTTTGGTTCAGCAACCGCACCATCAAGGGGGACACCCTGGAGGGGGTAGCGCAGGACACCGCAGGCCAAAGGCCGAGGAGGCCGGAGCGAGGGGGAAACTTCCCCCCGTTAAAGCATTTTAACTAATCTTTAATAAAGATCAACATCATGAACCAAACATCGAAGCGCCTCTATCTTTCCCCTCCCCACATGGGCGGAAAAGAAATCGAATTTGTCAACGACGCCTTTGCGTCAAACTGGATCGCGCCCATAGGGCCGCAGGTCGACGCGTTTGAAAAGGAGTTCTGCGATGTGACCGGCGCGCGGCACGCGGCCGCGGTGAGCTCGGGCACTGCCGCGCTCCACCTTGCCATGATCCTTGCGGGCGTCAAGACGGGCGACGAGGTGCTGTGCTCGACGTTTACTTTTGCGGGAAGCGCATTTCCGATAACGTATCTGGGCGCAACGCCGGTGTTTGTCGACGCGGAGGAACAATCGTGGAACATGGACCCGCAACTTTTGGAGAAGGCTGTTTTGGACAGGAAGAAAAAAGGAAAAAGAGTAAAGGCCGCCATTGTGGTGCATTTGTACGGCCAGAGCGCGGACCTCGATCCCATTTTGGAAATATGCCGCCGGCATGATATTGCGCTCATCGAAGACGCGGCAGAGTCGCTCGGCGCAACGTATAAGGGGAAAAGCACGGGAACCATGGGCCGTATCGGCATATTTTCCTTTAACGGCAACAAGATCGTCACCACATCCGGCGGCGGCATGCTCGTATCGCCGGAAAAAGACCTGGTTGACAAGGCGCGCTTTCTGGCCACGCAGGCGCGCGACAGCGCGCCGCATTACGAGCATTCGCAGGTCGGCTACAATTACCGGCTGAGCAACGTGTGCGCGGCAATCGGCAGGGGACAGCTCGCTGTTTTACAGAAGAGAATAGAGCGCAAGAGGGAAATCTTCGCTCGCTACCAAAGCAGTCTTGCCCCGATGCCGGGATTTACGTTCATGCCCGAGGCCGTCTGGGGCGTTTCCAACCGGTGGCTCGCGTGCCTCACCATAGACCAGAAAAAAGCGGGCATCACTTCCGAGGACGCGAGGCTCACGCTTGAAAAGGAAAACATCGAGAGCCGGCCGTTGTGGAAACCCATGCATTTGCAGCCCGTGTTTGCAAAGGCTCCCGCATATGTCAATGGCGTGTCGGAGCGGCTGTTTGCGAACGGGCTGTGTTTGCCTTCCGGTACGGCGATGAGTGATGAGGATATTGAGAGAATGATTGCAATTGTAAAGAGTGCGAAATAAATAGATAAAAAATCTGGTGGGGGCACCGCGAAATTAAAGCAGAAATCTGGGCGTTTCCCTCGCCTTCGCAGGCGCTCAGGCTCGGGTCGGTTCTCCTTCCGGTTTCGGCCTTTGGCCTCTGGCCGCCTCGGCCCTATGGCCCACAGGGCCGGGTCCGGGCGGCACCGCGTTCCAACGCGGCCTCCAGTCGCCCCTAACGCGCGGCAGAAGAAATCTTGCTCAGTTGCATGACAAGTTCGCATCTGACTGGCGCCAATCGGTAATCCGGAGCAAGCACGTCCCTGCCTCTGTCGGCGTGCGACTGTTTACCTGTTCAAGAAAACTGGGTAGTTTTTTGCCACTAGGCTCTTCTCGGTGCCCCCGCCAACGCGAGGCAACTTTCTTGCAGATCAACTTTCTGGCAGGCATACCGCACGAGCGGCGTATGGGTGCGGATCAGCCGGCGCCTCCGGATAATGTAATATTCGCAATTGTCTAAGGCAGGCGTTCCTTAATTCCTGATTTTACTAATGAGACAACCTCAACTCCCCCCATAGATGCTCTCTTATATTAACCTGTGCAGATTCTATTTTAGACAAGCAGACCCGAATATACAAATAGAGACCTAAAACATAATTATGAAAGTCCCGTTTCCCAATCTTATCATCCGGTACCGGCTGGTGATCATCATTCTGATGCACGCGGCTTTTGCCGCCGCGGCATTGCTCATTGCGTTTCTGCTGCGGTTCGATTTCACGCTCGGCTGGAACAAGTACCCGCAGATGTTCTATCATTCCCTTCCCGTCAACATCGCGGTCTTTCTCATATTTTCCGGCATCTTCAACCTGTATCAGGGCATCTGGCGCTACGTGAGCGTGGACGATCTCGAAGACATCGTGAAGACCTCGGCCGTTTCGTCGCTTGTCTTCATGTGCGTCATTGTTTTCAGCGAACATTTCCACGGGTATCCGCGCTCGATTTACGTCATGAATTTCGTGCTCTTTATTCTTCTCAACGGCGGCACCCGTTTCGCCATCCGTATCTTCCGCGAGACGTTTGTGCCGGAGAGCGAAATTGCGCGCAACGTTCTCATCGTGGGCGCGGGGACCGCGGGCAACGAACTTGCCAAGACCCTCAAATCCGCAAAGAACAAGGAATATATCCCGGTGGGCTTCATCGACAAGGACAAATGCACGCACGGCCAGCGCCTGCAGGGCCTCAAGGTGCTCGGCGACCTTTCGTCCATGAAAAAGCACATCAAGAAATTCCGCGTCCACGAAGTATTCATCGCCATTCCCGAAGCCACGAACAAGCTGGTCGAGGAAATCATTGAGGCGTCAAAGATCCCCGAATGGGACGTGAAGTTCAAGATCGTGCCTTCCATGCTCGACATCATGAGCGGCAAGTTCCAGCTCAACCAGATCCGCGACGTGTCGATCAACGACCTTCTTTCCCGTCCCAACATCACGCTCGACGACACGCATGTGCGCAGGCAGCTGGCGGCCAAGACCGTGCTGATCACGGGCGCGGGCGGGTCCATCGGCTCGGAACTGTCGTACCAGGTGGCGGCCTACCGGCCCTCGCGGCTCATTCTGCTTGACGCAGGGGAACAGAACGCCTACAACGTCGACCAGGACCTCAAGAAGCGCCACCAGGACATCGTGATCCACACCGTGGTGGGCAACATGCTCGACACAGGGTTTATGGACCTTCTTATGCGGCGCTACCAGATCGACTGCATCTACCATGCCGCGGCATACAAGCACGTGCACCTGATGGAGTGGAACCCGCTCGCGGCGCTCAAGAACAACGTGCTCGGCACTGCCATGCTGGCCTCGCTCGCGGAAAAGCACGGGGTGAAGCAGTTCGTGATGATTTCCACCGACAAGGCGGTGAACCCACGGGGCGTCATGGGCCTGTCCAAGAGGCTTGCGGAGCGCGTGGTGCTGGAGCGCCACAAGTCCGGCACGCTCTTTAATATCGTGCGGTTCGGCAACGTGCTCGGGTCGAGCGGCAGCGTGATCCCGCTGTTCCAGAAGCAGATCCGCGAGGGCGGGCCGGTCACGGTGACCAGCCCGGAAACGCGGCGCTTTTTCATGTCCATTCCCGAGGCGGTGCAGCTCGTGCTGCAGGCGTCGACCCTCAACGAATCGAACGCGATCTTCATGCTCGAAATGGGCGAGCCCATAAAGATCGTCGATCTTGCAAAGAACCTTATCGAGCTGTCCGGCCTCAAGGTGGGCGAGGACATCGAGATCGTCTTTACGGGCATGAGGCCCGGGGAGAAGATCGAAGAGGAGCTCTTGACGGAGTCGGAAAACCTGGAGCGCACGCGGTTCGACAAGATCCGGCTCCAGCGCAACGGGAACTTCGACCCGGACCGCATCGAGCGGTTCGTGCACGACCTCAAGTCGAACGTGGAGCTCGGCAACGTGAAGGCCGTGTACAACGACATGCGGGAGCTTATCCCGGAAATGGCCGGCCCCTCGTTCGAGGAGATGATGAGGAATATGTTTGCGTGAGAAAAAGATAATCAAATAGAAAAAAGTTGAGAAGTTGAGAGTTTAAGTTGAGAGCCGATGACGAAGCGTCGAGGAGTTGAGAGGTTGCCGGGTCGCATGGACGATCTTCGCTTCCATTTGAAAAACTTACGGGTGTGGCAGAAAGGATCGCTGGCGGTCAGGATTTACAAAGTCACCTCGTCATTCCCTGAGGATGAGAAATTCGGCATCGTTTCCCAAATGCGGCGCGCCGCAGTGTCAAAAGCTTCGAACATCGCGGAAGGCGCTTCACGATTGAGCAAGAAAGATCAAGCGCATTTTTCTCAGATTGCGTATGGCTCGCTTACAGAGCTGCTCTGTCAGGTCAGCATTGCAAACGAACTATCGTTTATTTCAAACGAAGGCTACTCGGATCTTCGTGTCGAAATCGAAGAAGTTTCCCGGATGCTCAACGCACTGCGAAAATCCCAGATGGGCTAGTTTCAACTGCAGGATTGACGACGAGAAGGGACAGCTTGTAACCATCTAAATGGATTGATTTTTGTCTTCTCAACTTCTCAGCTTCTCAACCATTCAACTCTCAGCTTTAACGATTGAAGTGGTATCATGTTTTCTCTTCTCAACTTCTCAACATCCTCAACGTTCTCAACTATTCCATGAATCCTTTCTCTCCTCGCCAAACTACTCCCTGTTTTTCTGTATCCGGTCGGCATGAGCGGGGCGCTCGGCCTCGCGGCGGCCGTTGTCGCCCTCAAGAAAAAAACAAGGGCCGCGGCAGTGCTGGCCTTTTGCGCCGTAGGAGTGCTGTGGTTTTTTTCAACCCCGTTCGTTTCATGGGCGCTTGCGAGGAACCTGGAAGCCAGGTTCGATCCGTCGCCCGTGCTGCCCCGGTGCGGGGCCATCGTGCTTCTGGGCGGGTGCACCAAGCCCGCGGTCCCTCCGCGGAAGTACGTGGAGGTGAGTTGCGCCGGCGACAGGATAATCCACGCCGCAAGGCTTTACAAACAGGGATACGCGCCCGTCATCATCGCCACGGGCGGCAAGATCGCGTATGTCTACGATTTTCCCGGGTCCGAGGGCGCCTGCATGGCGAGCATCCTTGCAAACGACTGCGGCGTGGATTCGTCGGCCATTATCGTGGAGGACAGGGCCAAAGTCACCCGCGATCACGCGCCCAACGTCGAGGCCATTCTGCTTGCGCGCGGGATGTCCAAGGAGATAATCCTGGTGACGAGCGCCATGCACATGTTCCGTTCCGTCAAGGTGTTCCGCAAGCGCGGCTACGTGGTGCACCCGTCGCCCGCCGATTTCACGGCCGATGCCAGGTTCCAGTGGAACGCGGTCGCCCTGTTCCCGCGGGGCGAGTGTCTGTTCGGCTCGACCGCCGCGCTGCATGAATATTATGGGATTATTGCGTATAAGATTTTAGGGTGGATTTAGAATTGGGCGTTCCCCTCCCCCTCGACTTCGCTCGGGGTCGGGTCGGTTCTCCTTCCGGTCTCGGCCTCCGGCCTCGGGCCGCCACGGCCCTATGGCCCAGAGGGCCGGGTCCGGGCGGCATCCCGCTCTGGCGGGACCTCCAGTCGCCCCTAACGTGCGGCAGAGGAGTTCTTATCAGTCAACTAGCTCTAAATGCGCCACTTCGTATCCAAGGAAACTGATCGCGGTCTTTTAGCTTCTCAACTCCTCAACTTCTCAACCTCTCAACTTCTTCAACCATCCTCTTTATCGCTTCTTCCACCGCCCGCCTTCTTACCTCCTGCCTGTTTCCCTTGAATAAATATTTAAAGCTTCTCACTATTTTTCCATTCGCGATTCCCACAAAGACAAGCCCCACCGGTTTCTTTTTTGTCCCGCCGCCCGGACCCGCCACGCCCGTTATCGAGATCGCGCAATCGGAAGAAAACAGCCGCCGGGCGCCGGCCGCCATGGCCTGTGCCGTTTCCGCGCTCACGGCGCCTTTACGTGCGAGAATAGCGGCCGGAACGCCGAGCACGCTGCGCTTTGCCGCGTTTGCGTAGGAGACGATCCCGCCGGTAAAGTAGGCCGACGATCCGGGAACGGCGGTGATGGCCGCGCCCAGCATGCCGCCGGTGCAGGACTCGGCCAAAGAAAGCGTGAGCCTGTTTTTGGCGAGCAGGCGGCCGAGCTTTTTCGAAAGCGCGGCGATGCGGGGGCGATGTGCGGCCGGGTGGGGTTTCACGGTTGTGCCTCCCTGACCGGGGCGGCCGCCAAGGTCCGCGGCCTCGCAATGATCCGCTTGACAAGCAGTGCCGCGAAGTAGCACACGCCGGCGACCAGGATGATGGTCGCGCCCGAAGTGAGGTTGAAATAATAGGAGAGAAACAGCCCGGTTATGGTGAACACCATGCCGAGCAGGCTCGACACAAGCATGATGCGGCTGAGTTTCCTGGTAAAGAGCTCGGCGATGGATGCGGGTATGGTGAAGAGCGCGATAACGAGGATGAGCCCCACCACGCGGATGAGCACCACCACACACAGCGCGACAAGGATGAGCACAAGGTAATACAGGGCGCGCACCGGCACGCCGCTGATGAGCGCGAACTCTTCGTCGTAGGAGAGCGCCACGAGCTCCTTGTATAAAAGCACGGTGCTTATCAGGATGCATACGTCGAGGCCGGCCATAAAGAAAATGCTCTGGCCCGGCACGGCGAGGATGCTGCCGAACAGGTAGCTCATCAGGTCGGCAAAATACCCTTTTGTCAAATCGATCATGAGGATGCCGAACGCCATGCCGATCGCCCACACCACGCCCACGATGGTGTCGGCGCGCTCCTTCTTGCGCACGGTCACCCATCCCATCACGGCCGAGGCCGCGAGCGAAAACAGCATGGCGCCGGCAAGGAGCGGCCACCGGAAGAACACGGCAAGGCCGAGCCCGCCGTAGGCCGCGTGCGCCACGCCGCCCGACAGCGACGAGAGCCGGTTCACCACCACCAGGCTGCCCACCACGCCGCAGGCGACGCTCACCAGCACGCCCGCGAGCAGGGCGTTGCGCATGAATTCGTAGTGGAGGATGTCAAACATCGAAGTCCCTGGAAAAAGGTTGAAAGTTGGAAGTTGAAAGTTAAAAGTATAACGACCCTTGCATTTTTCTCCGTGTCCTCCATGCCCCTATGGTGATTCTTCTTTGATTCCTCTTGCTTTCAACTTTCAACATGAAACTTCCAACTTTAAACTTCCAACTATCGCTCATGCGAGTGGTACACCCGGTGCGGCAGGCCGTGCGCGATGAGGTCCACCGGGCAGCCGAACGTGGCGGCGATGGCCTCGTCGTCGAGCACGCCGTCGGGATGGTAGAACAGCTTCCTGTTGACGCATGCGACCGACCGTATGTACGACGACACCGCGCCCACGTTGTGCGTGACGAGCACGACCGTGGTCCCCGCCTTGTTGATCCGCATCATGTGTTCGTAGATTTCGTCTTGTCCCCTGGTGTCGATCGAGGCGGTGGGCTCGTCGAGGAACAGGATCTCCGGATCCGACACCAGCGCGCGCGCGAGCAGCACCTTCTGGCGCTGTCCGCCCGAAAGTTCGCCGATGCTCCGGTTTGCAAGATGCGACAGCTTCAGTTCATTGAGAATGGCGGCGGCCTTCTCCCGGTCGTCGCGGGTGTAGGGGCGGAACATGCTCCTCCGGGACAAGAGGCCCATGAGCGCAACGTCGATCACGGAAATGGGAAACCGCTTGTTCGACGACGTCTCCTGGGGAATGTAGCCGGCGCGAATGCGGTTTTTCTCCGGCGGCCCTCCCAGAAGCCGCACAATCCCCTGGGTGGGCGAAAGCACGCCGAGCGCCAGGCGGAGCAAGGTGGTTTTGCCGCCGCCGTTGGGGCCGATGATGCCCACAAAATCGCCGGTGTTGACCGTAAGAGAAACGTTCTCAAGAACGGTTTCCTCTCCGAACGAGAAAAAGACGCCGGTCATTTCAACGGCCGGTATTGGCAAGGGAGTACTCATTGCTCCGCCAGCTTTC
The DNA here is from genome assembly GCA_963753345.1 of uncultured Fibrobacterota bacterium. Classification (GTDB taxonomy): domain Bacteria; phylum Fibrobacterota; class Chitinivibrionia; order Chitinivibrionales; family FEN-1185; genus FEN-1185. The sequence continues at coordinate 81,653 of CAVWBU010000031.1, forward strand.
CAGCCACATTCAGCAGGTTGTTCTCCCAGTCGTAGGCGAGCGCGTCTGCCTCGAGCACGCCCGCGCCGAGCTCACGGGCGATCACCTCGGCGCTCTTTCGAGAAAACTCCGGTTGCACAAAAACCGTGTGTATCCGGTAGAACCGAGCGGTATCGATGATCCTCTTCATCATCCGGGGGCTCGGCTCCTTGCCTTCAGCCTCGATGGAAACCTGCCTGAGGCAATAGTCCTTTGCAAAGTATCCCCACGTCGGATGATACACGAGAAACGCCTTGCGCGCTTTGCCGCCGGCGGCCGAATCGCAGGCAACAAGCGCGCGGATCCGCAGGTCGAGCGAATCGATGCCGGCAAGAAAAGCGTCACGGTTCCTCGCATACGCGGCTGCGTGAGCGGTGTCTATTTCCGCCAGCGCCGCGGCGATGATGCGCGCCTGCTGCTTTACAAGCACGGGTGAGAGCCAGATGTGCGGATCGAGTCCCCGGCCACCGGAGGGGGTTCGGTCGTCGGCGTCCTCGGAGGGGATTTTCGCGACCCCGCTGTCGGTATGCACGATGCGCATGGCGCGTGAAACAGCGGCAAATTTCGGAAGCCACGGGTTTTCGAACTCCAGCCCGATCGCGAAATAGACTCTGGCATTTGACAGAAGCGACATCTGGGCCGGGTGCGGCTCGAAGGTGTGGGGGTCGGCGCCGGGCGGAACCATCACCAGGCATTTGACAAGCCCGCCGCTTATCCTGTCCACAAAGTACTTCTGCGGTACGATGCTCACGAACACGGTGAGGGGTGTGCCTTGCGCGGCGGGCCGGTTGTTGCCGCACATGCAGAAGCACGCGAGCGCGGCTGCGAAGAAAAGAGACGGTAGCTTCACTGCCGCGCCTCCGAACAGCTCCTGCACAGCCCGTGCAAATAGATTTCCTGGTTTTCCACCACGCGGCCGGTGGTCGCGCGGTCCCATCGCGGGAGCTTCACGCCGGGCAGGCATTCCATCCTGCCGCACTTGCGGCACGAGAAATGCGGGTGACAGTGTTCCGTGTGCCCGCACGGGCACACCGCGAAGCGCCACTGGTGGCCGGTCGTTTCCATACGGTGAGCGATGTTATGGTCAAGCAGCGACGAGAGCACGCGGTACACGGTGACTTTGTCGAGCCTCGGAATCGCGGTGCTTATATCGTGATGAGAGAGAGGTTTTTTTGATGAGAGCAACAAGTTGAGGACCGAAAGCCTGGGTGAGGTCCTCTTGAGGCCGCGGTTAGAGAGGAGAAGAGATGCTTTTGTGAAGGATGAAGGTTTCATAATAAATTTGTAAAGAAATAAAACAAATCTTGGGCGCCCCGCTGCTTCGCAGCGGCGGCCCTCGTTCACGCTTCGCGCCCTGCGGGCCGCCTTCGGCGGTGGTCTCCGCGCCTCCGGCGCTCCGGCTCCAGGCTCGGGGCGGCACAAGGCAAGAGACACAATAATGAAGCGCAAAGCGCTATTACTATACCTTGGGGAACGAAGTGACAATGCGCTCCAGCGCACCTTCCAGTCCTGCCTGGCGCGGGGCGGAAGGGGAAACTTAAAGCCCCCCGTGTCTTTGCCCCAAACGGCAACGCCGGGAAATATAGATACAAATGCAAGTCAGTTGCAATAAATTCAGACTGTTTCGTACGGAATGTGTATGGTTTTTGATTTCTCCCCCTTAGCAAGGGGGAGATGCCGTAGGCAGAGGGGGATCTTCCGCAGTGGTTGCGTTGCGAAGGTGCGACGACGCGCGAGCGTCAAGCGAGCGCCTTTGGCGCGCACCTTCGCAGGAGGGGGTAGCGGAGGACACCGCAGGCCGAAGGCCGAGGAGGCCGGAGCGAGGGGGAAACGCGAAGCGGTGCCCCCACCAAGGCAATGTTTCCCGGCCGCGCCTTTACAAAAGGGGGAACGCCCAATTTATTATTTAGAGAAAGAAATTGAAACTAGCTATTACGCTTCCCCGCAATAAACTCTTCCGTCATGCGGTACGCTTCGTCATCTGAAAACTGTTCGGGCGGGTGCTTGCAGAAATACGCGGACGGGGAGCAAAGGGCGCCGCCGAGGCCGCGCGACAGCGCGAGCTTGCAGCAGCGGACGGCGTCGATGGCCACGCCCGCGGAGTTGGGAGAGTCCTCCACGCTGAGGCGCAGCTCGAGGTTCATGGGCACGCCGCCGAAGAGCCTGCCCTCCATGCGGAGAAAGCAGACCTTCTGGTCGTTCTGCCAGGCGACGTAGTCGCTGGGGCCGATGTGGATGTCTCGTTTGTCAAGACGCTTCGCGGCAACGGACTGCACCGCCTCGGTCTTGGATTCCTTCTTCGAGACGAGGCGGCTGCGGTTGAGCATGTTGAGGAAGTCGGTGTTGCCGCCGGTGTTGAGCTGGTAGGTGCGTTCGAGCTTCACCCCGCGCTTGCGGAACAGGTCGACGAGCGTGCGGTGCGTGATGGTGGCGCCGAGTTGCGCCTTGATGTCGTCGCCGATAAGCGGGATGTTCTTGGCGGCGAACCTGCGCGCCCAGGCGGGGTCGCTCGCGATGAACACCGGCATATTGTTTACAAAAGCGATTCCCGCCCCGAGGGCGCATTCTGCGTAGAAGTGCGTGGCCTGCTCCGAGCCCACGGGCAGGTAGTTGAGGAGCATCTCGGCGCGCGTGTCCTTAAGGATGGCGGTCACGTCCTTTGCGGCGGGCTCCCTGCGGCCGGCGGGAACGAACGTGTAGTCGTCGTCGTACTGCCTCATATGGTCGGAGAGTCCGTCGAGGATTTTCCCCATGGACACCATGACGCCGCTTTTGGGCATGTCGGGACAGAACACGGCGGTGCAGTTGGGCCTCTGGAAGATGGCGGCGCTCACGTCCCTGCCCACTTTCCTTTTGTCAATGTCGAACGCGGCCACCACCTCGATGTCGGACGGCGCGTACCCGCCGATGCGCCGGTGCATGAGGCCGGCGGCTTCCTTCCGGTCCGCGCCTGCGTAATAGTGGATTCCCTGAAGAAGAGAGCTGGCGCAATTGCCCACGCCGACGATTGCTATCCTGATCTTCTCCATAGAAACGCCGCCTCCGCGTAACAAAAATAGCTCTTTTACCGGCCGGGTGCCATTGCCCTTAATAGGGATAGGGGTTGTCGAACTTGAGCACGCCGCGCTCCATACCGAACCACAGGTTGTTCTTCTCGTCCTTGTGCATCTGGGTCACCTGTGTGGCGGTGATGCCGACCTTCTGCGGGTCGGAGAGCCATTCTTCGCCATTGAATTTCATGAGGCCCGATGCCGTGGCAATCCATATCCTGCTCTGGGAGTCGGCCATGATCGCGACAATGCCGTCGGCAACGTCCATGAACACTTTCCAGGATTTTCCGTCGAAGGCGTTCATGTCGTGGTCGCCGACCGCGGCCCAGATGGTGTTCTGCCGGCCGTCGTAGGCGAGCGCATGCGTGTCGTTCCAGGAAAGCCCGTTCTTCATGTTGTACGTGGTCCATTTTGAGCCGTCAAAGCAGGAAACGCCCTTGTTGGTGCCGAACCAGACTGCGCCGCCTTCGCCGACAACGATATCGTGGACCTTTTCGCCGGCGAGTCCGCTTGCTACGGTATACGAGGTCCAGGCGCCGCCCGAATAGAGCGAGACGCCGTTGTCGGTCGCGACCCACAATTTTCCGCGGGCAGAAAGGATCTTGTTGACCGTGTTATCGGAAAGCCCGCTCTCTTTTGTTGTAAACACCTTGAAGGAGTCCTTGGTTTTCATGGCGAGCCCTGCCTTGGTGCCCACCCATACGATGCCGGCGTTGTCCACCGCGATGCAGGTGGCGTCGGCGGCGGGGATGCCGCCCAGGTCCTTGTACGTCTGCATATCGCTTTTCTTCCCGCTCGCGATGTTAAGCGACGTTATGCCGCCCTCGCTGATTGCCCAGACCACATTGTTGCTTATGGCAAACCCGCGCACCGCGCCGCCGGTCTGGAATATCTTCCATTCGGTCGTGGTTTCGTAGGACATGGAGTCGACCTTGGTCTCGCGTTTCTGGCTGCCGGCGGGAACGAGCGTTACGGCGAGCAGCAGCGTTGCGGCGATCGCGGAAAATTTCATATATACTCCTTTAACAAGTTGACAGTTGACAGCATATCGATTCTTGCATTCCTTCTTTGGGTCCTCCATGCCCCCTGTAATGATTCACTTCGCTCAAACGAAAATACTTCACTCCATCAAAGGGCACGACACTCAGTCGAACGGCCTGCCCGGCGAGAACGCGCGGTAGGCCCAGTAATTTGCAAGGACCCTTTTCACGTATCCGCGTGTTTCGGTGTACCCGATGTCCTCGATGAAAAGATCGAACGTCTTTCTCCTGTTCTTCGTATACCATTCCGACGCCCGGGGCGGCCCGCCGTTGTAGCTTGCGAGGGCGAGCACCGTGCTTCCCTTGAACTGGTCGAGCAGCTGCTTAAGGTAGAACGCGCCGTACCGAATGTTGACCGCCGGGTTGAGCAGCGAGTCCGCGGAAAAAGCCTCCCCGAGTTTCTGCGCAATGGCCCTTCCCGTAAACGGCATGATCTGCATGAGGCCCACGGCGCCGGCTCTCGACAACGCGTCGGCGTCGAACACGCTTTCCTGGCGCATCACCGCGACTACGAGATACGGATCGAGCGAATCTGCGCGCGCCTCAGAGGCGACGCGGTCCGAAAAAGGCGTCGGATACAAAATCGAAAGAAGCGGCAGCGGCAGGGCGGCGCGGTTGGCCGGCGGGATGCGCCACAAAAGCCTGCGTCCTGAGCGGAACGAGGCGGTCGGATCGTTTCCGTACCGGTACAGCAGCGCGAGGTCGAACTGCAGCCCGAGGTTCGAGGGGTACCTGCTTTCCAGTCCGTCAAGGAACCTGCCCGCCTGCGCCGTGAGGCCGCACAGGGCCAGGAGTGTGCCCCGCGCGTACGAGAGGCTGTCCGCTTTGGAAAGCGGCTGGCGGGGCGGCGGCAGGAGCGTGTCGATCCATGCACGGGTCGCGTCGATGCCGAGCGTGGTGTCGACGCCCGGGAAGCAAACCGTGTCGGCCGAGAGCCTGAGCGCCTCCCTGGCCCGGAAGGCGTAGAAATCGGTGGGCGATGTCCGCACCACCTCGCAGAGCGCCGAGGCCGCCTCGCCGGTCTTTCCCAGCGAAAGAAGGCATCTTCCCTTCCAGTACAGCGCGCCGCCGGCAAGCCACGAGTCTTCGAACAGTTTCGGAAGGGACGCGAACGTGGAGCACGCCCGCGCGTATCTGCCGGCCTTGAACCAGCACAGGCCCTGGCGGAAGAACGCCTCGTCGCACCGAATGGATGTCTTTTTGAGTGAAGACAGCGTGCGGTACAGGGAGACGGCCTTATCGTAGTGCTCGTCTTCCTCCTGCTTCCACGCGAGGTGCCAGTACACGTCCGGGGCGCTAGGATGCTTCGGGTATAACTTGACAAAACGGCCATACCATTGTTCCGCAATCGTGTCGTTGCCGAGCGCCCGGTTCGACCGGGCGCAGGAGAGAACCACCTCGGGCGTGGGCCCGTACGTTCTCACAAAGTCGCGCAGGGCCTTGTCCGCCGATGTGTACCGGCCGCAGGAAAAGGCGACAAGGCCTTTTATGAGGCCGCGTTCCCTCCCGGGGACGGTCCGGCCAAAGTCTCTTCTGGCCCCGGCCCTGGCAAGAAAGGTGTCGGCCATTGAAAAGTCCCTGCACGCATACGCGGCCCTGGCAAGCCGGAACAGGAGGGCGGTCGAAAACGCGGAATCCGGGGGCTTGCGGGAAGCCACCAGGTCCACGATCCTGCAGTTTCTCTTGCATGCGGTTGTGTCGATCGTGCGCGACAGGGCCGAGTCGGCCGCTTTCCATTGCTCCGCCGTGAGAAGGGAGTCGATTCTCGGCGTGACGGTGTCTGCGTTTTGCTCGAGCAGGAACTTCTTCTCCGCGGCGAGCGCGGCAAGCTCGGGAAACGAAGCGGAAAGCTCCGGGTGCGCCTTGACAAGACTATACATTTTCTGTGAGATGTCAAGAGCGACGGCGGAGGGGAGCGAGTCGCGCTGCGCAAGAAAGTATGCCGTGGCGGCCTCGGACGGACGGCTGCGGGCGGTTTCCACATCGCCGATGAGTTCGAGCGCCACGCCGCGCAGCCGGCACGAATCGGCGACACAGCATTTGAGCTGGGTCACGGCCCGCTCGTAGTCCTGACAGTTGAAATACGCGACGCCCTGCTTGAAGCGCCAGAACGCCGAATCCGAGACCGCGGTGTCGCGCGCAAGCGCCGCGAGCGCCTGCCTGCAGTCGCTTTTGGCAAGCCCGCCGGTGCCGATGGTGTCGATGAGGGGCGAGGAAAAGCAAATTCCTGCGGTACAGATGAGTAATGGAAGTATCTTGGGGAGCATATTGACAAAGTCTTCTTTGCTTAATGATCTTGGGCGTTCCCCGGCCTTTGGCCGGGTCGGTTCTCCTTCCGGTCTCGGCCTCCGGCCTCGGGCCGCCACGGCCCTATGGCCCACAGGGCCGGGTCCGGGCGGCATCCCGCTTTGGCGGGACCTTCAGTCGCCCCTAACGCGCGGCAGAAGAATGCCTATAAGAAGAGCAATTTCTTTTTGCGCCATTTTAAATGCGAGGAATACAGATGGCTGATTCTCACTTCTCAACTTCTCAACTAATGAACTTCTCAACTTTTTACTTTTCAACTATTCAACGCTTCAACGTTTCAACTTCTTCAAGCTTCTCAACTTCTAAACTACTCAACTCCTCAACTCTCTTCTCACATATAAATCCCGCCATTTATCCCTATCACCTGCCCCGTGATGTAGCTCGCGTCGCGGGAGGTGAGGAACGAGACCACGCCCGCCACCTCCTCGGGTTTTCCCACCCTCGCCATGGGGATGCGCTGGACAAGTTCTTTTTTCGCAAGCGCCTCGGTCATGTCGGTCTCGATGAACCCCGGCGTCACCGCGTTGACCAGCACGTTGCGTTTTGCGCATTCGAGGGCCAGGGCCTTTACGGCGCCGATGAGCCCTGCCTTTGCCGCCGCGTAATTTACCTGGCCGGGCAGGCCGCTCTCCCCGGACGTCGACGAAATCACGATGATGCGGCCGCTGCGGTTAAGCACCATCTGCTTCACCACGGGCTTTACAACTGCGTGGAAACTGAGCAGGTCGGTGGAAAGAACGCTGTTCCAGTGCTCCTCGGTCATAAAGATAAGCAGCTCGTCGTGGCGGATGCCCGCGCTCAAGACGAGCGCGTGCACGTTCGCGTGGCGCGACAGCAGTTCTTCCATTGCCGCGGCCGTTGCCGCCCTGTCCGATACGTCGAAGGGGCACAATTCGGCGGATCCGCCGGCGTTTACAATGGCGTCAAGCGTCCGCTTCGCTTCCTCGGTGTTTGACCGGTAGTTGATCACAACGTGATAACCGTCGGCAGCCAGCCGCGTTGATATGGCTCTGCCGATGCCCCTGCTCCCGCCGGTGATAATAGCGGTTTTTTTCTGCGTGACTTCCGTTTTTGTTTCGCTCATATGATTCTCACTTGCTCCTTATTTAGAAAATACATATTCCCAAGTGTCAGCATGGGCGGGTGGTAATGTAAAGTATAAGTTCATTTATGGGGGGGGAAGTATCCCCCTCGCTGTGGCCCGGCCGCGCCGCTTTACAAACCAGTAATTTGAATATGCGCGCCCGGTCCTCCGCTACCCCCTCCTGGGTGCACCCCAAGTGGAGGCATTGACAGAACCAGACACCTGTGTGGGGGCACCCAAGGAGAGCGGCTGTAGAGGGCACCCTCTTTTGCTTTGTCTCTTTGTTACTTTGTTTTTTTGTGGCTATTTTCTTGCGGGCACCGAGAAAGAGAGTTGAAAGTTGACAGTTGGCAGTTGACAGCGAGGAGATAGATCCTTTTCGATGTGTCCAGAGATTCCAAATGGCGCAAAGATGCTGCTGGCTGAACGGATTTCCTCTGCCGCGCGCCAGGCAGGACTGGAGGCCGCGCCAGAGTGCGGTGCCGCCCGGACCCGGCCCTGTGGGCCATAGGGCCGAGGCGGCCCGAGGCCGGAGGCCGAGACCGGAAGGACGGCCGCCGACGCGAAGCGGCGGGGCGCCCAAGCATTTACTTTCTTGACTTGATGAAGGCCGGGGAACGCCCAAGTATTTTTTATATCGACACAATATATTTTCCAATTACGCGGAAAGATTCCCTTTCCACGGCGCAAAGGACTCCTGTCATGAAAAAACATGTGCCGAACAAAGTGCCCGCGTCGACGAAAAAGGCCGTGCTCCTCATTGAGGGCAGGCGGATCGAGCTTCCGGTCATCGAAGGCACCGAAGGCCAGAAGGGAATCGACATCACCGGCCTGCGCGGCAACAACGGCTACCTCACGTTCGACAACGGGTTCGCCAACACGTCGTCCACGCTGTCGAGCATCACGTTTGTCGACGGCGACAACGGCATCCTCCGCTACCGCGGTTATAATATAGAAGACCTGGTGGAAAACTGCACCTTTGTCGAGGTCGCGTATCTGCTGGTGCAGGGCAAGCTGCCCACGGCGTCGGAACTCAAGAAATTCTCCGGCTACCTCAATCAGCATTCCATGATTCACGAGGACATGCACCATTTCTTCACCGGGTTCCCGCCGAACTCGCACCCCATGGCAATATTATCGGCCATGGTGACCTCGTTGTCGAGCTTTTATCCCTATCTCGGCTACGACGACCCGAGCTTCGACATCACCGAGGCGCGGCTTTTGTCCAAGGTGCGCACCATTGCCGCGTTTTCGTACAAGAAATCGCGCGGCGAGCCCGTGGTGTACCCGCGCCACGACCTTTCGTACTGCGCGAATTTCCTCAACATGATGTTCTCCTCGCCGGTGGCCGAGTACGAGATAAACCCGGACGTGGTCAAGGCGCTCAACCAGCTCCTCATCCTGCACGCCGACCACGAGCAGAACTGCTCCACCTCGGGCGTCAAGCTCGTGGCGAGCACGGGCGTCAATTTGTACGCCGCGATCTCGGCGGGCATTTCGGCGCTGTGGGGGCCGTTCCACGGCGGCGCCAACCAGGCCGTGATCGAGATGCTTGACACAATAAGAAAAGACCGGAAGAACATCAGGAAGTACCTCGAAAAGGCGAAAAACAAGAAGAGACAGATTCAAGCTCATGGGGTTCGGCCACGCGGTGTACAAGAACTACGACCCGCGCGCCAGGCTCGTTAAGAAGATCTGCCACGATCTTCTTCCGCGGCTCAACGTGTCGGACCCGCTCCTCGACCTTGCCATGGAGCTCGAGGCGGCCGCGCTCGCCGACGACTATTTCGTGGAGCGCCGCCTGTATCCCAACGTCGATTTCTATTCCGGCATCATCTACCGGGCCATCGGCATTCCCACCAACATGCTCACCGTGATGTTCACCATCGGCAGGCTCCCGGGCTGGATCGCGCACTGGAAGGAGACCATGGAGAACGAGAAGGGCAAGATCTGGCGTCCGCGGCAGATCTACGTGGGCCCGCGGCGCAGGGAGTATGTGCCGATTGATAAGAGAATGAATTAATATTCTATAAAAGCAAGAGAATATTAGTGTGGGGGAGGTATCCCCCTGCCTGCGGCCCTGTGGTCCTCCGGCACCCCCTCCTGGGTGGCCGCCTTGACAAAGCAGCTTCGAGAACCAAACATTGTTGTGGCGGCACCCACGAGCAGCGGTTGCTAAGAAAAATCAGATGACAAATGGCACATTTCTTCCAGGTGAAAAATAGGAAGGAGTGTCATTGCGAGCGCAGCGAAGCAATCTACCGTTTGAATAGGTCCGTACTCTGTCTGCTGCATTCCGTGTTTCTATTCACTTTGTATCTTTGTCACCCTATACTAATTACAGCTCCTGTCCCGTGCCCCGTGCTATAGCGTATTTTTTGCATTATGGTTTCCCTCCCCATCACCCTCAACGATTCGCAGACCAGCGGTTCGACCGGTTTCTGCGCAGGCGCCTGCCGCTGCGCACGCTGTCGGACATTTACCGGATGATCCGCACGGGCTTCGCTCGCGTGAACGGCAAAAAAGTCGAGCAGAGCCGCCGCCTTGCGGAAGGCGACATCGTGGAGCTGCGCGTGGACCAGGCGGAGCTCCAAACGCTGAAGCCGGCCGGGCCTGACGCAGCAACCGACATTTCCAAAACGGAATTCTACAAACGCAACCTGAACATCGTCTACGAGGACGAAAGCATCGTGGCCTGCAACAAGCCGCCATACCTGGTGGTGCACCCGGGCACGGGGCATGCCGGCGGCGCGACGCTCATCGATCTTGTCAAAAGCTATCTGCTGCACAAGGGAACAAAGGCGGCCGACGCCGATCCGGTCCTGGTGCACCGGCTCGACCGCGACACGTCGGGAATCATCCTTATTGCCAAGAACAAATGGGTGGTGCGCTCCCTGCATTCGCTTTTCAGGGGAAAGGATTTTGTCAAGAAATACGTCGCCGTCTGCCATGGCGCGCCGCCGGCGCAACGCGGCGTCGTGGAGGCTAACCTTGCAAAGACCGTCGAGCGCAACGAGGGCACCAAGATGCGGGTGGACGGATCGGGAATGTTCTCGAAGACGGAATATGCGGTCGCGGCGACCGGAAACGGCCTTTCACGGTTGGAACTCACCCTCGTTACCGGCCGCACCCACCAGATCCGCGTGCACATGGCCCACATCGGGTGCCCGGTGGTCGGTGACGTGCGCTACGGCGACCGGGTTGCCGACGACGCACTTTTTGCGCGGACCAAGACGCCGCGGCGGCTCTACCTGCATGCCGCGTCGGTCTCGTTTGTCCACCCGGTAACCGGTAAGCAGCTCACGCTTTCCGCACCGGTGCCCGAAGAATTTTCCTACATTCTCAATCCCTCAAAATAGCGAGATTTTTTCCTTATTTTTGATTGATGAAGAAAGTGCGTAAGTGGTAATATTAATAAGTGTATACAAGGGGGGAGGTATCCCCCTCGCTCCGGCCTCCTCGGCCTGCGGCCTGCGGTGTCCTGCGCTACCCCCTCCTGGGTGGCCGCCTTGATAAAGCAGCTGCAAGACCATGCATTGTTGTGGCGGCACCCATGGAGAGCAGTTTAAAAGTCGTAAGCCAAAGCATTGACTCTAACTTCGAGATTCGGGCTGGCGGAGAAAATAAATTGACAGAATAGAATCCCTCTGCCGCGCGTTAGGTGGACCGTAGTGGTCCCGCCATAGCGGGATTGCCGGCCGACCCCGGCCCGAAGGGCCCTAGGGGCGGACCGGCAACGAGGCGAATAGCCGAGCCCGGAGGGAGACCGACCCGAGCCTGAGTTGTAACGAGGGCGAGGGGAACGCCCAGCTTTTGAATTTATTGTATTTAGAAGAATTGTAATTAGCATGAGTAAACCAGAAACATCGCGATCCCTCCGGAGCTCCCTTGACAAAGGGCGGGTGAAGATCCACAATCTTCTTCCCAACATCGAGCGCACGTTCCTTCCCCTCGGCTCGGTGCTGGGCAAGTACCGCATCATCGAGGAGATCGACCGGGGCGGCATGGCCGTGGTGTACCGGGCGATGCAGCTCGACCTCGACCGCGAAGTCGCGCTCAAAGTGCTGCCCGCGAACATCACCATCAACCAGAATTTCGTGGACCGTTTCCTCTCCGAGGCGCACGCGGTCGCCAAGCTCACGCACCCGGGCATCGTGAACATCCACGAAGTCGCGGTGCAGAACAACGTGTACTACCTCGCCATGGATTACATCCCGGGCGTCAATCTCTACTACCACCTCAACTACCAGAAGCCCAAGCTCATCGAGGTGCTCGAGATCACCGCGAAGCTCGCCGACGCGCTCGCGTACGCGCACCGGCAGAGGATCGTGCACCGGGACCTCAAGCTCAACAACGTCATCATGAAGGACAACCTCACGCCCGTGCTCATCGACTTCGGGCTCGCCAAGGCGCTGGAGGGCGACGAACCAAGCAAGACCAAGACGGGCGAGATCATGGGATCGCCCGCCTACATGGCGCCGGAGCGGCTGTACGGCCGGGGCGGCGACGCGCGCAGCGACATCTGCTCGCTCGGCATCATGCTGTACGAGATGTTGACATTCAAGAACCCTTATCTCGATCCGCGCAGCATCCACCAGACCACGCTGAACGTGATCGAGGCGAATCCGATCCCGCCGCGCAAGCTCACCATGTGGCTGCCGCCGGAAATCGAGGCGATCACGCTCAAGGCCATGCACAAGGACCCGGACAAGCGGTACCAGACCATGGAGGAATTCGCCGAGGACATCCGGCGGTACCAGCGCGGCGATCCGGTGCTTGCCAATCCGCCGTCGCTGTGGACAAGGGTGAAGCATTTCGCGCGGAGGCGGTGGCCCTTTCTCTCCATCTTTTTTCTGCTCGCGCTCTTTGCGGCGATCTTCGCGTACCTTGCCTATGTCCAATCGAAGAAGGAACGGCCCTCCTGGCAGATCATGTATCAGAAGCGTTTCGTCGGTCTTTCCATAGGAGACGAATGGTCGCAGTACCCGGGAGTCTCCGAAAAGAACCAGGGCTGGTCGATCAAAAACAGCGAGCTTCTGTCGCCCTCCGGCCCGTCCTTCCTCCGCCTCGACCGGCCCATCACGCGCGATGCGCGCGTCGAGTTCGACCTCCGGAGCGTGAGCAACAATTTTTTCAACGTGGGATTCTTCCTCTACGGCAGCTGCCCGGACTCCGGGTACGGATTCCACCTGTTTCAAGGGCCGGCGGCCGAGTGCGGCATCACGTATCCGGGCAGCGCCTACCTTTTTTCCGATTACAACCCGCTGGGGCTTGTGCCGGCGAAACGTTTCCACGTGATTGTCGAGCGCAAGGAGAACGTGATCTCGTTCAGGCTCAACGACATTCTCATCGGAAGAATATGCGATTTCTTCCCGCCCTACGGCACGGACCATCAGTCAATGGGATTCTTTGTCAACGGGTCGCAGTGCGCGGTCGAGAACATGACCATTTACCGCTACGCCATTCCCATGATGCCCAGCCCCACCCTCATCGCCGACCGTTTTGCGGAGCGGGGAGCGGTGGCCACCGCCATCGATGAATACCGCGAGCTCCTTATGGACTTCTCCACGCAGTCCATTGCGCAGGACATCCTTCTCAAGATTGCGGAATGCTATATCCGCCTGGGACAGTGGGATCGCGCCGCAGAGGCCCTGGGCAGTCCCCTGCTCAACAGGAGCAGCGAACAGACGGAGAACCGCGTGCTGTATCTCCGGGGCATCATGCATTCGGCGCAGGGCAACCGGGCTCAGGCCGACAGCGCGTTCATGGCGCTGGGAAACGCGGCCGGGTCGGGCCAGCTGTTTCAGGCGGCGCTGGCCGTGATGGCGCGGGAAGTGCTTGACGAATTAAACAAAGGCGACGTTGCTTCGGCGGAGGGCAGCGTCACGCTTCTTACCCGGAAATACCCGAAATATTCGCGGCTGCTCGGCAGGCTCCATTGCGCGGTGATGGACCGGTATGCCGAACAGGGATCGGTCGATGCCGCCATCGCGACCGGACAGACCATCCTCGCGCTCCATCCCGAAGACGGCGATATCCTTTCCATCGCGAAAGTGAAGTTGAGCGAATTGTATCTGGTGAAGGGCCGCAAGAGCCAGGCCGTCGACCTGCTTAACCAGTGCATCGCGTCGTACGCTCCCACCGAGGGCCTGTGGAGGGCATGGATGGACCTTGCCATGATTTACGAATGCGACGGCGATTACGCCGACGCCTTCACCACCTACCGCAAGGTGTACGAGGACTGTCCCAAGTCGGTCGTTATCGCGTGGTTCGCCAGAATACGAATGGGGGAGCTGGCCGGCCGGACCACGAGCGCCGAATCGCCGAAGGCCATCTTTGAGGACGTGGCGAGAAGCCCGCACCCGTTTGCGGTGCCGCGCGCCGTCGCCCAGTACTACCGCGGCATCGTTTCGAACGACGATCTTGCCGCGCTCTGGGGCGAGATGTATCCCGGCGACAGGGGGTATTTGTTCTGTTTTGTCAAGAAGGCGGTTTTCGACCGCCGGTGGGACGAAGCGCGCGGGTATCTTGAGGAGCTCGAAGAGATGCTCCCGCAGACATCAGTCCTCCTTCTGCAGGCGGTCGCGCTGCGCAGCCTGGTGCACGCGCACCAGTGACGGGCGCGCGCTGCGCCGCGCCCGGCGGAAAATTAAACGCTTGCCCCTTAAAATCGTATTTGGTTATTTTATACCTCTCCCATAAACCATAAACCCGTATCAGGACAATGTTTCGCGATTTCATTTCAGGCAAAAAATATGTAGACCTCCACATTCACACGAAATTTTCCGACGGCACGCACCCCGTGGAAGAGATCCTCGCGGCCGCCTCGGCACGGAAGCTGAAGGCCATTTCGATCACCGACCACGACTGCATCGATGCGTACCCGGCGGCCCAGGACCTCGGAGCGGCACAGGGAATAGAGGTCATCACGGGCGTGGAACTTTCGAGTGAAATAGGAGGGTCCGACATCCATATCCTCGGATATTTCCTGGATATTCATAACCCGCAGCTCATCGCCAAACTCGCGGAACTCAAGAAGGCGCGCCACGCCCGCGCCAAGAGGATCGTGGAGAACCTGAACCGCCAGGGCATCGACCTGCGCTTCGAGACCGTGCTTAACATTGCGGGAACCGCGGCCATTGGACGGCCGCACATCGCGGCCGCGCTCCTCAAGGAGGAACTCGTGTATTCGTTCCGCGAGGCCTTCGACAAGCTCATCGGCTACGATTCGCCCGCCTATGTGGAAAAGCTCACCATGCAGCCCGAGGACGTGTTCCGCCTCATCCTCGGCGCCGGCGGTATCCCGGTGCTCGCGCACCCGGGCGTGACCAAGGTTGACGAACGCATACCGCAGTTCATCCGTGAGGGACTTCTCGGCATCGAGGTGTTCCACGCGGACCATGGTGACGCCGCGGCGCGGTACTACCTCGGGTGCTGCCGCAAGAACGGCCTCGCCTACACCGGGGGCTCGGATTTTCACAACGGCAACCAGAGCAAGTCGGAAATTGGCGTTCCCAAGGTGCCGTACGGCGCCGTGGAAAGCCTCAAGGAAAAACTCGCCGGCATCGGATCCCGCGGCGCGGCGGCATGAAGACCGTACCGCTTATCCTTGCCGGCGGCAAAGGCGAACGGTTCTGGCCCCTGTCGCGCTCGTCGCGTCCCAAGCAGCTTCTTTCTCTTGCCGGCACAAGAACCATGATCGAGGATGCCGTGGCGCGCGTCCGCGCCGCCTCGGGAAACGGAACGCCGCTTATCATCACGGGCCGCGATTGCGCCAGGGGAATCAGGAAAGCGCTGTCCTCCCGCGGCGCCTACCATTGCATTGTGGAACCGGTGGGCAAAAACACGGCGCCGGCAATCGCGCTTGCCGCGGTGTGGATGCAGCAGCGCTACGGCGAGGCGGTGATGCTCGTCGCGCCGGCCGATCACGCCATCGCGCCTCTTGACAAATACGCACGCGCCGTGCGCGCGGCCGTGACGGTGGCCAGGGACACTGGCAGTCTTGTGGTGTTCGGAATCCCGCCCAGCCGCCCCGAGACAGGGTACGGGTATATCGAACTGGGCAAGGCCGTTTCGGGCGCGCGCAATGTCTCGTATGTAAAGCGGTTCGTCGAGAAACCCACCCCTGCAAAGGCAGCCGCGTTCGCCGTGTCAAAGAAATATCTCTGGAACAGCGGTATGTTTGTCTGGAAGACGTCGGCGATACTCGAAGAATTCAAACGCAGCATGCCGACGTTATACAAACAGGCCAAGCGTGCCGCCCGCGAAGGATTTACTAAACGCGCCATCGAGGCCTTCTACCGGTCATGCGAAAGCCAGTCGATAGACTACGGTATCATGGAGCACGCGAGGCGTATCGCGGTGGTGCGCGGGTCGTTCATCTGGGACGACATCGGGTCGTGGGAGGCAATGGCGAGGATCCATAGGCCGAACAAGCGCGGGACCGTAGCGGCGGGGAAAGGGATTTTTGAAAGCGACTGCGAGAATACGATTGTTCAAAACACTTCCGGGAAGGCCGTGGCATCAATAGGGGTTTCCAATACCGTGCTTGTGGTAACTCCGGATGCAGTTTTGGCGATCTCGAGACCTTTACTCCCGCAAATCAAGAAGTATCTTGGGATGATGAAAGAGCGGGGGTTTTCGAAGAAGTTGTTTTGATTCACAATTGATATGACACAAGAAGCGATGGGCGTTCCCCTCGCCTTCGTCAAGTCTCAGGCTCGGGTCGGCCCTCCCTCCGGTCTCGGCCTTCGGCCTCGGGCCGCCACGGCCCTATGGCCCACAGGGCCGGGTCCGGGCGGCATCGTGCTCCAGCACGACCTCTGGTCCGGCCTAACGCGCGGGCAGAAGGTGATAGCCGCAGGCCGGCAAACATCGGATGATTTACGGTACGTTGATTTGAACTTTCTCCCCCTTAACAAGGGGGAGGTGCCGAAGGCGGAGGGGGTTTCTCCGCAGCGGTTGGGTTGCGAAGGTGCGACGCTTCGCGAGCGTCATGCGAGCGAACTCGCGCACACCTTCGCAGGAAGGGGTGTGCCCCCGGATCGCCGTCGCCGCATTGTATAGAGGTCTGTGGTGAGCGGCGATGGAAGCCGGGGGCCAGGGGAAACCGCGAAGCGGTGTCCCCACCAGAGCATTTCGTATTTGTGAATTTTCCAGCGAAGCGAGGGAAACGCCCAGCCTTAAACGTTTATTACTCTTATGGAAGAAAAAATTAAATCCATATTATTTATAGCAGGCGACCCCTCAGGCGACGAACACGCCGCGCCGGTGATTCGGCGGCTTCGTACTTTACTTCCGCAAGTACATACGTTCGGCATCGGCGGGCCGTGCATGCAGCAGGAGGGGTTCGAACAGCTTTTGCCCTTCGAGCCGTTCAACCGGATGGGGTTTGCCGAAGTGCTTTTGCAGCTCCCGTTTTTTCTGCGCGCAAGATCCCATCTTGTAAAGCAGCTTGCGTCCGCGCGGCCGGATGCGCTCGTGTGCGTCGACTATCCGGGGCTCAACATCCCGCTCATGAAGGCGGCGCGCAGGCTCGGCGTTCCGGTGGTGTGGTACATTGTTCCACAGGTGTGGGCGTGGAAGGAAAAGCGCGCTGCAGTGCTCGGCGCCAACGCGTCGCATATCGCGGTGGTGTTTCCGTTCGAAGCGGACTATTTCCGGCATTACGCCGCGCCCGTGACGTTTGTGGGCCACCCGCTCGTGGAGCTGCTCGACGCCAGGCGTCATGCCCCGCGGGCGGCGCTAAGGCCGTTCCCTGTTGTGCACACCAGCGTGCGGCTCGCGCTCGTGCCCGGAAGCAGGCGCCAGGAGATCGTGCGCATGCTCCCCGCCATGATCGACGCCGCCCTTTTGCTCAGGAAGCGGTATCCCGCGCTCACGGTGAAGGTGTCCATGCGTGCCGGACTTCCCCGCGACCTGTTCGCCTCTCCGGTCGCGCGTTTCGAATCGCGGTTTCCGGGCGCCATCGAGACGAGCGAGGAGCCGCTGTTCGACCTGGTTGGCAAATGCGACTGCGCCATTGTCACCTCGGGCACGGCCACCCTGCAGACCGCGCTGTGCGGCGTTCCCCTGGTGGTGGCCTACCGCACCTCGGCACTTTCCTTTTCCCTTATGAAAAGCATGGTGAGGCTCCCGTACATCGGGCTCCCCAACATCGTGGCCGGGGAGCGCATCGTGCCGGAATGCATCCAGAACGACGTGACGGGCGAACGGCTCTCGGCCGAAATCGCCTCGTTTCTTGAATCCAAAGAGCGGTACGAAACCGCGAACCGCAGGCTCGTTGCACTTCGCGGCAGGCTCGGTGGAAAGAAGCCGTCGGAAGAAGTGGCGGGCATTATCCGTGATATCATATCGCGCAGAACGCAGGACTGACTGGCGCGCCGGCTATCCCCGGACAACACCCAGACATGGACAGCAAGCCCCTGGAAACATCGCCGACCAAACGCTCCACCGTCGCAGTTGTCAAATGCAGTTCCTACGATCGCGATGAGGTCCTTTGCGCGGTGCGCCGGGGCGTCGGGCTTGTGGGCGGCATGGGGAGCTTTGTAAAAAGCGGTGAGACGATTCTCGTGAAGCCCAACGTGCTCGTGGGCGCGAATCCTGACCGGTGCGTTACCACGCACCCGTCGGTGTTCTACGCCGTGTGCGCTTGCCTCAAAGAATGCGGGTGCAGGCTCACCTACGGCGATTCGCCGGCATTGTACGACGGATGGGGCAAAAGCGGACCTGCGTTGCGGAGGTCAGGGCTCTCGGCCGTTGCCGAGGAACTCGGCGTTGCATGCGCCGATTTTGAAAACGGCAGACAGGCGAAATACTCCGGAACCGCTTCGCATCGGCTGTTCATGATCGCCAACGGCGTGCTTGCGGCCGATGGCGTAGTGAGCCTGCCCAAGCTCAAGACCCACGGGCTCACGAGAATCACCGGCGCCATCAAGAACCAGTACGGCTGCATTCAGGGCACGCACAAGGGCCAGTATCACGCGGCCGCACCCGGCGTGCACGGGTTCTCCAAAATCCTCGCCGACATAACGGCGTTTGTAAATCCCCGGCTCTACGTGATGGACGCGGTGATCGCCATGGAGGGAAACGGGCCCATGAACGGCGCTCCGAGGCCCGTGGGCGCGCTGCTGGTGTCGAGCGACCCGGTCGCGCTCGATGCCACCGCATGCCGGCTTGTCAACCTCGATCCGCGGTTTGTCCCGCCGCTTGCAGCCGGCATGGATGCGGGCCTGGGCACCGGCGACCCGCGGTGCATCGACCTCGTGGGCGACGCCATCGAAGAGCTTGTCGTGCGCGACTTCCGCGTCACCCGCAGCGCGCCGCTGTCGCTGCCCGAGCACGGCGTAACGCGGTTCATCCGCAACGCGGTGGTCACCAGGCCCGTTATTGCCGCGCCGGCGTGCACGCGCTGCGGCGCCTGCATGCGCGCCTGCCCGCTAACGCCCGCCGCCCTTGCCTGGGGTCCCGCCGGCACAGCTCGGCCGCCCGTTTACAATTACGACAGATGTATCCGCTGCTTCTGCTGCCACGAGATATGCCCCTCAGGCGCCATTACCGTCAAAACGCCGCGGCAGGCAGGGTCGTGCCGTTCGTGTCCTATTTGTCGCTCGTGTTTTCGAATATGAGGGTGAGGAGGAGGGAGAGGAGCAGGAAGAGGAATTAAATTGGTTGATAAATGAGTGAAAAGAAATAATGAGGGACATATTGCGTAAAAGGGACGGATTGTTAAACAGATGGCAGATGTAAAAAGAGTCCCGTTGAAACCCTCCCCGGCGGGGGAGGGAAGGGAGGGTGGAATACAATAAGCATTTTGTCATTTCATTTCTTAAGGGTATGGTAATGGTGCTTCGCACCATCCATTATGTCGTTTGCCCTTTCCCAGCGGGATCTAAAGGGCATTCGACCCGACCAACGGGAGGAAATAGTCGCCCTTTCCATTTCTTGAATTTGATTTTGATTTCAAACTTCTTCCAGGCTGGATGTCTCGAGCGTCACTGCTCATTGCCTCTCCAACTCCTCAACTTCTCTCCTGCGCCAATTGATGCACCATCGTCGCCACCGATTCCGGCGTTATCTTGGCGAGACAATCGATATGGCGGTGCCTGCAGGAGCGCTTGAAACAGGGGGAACAGCCCATCTTTACGTGTGCGATTTTCACCTTTGCGCCGAGCGGCCGCGTCCAGGCCGGCGAGGTTGACCCGAAAATGCCGACCACGGGCGCGCCGGCAAAGCCAGCAACGTGCATGAGGCCGGAATCGTTGGCAACCACGGCCTTTGCGCTCGAAATGATCCGCGCCGCCTCGACGAGCGACGTTGTCCCGCACAGGTTTTTCACCCGTTCGGGAACGACGGACTCCACCGCCTCGGCCGCCTCAGCGTCGCCCGCGTCGCCGAGGACCACGATTTCGCGCTCGAACAGAAGGCCGGCGAGCGCCGGAAATCCGGGCCAGCGCTTGGCGGGACCGTACTTGGAACCGGGGCAGAACACGATGCACCCCGCATGGTCTTCCGGTTTGTCAAGTTTGACGCCCTGCCAGTATTCGGGCGGCACAAAGTCGGTTTCGAGCACCATGGCATACTCGTAGGTAAGATGGCGCGAAAAGTCGCGCAGGGTACGCGGGAGCGCCTGCGTGAGCAGGGAGGCCCGGCCGTCGCTCGCAAGGCCGCGACGCCGGGGGATCCTGGTGAGAAACGAAAAGAGCGCCGAGGAGAACGACGGCGGCAGAACGGCAACCGCGTCGAAACGCTCTTTCTTTACTTTTGCGAGCGTTTCGCGGTACTCGGCCAACGTTTTCCGCTTATAGGGGACAACGGGAAGGCCGGACATAAGCCCGCACAGCTCGGCGAGCGGAGGATGCGCAAGCAGGGTGACGTCGGCATGCTGCATGGTGATCTTGCGGTGGATCACCGACAGCGCAAGCATGCAGTCGCCCAGCCACGTGGGCATGATGATGAGCTCTTTGGCCACGCGTCCCCCCGGCGCCGCCCTGCGGGCGGCGCCCAGGGTTAATATATATCACAGGGGTGATGCCGAAAAAGGCGCGGCCGCGGACGAAAATCAGGCGCGCGGCGTGCCGATGAGGTACGACATGTAGCTTTTGTTTTCCTTCAACCATTGCCGCACGATGCCCTTGCCTGCAAACCGGATGAACGACGGGTAGAACGACCTGATGTGCGTGTTGCGGTACAGCCGCTGCACCGATGCGATTGCCCCGCTCACCGTGGCGTTGATCGCGCTGTTTATCGCATTGGTGTAGGAGTAGAAGTCGCTGAAACATTCGATCATGCCGCGCTGCAGCTCGGTGGCGGTCATCTGCTTCGGCGCGAAGGTAACATGCAGACCGTCGTAGAAATTCCAGTCCTTGTGCAGAAGCCTTCCCTCGGTGTCAAGCTTTGCATAGACCTCGGTCCCGGGCAGAGGTGTGAGCACCGCATACTGGACGTAATCCAGTCCGCTTTCTTTTGAGAATTCGGCGGTGGTGCGGAACGTGTCGGCGGTGTCGGCGTCGTTGCCCAGAATAAACATGCCGTGCACCATGATGTTGTTTTCGCGGAACACTCGAATTGAGCGTTTGATGTCCTCCACGGTCTGCCGCTTGTTCATGTCCTTGAGGGTCTGCGGGTTGATGGACTCGAACCCCACGTACACCACCTTGCAGCCCGCCTGCTTCATTTTCGTCACGAACTCGGGCCGCGCCGTCACGTTTGTCCGCACCTGCGCGGTCCATTTGCGGTTGAAGCGGTTGGCCAGCATAAGGTCCAAAATCTCGTTTGAACGCTCGATGTCGGCGCAGAAATTGTCGTCCACGAAGAATATGGTGCCCTTTGTATGGCGCGAGATTTCGTTCCACACGCGCGAGGGGCTCTGGCCCCGGTAGTCCCTGCCGAACATCTTGGTGACCGAGCAGAAGTTGCAGTCGAACGGGCAGCCGCGCGAGGTCATCACCGGTTTGAGCCCGCGCTTTCCCCAGCCCGAAATCAGCGAATAGTCGGGATACGGGAGCACGTCGAGGTTTTCGAGCCGCGTGCCGCGCACGAGGGGGTCCTTGATGGTCCCTTCCACTATGTCAAGGAACACCGATTCGGCCTCGCCGGTCACCACCTGGTCGAAGTGGGCGGCCACGTCGTCGGGGAGCATGCTGGCATGGATGCCGCCCACAATGGACCGCGACGGCCTCCCGAGTGCGGCGCGCGCGTCGCGGTACTCGGCCGAGATCCGTTTGCCGCGCTCGATGGTGGTCGTGATGCAGCTGACGCACAGAAGGTCGGCATCGGCAAGTTCCGTCGGTCTCACGTGCCTGCCCATGATGTTTTCATTGAAAATGGAGACCCGGTGGCCGGCGGCCTTCGCAATCGCCGAAAGGTACATGGGCCCGAGCAGCGGGATTGACATGAACCGGGAGAACACGTTTGCGACCGAGCCGGCCGGTTCCACGAAGAGAATTGTTTTCGGGTTCATTGAGGTCCTTTCTGACGTGAAAGATCTTTGTCCGCATAGAGGTTTATCGAGAGAAGGCTGAGGCCGAACACCACCATCGAAAGCGGCCAGAGCTTGAACGAGACCGAGAACACGAGCCACAGCGCGCCGAACACCGCCACGAAAAATATCGAAATGTAAAGGAATACCTTGTTTTTGGTCGCGATGGTGGTGATCAGGAAGCACGAGCCCACGATGCCGAGAAACACCGTCCACAGGCGCGCCATGTCGGCCCAGGAGGTGAAGTTGAGGTAGTAGAAGAAAAGCCCCACCTGCAGCAGGAACGTTCCGATCCAGACCAGCGCCGCGTCACGCCGTTCACCCTGGAAGTACAGGAGGGTGAATCCCGTTCCCATAACAATGACAATGAGGGGCCAGTGCAAACTGATGCCGGCGACTATCTTGAAATTCTCAAGCGTGAGGACCACGCCGGTCACCATAAAAAGCGCTGCCATGGCGGTAAGGGAGGTGCGGGTTTTCATAAATTATAGATGACAGAGGTAATGCGGGCGAGTGATCGGGATATTTGCGTATTTGTCCAATATACTCCCTATCCTTGACAATACTATATAAATACTAAAAATTAATTGCAACGAGAAGAGATGGGCGTTTCCCCGGCTAAGTAGAGGCGTACGGCCATGCGCCTCTACATAGCGGGTCGGCCCTCCTTCCGGTCTCGGCCATTCGGCCTCGGGCCGCCTCGGCCCGATGGCCGCGGTAGCGGCGGGTCCGGGCGGCAATCCGCCTCTGGCGCGACCCTCCGGTCCGCCTAACGCGCGGCAACGTGAATATCTTATTAGTCAATGTTATATATTGCGCCAAATGGAATTCTCGGAAATGCAGAAATTGGTTACTTCTAATTAGGTAAATATGATGAATTGTGAATCTCCGATGCCAAGCGCCAGGCAGGACTGGAGGCCGTGCAAGAGCGCGGTGTCGCCCGCGGACCCGGCCCTGCGGGCCATAGGGCCGTGGCGGCCCGAGGCCGGAGGCCGACGACCCTTGGAAGCACCCGAAGGGGTGGACCGGAAGGACGGCCGCCGCCGTAATCGGCGGGGCGCCCAGATCTTCTCTTGAGTTATTAAGGATGATAAAAAATTATTGATTCGGTAGCCCCGGAAAGCTATCTTCTATGGGTGTACCTTGTCTCCTGAGAATCTCCGCCAACCAAAAGGAGCGACTATGATGCCACGAATCCTGAGCTGGAGCATCGGTCTGGCTGCCGTTTTCGGATTCCTCGGAATGCCGTTTGCAGCGCAGGCGGCCGGCGACGAAGGCCCCAACCCCACCATTTCGATGAACGGGACGAGGGGGATGATGTACGTCCAGTCGGCGGAGACAATGGGCGCCGGGCGGTTGTCGTTCTCCATCGAGGGAAACTGGTACAAACAACAAGCGGATACGATTCTCCTTGCGCCGAACCCAGGCGCAAACGTCTTTTCTGGAACGCTGGCGTTTTCCTTCGGCGTCAGTCCCTGGTTCGACGTGTTCCTCCTCGGAAGCGGGTTCGGAATCGAAAATTACGACAGCAGCCTGGGCGCGGGCATCGGGTCCATCCAGGCGGGGGTCGTGGGGGCGCTGCCGCTTCCGGAAGAGTCGCCGATCCATCTCGGCGCGCAGGTGTCGGTGATCGGCGGCACATCGGCCAATCAGATAGACGCCAATGGAATTGACGGATACGACTACTTCGAAACGCGCACCGGCTACGACTTCACGGGCAGGCTCCTCGAGTCGGTGGTTCTCGGGAAAGAGGCGCTGTCGTTCAAGATCCACCTGAACGAAGGGGCGGTGTTTTCGCTCCAGTCGGGCAAAGAGCCCCAGATGCTGCTCGGGTTCGGACTGCAGGGAAATGTCCACTCGATCCTGGTGCTCGGGCTCGAGGTGAACTCCCGCACCTTTTTCAAGGCCATCGAACTGGCAACCGATCCGCTGTGGGTGACGCCGTCCGTCACCTTCCGTACGCCGTATTACATGAATTTTGTCATCGGCGGAGATATATCGCTTTCGCAAGAGAGAACTTCCCCCGACCCGCTGCGCAGCCTCGAACAGTACCGCATTTTCGGCGCCATTGACTTCACCTTCGACCTGCTTGCCGGCAAGAGAAAGGCGGAGCGGGACGCCAAGGCGCAGGCCGAACGCGAGGCGAGCGAGACGCAGAAGAAGACCGCGCTCGAAAAAGAGGAACAGGCAAAGAAAGAAGCCGGGCTCAGGGCCGCCAACGACAGCCTTGCCCGGAAAATGAAGGCCGATTCCACAGCGGCGGCGAAGCAGCGCGATCTGGAGAAGCGCCGCGCCGATTCGCTTGCACAGAAAGCGGTGCAGGATTCCCTCGCGCTGGTGGACACCAAGAAGCGGCTTCAGGACGAGATGTCAAAACGCTCCGACGTCGAAAAGCAGCTTCTGTCAACGGGCCTCCTTATCCTCGACGCGGTGTACTTTGAAAGCGGCAAGACCGAGATATCCATCAATTCGAAACCGTACCTCAACATCATCGGCAAGATGCTGCTCAAGTATCCCAAGCTCCAAATCGAAATCGGCGGCCACACCGACAACCTGGGCGGGTACGAGACCAACAGGCGCCTGAGCTTTGCGCGCGCCGAATCGGTGCGGCAGTACCTGGTGCAGGTCGCGCCGGACCTGGCGACCCATCTGACCGCCAACGGCTACGGCCCGGACATGCCCAAGGCCGACAACCGCACCGCCGCGGGCCGGAAACAGAACAGGCGGGTGGAGATGCAGGTGATGAACAAGGACGTGCTCAAGGAGTATAACCCGTAGGAGGGCCTGTTTCGAAGTGTGGTTTACTGAGGAGAAAGCCTCCGCCTGCCTGGGCGGGGGCTTTTTTAATGATGTTTCTTCTGATTATCAAATTGATAAGTTAATTAATGATGAACGACGGTTGTGGCTGTCAATTTTGATGATAGGGCGAAGGAATATGGAGGTGAAAGTTTTTTCTTTTAAGAAAACGATAGAAAGACTAAGAGCTTATCCGTAAATAATGATTTGGGCTGCAACCGGCTGCAAAAACCGCCTGCTTTGTCAGGCTGCATCGGCGTATCGCCATGTGATACGCCTGCTTCGCCTTTCGCGCATGCGGCTTTTTCGCTCGGTTTCGCCATCAAACCTTATTCACGGATAAGCTCTAAGCCGTCTGTTAGAAGCCTCCCTTGGGGGAGGTTGGGTGGGGGATTCTAATAAGCATTTTCCATAGCGGGTCTAAGGGCCGGCCAGGCCCTTCCAACTCTTGAAATTGTATTTGAATTTGTATTTTAATATCTCAATTAAGCTCCGGCACCAGCGACCACCCCTCGTCGGTGCATTTCCCCGTCTTGCCCGTGTCGCAGGTGAAGCGGTAGTGGATGGTGAGGCGGCCGCCGGCCGGCGCGTTGACGGCCTTCACCGTGTTTTTCATCTGCTTGAGCTTGGCCTCCATCACGCCGATGCCGTAATTGTAGTTCTTGTTCTCGTTTGTCATTATCCGGCGGTTGATTTTCTTCTCGTAATCGTCGATCTCGGTGAGGGAGAACAGGCTCACCCGGTGGATGCCCGGGGCAACCGTCACCACATTACGCTTGAACACCGGGCTCATCTCCACGTCGTCGACGAACACGCGCATGTCCTTTTCCTTGCCGTCGATCACCGCGCTGTCGATGACCACCACCAGGCTGCACAGCCGCACCGTGTTTTTCTGCGTCTCGTCGGCGCAGTATTTCTCCTTGAGCATAAAGTACTCGAACTCGCGCTGGCTCATGGCGTCGAGCGGTTTCTTCTTGAGTTCCAGATAGCGAGGGTCGTCGCAGGGACCTTGACAGAAAGCAAGAGCCGACAGCGAGAGGATCAGAAGAGCAGATGATTTCACGGGAGCCCCTTTCACGAAAAAGGACGTGTGGCCGATTTTTCCAAAATAAATAATCGTTGGTCGGATGGCACGAACAAACCGCACAGTCTGATGGCGCACGCGTCATGGTGAATATGTGTTCCGGCGGGATTTCCCGATGTGACGGCCGTCACCAACGGGGATGACTGAAAAGGTGGATGGCTGCCGCCGCGTGCGCAGCTAGAACGCCTTGAGAATGGTCTGCAGCTTTGATTCCGCAAAGTCCTGAATGTCCATGCCGGCGCGGACGGCCACGGTGAAGCGGATCTTCCTTTTCGCATAGGAACGGTCGGCAGATCGGATGTTCCGGGCCGCAAGCAAATCCCTGAGCGTCCGGTCGAACACCACAAACGCCGCGAATTCGCCCTCTCTGCCGTAAGTAAAGCTGTGTCTGAAGCAGCGAATCGAGACCGCGCGGTATCGCGCGAGGTCGTTTGCGGTCCCTATCGAATCGTACACGCCGTTTATCCGGCGCCCGATGTATTCCGTGAGGGACGATTTCGCATCGTTGAGATCCATCCACACCGTGCAGTCGGCGGCGTCGGTGCGGTCGCCAAGTTCGCTTTGAAATGCCGCTTCGGCACGCGACCATTGAGCCGATTCCGGCTCGGCCAGCAGTCCCCTGGCCGCGTTTCCGGGCGCAAGACCGCCAAAAAAGAGCTTAAAAGGTTTTCTTTGGGTGAATGCCGCTCCATATTGAAAAACCGGGAACGGATAACGCGCGTCTGCCGTCACCTTCCATGAGACCCGGTCGGGCAGCGCCGAATCTGCGGTAGCCGCAAAATGCAACCCCGGAAGAAACGCCACGCTGGAGTCGGCAAGAGGCGGCACGAGAGCGCGAAACACGCTTCGTGAATAGTCGGAAAGAAAATCCGGATCGTCGAACCCCGAACGCCTGAGGCTGTCGAGCAGACTGATGCCCCGAAGGAAATTTCCGGCCTCCATGAGCCGGTCACCCTGATTCCACGCTGAAACTGGGCTGTTGGACAGATCGGCCGCGCTGGCGCGCAACGAAAAAGAAAGAACGGTCAAGGTCAGGACCGCAGCGAACGTGCGCGCCGGAAACGGTAGGAGAACGTCCTGCGCCGCCGGGCGGCGGCGCACCACGCGGTATGCCATGCGGTGCTCCGGATTGAGACGAGTGTCTTGCTGCAGGAGAGATCGCCGGATTGGACTCATACTGGTTCGGCGCCGTTACGTCCTTGATCTTTGTTCACACCCGTGAACAGGATCGAAGAACCCCGCAGTCCCGCGGGACGGGGAATCTTCCATCACTATGGAAAGAAAACATACTTATAGTCGCTCGCTGTGGGATTCATTTCCGCATCCCACTTTGTCCTGTTTTAACCTTATATTATATATCATCAACCGACGTTCGGATCGCAGAAACCTAGGATTCCCGTCAACCCAACAATTTCAACCGGAAGGGAAAAGCCCATGATCGCAAAGCGTTGTTCAGCCGTATGGCTGCTGGCGTGCATCGCGGCAATCGCGTGTTTCTCCGAAACCTACACGCCTGAGACGGGCAACCGCGTCACCATCAACTTCGGTGCCACGCCGTGGAAATTCGCAAAGGCAAATCCGGTCGGCGCGAGCGATTCAGGTTTCAACGATGCTGCATGGAAGGACGTTGGCATCCCTCACTGCATGAACGATTCCGACACGTTCATCAACCAGCAGAGCGGCGGGGGTGACGGGTCGTTTTACAACGGGCCGTCGTGGTACCGCAAACATTTCACCCTCGACGCGAGCTACACGGGCCGTAAGGTGTTCGTGGAATTCGAGGGCGCGCACTACGCCATCGCGGCGTATATCAACGGTCATTTCCTGGCGGGCAACAGCGCCTACAATCCCAAGGCCACCCACGTGATCGGCTTTATCGGGTGCGTGGTCGACATCACCCCGTACGTGCATTTCGGCGGCGTGCCCAACGTGATGGCCTGCTACGTCACCAAGACGCAGGACATCTGGAGCGATCCGCATTTTTCGGGAAGCTTTAGGTTCGGGCAGGGCAGCGGCGGCATGTTCAGGCCGGTATGGATGCACATCACCGATCCGGTCCACGTGCCGCTCAACATCTACTCGGTGCTTAATAAATGGGGAACCTACGTTGCCACCACGGCCGCATCCGACGCGCAGGCGACAGTCCGCATCCAGACGAACGTGCAGAACGAGGGTGCGACCGACCAGACCGTAAGCCTCACTACCAAGATCGTGGACGCGACCAGCACCGTGGTGTCGTCGCTCACGAGCACCCAGACCATTACGGCGGGACAAACGTATATGTTCGACCAGACCGCCACCATCAACAATCCGCACCTGTGGTATCCCAACGCCAGCCCGTACGGCACGCCCTACCTGCACAAGGTTTACCACATTGTAAAGATAGGAGCCACGACCGTGGACGTGTTCGAAAGCCCGCTCGGGATCCGCACCATCACCTGGGACGCCAACTATCCCTATATCAACGGGCACCAGCATTTTCTGTGGGGCGGCGCCGGCAGGTACGATTATCCAGCGCTGGGCACTGCCGTTCCCGAGGAGCAGCAATGGCGTGACGTGAGCCTCGTGGCCGCGTGCAACGGCAGGCTTTGGAGGCCGGGACATTCGTCGTGCAGCAAGGAATATGTGGAGGCCTGCGACGCCTACGGCGTGATGCTGGTGCAGCCGAGCGGCGAGGGCGAAGGCGCATTTTCCACAAACGGCCTGGCGGGCTACACTGATCCCACGTACACAAAGACGCTCAAGTCTGAACTGCACAGGGATATGGTGATCCGCGACAGGAATCACCCGTCTATTCTCGCGTGGGAAGCCAGTAACGGGCCCATAGACCCGACGTTTTGCGATCAGTTACGTGCACTTGCAAAGCAGTGGGATTCCCTTACCCCGCACGTTCAGGCGGTGCGTGGTGATCCTTTCCCGCCCGGCGACCTCGCCGCATGCACCATGACCGGTTGCGAAATAGGAGTTAAGAACGCCCACCCCCTGTGCCCGTCGTGGGGCGCGGAAGCGTGGTCGCGGGGGGCGGCGCGGTTCGCCTACGATTTCGAGATCGCCCAGGCCGAGCAATATGTGCAGAACTGGAGACGCAGCATCCAGAGCAGCTGCTTCGGCCTGGTGCAGTGGTATCTTGCCGAGGAATGCGGTGAAGACGGCAACTTTCTCGAAGGACTTACAGGCACCCAGGTGAGGTCGATCGGCACCGCCATGATGGACGCCAGCCGCATCCCCAAACTGCTTTACAAAATATACACGGTCGCGTGGGACACCACCAAGCCCGCGGTGTACCTTGCCCACCACTGGAATCGCTCGGGAAGCGTGCGGGTCAATGCATTTTCCAACTGCGACAGCGTGCGGCTGTCGCTAAACGGGAGCGTCATCGGAACTCAAGCCCGTAACCCGTGGACAGGCACCGGCAACGATCAGGACGACGGCCAGAACAACATCGAATTGCCCTTTCAGGTCCATTGGGACAATGTAGCCTGGGCTGCGGGAACGCTCAAGGCGGAGGGCGTCAACAAGGCCGGACAGGTTCTCTGCACCGACCAGAAGGTGACGGCGGGCGCCCCCGCTGCGATTAAACTCACGGTCACGCCCGCGCTGGTGCGGCCGGATGGAACTGCGTTCCAGATAACCGCGAACGGTTCTGACGCCGCGTTCATTCTTGCGACCGTGGTTGACGCCAGCGGCGTGTGGTGTCCCACGGCAAACAACGATATCACTTTTGCGGTAACCGCCGGCGACGTGGAATACCGCGGCGGCACGCAGGCATATGTTCTTAACGGCCCTCTTACCTTTCGCTCTCCGCTCGATCCTACGCTACAGGCCGAAGGCGGTTTGCAGAAGATCGCGGTGAAGTCCAGGTTCACGCCCGGTACGGTGACGGTCAGCGCATCTGCAACAGGGCTCACCACAGGCACGGCGTCCTACACCATTTACCCGGCAAAGGACATCATCACCGCGGTGGCCTTTGCCGCGCGTACTCCGGTTCTCGCTGTGCTGCCGGAAGTCCGCATCGCAACCGCGGGCGGCATCGTGAAGTATTTCATCAGTCAACCGTCCGACGTGGCTGTCGACATCCTCAACGCGAGCGGGAAAGCCGTGCTCAGGATTCCGTGCTCGCGGCAGCTTTCGGGGTGGCATCCGGTGCTGTCCAATGCATCCGGCCGCCCGATCGGCGAAGGTGTCTACTTTGTTAAGCTTACGGTGGGCGGGCAGGTCATGGCGGCGAAGAGAGTAGTGATTGTCAGGTAATACGATTTGAAAAGAGTTGGGCGCCCCGCCGCTTCGCGGCGGCGGCCCTCCTTCCAGGCTCGGCCTATCGGCCTCGTTGCCGCCTGCCACGAAGGCCCTGCGGGCAGTGGTCAGGCGGCAATGCGCTCCAGCGCACCTTTCAGTCCTGCCTGGCGCGGGGCAGCGGAGCAACGCCCGCCCCTGAAGTCGCGGGTGAATTCTCCCCCTTGAAAAGGGGGAGGTGCCGAAGGCGGAGGGGGATTCACCTTAGAGAAGGCGTTGCGGAAACGTGACGCCCGCAATGCGCAAGCGTTGCGCTTCGCGCACGTTTCCGCTGGAAGGGGTGTGGGTGCAGATCACCTCCCGCCGTTTTCCGGCGGGAGGAAGCTGCACCCCAGGGGAAACCGCGAAGCGGTTTCCCCACCAGATTTCTTGGTGTTAGATCTATTTCTTTGATATATTATTGATGGATGGGGGAGTACCAATCATTTTATTCCTTCATTCATTAAACGATTAAAAGAAGCATTGTTGCCAATTAACAAAAAGGGGGATTGCACATGACAAGGAAACTGCTTGCTGTAGGCGTCGTGCTCGTAACCGCCGCATGGTGTTTCGCCCAAACCTACACAGGGGAGGCGAGCAACAGGCTTGACATCAACATGGGCATCACGCCCTGGAAATTCACAAAAGGCGATCCCATAAACGCCCAGACGGTCGGTTTGAGCGACGGCGGTTGGACGGACGTCGGCATACCGCATTGTGTCAATGAAAGCGAAGCCTACACCAACATGATAAGCGGCGGCGGCAATCAGTACGGCGGCACCATGTGGTACCGCAAACACTTCACGCTTGATGCGGCGTATTCGGCGCGCAAGGTGTTCGTCGAGTTCGAAGGCGCGAACACCGGTGCCGCCGTGTACATCAACGGCACGTTTATTCCCGGAAACAGTGCGATTAACCCTCTTTGCACGCACGTGAACGGCTTTATTCCCTTCGTTGTCGACGTCACGCCGAATGTGCAATTCGGCGGCGCCGACAACGTTCTGGCCGTCAAGGTGAACAACAACGGCGGCACGTATGTTGAGGCGATCTCCGGGGCGTTCCGCTTCGGCCAGGCCGACGGCGGACTCGTCCGCAAGGTGTGGATGCATATCACCGACAAGGTGTATGTGCCGGCCAACGTATACTCTGTTGTCAAGAACTGGGGGACGTGCGTGGGCACGGTCTCCGCCACGGACGCGTCCGCGACCGTCCGCATAATGACCAACGTGCAGAACGACAACGCGACGGCCCAGACCGTTACGGTCACCACAAAGGTCGTCGACGCGCAGGACAACGTCGTGTTGACTCAGCAAAGTTCACCTCAGAGCATTGCCGCGAATTCGTCGTATGTGTTCGACCAGTCGGGCACCATCACCAATCCCAAGCTGTGGTATCCGGCGAACAGCCCGTACGGCACGCCGTACATGCACAAGGTGTATCACATCGTGCAGGTCAACGGCGCGACCGTCGACGTATTCACGTCGCCGCTCGGCATTTGCAAAGTAACCTGGGACCAGAATTACC
Source organism: uncultured Fibrobacterota bacterium (assembly GCA_963753345.1). Classification (GTDB taxonomy): domain Bacteria; phylum Fibrobacterota; class Chitinivibrionia; order Chitinivibrionales; family FEN-1185; genus FEN-1185. The sequence continues at coordinate 113,307 of CAVWBU010000031.1, forward strand.
CCTATTTCAACGGGCATATGCATTACGTGTGGGGGGCGTCGGGCCGGTACAATTATCCGGCGCTCGCTTCCGGCGTTCCGGACGAGCTCCTGTGGAAGGATGCCAAGCTCGTCGCGGACTGCGGAGGGAGGGAATGGCGTCCCGGGCATTCCACCTGCACGCCCGAGTTTGTTGATGCATGCGACGCCTTCGGTGTTCTGGTCGACCAGCCGAGCGGCGACGGTGAGGGCGCGTTCCAGACCGGCAACATCACCCAGAACATCATTACCCTTAAAATGGAGTTGCATCGCGACATGATCGTCCGCGACCGCAACCACCCCAGCATTCTCATGTGGGAGGTCACGAATGCCGGCATTGTCGACAGCCTGTCGCGGAACCTCAAGGCGCTTGCGCATCTATGGGACCCCATCATGCTCCGGGCCCAGTCCGACAGGTCGTATCTCGACGGCTGCAAGGCCGGCATCTCCGACGTCATCGAGTGTTCTTCGGCCGGCTGCGAAGCCGGGCAGAAATTGAATTCCGCGTGCACGAATTTCCCGGCCTTCGGCGCCGAGGCGTGGGACGCCGGGCCCGCCCGCGCGTCCAGGTTTGCCTGGGACTACGAACTCCAGTTCGCAGGCTCCTACCTGATAAACTGGAAAAATGCCGTGGCGGCGAAGGCCTTCGGCCTTGCGCACTGGTATCTGGCAGAGGCGCCGGGCGAGGTCGGTCCGTTCCTCGGAGACACCCGCACGGCGCGATCGTTCGGGTCGTCGATCATGGACGCGAACCGCCTTCCCAAGCTGCTTTACAAAATCTACGGCGTCGCGTGGATCCCCTTCTCGCAAAGGCCCGGCGTCGTTCTTGCGCACCACTGGAACCGCAGCGGCACCGTGCGCGTGAACGCATTCAGCAACTGTCCCAAGGTCCGCCTGCTGCTCAACGGGACCAATCTGGGAGATAAAGTACCGCTTGGGCCTTCGGGAACCTCGGGAGACGACAGGTCTCAGACGTCGGAGACGCTGCCCTGCGAGTGCTGGTGGGACAACGTGACCTGGGCGTCGGGAACGCTGCTTGCCGAAGGACTCGATTCAGCCGGCAACGTGGTGTGTACCGATCAGAAAGTCACCGCAGGCAACCCGGATCATATCGACCTGACCCTCGACCCCAGGCTTGTCAAGCCGGACGGGTCGGTGTTCAACATCACGGCCAACGGCACGGACTGCGCGACGCTGCTTGCAAAAGTCGTTGACGCAAGCGACAACCTGTGCCCGACAGCGACCAACCCCGTCACGTTTTCGGTGTCCGGCCCCTGCCAGTATCGCGGCGGCACCGATGCATTCGTAACGGACGGCCAGCCGGTCGGTTATCATTCGCCGCTCGATCCGGAGCTCTCGGCCGAAGGCGGCATGTGTCACATCGCGGTACGGTCGACCTTCACGGCGGGAGCGGTTACGGTAACGGCTGCATCTGCGGGCCTGAAAAGCGGCACGGCCTCATACACCGTTGTTCCCGTGTCCGCAGGACCCTCTTCTGTGGCCATCCCGGGAGGGGCCGCCGAATTGCGCATCGCTGCGCTGCACGGGTTCGACATCAACGGAACAACAATAAAGTATTATCTGTTGCGACCCGCTTCGGTTTCGTTTGTCATATTGTCCGCGTCCGGCAGGGTGTTGTACCAACAGAAACCGACGGCACGGGGCGTCGGTTGGACCGTTGCCAGGATTCCGGGCGGTTCGGCAATGGGCGCGGGCGTGTACTTCGTGCGTCTTGCCGTTGACGGAAAAGAAAATGCGGCAAAGCGGTTTTTTGTGCTTCGGTAACCGGCATCATCTGCAGAATTGGATTACGGGCCTCCGTTCGGGGATGAGCGGGGGCTTTTTTATTGATCAAATCCCTCTTCTACAGTGTTTTATTGAAAAATGATGATGCGGCAAATTATTGTCTGCGCAGGCAAGCGCACGGTGAACACACCGCATCGGGCCTCCGTCCTTTATTGTATTTTACTTCCTTCGCATTGTTCTTCTCGCTCGTTGACGGAACAGAACCAATGGACCTTCTCCTGGACGTCCCGTCCTTTGCAAAGGTGGGCGTCTCGTTCGTCGGCATTCTTGCGGCCTACCGCCTCGGCCTCGGGCTCGGCTGGTCGATACTCCTGTTTGCGTCCGCCCTCACGCTGTGGACCGGCGCGGGCGGCCAGGGGCTTGCGTACCAGCTGCACAACCTTGCAAGGCCGGAAAGCTGGCTCCTTCTCGCGGTGATCCTCCTGCTGCTGTTCTTTACCGAGTCTCTTGACAAAACAGGAAGGATGCGGCGCACCATCGACGCGCTGTCGCTGTGGCTCAAGAGCCGCAGCATGCTGTACATGGGCCTGCCCGCGCTGGTGGGGCTGCTTCCCATGCCGGGCGGCGCGCTGTTTTCCGCGCCGCTTGTTGCCGCGGTTGACGCGGAAGACACGCTTGCGCCCGCGCACAAGGCGGCCATCAACTACTGGTTCAGGCATATCTGGGAATACTGGTGGCCCCTGTACCCGGGCGTGATTCTTGCCATCAAGTATTCGGGGCTTCCGGCAGGGCTGTATTTCCTCATCCAGATGCCGTTTACATTTGCGGCAATCGGCAGCGGCTATTTTTTCATCGTTCGCCGCATCCGGGCGCACGACGGGCAGCGGGCCCGGGGCCTTCTCAATGCCCGCGATGCGCTGTCCACGCTTGTCCCCATCGGCATTATCGTGCTGATGTCTGTTGCGGGTTCATTTGCCCTTCCGCCGTTCGGCGCGTCAAAGTCCCTGGCAAGCCTTGTCGGAATGCTGATCGGACTGGGCCTCGGCCTAGTTGCGGTGTACTGGAAAAACTGGGCGGCGCTGGCACCTGCCTGTAAAATGTTTTCGACGAAGAGCACGTGGCACATGATGGCGCTTGTCCTCGGCATCATCGTGTTTTCTGCGGCGCTCACTTGTCCGCTTCCGGGAAATCCCGCGGCAACCCTCGTGACCACCATGCGCGACGAATTCGTACACCTTGGCATTCCGCTTCTGCTCGTCATCGCGCTCATCCCTTTCATTTCGGGCGCGGTCACGGGCGTGGCGTTCGGGTTCGTGGGCGCGAGTTTTCCCATTGTATTTGCGCTCCTGGGCGCTTCACCGCAGCTCAACGTGGTATGCGCCGCCACCACCTTCGCCTACGGGTGCGGTTACTTCGGCATGATCCTGTCGCCGGTTCACGTCTGTTTCGTGGTGACCAACGAATACTTCAGGACGCGAATGTACCGTTCATATCGCTATATTTTCGCGCCTGCGCTCGCCGTGCTGTCTGCGTGTTTGATTATGTCGTGCGCATATTATTATTTCCTGAGGTAGGGTTATGTCCCGTACATGCATTTGGGAAGGTACTGCCGTTCGCCCTAAGCAAAGTCGAAGGGGAACGGCCAGTTCCAGCATAACCGTTCATGCTTCGACAAGCTCAGCACGAACGGGCTAAGGCAGCTTGCTTGCAGGACACCATAACAGGAGGAACATGAAGAAACTGCTTGTTACCGGCGCATCCGGTTTTCTCGGGTACAACGTCTGTCTCGCGGCGCGCGGATCGTGTGACGTGTTCGGCACCTTTAATTCGCACCCTGTCGCAATTGACAAGGTGAAAACCCTGCGGGTCGATTGCGCCGACCACGACCCGCTTTCCATCGTGTTCCGCGACATCCGGCCCGACGCGGTGATCCACTGCGCCGCGTACCCGGACCCCAACCTGTGCCAGCAGAATCCGGCCGGGTCGTACCGGAACAATGTGCAGGCGTCAATCGCGATCGCCTCGCTGTGCAACCAGCAGGGAATCCCCTGCGTGTTCACGTCGAGCGACCTGGTATTCGCGGGCGACAAGCCGCCGTACGACGAACAGAGCCCTGTCGGCCCGGTCAACATCTACGGCGAACACAAGGCGGCTGCAGAAAAAGGCATGGCCGAAGCGTATCCGGACGTCACCATCTGCCGCATGCCGCTCATGTTCGGCGATGCGCCCGCGCCCGCAAAGAGCATTATCCAGCCCATCATTTCCGCGATTGTCGAAAAGCGCGAACTCAAGCTCTTTACCGATGAGTACCGGACGCCCGTGAGCGGTTCCACGGCCGCGCAGGGCCTGCTTCTGGCGCTCGGAATGTCTTCCGGCCTTCTGCACCTTGGCGGAAGGGAAAGGATTTCCAGATACGACTTCGGACTCCTTGTCGCAAAGGCGCTCGGCAAAGACGCGTCAGCGATCGTTCCCGTTCTGCAGAAAGATCAGACCTTTCCCGCGCCGCGCGCAAAAGACGTGTCGCTGGTGAGTGAAAAGGCGTTTGATTTAGGATATGATCCGAAGACGCTGGAGGAACAAGTGAGAGAATTGGAATGCGTGAAGAGCGGCTCGAAGAAGTAGACAAGAGAGAAGAAAAGAGTTTTTGTAGGGGGAAGTACAGCCTGTCTCAAAACTCAAGAGAAGATCTGGGCGCCCCGCCGAAGACGGCGGCGGTTCTCCTTCCGGGCTCGGCTATTCGCCTCGTTGCCGGACCGCCCGTAGTCCCCTTCGGGGAGGGTCGGCCGGCAATGCGCTCTGGCGCACCCTTCAGTCCAACCTGGCGCGTGGCAACAGTCATCTTTCACAATGATCTCATTGCTGATTAATTGGGGAGGGGGAGAGGATTACAGATAGGATTGAT
>CAVWBU010000032.1:0-228178 GCA_963753345.1 uncultured Fibrobacterota bacterium
CACCCACTCATTCTTTGGCAATTTTTCCCCGCCGATACTATATTTGATCGTTAAAAATTCGTGCTTTTTTTGCGGCAATAGTGTTCGGCCGCAATGGAGCGCATCGGCAGCAATCATCAGCGTCCCGAACATTTAAAATGTCGCACCTGCAAACCTCCGATATCGTTATCTACGTGTGCAAGAATTGTATTCCGCAGGCCGCAGACCTTCCTGTCCAATGGACCGACCAGGGCATGCACGTCCGCACAAAAGAAATTCCCTGCAGCGGGAAGATCGACGCCCAGTACATGCTCCACGCGCTGGAAGGCGGGGTGCAAGGGGTGTGCATCGTTACCTGCCCGTTGGGAGAATGCACGCTGTCACAGGGAAATTACCGTTCCGAAATGCGGGTCAATACCGTCAAGCGCCTGCTGGCCGAGGTCGGACTTGACCCGGCACGCGCCGAACTCGTGCACTGCCCGGCCGGCGTGACCGCGGAACAGTTCGGCACAATCGTCCGCGAAGCTGCGCGCCGGTTTGCGGCAAAAGCGTCGGCAACCCCACAGGAAAGTTGATATTATGCAACAAGAGAAATCGAACCTGCAGAATCGGATCGAATCCGGCAAGCCGATCGTCACGGCTGAAATCGCCCCGCCCGCGTCGTCTGACCCTGCAACCGTCCGCTCCCTGGTCAAAGGCTTTAGCGGCAAGGTCCATGCGCTCGGCATCAGCGACAACAGGGACGGGGTTGCCATGTCGGCTGTTGCAGCCTCGGCCATTGCAGTCTCCGAAAACGTCGAGCCGATTTTGCACATGACCACGCGCGACCGTAACCGCACCGCGCTCGTGTCGGATTTTCTGGGCGCCCGGGCCCTGGGCGTGCGCAACATGCTGTGCACGAGCGGCACGCACCAGACCCTTCATCCGTTTCGCGCGGCAAAGAACGTGTTCGACATCGACGCGACGATACTTCTTCAAAGCCTGCATAACCTGGGAAAAAACGCTTCGATCGTTGGTGAAGAAAATATCGACGGCGATACATCGTATTGCCTTGGTGCCGTGGCTTCGCCGTTTGCCGATCCGATGGAACTGCAGTTGCCTCGGCTTGCCCAGAAGATTTTCGTGGGCGCGCAATTCATTGTTACGGAACCGGTCTTCGACCTCGATCGTTTCGGCCTGTGGTGGAAGGAAGTGACCAATCGCGGGCTTCAGGAAAAGGCCGCGTTCATCGCAGGGATAAGAATATTGACCAGTGCCGAGACCGCAAAGGCGTTTGTTGAAAAGCGGCCGTTGCCGCTCGTGCCGGCATCGATTGTCGAGCGCCTGACTTCGAAAAAGGACAAGGCCGCGTGCCGGTCCGAAGGAATCGCTGTTGCCCAAGAAATCATGAATAAACTTTCGGCAGTGGCCGGCCTGCGGGGATTTGAAATCGTGTGCGATGAAGACCACAACGCGGCGCTTGAAGTGCTGGCAAGCCTGAAATCGAAGATCGGATAGGTTTCGTGCCCGCAAAATTCCACATCAATACGCAGCCGACGCCGCCGCGCCTCAAGCCCGAAGGGAAGCTCGGCATTGTTGACTGGCGGGAAGACTGCGCAAGCTGCAAGAACTGCGTGAAGAAGGGGTGCGTCTACGGGCTGTACCGCGACGAGGCCGACGCCCTGCACGATGAACTCGGCTATCTCGACTACATTTACCAGTGCAAAGGCTGTCTCACCTGCATCCAGAACTGCACCAAGAACATTCTCACCCGCGTTGAAAACCCGGAATACAAGAAGCTCGGCGACGCCTATTTCACGCCCGACATCGTGAGCACCACGTGGTATCAGGCCGAGACCGGCGCGGTCCCTGTGTCGGGCTGCGGCTACGGCGGGCCGTTTTCCGGCGCGGGCTTCGATTCCATGTGGACCGACATGTCCGAAATCGTGCGGCCCACGCGCGACGGCATCCACGGCCGCGAATACATCAACACCGGCGTCGACATAGGCCGCAAACAGGGCAGGCTCGTGTTTGACAACATGGAAATGCGCACCCCTGTCCTGCCGCGCCTGGTAAGCCCGCTGCCCATCATGTTCGACGACCTGCCGAAGCAATGGCGCCACAAACCCGTGGTGTCGGCGATGGTGAAGGCGGGCGCGAACCTCGGCCTCTATTCCATGGTGTCCGGCGACCAGGTCGCGGCGCAGAGAAAAGCGCACCGCAATCACGTGGTGCCTCTTGTCAATCAAGACGGCACGTTTGCCGGGGAGAACATTGCCGATGCTCCCATGGTGATGGTTCCCGACTCTGAAAAGATCCTCGACGTCATCGCTGCGCTCAAGAAGGAGAACGGCACGCGGCTCGTTGGTGTGCGTGCAACGTCCGGGACCGAGGCGCATAACCGGGTGCTCTGGCTTGCACAGCAGGGCGTTGAAGTCATCAATCTTGTATTTGACAGGCACGGCAGGGAAATCAATTCATCCACACCGCGCCACATGCGCGACGCGATACGGCAGGCGCATGGCGCGCTTGTAAAGACCTGCATCCGCGACGAGGTGACGCTGGTGACCTCGGGCGGCATCGGCCTGCCCGAGCACATGGCCAAGGCCATCATCTGCGGCGCGGACCTGGTGGCTGTCGACGTGCCGCTCGTGATCGCGCTGGAATGCCGGCTGTGCGGCGAGTGCGAGCGCGGCGAGTGGTGCCAGGTGGACCTGGCGAACATCGACGAGGCATATGCGGTACGCAGGATAACCAACCTCATGGGTTCGTGGCACAGCCAGCTGCTCGAAATGCTCGGCGCCATGGGAATACGCGAGGCGCGCCGCCTGCGCGGCGAGGTGGGGCGGTGCATGTTCTTCGAGGACCTCGAGGCCGCCGCGTTCGGGAGAATTTTCGGGAAACGAAAAGATACCGTTGCAAGGGAATGAAGATGAAAAAGATTCACCACGGAGCCACAGAGAGCACAGAGAAGAAAAAACAATAACAATCATCTCCGTGGATTTCTCTGTGTCCTCCGTGCCTCTGTGGTGAGTCCTGATTTTCAATAGAAATCCAAGCTTTGTCATATGACAACATCAACCAAAACACATCCCCAAAAAGTTGAAGATTTTTCCTCGCACCCGGACTTCGCCGAGGTTTCACGCACGGTGCGGCAGGCGCTGCCGCGGTACCGCAACGAAATCGGCAAGTTCAGCATTCACCGTTCGTCGAAGTGCAAATCCTGCGGACGGTGCGTCGAGATCTGCCAGCACGGCGTGCACAGCCGTCCGGCCGGGTACCGGCAGGTGATCCGGCCCTTCGATTACCGCTGCATCGGCCCGGATTGCGAGAAGACCGGCCGGTTCTGCATCACCAACTGCCCGCAGCAAGCCCTGTCGCTTTCCGAAAGCCCGGTCTTTAGGACCCTCGGCGATTATCGCTGGACGCCCGATCTGCTCTCGGCAAACTGGTTCATGGCCGAGACGGGCAAGAAGCCGCCGGCATTTCTCGAAAGTCAAATCGGCGCTTCGGGCGGCGGTTTCGACCGGATGCGGTTCGTGTTTCCCGACAAGGTCCCGGCGGGACTGCGGCGCGAGGACATCAACACCAAGCTGTTGCTTAACAAACGGAAAAACGATCCGCGGCCCAAGATCACCATCGACGTTCCCTGGTACGGCGGCGGCATGTCGTTCGGCTCGACCAACATACGGGCGCAGCTCGGCAAGGTGCGCGCTGCAAAGGCCTGGAACACCTTTTCGTGCACCGGCGAGGGCGGGTATCCGGACCGATTTATTCCCTACAAAGACAACATGATCACCCAGGTCGCCACCGGCCTGTTCGGCGTGCGCGAGGAGACCATCCAGCGCGCGCGCATCGTGGAATTCAAGTATGCCCAGGGCGCAAAGCCGGGTCTTGGCGGCCACCTTCTGGGCGACAAGAACACGCCCGCGGTGGCGGCCATGCGCGAGGCAGTGGTGGGCACGTCGCTGTTCTCGCCGTTCCCGTTCCACAGCGTGTATTCCATCGAAGACCACAAGAAGCACCTCGACTGGATCGCGCATGTCAACAGGACAACGCTGCTTTCCGCCAAGGTGTCCACGCCCAACGACGTGGAAATGGTGGCGGTGGGAGCATACTGCGCCGGCGCGCACATCGTGCACATGGACGGCAGCTACGGCGGCACCGGCGCATCGCCCAACATCGCCAAGAAAAACATCGCCATGCCCATCGAATACGCGATAAGCAACGTTCACCAGTTCCTGGTGGACGAGGGCGTCCGCGACGAGGTCACGCTCATTGTTTCAGCGGCGGGATCCGCAATCCCTGGGACATCGCCAAGGCCATTGCCATGGGCGCGGACGGCATTGTTATCGGCACCGCGGAACTGGTGGCGCTCGGGTGCATACGCTGCGGCTGCTGCGAAAGCGGCCGGGGATGCCCGCGCGGCATCTGCACCACCGACCCCGAACTTCTCGAGCTGCTCACCGTGGACTGGTGCACGCAGCGGCTTGTCAATCTCCACAACGCGTTCAGGGAAATTCTTGTTGATATCCTTTACCGGCTGGGACTTGAATCGGTGACTGCGCTGCGGGGCAGGACCGATTTACTGATGCACCTTGATTACGACAACAAGAGAGACGGAACGAAATAGGAATGAGTACGCACGCAAATTTTGACCGCGCACGCGCGTATGTCCGCAGCCGCGAAGCACTCCGGCCCGCCGGCGAGTGGTTCCAGAAGCCGCAGGAAGCGGAAGGCGGTTGCGGCGTCACGGGGTTTGCCTGCACCATTCCGGTGCGGCGGCAAGCACATCTACGAGCCGAGCATCCAGATGCGCAACCGCGGCAACGGCAAGGGCGGCGGCATCGCGGCGTGCGGGCTGGTGGCCGAGGATTTCGGCGTGTCGCGCAAGGTGCTCGAAGAAGATTACATTCTCCAGGTGGCGCTGCTCGATCCCACCGCAAAGGGCGAGGTCGAAAAGGAATTTGTCGAGCCGTTCTTCGACGTGCACCAAGGCGGGATGATCCCCACGGTCAAGGACTACCGCGACGTGCCGCTCCTTGTAGTCGAAGCCGCCCGACGTTGCGCGATATTTCGTGCGCGTAAAGCCCGGCGCTCTGGAAAAATTTGCGGTCGAGAAGAAACTGACCGGCCTTGCTCCGCGCGAGATCGAAGACGAGTTCGTGTTCCAGAATTCCGCAAGACTCAACAACCGGTTCTACGCGTCCCTCGGCGACAAGCGCGCGTTCGTGCTGTCGCACGCCCGCAACCTCATCATTCTCAAGGTCGTGGGATACGCAGAGGCGGTAGTGCAGTACTACTGCATGGAAGATTCGCGGGCGCACGTATGGATCGCGCACCAGCGGTATCCCACGCGCGGCCGCGTGTGGCACCCGGGCGGCTGCCATCCGTTCATCGGCATGAACGAGGCGCTCGTGCACAACGGCGACTTCGCCAACTATCTTTCGGTGTGCGAATACCTTGCGCAGCGCAACCTGTTCCCGCAGTTCCTCACCGACACCGAAGCGTCCATCATGCTGTTCGACCTCATGAACCGCGTGTACAAGTATCCCGTCGAATACATCATCGAATCGCTCGCGCCCACCACCGAGCTCGACTTCGACCGCCTGCCGCCGGAGAAGCAGCATGTCTACCGCGAGATCCAGACCACGCAGATCCACTCCTCGCCCGACGGGCCGTGGTTCTTCATCATCGCGCGCAACCTTGACAAAAAGGGATTCCAGCTCCTGGGCATCACCGACACGGCCATGCTGCGGCCGCAGGTGTTCGCCCTGCAGGAGGGCGAGGTCTCCATCGGGCTCATCTGCTCCGAGAAGCAGGCCATCGACGCGACGCTGGCCAGCCTGCACGCCGAAGACCCGCGGTTTTCGCCCATTGCCGACAAATACTGGAACGCGCGCGGCGGAAGCTCCACCGACGGCGGCGCGTTCCTCCTCAACGTGACGCCGAACGGCAGCGGGAACGGCCATGCGCCGTCGTACAATCTTTCGGTCACCAACAAGTTCGGCGCGAAGGTTTCTACAAGGCCAGGCCAGGTGCATTGCGATTTGTCAAAACCGGCCGCCGTGCCCGCGGATGCGCACACCGACAGCGCAAAGATCGCGGAGCTTGCCGGCGTGGGCGACGCGGTTGCGCTGTACGGGTTCCTGCGGGACGGCATTGACAAAATCGACTACGACCGCCTGCGCTTCCGTGCTGGCGGGATAGCCCTTGCGACCGCGCCGGCCAATCCGCAACTGGGCATTGACGCCCTCACGCTCGGAATAGACCGCAGGTATCCCACCGGCGCGAAGAAGCGCAGCTCGGTGGTGGCAATCTGCCGCCTTGGCCTGGAATCAATTTTTGAAAAACAGCCTCTTTTCGGCGAAGAATCGAAAGCGGCGCTCCGCAGGATCACCTGGGAAACCCGCAAACGCCTGCGGGGGCCGGAGTCTCATGAGAAAACCCTGCTTGTTGACGCGCGCGGCTTTTCGGCCGAAGGCGAAAACAGCGACGCGTTTCTCGCCGTGGACGCGTATCATCTCGGATGGCGGCACATTATCCACTATAATTCGCGCGGCACGCGTTTCCACGCAACCGGTTTCGGCCCGGCCACCGACGGACTGCGCATCGACTGCTACGACAATCCCGGCGACTACCTCGGCTCGGGCGTCGACGGCCTGGAGGCGTACGTTCATTGCAACGCGCAGGACCAGCTGTGCCAGATTTCCAAGCGCGGCAAGGTGGTGGTGTACGGCGATGTGGGCCAGACGTTTTTGTACGGCGCCAAGGGCGGCGACATCTTCGTGCTGGGCAACGCGGCCGGACGGCCCATGATCAACGCCGTGGGAAAGCCGAAGGTCGTGATCAACGGCACGGCGTTGGACTTCCTCGCCGAATCGTTCATGGCCGGCGACGCGCTGGCGGGCGGCGGATTTGCAATTGTCAATGGCCTGCGCGTGGAAGACAACGGCGACATCGTAGCGCTCGACCTGCCGTATCCCGGCAGCAACCTGCTTGTCACTGGCGTCCGGCGGCGCGATTTACGTGCGCGACCCGCAAGCGCACGCTCGTGGGCGAGCAGCTCAACGGCGGCATATTCGGGAAGTTTGCAAATGAGGATTGGAAGCTCATCCTGCCGTATCTGCTGGAGAACGAGCGGCTGTTCGACATCAGGATTGAGCGCGACCTGCTCACCGTGGACGGTGCTGTCCGTAAGCCCGCGCAGGTGTACAGGAAGGTGATGCCGAAGGGAAAGTCGGCGGAGCTTGAGATCGAGGACGCAGGGGAATAACTCACCCCGCCTGTCGGCACCCCTCTCTTTCAAGAGAGGGGAAGCGAAGCGGGGGTGAGTTGAAAAGATTTCAGAACGAAAAAGAAAACTATCATATGACTACCGAAACCGTAACTGTACAGAAATCAACCACACAAGCCAAGAAAGAGCCCGTGGGCGCGGTGCTCGTGTGCGGCGGAGGCATTGCGGGAATCCAGTCCGCGCTCGACCTCTCGGCCGCAGGGTTCTACGTGTATCTGGTTGAAGAAAGCCCCACCATCGGCGGCAACATGGCGCGGCTCGACAAGACGTTTCCCACGGGCGACTGCGCCACGTGCATCATTTCGCCCAAGGTTGTCGCGTGCATGCGCGACCTTAACATAGAAGTGATCACCATGGCCCAGGTAAAGGCGCTCTCGGGCGAGGCGGGGAACTTCAGGGCGACGCTTTCGGTGCGGCCGCGCTTTGTCAACGAGGACAAATGCACCGGCTGCGGCGACTGCGTGGAGCGCTGCCCGGTGAGAAACATACCGCAGGCGGTTGCGGCGCCGGTCGCGGAGGCGGTGCTTGACAAACAAGACCAGGCGCTCCTTGATGATCTTATCTCCCGGCATGCGGGCGATCCGGGCGCGCTCATGCCTGTTCTGGAGGCGGTGAACAGGACGCGCGGCTATCTTCCGCGGCCGCTGCTCGAGCATGCGGCGGTGCGTCTCGACATTCCCCTTGCGCAAGTGCTCACGGTGGCGAGTTTTTACGATAAAATGGGGTTTAAGGCGCCGGGAAGGCATGTGATCCAGTTGTGCAACGGCACGAGCTGCCATTCGCAGCGCTCCGGGGTATTGCTCCGGGCGCTGGAGAAAAAACTCGGCGTTTCCGAGGGCGGCACCGACAAATCGGGTCGCTTTACGTTAAAGACTGTCCGCTGCCTGGGCCTGTGCGCGCTGTCGCCGTCGATGCGCATCGACGACGTAAGCTTCGGCAAAGTAAATGTAGACGACCTTGACGGGATACTGGGACAATTCAAATGACCACAACGGTAAAATCCGCAGCTGATCTCGACCTGCTCGCACAGGCGGGCAGCGCTACGTTGTACCCCAGGGGGCTTAAAATCCTCGTTGGTTCCGCCACGTGCGGCCTTGCCATGGGCGCGGCAAAGGTCGAAGAGGCCGCAATCGCAACGGTCAAGAAGTTCAAGGCCGACGTTGCGGTAAAGCGCACGGGCTGCATAGGGTTCTGCAGCCAGGAACCGCTGCTCGACCTGGTGCTGCCGAACGGCCCGCGCATAAGCTTTGGTTCCATGACGCCGCAGAAAACGCGCGCCCTGCTCTCGGCATTTTTGACAAAAGGCGATTTCGGTGGAGTGATCCCGCTCGGCCGGTTTTCCGGCGAAGAGCACGTTTTGACGGGTGAGGTGCATCGCTACGGTTCCTCGCCGGTCGGCGGAAGGCATTCCGGAATGGTCGAGCCTCGATTTCTTCAGGCTCCAGAAAAAAGTAATCATGCGCAACTGCGGGTCCATAGACCCCATGTCGATTGAGGAAAGCGTTGCCCGCGGTTCGTACCGCGGCGCGCTCAAGGCGCTTTTGTCAATGAAGCCTGAACAGGTGCTCGACGAGATATCCGCCTCCGGCCTTCGCGGCCGCGGCGGCGCGTATTTCCCCACGGGCCAGAAGTGGCGGTTCGCGCGGAACGCCAAGGGCGATGTCAAATATGTGGTATGCAACGCAGACGAGGGCGCGCCTGGGTCGTCGATGGACCGCACCGTGCTCGAAGGCGACCCGCACGCGATCATCGAGGGCATGATCGTGGGCTCGTACGCGATCGGCGCGCAGCAGGGCTTTGTCTACGTGCGCAGCGAATACCCGCTCGCCATCGCCATCCTCGAACATGCCATTGCCGAAGCGGAAAAGCACGGGCTCCTCGGCGACAACATCTTTGGAAGCGGCTGGTCGTTCTCACTGTCGGTCCGCCGCGGGGCAGGCGCCTATGTGTGCGGCGAGGAAACCGGCCTCATCGAATCCATCGAAGGTCATGCGGGCGAACCGCGGGGCAGGCCGCCGTTCCCCGTGACCCATGGCCTGTGGGGAAAACCCACGGTGGTGAACAATGTAAAAACATGGGCCAGCGTCGCGCCCATCCTCACCAGGGGCAGTGCATGGTACGCATCCATGGGGACCAAGAACACTACGGGCACCACGGTGTTTTCGCTCGAAGGGTCGGTAAACAACGCCGGGCTCGTTGAGGTGCCGTTCGGCATCACGCTCCGCGACATGATTTACAAAATGGGAGACGGCGTGCGCGGGGGCAAGGAATGCAAGGCCGTGCAGGTGGGCGGTCCGTCCATCGGCTGCATCCCGCCGTCCATGCTCGACCTCGCCATCGACTCGGTTGACGTTCCGGGAAAATCGGCAAACATGGGGACCGGCGGCATCATCGTGATGGACAGCGACTCGTGCGTGGTTGACATGACGAGATTCCTTCTCGGATTTTTCGTCGACGAATCGTGCGGCAGGTGCACGCCGTGCCGCGAAGGCACCAAACAGATGTACGGCGTGCTCGAGAACAATTTGCGAAGGCAAAGGCGGCGCCGATTCAGTTGACAAATTGGAGCGGCTCAGCAGGGCCATGAACGCCGCCTCGGTGTGCGGGCTCGGCACCACCGCGTCGGGCCCGGTGACAAACGCGATTCTCCATTTCCGCGATGAAATCGATGCGCACATAGCGGGCCGCAGGTGCCCGGCGGGCGTGTGCGCGATGGGGAAGTGAGGAACCGGAACATTGCAATGCTCCTAATTGCCGTTCGTGCTGAGCTCCTCGTCGAAGCACGAACACCGCGCCCTTCGACAGGCTCAGGGCGAACGGTCATCGGTCATGCAGTAGATGAGTATTGACGGAAAAAGAAACCAATGGAACAGGTATCAACAGACAAAATCACCGTAACCATTGACGGACGCACATCAGACGTTCCACAGGGCACCACCATACTCAATGCGGCGCGGCAGATGGGCATTACCATACCCACGCTGTGCAATTACCGGGGCATGGAACCCATAGGCGCGTGCCGCGTGTGCATCGTGGAACTTGCAACGCCGCGCGGCCCGAAAATCGTTTCGTCGTGCAATTACCCTGTGGAAAGCAACATGAAGGTCTCGACCGATACCCAGGGGGTACGCGACAACAGGAGGATCATCCTCGAACTCCTTCTCGCCCAGGCGCCGGCGTCGAAGAAAATCGCGGAATTCGCAGCCGCGCTCGGCGTCACGTCCACGCCGTTTGAAAAAAATCCTGACGGCGATTGCATCCTGTGCGGGCTGTGTGTGAAAGTATGCGGCGACCTCATGGGCCGCGGCGCGATAAGCATGTTCGGCCGCGGGGCCGGCCGCGAAGTGAAACCTGCGTTCGACGAAAAGAGCGAGCAATGCCAGGTGTGCGGCGCCTGCGATTTCGTGTGCCCTGCGGGAACGTCCGACCACACAACGGTCGCCTCGCGCCGGACAAAGAAGCACGCCACCGCGTTCAACCAGTTTCTCGAAGCAAGGCCCAACATCGATTTTGCGCACCCGCAGGCGGTTCCGCGCGTGCCGGCCATAGACCCGATGTCGTGCGTCAAATTGACAACAGGCGAATGCGGCCTGTGCTCGCAGGTGTGCGGCGCGGGCGCCATCGACTACGAGCAGAAAGAGACCACCAGGGAAATCGACGTGGGCGCGGTGCTCCTCACGCCCGGATTTTCCGCGTTCGAACCGTCGCGGCGCCTCGAATTCGGGTCCGCCTACGACACCAACGTGATCACCAATCTGCAGTTCGAGCGGATTCTGTCGGCAGCGGGCCCCACCAAGGGCTACGTGCGCCGGCCCTCGGACGATGCGACGCCGAAGAGCATCGCGTTTATCCAGTGCATCGGCTCGCGCGACGCGCTGTGCGGCAACGACTACTGCTCCTCGGTGTGCTGCATGGCCGCCACCAAGGAGGCGATTCTCGCAAAGCAACACGAGCCCGCGACTGCGGTCACCATCTACTACATGGACCTCCGCGCCTACGGTAAGGATTTCGACCGTTACTACAACCGCGCAAAGGAACTCGGGATTTCCTACGTGAGGTGCCGCCCTTCCTCGGTTGAGGAAGTGAACGGGAACAAGAACCTGCGCATCACCTATATGAGCGACGAAAACAGGAGCGTCACCGCGGAGCACGACCTCGTTGTTCTGTCGCTCGGGCTGGAGCCCAGCGCAAGCCTGCGGCAGCAGGTCGAGCGTTTCAACGTGATGGTGAACGACTGGGGATTCGTTGCCACGCGCGAACTTCATCCGCTGGAAACGTCGCGTCCCGGCGTGTTCGTGGGCGGCGCGATGAGCGAGCCCAAGGACATTCCCGACACCGTAATGCAGGCATCGGCCGTTGCGGCAAAGGCCATGGAGCTCCTCGCCCCCGCGCGCGGCACCCGCGTGAAGACCAAGGTCTATCCGCCGGAGCGCGATGTGACCGACGAACCGCCGCGCATCGGCGTGTTCATTTGCCACTGCGGCAGCAACATCGCGTCGGTGGTCGACGTGGAAGCGGTTGTGCAGCGCACGCGGCAGCTGCCGTACGTGGTGCTTGCGGAACGCAACGTTTACACATGCGCAGACGACACGCAGGACCAGATAAAGGAAAAGATCATAAAGCACCGGCTCAACCGCGTGATCGTTGCGTCGTGCACGCCGCGCACGCACGAGGCAATATTCCGCGACACGCTGCGCGACGCGGGGCTCAACCAGTACCTGCTCGAAATGGCCAACATCCGCGACCAGTGCTCGTGGGTCCACGGCGGCGAGCCCGACAAGGCGACGGAGAAGGCCAAGGACCTTGTGCGCATGACCGTGGGCCGCGTGGCCGGGCTCATGCCCCTGGCCGAGGAGACCGTGCCGGTAAAGGGCGCGGCGCTTGTGATCGGCGGCGGCCTTGCGGGCATGACCGCGGCGCTTGCCGTTGCCGGCCAGGGCTATCCCGTGCACCTTGTCGAAAAGGAAGAAGTCCTCGGCGGCATGGCGGCCGATGTGGGGGTCACGCTCGACGGCGACAGCGTCCCGGCGCACGTGTCGGCGCTTGTCGCGCGGGTAAACGGCCACAAAAAGATATCGGTGCACCTCAATTCGCGCGTGACCAAGGTTGACGGCCACGTGGGCGATTTCACCTCGGACATTCTTACGGGTCAATCAACCGCGCAGGTCGAGCACGGCGTGGTGATCGTGGCCAGCGGCGCAAAGGAATTAAAACCGCAGTCGTTCGGTTACGGAAAAAGCGACAAGGTGATGACGCAGCTCGAACTCTCCAGCCGCATCGCGAGGGACGAACTTTCTTTGCCGGAAAAATCGACCATCGTGATGATTCAGTGCGTGGAGCAGAGAAACGACGAGCGTCCGTATTGCTCCAGGGTCTGCTGCACCACGGCGGTCAAGAACGCGCTGCTTCTTCGCGCGCGATATCCAAAAGCGAAAATCCTGGTGCTGTACCGCGAAATGCGGACCTACGGGTTCCGCGAGGCGGCATACCGCGAGGCGCGGGAAAAAGGGATCATGTTCATCCGCTACGACGACAAGCGCCTGCCGGAAGTGGCTATTGACAACGGGCTCACCGTGCGCGTGACCGACAAGATCCTCGGCCGCGAGCTCATCATGACTCCCGACCTCCTCGTGCTCGCCGCGCCGATCGTTGCGCGCGACGACCGCCAGGAGCTGTCGGAGCTGCTGCGCGTGCCGCTCAACGCCGACGGGTTTTTCCTCGAGGCGCACGTGAAGCTGCGGCCGGTCGATTTCGCGAGCGAAGGACTGTTCCTGTGCGGCACCGCGCACTCGCCCAAGTTCATCACCGAGACCATTTCGCAGGCCAGCGCGGTCGCCGGGCGCGCGGCGTCGATTCTCT
This sequence comes from uncultured Fibrobacterota bacterium, assembly GCA_963753345.1. Lineage (GTDB taxonomy): Bacteria > Fibrobacterota > Chitinivibrionia > Chitinivibrionales > FEN-1185 > FEN-1185. Next base: position 13,115 of record CAVWBU010000032.1, read on the forward strand.
CCCGTAAACTAATGCCCGTGGGCGCGCAGACCGCGTGGGTGGACCCGGACAAGTGCGTTGCCTGCATGACGTGCGTGCACGTGTGCCCGTACATGGCGCCGCAGATCGGCAAGGACAACAAGGCCGAGGTCCAGGCCGCGGTGTGCATGGGGTGCGGAAGCTGCACCGCGGCGTGCCCGGCAAAGGCGATTTCGCTGCACCATTACCTTGACGTGCAGATACTCGGCGCGATCAACAGCCTGCTCGCCGGGACGGTTGCGGAAAAGCCGGTCGAGGCCAATTACCTTGAACAGGTTGGCGTTGCGCAGCCGAGATGGAAGAAATAGGACATTTACGACAATGTCCAAACAACCCATCATCCTCGCCTTCTGCTGCCACTACTGCGCGTACGCGGCCGCCGACATGGCGGGCTCCATGCGGCTTTCCTATCCGTCAAACGTGCGCGTGCTGCGGTTCCCGTGCACGGGCAAGATCGAGGAGAACCACATCCTCGCCGCGTTCGAGCGCGGGGTGGACGGCGTGATGGTGGCGGGCTGCCTCGAAGGCGGCTGCCACTTTCTCGAAGGCAACCTGCGCGCGCGCAGGCGGGTGGAGCGGGTAAAGCGGATTCTTGACGAAATCGGAATAGAGCCCGAGCGCCTCGAAATGTACAACCTGTCGTCGGCCGAAGGGCCGCGGTTCGCGGAGATCGCAAAGGAAATGGCGGCACGCATTGCGCCGCTGGGCGCAAGCCCGCTTGCCGTTTCCGAAGCGGAGCTGGAACAGGGGATCGGCGACATGCAGGTGGAGGCAATGGCCGCAATCCAGGGAGGATCAGCATGATTGTTGCAGATCGGAAGAAAATTCCCGAAATCCGGGACATGGTAAAAGGCCACGACCGCGTGCTCATGGTGGGGTGCGGAACGTGTGTTACCGTATGCCTCGCCGGCGGCGAGCGCGAGACCGGCATCATGGGCTCGGCGCTGCGCATGGCGCTCAAGCTTGCCGGACGCGAAAAGGCCGTTGTTGACGAATGCACCATCGAGCGCCAGTGCGAGGACGCGTTCATCGACGTGCTCGCGCAGCGCGTGAACGACTACGACGCCATCGTGTCGCTCGGCTGCGGCGCGGGCGTCCAGGCCCTGGCCGAGCGGTTCCCGGGCAAGGCCGTGTATCCGGGCCTCAACACGCAGTTCATGGGGATTCTCGAATCGCAAGGCGTGTGGACCGAGAAGTGCGCGGGCTGCGGCGCCTGCAGGCTGGGACAGTATTTCGGCATCTGCCCCATCACCCGCTGCTCAAAGCGTCAGCTCAACGGCCCGTGCGGCGGCTCGCGCAACGGCAAGTGCGAGGTGAGCGAGAACACCGACTGCGCATGGCAGCTCATGTACGATCGCGCAAAGTCCATGGGCATAACATCGATGCTCGAAGCCGTGGCAATTGCGCAGGACTGGTCCACGTCCAACGACGGCGGCGTGAGGAAAGTGGTACGGGAAGACCAGTGCATTGCCGGGATGGGACCGAAGGCATAAATAAAATTGTAGATTTTAGAATTTAGATTGTAGATTGATAAATGCAGAATTCACAAAGGTGATTATCCTATGACAACAACAAGATCGGACGTTATCGTCGTTGAGGAACTCGATCCGGGTTTCCGGGATGAAGTGGCGCTCATGCCGGGCGGGGAGAACATCAGGAAATGCTATGCCTGCGGCACGTGCGCGGCAGGCTGCCCGGTCACGAACATCGACGACGGCTACAACTGCAGGACCATCATCCGCAAAGTGCTGTACGGGATGCGCGAGGAAGTGCTGAGCTCAAAGGAAATCTGGCTCTGCATGATGTGCTACCGGTGCTACGCGCGCTGCCCCCAGCAGGTGAATTTCACCGACATCATGCGGGCGCTGCGGCACATGGCGGTGCGCGACGGGTTTGCGCCGGCGGAAATGCTTGCCAAAGAGGATGAGGCCGATAAAAAGGCCCAGACGCTCAGGCGTGACTTTGTAAAGGCAGCGACGGCCGGGAAGAAACCGGCAGCGAAGAAGCAAAGCAAGAAAAAATGACTATGCACAAGAAAGCAATGGTGATAGGCGGGGGCGTTGCCGGGATTCAGGCCGCGCTCGATCTTGGCGACATGGGCGTGGAAACCTTCCTCGTGGAGAGCGAGCCGTCCATAGGCGGGCGCATGGCCCAGCTCGACAAGACGTTTCCCACCAACGACTGCGCCATGTGCATCCTCTCGCCCAAGCTGGTGCAGGCCGGCGGCCACCCCTACATCCGCATTTTGAGCAACAGCGTGGTGACCGGTATGACCGGATCGCCGCCCAGCCTTTCGGTGACGGTGAAGAAGAAACCGCGCTACGTTGACGAAAGCAAATGCACGGGCTGCGGCATCTGCGTCACCAAGTGCCCCACCAAGGTGCCCGACCCCTACAACAAGGGGCTGTCGCAGACCAGGGCCATCCGCATTCCCTTTCCGCAAGCAGTGCCCGCGGTCGCCGCTATCGACGCATCGAAGTGTCTATACCTGAGGAAGGGCACGTGCAGGCTGTGCGAAAAGTCGTGCGGAACAGGCGCGATCGACTTTACGCAGAAGGAAGAGACGGTCGTCATCGACGTCGGCTCCGTTATCCTCGCCAGCGGCACAAAGGAGTTCGACGCGAAGCTCAAGGCCGAATACGGCTACGGTGTTTTCCCGAACGTGGTAACGAGCATCGAGTATGAGCGGTTGCTCTCCGCGTCCGGTCCCACGGGCGGACACATTGTCCGGCCGTCCGACAAAAAGGAACCGAAGAAGATTGCTATTCTGCAGTGCGTGGGTTCGCGGGATATTGCCTCCGGCAACGAGCACTGCTCCGCGATATGTTGCATGCAGGCGGCCAAGGACGCCATTATAACCCAGGAGCACCTGCCCAAGGCGAAGACGACCATCTTTTACATGGACATCCGCGCCTACGGCAAAGGGTTCGACAGGTTTATCGACAAGGCAAAGGACCGGCACGACACGACGTTTACAAACGGCAGGATCGCGTCGGTTGAAAGCAATCCGGCCACCAACGACCTTGACATACGATATATCACGCAGGATGGGAAGACCGCCTCGGCGCGGTTCGACCTCCTGGTGCTCTCGGTGGGCATCCAGCCGTCGGCCGCGTCGATGACCACCGCGAAGGGCCTTTCGGTCGCTCTTGACGGATCGGGATTCGTGCGCATCGGCGAAATGGACCCGGTCTCCACGAGCGCGCCGGGCGTTTTCGTGTGCGGCAGCGTAAGCGGTCCCAAAGACATTCCCGAGTCGGTGATCGAGGCCAGCGGCGCCGCCTCGGCAGCGGCCTCGGCGCTGGGCAACCTTGCGGTTAAGGAGATCAAGGCCGACATGCCCGCGCAGAAGGACCTTCGCGGCGAGCCTCCGAGGATCGGCGTATACGTGTGCCGTTGCGGCATCAACATCGCCTCGGTGGTCGACGTGCCGTCCGTGGTAAAGTACGCAACGTCGCTCCCGGGCGTGAAGTTCGCGGGTGAGCTCATGTTTTCGTGCGCGCAGGATTCGCAAAAGGCAATCAAGGCCGCGATAGAGCAGCACAAACTCAACAGGCTCGTGGTTGCCGCCTGCACGCCGCGCACGCACGAGCCCCTGTTCCAGAAAACGCTCGAAAGCGCGGGCATCAACCCGTACCTGTTCGAATTCGCCAACATACGCGAGCATTGTTCGTGGGTGCACCAGAAGGAGCCCGAAAAGGCGACGGTCAAGGCGTGCGGCCTGGTGCGCGCGGCAGTCGCAAAGGTAAAGCTCAGCGTGCCGCTGTACAAGAAGAGCATGGGCGTCAACAAGGGCGCGCTGGTGATCGGCGGCGGGCTTGCCGGCATGACCGCGGCAATCGACCTTGCCGACCAGAACTACCCGGTGACGCTCGTCGAGAAAGAGGCGCAGCTGGGCGGCAACCTGCTGCACGTTTACACGACCCTGTCGGGCGAAGAGACAGCGCCCAAGCTCGCCGCCCTGATGAACAAGGTGACGAAGCATGCAAACATTCGTACCTTCACGAACGCGAAGATCAAGAATGTTGCCGGATACGTGGGTAATTTCAAGACCGAACTCGAAAGCGGGCACACCTTCGAACACGGCGTGGTGATCCTTGCCTCGGGCGCGAACCAGAATGAGCCCGCCGAATACTACTTTGGTAAGGACAAACGCATCATCACCCAGCGGCAGTTCGAAGAGATCCTGCACGAAGAAACAACCAAAGGTAATTCCAATCTACAATCTAAATTCTACAATCTACATTCTATTGTGATGATCCAATGCGTCGGCTCCCGCGAGGGCGAGCGCGACTACTGCAGCCGCGTGTGCTGTTCCAATGCCATCAAGAATGCGATAAAGGCCAAGGAACTCAATCCCAAGGCTGCCGTTTATGTGCTGTTCCGCGACATCCGGAGCTACGGCTTGCGGGAGAAGTATTATCGTTTGGCAAGAGAAAAGGGAGTGATTTTCATCAGGTTTGACAAGGACAAAAAACCCTCGGTGACGATCAAGGACGGCAAACTCGCCGTATCCGTGCGTGATAATATTCTCGGCAGGAATGTTTCAATTCATCCGGATCTGCTGGTTCTCAGCACGGGCATCGTGGCGAACCCGGACAACAAGACGCTGTCGCAGTTTCTCAAGGTGCCGCTGGAGCAGGACGGGTTCTTCCTCGAAGCGCATGTCAAGCTGCGCCCGGTGGATTTCGCCACTGACGGCGTTTTCGTGGCGGGCCTGGCGCATTATCCCAAGGACATGGGCGAGACCATTGCGCAGGCGCGCGCTGCAGCCGGCCGGGCTGCCACGGTGCTGTCGAAGAGCACGCTTGAATCCGAAGGGAAAATCTCGCTCGTCCGCGCGGAACTATGCAGCGGGTGCGGCGCGTGCGAGGCGGTGTGCGCGTACAACGCAATAGAGGTTGATCCGGTGCGGAATGTCGCTGTTGTCAACGAAGCCCTGTGCAAGGGCTGCGGCGCGTGCGCCGCGTCGTGCCGGGCAGGGGCGGTGGATTTGAGCGGGTTCCGGAACGAGCAGATTTTGAGCGTGCTGAGTACGATATAAGGAAAAACCTCACCCCGCCCTTCGGGCACCCCTCTCCGCTAGGAGAGGGGAAAATCTTTCACCCCTTCTCCGGGCGGAGAAGGGGAGGGGGATGAGGTCAAGAGAAAAAACACGAGGAAGATATTCTTGACTAAATCAACCACCAGCGAACCCACCATCGTTGCCTTTCTTTGCAACTGGTGCTCCTACGCGGGCGCGGACCTTGCCGGCGTGAGCAGGCTGCAATATCCGGCCAACGTGCGCGTGATCCGCGTGCCGTGCTCGGGACGCGTGGACCCGCTTTACATAATCAAGGCGCTGCAGGAAGGCGCGGACGGCGTGCTGGTTTCCGGCTGTCATCCGGGCGACTGCCATTACATTTCGGGCAACCTGGTGGCGCGCAGGAAATTCGCCATGCTCAAGGGCTTTCTCGAATACCTCGGCATCGAACCCGAGCGCGTGCAGTTTTCTTGGGTGAGCGCGTCCGAGGGAGGCAGGTTCGCTTCGCTGATCGAGAAAGTGGTGAGCGATGTGAAGAAGCTGAACGCGCCGCCGAAGTTTGCGCGGCAGCGCGCGGATGCGGTGCCTGCTTGACGGAAGATATTATTGGAAAAAGGGAATACAGGATGGGCGACAGCGAAAAGAAAATGAAGGCAGCGGCGAAGAAGCTGCTGAGCGACGGCAAAGTCGATGTGGTCGTGGGGTTCCGCAAGGGCTCGCGTCCCGGTACGTCGAGACCGTTCTTTGCGCGCAGCGTTGCCGACATCGATAAGCTTGTGTGGGACGGGTTCTGCTTCGCCAACCTTGCCGCGTTTCTGCCGCGGCTTTTTGAAAAGCCCGCCCGGCCTAAGGACGACTACAAGCCGCCGCGCGTCGCCATTACGGCAAAGGGCTGCGACGGCCGCTCCATTGCCGGGCTTGTCAGGGAGAACCAGGTTCCCCGCGCCAATCTAGTGATAATTGCAATGCCGTGCCAAGGCATGTATTCTCCTGCGAAAGACGGGGCTGCACAGAAGAACGAAATTGCCCGCGCGTGCGTGGAATGCGTTGCGCCCGAGGCAAAGGACGCCGACATCCGCATCGAGGGGACTTCGCGGAAGGCGGCAAAGCCTTCCTACGGCCGCGTCAAGGCGTTTGCGGCCAAATCCGCGGCTGAGCGGTGGAAGGCGTTTACAAAGGAAATATCAAAGTGCATCCGGTGCAATGCGTGCCGCGAGGCCTGCCCCAACTGCTACTGCAAAGTCTGCTTTGCAGACCAGCGAAAGCCTTCGTGGGTGTCGCCGGCGAACGAACTTTCGGAGACCATCGCGTTCCACCTGGGGCGAATGTTCCACCAGGCGGGCCGCTGCGTGGAGTGCGACGCATGCGTCAACGCCTGCCCCATGGGCATAGACCTGCGGCTGTTCACCCAGAAGCTCGCGGCCGACGCGGGCGAGCTTTTCGGCTTTGTGCCGGGCGTGTCCGGCGGCGACGTGCCCATGCTTCATACCTTTACGCAGGACGACAGCGAGCGCTTCATCACCGATCCCGAGGAGCAATAGAGTGGCATCAGTCGCGCTTGACAAAAAGAACCTTAAAAAATTCACGGCCGCGCTGGCCAAGCTTGGCAGGGTGCGCGGTCCGGTGCGGGACGCTACCGGCGTGGTGCTGGCGGACCTCACGCCGAAAACCGACCTCGCGCTCGACTATGTCAACTTCACCCTGCCGCCCAAACGGGAGCTTTTCCCGCAGTGCGAGGTGATTACAAGAATCAGCAGCGGCGAGGTGGCAGAAGAACCGCTGCGCGGCCAGGCGCAGGTGATTTTCGGCATTCGTCCCTGCGACGCGCTCTCGTTTGCGCACCTCGACAAGGTCTTCTGCGACGACAAATACACCGACCCGTACTTCCGCGGCCGCAGGGATGCGGCTCTGGTGATATCCCTTGCATGCGACAAGCCCGGGCCGTCGTGCTTCTGCACCTCGGCAGGGGGCGGGCCGGCCTCCAGCCTTGGCGCGGACATAATCGCCTTTAACCTGGGCGCCGCGCTTCTGTTTGATACAGTAACGCCCAAAGGCGAATCATTTGTCAAGAAGAACAAGAATCTGTTCCGGCAGCCTACCCAGGCCGAGCTGAAAAACAAGGAAAAACAAGGTGCGGGCGTCGAAAAGCAGATGAGCCGCGTGGACACAAAAGCCGTTGTTCCAAGCCTCGCAAAAGGAAAACCACCGGCCTTCTGGGAAGCAATCGCAGAAACCTGCCTGAGCTGCGGCGCGTGCACGTTCCTGTGCCCCACCTGCCATTGCTTCGACCTGCGCGACGACGCAAGGCAGGGCGGCCGGGTGCGCGTGCACGACGCCTGCATGTTTGCATCGTTTGTGACCGAGGCCTCGGGCCACAACCCGCGGAGCAGAAAAGGGGAGCGCATGCGCCAGCGGGTGATGCACAAATTTTCCTATGCGCCGGAGAATTACAACACCGTATTCTGCGTCGGCTGCGGACGCTGCGTAACGAGCTGCCCGAGCAACATAGACATTCGCGAGACCCTCGCCGGGGTGATCGCATGAGCCCTACCGCCAACCCGTATATACCGTACAAGGTCCGCATCGACAAAGTGGTTGTCGAAAACGACGAGAAGGACCTCAAGACCTTCCGCCTTGCGTTCTGCGACAAGGCCGACGAAGCGAAATTCACCCATGCGTGCGGCCAGTTCGCCATGCTGCACGTGCCCGGTGCGGGGGAGATCCCCATCGGCATCGCCTCGTCGCCGCTTGACAAAGGCTATGTCGAGTTCACCGTCAAGCGCTACCCGGCCGGCGCGGTGACCTCCGCCCTGCACGACATGGCCGAAGGCGACACTCTGGGGCTTCGCGGTCCGCTGGGCAACAGCTTCCCGCTCCACGCACTCAAGGGGAAGAACCTCCTCATTGTGGGCGGCGGGTTCGCGTTCACCACGCTTCGTGCCGCCATCCGCTACCTGCTGCACGATGCGAACCGGAAGGACTTCGGCACCATCACCATCATCTACGGCGCGCGCAGTCCCGGCGAGCTTCTCTACAAATCGGAGCTGGCGCAGTGGCAGCAGCGCTCCGATGTCGCGACCCACATCACTGTTGACAAAGGCGACACAGGGTGGAAAGGCCGCGAAGGCTTCGTCCCCGCCGTGGTTTCGCAGGTCGCTCCCTCATCCGTGAACGCGGCCTGCATTGTCTGCGGTCCGCCCATCATGCTCAAGTTCACCATGCCGCCGCTCCTTGCGCTCGGCTTCACCCCGCACACCATCATCACCTCCCAGGAACGCAAGATGAGCTGCGGCATCGGGAAATGCGGACGGTGCAACATCGGCCCCAAGTACGTGTGCAAGGACGGGCCGGTGTTTACGTATGCGCAGATGATGGCAATGGAGAGGGCGGGGAGCTGAAGAACAATTGATGAATAAAAGATAAGAATTGGGCGTTACCCCCATACAGGGTCGCATTGATGATGCGCCCCTGTATGGGGGTCGGTCTCCCTCCAGGCTCGGCTATTCGCCTCGTTGCCGGTCCGCCCTAGTTGCCTTCGGCAAGGGTCGGCCGGCAATGCGCTCCTGCGCACCTTCCGGTCCGCCTGGCGCTTGGCATCAGATTGATTCCATAAATGTCAAGTTTGGCTGCCGCAAAATCGGACACGACATTCCGTGGGTTCATCCCGCCCTCGGCACCACGTTTCACACATGGTCTGACTGGATATGGTCAATTCCGGAAAACGCATCCTGTAGATTGCGTTTCGATCACATTTCTGTCGTCGGCCCAATGTGCGGGATTGTTGCGGATATATCGCCGGATGGCGAATAATTCGCGGTTGTTGCGGATGATGTGGTCGTAAAAACGGGGTTGCCAATCGAATCCGGGCAAGACCGTTTTCCGGATGCGTTTTTTCACCATGTTTTTATATTGGCCGATGATGGCACCCAAAACGCCGGGGTTCCAATTTTCCGGTTTGCGTTTATTCGAATGATTTGGTGTTTTTCCATTTTCCGTATCATCCGAATTTTTCGTAGAGACGTCGCGGTGCGGCGTCTCATCCCCTTGTCCGGATGTCACCGCATTTTCCATTGGTTCCAATGAAACGTTGCGGTGCGGCATTTCCGACGAAACCGTATTATTCGTTTCATCCAATGAGACGCCGCACCGCGGCGTCTCTACAAAATCCACCGGATTTACAAAATCAATTGGATCCACAAAATCCACCGGCATTGATTTGATCCGTATAATGGCGTGAAAATGGTTCGGCATGATAACGTATTCGTCGATTGAAACGTTCCGGCGGATTTCGGGTGTTGCCAGCCATTCCTCGTTTGCGATGATTCCGGCAGGTTTTAAAACAATGGAACCGTCAATTATGTCGGAAAGAAAACATTTGCGATTGTGCGTGCATATCGTCACGAAATACCACGCCGGTGATGAATAATCCCATTTCGGCAGACGCGCGGATTCAATTCGATATTTTGAATGGAAGAGGGACATGGTGTAATCAGGTTGGTGATGTGATGTTTATTGTTGATCTATTGACGGATACGAATGTTCCCTGAAATCCGAACAGCCGGCGCGCCGGGGTTTGCTGCAGAGACGTTGCGGGAAGCGTCTCTGCAACAAATGCGGTGACAAAAGGGATCAGTAATCGCGGATGCAGCGGACGCTGTGGACCTTCACCTTTTCCGATATGATACCTGTCAACGAGAACCGCTATCATCTGCCTAGGCTATTATATCCCCATCGGTATTTAGCATTAGCATCTTCAGTTAGCATGTCCACCAAATTCCCCAAAGACCCATATCAAGGGCAAATAGACCCCTGACTATACCGTGCACTTCCGGGCAGATCCTGTAAATCCTGATGAGTTCGTTGCGCCAGTATTGGGACTAGTTCCAATGTGTGAATCCAGATTCCTTAAGTGGTCCGCCGGCAGTATTCCAACCGCCAAGAAATGATATCAGAGTGTTCCATTCAGAATCAGTCGGCACATGCCATCCCAGGGGAGCCAGTTTGCCAGTATTCATCAGCATACCAGTTGTAGAGTGCTCCATAGGGATTCTTATAGGTGACTGAATCATTGTTAAACCAGCAATATCCTGGAGTTGAAAATGTGGCCCATGTTGCACTATCAGCCCCATTCGGAATCCCCGTCCCGTCATTATATTTCGTCGTCTTCAAATTCTCCACCATCCACACCTGTGTCCCGATGGGAACCTCATGTGTAAATATTCCCGTCAGCATCCTGGATTACCCACTTCGCATACAGAGTAACAGCAGCCGTTATCGGCGTTGAAAAACTGAATGCTTTTGTCAACAACGAATCCGAATACCACCCGGCAAAGACATAGCTCCTCTTGGTAGGGAGCCGTTGGCGTTACGGCAGCAGCTCCATAGTTTACGGATTGCGATGCCACTGCGCTTCCGCCATTGGAATTGAAGGTGACGGTGTATTGGATAATGGTCCATTTTGCATACAACACAATGTTCACCGACCCCATGGCAAACGTTGCGCCCGGAATCCGATCGGTGCCTGTGCCCGCGGCATTGGTGTTCCATCCTGCAAATGTGTAGCCGGTTCTCGCCAGGTTGCCTGTATTGTCAAGCACCGTAACGGTTGTGCCATTGGTGTATTTGTTGGGATCGGCCGGAACGGTTCCGCCCGTGCTTCCGTTGCCATCGTATATCACGGTGTAAACAGGCGTCCATTTTGCATAAAGGGTGATGGAGGAGGTTATTGGTGTCAGAAAATTGAATTGCATCGTAAACGCCTGGTCGGAATACCATCCGGCAAAGATGAACCCGCTTTGCGTGGGAGGCGTAGGCGCAGTGGCTGTCGCGTTGTAGGCGACATTCTGGCTGTCGACCGCGCTGCCGCCATTGCTGTTGAATTTTACGGTGAAGACCGCGACTGTCCATTTCGCATAAAGCGTCACGTTGGCAGGTCCCATGTTGAATGTCGCGCCACCCATAAACGAAAACCCGCTGCCGTCGGCCGCGGTGTTCCAGCCGGCAAACGTGTACCCGGTGCGGACGAGGTTGCCGGTGTTGGCCTTGACAGTCACGAGATCAAGCTGCTGATACGCGTTGGCGTCGGTCGGCACGGTTCCGCCGGTGCTGCCGTTGCCGTTGTAGGCGACCGTATACGTCGGGTTCTGCGTCCACACCGCGTAGAGCGTCACATTCGCATTTCCCATGCTGAAAGTCGCCCCGCCCGCATACGACGTTCCGTTGCCGTCTGAAGCCGTGTTCCAGCCCGCAAACGTGTAGCCGGCCCGGACAAGGCTTCCTGTGTTTCCATTGACATTCACGACAGCGCCCTGCTGATATGCGTTGGCGTCGGCTGGAACGGTTCCCCCGGTGTTTGCATTCCCGTTATACACGACCGCGTAGGTGGGGTTCTGCGTCCAGACTGCGTAGAGTGTCACGTTTGCCGCGCCGATGTTGAACGCGGCAGCCCCGGCGTACGACGTTCCGCTGCCGTCCGCCGCAGTGTTCCATCCCGCAAACGTGTAGCCCGCTCTGACGAGATTGCCGGTGTTCCCCTGAACCGTCACGCTTGCTCCCTGCTGATACGCATTGGCGTCTGTTGGAACGGTTCCGCCGGTGTTTCCGTTGCCGCTATATGAAACCGTGTACGTGGGGTTCTGCGTCCAGACCGCATAGAGCGTGACATTTGCCGCGCTCATGTTGAAGGTCTCGCCGCCGGAGTAGGATGTTCCCTTGCCGTCGGCTGCGGTGTTCCAGCCGGCAAACGTGTACCCGGCGCGGGCAAGACCGCCGATGTTTGCCTTGACAGTTACGACCGATCCTTGTTGGTATGCAGTTGCGTCCGTCGGCACGGCACCGCCCGTATTGCCGTTTCCATCATACGTTACAGCGATAGGTCGGAGCAGGTTTTGCCAGGATATTGATGGTTGCCGTATCAGTGTAATGACGTCCCCCCTGTATAGCGGCGACAGCAGTGACCGTTTTGGTCCCGCCGGTTGCGAACGTGTCGGCAATCCAGTTGGTATCCGTCCACGATGTTGATTTTCCGAAGGTGACGGCCTTCTCCGTGTCACCGCCGGTGCCCGTAACGATCACCGTCACAGAGTCCATGTACTGCGAAAGGTATGCATTGATTCCGATGCGCACCGGTTTGTCAACGCTGTCCGAAACCGAGGTCGTGCTGCGCTGGTGCGCCGAATTCTCGAGCGTGATTGATACGGCGGCGTTTGCCGGGGTGAAGGGGTTGGGTGAGTTTGAACAGAAAAAGAGAAAGGGTATGAGGGAGCAGGAGAGTATTACGGCAAATGCTTTCTTTGTTGACATGGCGCATCGTCTCCGAAAATTGTTGATGGAAGGGCCCGGAGCCGGGCGGGAATGGATGGAAAGAATATAATATTGGGGGTAAAAGCGCGCTTGTGACGGATGTCACAAAGGAAAAAAGGAGGGCTTTTTTTCAAAAGCCCTCCTTAAAGAATCGAGACTCATAAAATGGACTATCGGTAAACAGCTACCTTCCCTTGCAGCGTTTTTCCATTCGAAGTCACCTTGAGCAGATAGGTGCCGTTGGGAACAGTGCGGCCGAAGGAGTCTTTGTAGTTCCAGAAGGAGGCTTCGGAGCCAGACAAGCGACGGATGAGCTGGCCGGAAGGGGAAAATAGCTCAACGTTCATGTTGCCGGCATTATCGGCTTTGATTGAAACACCATTTTCTGCACGAACGAAACTGATACCGGAGCCGGAAATCGGAGTCTTTTGTGAAAAGGCGGCCGGATTGATTGCTGTTGAGACTGGGCTGCCATAGACTTCAAATTCGAAAATTGAAATACCCCATATATCTGGCGAACCAGCCGGAAGTCGTTCGGGTGGAATTCTTATATATGAATGCATTCGCACATATTGTGTTGTTGTTGGTGGAACAGGGAATGATGACTGACTAAAATCCGGTGGCTTGGTATAAAGTAACGTGGTATCTCTAATTAGAAATGTCCAATTTGAATCTGCGGAATCTGCAGCCGTTAGTGCCCTATCCTTAGTCCAAGCCTGAATCACAAAGTCGCCTGAACCGGAGTGTTCCCAATAAAGCGCAACATACTTTACGTTATATTTTGCACCTAAGTCGACATAAAGCCAGTCTCTTCCTTTGAGCGAATCCGGCCTGCCATCGCCATAGTTGTTTTCCCATCTTGAACCAAAATCCAGACCCCCGTTTTGAAACATTATTCCATCGGTAGCTAAACCGGGTGCGGCATCCGAACTACTTGCAACAGCTGTCTTGTTTAATGCTAGGTTTGTTCCCAATGTGTTGAATACTCTCATTTCCCACATCGAAAATCCCCACTGGAAATTTCTCTTTGTGCAACGAACTTTGAGATATCTGGCGCTTATTGGCGTGACAAATTTAATTCTTCTATGCAACGGGGTATGGCCGTCGTCCGGCCAGGGATAAACTTCACCAGTAATTACGGTATCCGTATTCCATCCCGAATCGTTGGTTGTAGGGACTTCGGTATGCTGAATTTTGTAATTTAATGCAGCAGAGTGTTCCCAAAGAAGATCGAGCGAATCAAAGGTCGCAACATATCCAAAATCAATATAGAACCACGCGGAGTCCCGCTTGACGGTGTCTGCGCCTGTATATTGCGCATAATTGCTTCCCCACTTAGTCGACGTATCGCCATCCACTATGTTGGCGCCGGACATGTTGGCGTTCTCGTTGCTCGAAGTCACAACCGTTTTCTTCAGCGCCAGGTTCGCCAACTGCGCAGAAACATTGAAACACCACGCCGCCACGCACACACCCGCCAGCGCCGCAACCGCGACGCGCCTGTTCATCCGGGGCTTGATCATTTTCAATTTCCTTTCTGAAGAAGTCCTCAAGTAGGTTTTAAGAAATGACTTTAATTGAAGCCGAAATGACTGATCTTGAGGGGATAAGAACCGGATGGCACAAGACACTTGCAGAAACGCCCACATCGCCGTCCTCCCCCCGATCCGGCCGGTGTGCGCGTTGCGTGGTAATATACCTTTTTTTGGGGGTTTGTGAAGGGAAAATCTGAGGGACTGACGGGGCGGAATTGGTGAATTGCATGGAGATAGGCTAGGTGCGGTAAGAGAAGGTGGATTGACCTGCAGGAGGCAGGATTTGCTTTTTGGGGGGAGGAATGCTTAGTTTTTGAAGGGGTGGTGGCGAATGATTGCAGGAATGGGTAGGAGCGGAGATGGGCGGGATGCACAGGTTTCAGGGCGGTGGATTGGATATGCTGGCTCCATGAATATTGAATATGCCGACTGCTCCCTAATACATGTTTAGGCAAATGAATTATTTCGAACATGGCCAGATCGGATATACTGGCATGATTCACGATCAACAAGAGACCGGAGAAAAATCTTATGGAGTCTAAGTTCATTCGTACATTGGTTTCCCTTGGAGTGCCGGGTGTTGCGTTAGGGATTTTTTATCTCTTGTTGAAATCCTTCCATTTTGAGTTCTCTCAAGTGGATGCAAAATCGACTTCAGCGATTGTAGTAGTTTTCCTTTTGCTTGTGGGCGCTATTACAATCTTCGCCTTACATCGATGGTCGCCGAAAGGATCTAATTCACAGCCTAAGGCTCTTAAGGACATTCAGCCAGACAATAGTAGTCAGGACAGGTCAATTACGAATCTGAAGATCGGAGCCTACAGTGAGCAATCTAATTTGACAGTAAAGAGCATTATCGATGAACTTCATAATGCTGCCCCATTTCAACGAGATGAAATTGCTAAGAATTACGTAGGAATAAAGGTAACATGGGAAGGTGGGCTTTGGAATGTCAAGAAAACCTCCCCGAACATTATCGGTGACATTGTAAATGTTGACATAAAGCCAATACCCAATGAATGGCATTATTCTGCTTTTTTCAATGTGCCGCTTAAGAAATATCCTCAATTAAGGATAGCACAACAGAACGACCTAATCCGTGTTTTTGGTCGAATTATGGCTTGTAGCAGCGAAGGAATGTATGTGGAGCTAGATGTAGACCGAATTGAGTTCATTGAAAAACAGCAAAGCTCGTCTCGGCTCGTTGAGCCATCACCAAAACAATTAGAAAAAATTGGAAATATTTCTAAATTAACAAATCAATTTAATATCCCTTCCGTTCTAATCGGAACGTGGAATCATGTTTGGGATTACGCAAGAAATACTTGTGTTGCCGAAATAAAAGATAATGGCGACTATTTTGCTCATGGAGGTCCTCATACAAATTTCAAAATTACAAAAGCAGAATATGTAACAGGAACAAATCAAATTAGAATGGAATTATTTGATCTTCATACTAATCGCCTAGATACCGTGCAAATTTTGGAAATTAAGGATTTTAATTCATTAATAGGACATGTTGAAGGCCAGGCAGCCAATCCCAGAGAGTACAGACGAAAACTTTGAACAATAATGAACGACCGGACAGGTGGTCAACCCGCGACTGCAGTAACCGTCTGTAAAGAACCCTAATGCCCCGGAATGGCCGAATCATGGGAAGACATTTTTTAAAGTATCTGGCAATCTTGTGCGTCATGCTTGGCGGTTGCAGCGCAGATTACCATTCCAAGGCATGGGCCAAGGAAAATCTGAAGAATAAGCAAACGGTAACCGTTGTAAAGAATTTCATCGATCTCGGGTTTGCGGAAAACAGGGGAATGGTGTTCGGAATTCTAAATGGGAAAATGCCGCATCTCGCCGGCATAGTTACTGCGGCTTTCAGGGTACTTATTATCTTTGCGCTTATGCTATTTATTGGGTTCAATCGCAGGAAACCATTTCTACTTCTTTTGCCTTTTCTTCTCCTTTTTGTCGGGGCAGCAGGCAATTTGATTGACCCGTTTTTGTATGGGTACGTTGTCGATTTCATACACATTAAAGCCGGGAATGTACTGAATTGGCCGTTTTATTTCAATGTTGCGGATGCATTAATTACCATAGGACTGATATTGCTTCTATTTCAAAGGGATAAAATTCGGTTCGAAAATCTGAAACTCAAGCGCGTATAGCAAGCTGTTTATCCCATGGCCGAACGTGGGTCACAAACGCTCCCTTTGGTCGCGTTTCCCGCGTCGGCAGGTTAACCGCGGCGTTATACCAAAGAAAAGAGGAAGTACTGTGATGCACTTATTTACTAGGAATGACTTGGTCTTCACAATTTTAGGAATTATAATCGGAGTAGTTGCAACTATTTTTATCCCAGTATCAATTGAAGCATTAAGGAAATCAAGAATCAAAATCAAGATATGCGAGCCAGATCAAACAAACGTGCAATATCCGGGTGGAAGGGCGGCAAGATGGCTCTTTTTGGAGATAGAAAATTGGGCTTTTGTCACACCTTTTTTCCGGTGGATGCCTAGAACTCCAGCGGTTCAATGTCATGGCACTATTGAATTTTACGAGTTGGACAGCCTAAAGAGATTTATGTCCCCAATGCCGGTCAAATGGCCAGGAAAAAGTCTTCAGACTGTTCCATTACTGAAAGTTAATGATCAAACATTCCTTGCAATAGATCCATCAGATAATTTCACTGTCGGAAATATCTATCCCGGGGAGAAGCAAAAAATATGCATTGCAGCTCGATTTGTTGAAGATGAGGATTGCTACGGGTGGACATGGGAAACCGAAGATAAAAAATGGCCAAATCCTGACTTTAAATTAAAACATAAGAACTATATTGCCAAAATTATTCTCAAAACATCCACGGAGAAATTTACCGAATTCGTAAGAATAATCAATGAAGTACCTTTTAATGAGTTCAGATTAGAAAAAATATTGGAAAGCGATAAAAAGACGATTAGAGAAATAGGAAAAATGGTATAACAAGCGGTTCAGCTCACCACCGAACGCGGGTCCCGAATGCTTCCTTTGGTCGCGTTTCCGGCGTCGGCAGATTAACCGCGACGTAATCCCCAAAAAAACACCATGAATAAAAAAAACATCCCTTTTCATCATCCTGGCACTTCTTTTCATTTTCTGTCATTGGTATTTCGGAACAAAGGCGTTTACCTTATATTCTTATCCGATTTTCAACAAACAGCATTGGTATGCCGAACTATTGAAGACCTGGATTCACGATGAAGACAAGGCAAGGTTGCGTGTTTGGAAAGACACTATTCCGGTTTTCATGAATGAAAGTGATATTGTATTGCCGAAGGTGGAGGGCTTTGCCATAATTTCACTCAATCGAAAATCTGCATTATGGAACAGTTATCGTAACAGAAGATTATGCCAGATAATTGAAGCAAAAGTTCATCATAATCTGATGGGAAGGGAAATCAAATTGCGGATAAGGGATGATTACGTTGGAGATACCGCTGCATTCGATATGACAAAATCGCGCATTGCCGCGCCAAGGGATTTTGACTTTTTGCTGGTCGGGACAAAATACAAATGGCTTATTCAGAAAGACACAATGCCAAGGGCCGACTAACCGTCGCACGGCATAACCAAATTATGAGGAGGAGGAAATATCGTGAATGATGGTCTGAAGAATGAAGCAGCGCAGAGAAACTTCACACCGCCGCCGTACTTAGTTTCGTATGCTTTTACAAAGAAATGCAATCTCAAGTGCAAGCATTGCTACAGCGATGCTGCGGAGGAGTGCGCGCAGGATGAACTTTCAACCGGTGAGGCGAAAAAAGTATTGGACGAATTTGCCGGCCTGGGAATAAAACTTCTGATTTTCGACGGCGGAGAGCCTCTTTGCAGGGAGGATATTTTTCTTCTCGCCCAATACGCATCGGAAAAGGGATTAAGAGTGGTTATCGGCAGCAATGGCACATTGATCAATGCGGACATGGCTCAGAAATTGAAATCTTCAGGCATCATGGCGGTGCAGATATCAATTGACGGCGCCGGCGCCCGGACGCACGACTGGTTTCGGGGAGAAGACGGTTCCTTCAATAAGGCGATGGAAGGCGCCAGGGCATGCAAGGCAGCGGGATTGCCTTTCCAGTTCGGCATGACCATCAGAAGAGGCACGCTCAACGAAATACCCGAAATGTTGAAACTGGCGGTAGACTCCGGAGCGACCGCTGCGGAATTTTTTGATTTGGTCCAGGTTCAGAGGGTCAAGAGGGAGATCCCCAATGAGGTGTTGACGCCGGACGAAAGAAAGAACGTTATGGAATGGCTGGCGGATGCCCAGCGAGACTGCTCAATAATAATTAGGGTGCCCGGCTGTCCCATGTACACGTTGCTGCTTCAGGAGAAGGACATACAGCCCAAACATTTTCCCGCTGGTTTGCTTAAAAGAATTCCCTATCACGGAAGAGGATGCGCGGCCGGGATGCCGAACGGCTACTTGACAATCCTTCCAAACGGGGATGTGATATCTTGCATGCTTCTCCAGATAAAGCTGGGTAATGTCAAAAATGAAAGCATCACGCAGATATGGAACAATTCCCGGATTCTGCAGCGGCTCAGAAATCGGAACTTGTTGGAAGGAGAATGCGGCCGATGCGTCTACAGGGATAAATGTGCCGGGTGCCGTGGAAGAGCCTATGAAGAGACAGGCAATGAGCTGGCAACTGATCCCGGCTGTTGGGTTGCCAGTAAAGGAAAATTATTGTGAAAAATTTAAGTTTGATCGGTTTGGCCCTGGGTTTCTTCATGGTATTACTCACCGGGTTTGGGCATATCATTATCATAAAAGGGCATTATTATTTCGGCGTCAAATTCTGGCCCTTGTTCCTGATTTTTGGTCTTTTATCCGTCATGGCTTCTGTTTTTGTCAAGAATGTTCTCTTATCAGGTGTGTTGGGAATTGCCGGGTTCATATTTTTATGGTGTATTTATGAGCTTTTCGAACAGGAAAAGCGTGTCGAAAAAGGGTGGTTTCCCAGGAACCCCAAGAGCAGGACATGACAGGCAATCGGCACATCGGTCGGGTGGCCGGCCCGCGATTGCAGTAACCGTCTGTAAAGAGCACCGTCAAGGACGAGAGTGACACACTATATGTTGTTTTTGGCCACACACGGCACCTGCGCGGAGCTCCAGAGGTATTTTAGGCTCGCCCATGATCCAACTCCTTGCATTTTCGTCTCAGCCGCACCTATTTTTTGTTAAGAAGATACCGGCAACGTTCTCAGGAAAAGAAGTGTGTTAATGATGTATCGGGGATGTGCAACGGCAATTCTCATGCTCTCATGGACCGCTTTCTGCGGCCCGGTCTTCAGCGTGGGGGCGAATGTGGGCGGCACGGCGTCCATGGTGGAAGTCGATAAGGTGCCGCAGGAGATCAGTATCACGGCGACGAACTGGACAGGATACGTGAGTTTCGGGTTGTTTGGCGAGGTCAAATTGAACGAGTACTTTGGTGCTGGATTGGGGATCTCCTACGAGGGACGCGGCGGGTCTGTGGACGGGTATTATCCAATTCCGCTTCTGGGTAACCTCACCGGGGAGGAAACGTATGAATACCGATACCTTCAAATTCCGCTCTATCTGAAAGGTACGATTCCCCTCATGATCCCGGGAAGCGTGTTTGTGACGCTCGGGCCGGAGCTTGGCGTGAAGCTCGAATCTCAAAGAACGCTGCATATTGACAATTGGAACAACCCCAACAATCCAAAAACCGACGACATCGACACGCTTTCGGAGCCGATCGATTGCGGCCTCAGCGCAAGCGTGGGCTACGAGCTTCCAATCTCATGGTTCGGCGGTCTTCGCGCGTATGTGGGATATTACTACGGCTTTATCGACATTTACGATGACAAATCCGTGACAACCACCGGCAGCAGTCTCGACTACAACATCTTCAACCGCGCCTTCAAATACGGCCTTTCCTTCTACGTCAATATCAACTCCCCGCGCCGGCGCTAGGCGCTCCCCGGACCACGCATGGCATTTTCCCTGGCCGACTACAGCGACATAACGCCCCTGGGCAAAGGCGGCATGGCGACCGTGTACCGCGCGGTGCAGACGTCTCTGGGCCGGCAGGTGGTAATCAAGAAACTGGGCGGGGAGGAGCCACCGGAGCCGGACGTTGCACGGCGGTTCGAAAACGAGGCGCGCGCGGCCGCAGGCGCTCGAGCACGACAACATCATCCGCATCTACGACTACGGCGTGGACAACGGCGCGTTCCACATCGTGATGGAGTATGTTGACGGGTGCGACCTCGAGGGGCTGCTTGCGGAGCCGGAGTTCCCGGTGGACACGGGGCTGATGATCGTGTCCCAGGCGCTTCGGGGCCTGCACTTTTCGCACGGCCGCGGCATCGTGCACCGCGACGTGAAGCCCGCCAACATCCTGGTGGCGGCGACCGGCCGCGTCAAGATCGCCGACTTCGGGCTTGCGCTGTCCGATGCGCAGTCGGCGCGCTTTACCCGCACGGGCGCCGTGGTGGGCACCCCGCATTACATGGCGCCGGAACAGCTCGACCTCGAGCACGTGCGCGACCGCCGCGTCGATGTGTGGGCGGCCGGCGTGGTGCTGTACCGCGTGATTGCGGGGCGGCTCCCGTTCGACGGGGATTCGCTCCCGGTCATCGCGTACAACATCGTGCACCGGAAGGAGCGCGACATCGCGCTGTACGGCCGCGGGCTGCCGCGCGACCTCATCCGCGCAATTGACAAATGCCTTGCAAAGGACCCGGCAAAGCGGCTTCCGTCGCTCGAGCCGCTTATCGGGTCCATCGACGACATGCTGTATAAAAAAGGCGTGCGCGACCGGGCGGGCGCGATAGCGGCGGTGATTGCGCAGAAGAGCTGCAAGGGGCGCGAGGTGGTGTGGGACGGCAGGTCGGAAACAAGAATTACGTCCCCGCTGCGCGCCGTGCGACCGGCCGCGGGGAGTGGGAGATTGAAGAATTCGGTTCGGCCGATTCTTGTGGCCGCGGCCGTGCTGTGCGCTGCGCTGGCGCTCGGCGGAGCACTCTACTTCGGGACAACCCATAACCGCGCCGCACCGGAAGACGGCGCGGAAGCACCGGCCGTGACGCACCCGGCGCCTTGGCCGAAGCCTGCACCCGCTCCACAAGCGCCGGAATCGCACACTGTCAAGCAGCCGGGCAAGCCTCTTGCGACGCAGCGCGCGATCGCGCACGCGCCTCGCGCCGTCCCGCACGCCGAGCAGGAAAAGCCCGCGGCTCCCGCCGCCCAGGCCGCGGTCCGCGAAACTGCGGTCGCGGCGCCTGGCAACGGGCCTGTACCGGACACGCAGCAGGCCGCGCATCCGGCTGCGCCCCTGCCGCAGGCGGGAGCGGCCGTCGGCACGGGTGGTCTGTGCGTTCTGTCGTTTCCCAGGGCAACCGTGTCCATTGACGGCAGGAGCGCTGGCTCCACGCCCATCGAGACGCCGCTTGACATAGCGGAAGGGAAGCATACGGTGTCGCTTGATGCGCCGGGGTACGAGACAAAGGAGATACCGGTGAATATAAAGAAGAACAAGGTGGAATGGGTGAAGGCAAGGCTGGAGAAGAAGTAATAAAGAAAAGACTTGAAAATGGGTAGTAATATTTACTATACTTAAGTCGTAGGTACTATAGGAAGATGATGATTGTCTGCTTGAATAGGGTGTTTGCCCGTCTCTTGAAAAAGGCGAGCATTGAAAATGACAATATCAACGAAGCCATCAGTGAAATTGTGCAAGGAAATTGCATTCCATTGGGTCATAAGCTTTTCAAGAAGCGAATTGGTTCGCGGTTTCAGGGGAAGCGGGGTGCGTACCGGAGTATTCTATACTATCGAAACGGTGAGCTCATGGTGTTCGTATATCTGTTTGCCAAAAGTGATCGCGAAAACATAACATACAAAGAAATGAAGGAGCTGATACAGCTGGCCCGTCTTTACGACACTCTGGACAGTCGTGCGGTAGAAGCTGCGATCAAAGAACAAAGATTTTGGAGGTGGCCCCGTGAAAAAGAATAACGGAAGAAACAAAAAATGGCCCGCAATAACCGAAGTTGTACGCGAGTCGGTGAAGGATCTGTATGGAATTGTTGACATCTCGGAGACAATGAAGAATTTCGACAGGCTCCAATACGAATGCCCGAAGACCTATACACCCGACAGAATTGTGCGTCTCCGGAAGCGCAGGCTTCACATGAGTCAGCCTGTTTTCGCCTCTGTCTGCAACATCAAACTGCCAACCCTTCAAAAATGGGAACGCGGTTACTCAAAACCAACGCCGCCGGTGAACCGGCTGTTTCAGCTCGTGGAAAAAGGTGGGCTTGACCTGATAGCACGATGACCGTAACCCCGGCCCCTGGTTTTCTGCCAGAAAACGATTTTTTTCCGATAATCCCAATTTGCCATATTAAAGAGGTATATTGATGAGGACAGAGGAACCTGGTCCGGTTGCATCCTTACGAACGGCGGCATCAGCAAAGGAGGATGGTTATGCCTGGGGAAATGCTGGCGCTATGCACACTACTGCTTGTCTCCAGTCTATTTGCTGAGATAACCCATGGAACCGTCACCATGCCCACCACAAAATCGGGATTTATCATAAGCAAAGATTCGTTGATAACCTCATTCCCTTCACTATCTCCGCCGGTGGATGTACTCATTCAAATCGGAGGCTGTACGCTTTCGTGCCCGGGGACATGTTCCTACGGTATTTCGGGATGCAACGGCATATGGGAATTTCAGGTCCCGCTTGATTCGATAGATTTTAATAATACCATCGATACGTTAAATGCAGCCGTCATAAAGAGAAGAGACCCGGGAATTTCGATCATAGCGCAATACCTTTACGGAAAGGAATCGAACCCGAACATTTCCTTCATGGTGAGGGATTGCCTCGGCAACTTCGCGGTTTTTCAAGTTGTATCGGTTGAAACAAAACCGCAAGTCCCTGCCGGTCAGGAATGCTTTGGCTATGAAGTATTGACCATCACTGCAAATTGGGTTTATCAATCGGATGGCAGCTTGAGGTTCCAGCCGCCCACTGCCGTTGCACAAAATCCGGCCTGCAGGGCCTTGAACATGTCACGCAAGGGGGGCTTTGAAATAGTTCCGTCGATGTTCGCCAAGGCGAACAGGCCCGCCTATGATATTATGGGACGCCCTGTAAAACCATCAAATGTCAAGTCGGCTTCCATGGTCATTCAGGAGAGAAACATACCTGTCGGCAAGTGAGGGAGGGCTTTTCTCGGGACATAGTTGGCAGGGACTCACTCAATACCGGCGTGGTCCCTCTGCTGGCGCGCCAGGCAGTACCGGAGGGTGAGCCGCCGCAAAGTGGCGGGGCGCCCAAGACTAGACAGTTATATAAATATGCGCTTTTCCCCCTTTTCTTTAATATATTAATGGCTGGAGGGGGGACTTTTCGAAACGGGCAAAGGCGCGCCCGACACCATTCTTTAATTTTTTCCCCCGCTTCAGTTCAATAGATCGACAGACCGTGCGCAGAGCTCGTACCGGGCGGGTCATTTTGAACTTGCAATTAAACGATTAATGAGGACGCAAGGAGGGGGAATCATGGTGGTGAAAAGATTGATGATCGCGGCGTTGTTGGGCGCAATGGTTGCGGCTATCGCAGGATATGCGGAAACATTTGTCTTGGACCCGTCAATAAGGCCGAGGATAAACCTGGGTTCAACGCCGTGGAAATTCACCAGGGGCGATCCTATCGGCGCGTCAACCGTTGCCTTCAGCGACGCGGCCTGGGGGACCGTGGGGATTCCGCACACGTGGGGCGACACGCTTTCCTTCCTGAACATGGGCGCGGGCGGACCGGGCAATGGATACGATGCGAGCACCTGGTACAGAAACCATTTCACGCTCGACAACGCCTATGCGGGCAAGAAAATTTTCGTCGAATTCAGGGGCGCGGGAATCGGCGCCGCGGTGTATATCAACGGCACCTTCATTCCGGGCAACAGCGCGTACAACCCGAGCGCCACGCACGTGATCGCCTTTATTCCCTTTATCGTGGACATCACACCGTATGTCAAGTTCGGCGGAACCGACAATGTTCTGGCGGTCAAGGTGAGCAGCACCGGCGGGATCTACAACGACCCGGGCTTTGCGGAGGCCTTCAAGTACGGCATGGAATGTGTGGGGCTTTTTAGGCCCGTGTACATGCATATCTGCAACAAGGTCTATATTCCCGCCAATGTGTACTCGGTCGTCAACAACTGGGGCACGTATGTGGGCGCCGTTTCCGCCACCGACGCGTCGGCCGACGTGCGCATTCTCACCCACGTGAGGAACGAAAGCGGCGCTGCGGCGAACGTGACCCTCACCACCAAGATCGTGGACGCAACGCACACGGTGGTGTGGACCGAGGACAAAACGCAGTCCATTCCCACCGATTCGGCCTTTGTGTTCGACCAGACCGCCACGGTTGCCAATCCCACGCTCTGGTATCCCGCGAACAGCCCGTACGGCAAGCCGTACCTGTACAGGGTGTACCATATTGTCAAGGTAGGAACCGCGACGGTGGACGTTTTCGAGACCCCGCTCGGCATCCGGGTGATCACCTGGAGCGCCGATTTTCCCGTTATCAACGGCCACCCGCATTACCTGTGGGGCGGCGCCTCGCGGTACGACTACCCGGCGCTGGGCAGCGCCCAGACCGAGGAACAGCAGTGGCGCGACGCGAAACTGATGGCCGACTGCGGCGGCAGCCTCTGGCGGCCGGGGCACGCCACGGCCAGCGGCGAATTTACCGAGGCATGCGACCAGTTCGGCGTCATGATCATGCAGCCCAGCGGCGACATCGAGGGCACCCTCAACAACCCGTCGGCCTACCAGTACGGACTCAAGAAAGAGCTCCACAGGGACATGGTGATCCGCGACAGGAACAATCCTTCGATTCTCGGGTGGGAAGTGAGCAACGGCCCCATCAGCGCGGCGCTGGAGACCGACATCCGGCAAACCGTCGACAGCGTATGGGACCCCGTCCATACCCGGGCGATGTCCGACCGGGGATACTGGAACGCCATACCGCAGTTCACCGCCGGGATCGTGAGCACCATTTCCTGTTCGTACACCGGGTGCGAGATCGCGTTTCATCAGCAGTATCCCGCCATACCGTCGTGGGGCGCGGAATCGTGGAGCGGCAGCAGGGGATTCCGGTTCGATTACGACAACGAATTGACTTATGCAAATGAATATATCCAGAACTGGAAGAACAGCAAGAAGGGGAAATGTTTCGGTCTCACCCAGTGGTACATGGCCGAAACGCCGGGCGAAGACGGCGTGGGCAGGTCGTTCGGCACCTCGATGATGGACTGGAACCGAATCCCTAAAATGCTGTATTACATCTACCAAGCGTGCTGGATGAATTATTCCGTGAAGCCCGTGGTAAGGCTCGCGCATCACTGGAACCGCGCAGGCAACATAACCGAGAACGCATTTTCAAACTGCCCCTCGGTGCGGCTGCTCATCAACGGGACCAAGCAGGGCAACGATCAAATACCCTATCCGGACACGGGCAACGGCACCGCGCTGATGCCCAGACAATGCCAGTGGAATGTGACGTGGGCCACGGGAACGGTGACGGCCGAAGGACTTGACGCAAACGGAAACGTGGTGTGCACCGACCAGAAGGTGACCGCCGGCGCGCCCGCGTGCGTTGCGCTCACCGTTGCTTCTCCCATTGTAAAGCCGTGCGACGGCGACACCTTTAAAATCTATGCAAACGGCTCCGACGCGGCCTTTATCCTCGCCACGATTGTCGACGCGCAGGGCAACTGGTGTCCCACGTCCACCCCCAATGTAACGTTCAGCGTGTCCGGGCCCGGCAATTACCGCGGCGGCGCGGACAACAACACTTCGGGCGCCGGCGGTCAGTTCTACCATTCGCCCGGCGACCACGAGCTCACCGCCGAAGGCGGCATGTGCAAGGTCGCGGTGCGGTCGACGTTTACCGCTGGAACAGTTACCGTGAACGCCAATTCGCCCGGGTTGTGCCAGGGCACCGCAACGTTTACCACGCTCCCTGTTCCGCCGCCTCCGCCCGTTGCAGTGCTTGGCCCGAAATTTATTCAAAGAAGTGCAGCGGCGAGCGTGCAGATGCGGATGATAGG
This sequence comes from uncultured Fibrobacterota bacterium, assembly GCA_963753345.1. Lineage (GTDB taxonomy): Bacteria > Fibrobacterota > Chitinivibrionia > Chitinivibrionales > FEN-1185 > FEN-1185. Next base: position 39,133 of record CAVWBU010000032.1, read on the forward strand.
CCGCACCCTGCGCTATTTCCTCAACGTGCCCGCAACGGTGTCGTTCGATATTCTCGACGCGGGCGGCAGGGTGGTGCGGCATGTCGCGCGTTTCAGGCAGACCGAAGGCTGGCACCCGCTGATGCTTGGTGATGGGACGAGCGGCGCCAGCGGCGACGGTGTTTATTTTGTACGGTGCAGTGTGGATCAGGGGAGCTCATTTGTAAAGAGGGTAATAGTTCTCAAGTAATCAAAGTTCGCTTGGGGGGGGAAGGCTCCCCCTCGCTCCGGCCCGGCATGCGCGCTCAAATTTCTGCTCGCTGATTATCGCATGCCGGTCCTCCGCTACCCCCTCGTGGGTGGCCCCCAAGGGAGTTGATTTGCAAGAAAGAAACATTTGCTGCGGGGGCGCCGAGAAAGAGCGTTGAAAAGTTGAAACGTAGAATTGTTGAATAGTCAAGGCCGGAAAACTGAAAAGCAAAAAAGCAAAGTGTCATTGCGAGCAAAGCGAAGCAATCACCCGAAGCAATAGTCAGCGGTAGTTGTTTTGAGGATTCGGATTGGCGCGAAAAGAAGTAATTGACTGAAGAGAATTCCGTTGCCGCGCGTTAGGTGGACCGGAGGGTGAGCCAGAGCGAATTGCCGACTGATCCCTAGCCGAAGGCGGTAGGGACAGGCGGCAACGAGGCCGGAGGCCGACGACCCTTGGAAGCACCCGAAGGGGTGGACCGAAGGGAGACCGGCCCGAGCGTAGCGAGGGAAACGCCCAATTTCTTGCTATCTATGGGAAAATTATTATAACACAAAAAGGGGGGAGAGGCAAGCATGACTCACAAAACAATTCTTTCAGCTGCCATTTGTATTGCGCTGGCGGCCTCATTTTGTCGGGCCGAAACCTATTCGCCCGATCCGTCGATCCGGCTCAAGATCAACCTGGGCGCGACGCCGTGGAAGTTCAACATCGGCGACCCCGTGGGAGCCTCCACCGTCGCTTTCAGCGACGCGGCGTGGACCACCGTTGGCATCCCGTACACATGGGCCGACATGCAGTCGTTTCTCAACATGGCCTCGGGCGGGCCGGGCAACGGCATAGGCGCAATCGTCTGGTACCGGAAGCACTTCACCCTTGACAATGCGTATTCCTCGCGGAAGATTTTCGTCGAATTCGAGGGCGCGCATATCGGCGCGCAGGTGTGGATCAACGGCACCATGATAAAAACCAACAGCGCATTCAATCCGCAGGCCACCCACGTGATCGGGTTTGAACCCTTTATCGTGGACATCACGCCCAATGCGGTTCTCGGGGGAGGGGACAACGTTCTGGCGGTCAAGGTGAGCAACGTCGAGGGCTTCTACACGTACCCCCATTTTTCGTGCGAATTCAAGTACGGCATGGGTGACGGCGGTCTGTTCAGGCCGGTGTGGATGCACGTCACCAATAAAGTTTATGTGCCGAACAACGTGTACTCGGTTGTCAACAACTGGGGCACGTATGTCGCGGCAATCACCGCCACCGACGCCTCGGCGGACGTGAAGATTCTTACGCATGTCCAGAACGCAAGCGGCGCCGCTGCCACCGTCACCCTCACCACAAAGATCGTGGAGGCCGCCACCGGCATCGTGGCATGGAGCGGGGACATGACGCAGGCGATAAGCGCGGACAGCAGTTTTGTTTTCGACCAGACCGCCACCGTGCTCAATCCCAAGCTGTGGTATCCCGCCGCCAGTCCCTGGGGCAAGCCCAACATGTACCGGGTTTACCATATTGTCAAGATCGGCGCAACGACGGTTGACATTTTTGAAAGCCCGCTCGGTATACGGGTGATAACCTGGAACAACGATTGCCCTGTTATCAACGGCCACCCGCATTACGCGCCGGGCGGCGCCTCGCGGTACGATTATCCCGCGCTCGGCTCGGCCGTGCCCGAAGAAGTGCAATGGCGCGACGCGAAACTGATGGCCGACTGCGGGGGCAGCCTCTGGAGGCCGGGACATGCCACAAGCAGTTCCGAATTCGTGGCAGCGTGCGATGCGTACGGCGTCATGCTGATGCAGCCCAGCGGCGACATCGAGGGAAGTTTCATGACATCCCAGATAGCGCCGTGGACCGCAAACTACAATGCCGGACTCAAGTACGAAACCCACAGGGACATGCTCATACGGGACAGGAACAATCCTTCGATACTTGCATGGGAAGTGAGCAACGGCCCCATCGATATCGATTTTGCAAAAGCAATTCGTTCACAGTTGGACAGCGTATGGGACCCGGTTCACACCCGCGCCAGCTCCGATCGGGGCTACTGGCCCGACGTTCCCAATGTGCAAGCCGGCGCCACCAGCATCATTTCCTGCTCGGGCGCAGGCTGCGCCACGCCGTTCCATCAACAATATCCCACCATACCTACCTGGGGCGCCGAGGAATGGGGCGCAGGCACGGACTTCAGGTTCGACTACGATGGCGAGCTCGCCTTCGCGAACGGGTATGTGAATAACTGGAGAACCATGACGAAGGCTCATGTCTTCGGCTATACCCAGTGGTACATGGCCGAAACGCCGGGAGAAAACGGCATCGGCCGGTCGTTCGGCTGCGCAATGATGGACTGGAACCGCCTTCCCAAAATGCTGTACAAGATCTTTCAGGCGTGCTGGAACAATTATTCGGTGAAGCCTGTTGTCAACCTTGCGAACCACTGGAACCGCGGGGGCGCGGTGACGGTAAACGCGTTTTCCAACTGTCCGAGCGTCCGGCTCAGCATCAACGGCGTCAGCCAGGGGACCCAAACGCCGTATCCGGACACGGTGGGCACCGCGCTGCTTCCCGGCCAGTGCCAGTGGAACGTGAACTGGGCATCGGGAACGCTCCTGGCCGAGGGACTTGACGCCAGCGGAACCGTGGTCTGTTCCGACCAGAAGAAAACCGCGGGCGCGCCCGCGTGCGTCGCGCTGACCGTTTTGCCGCCGATTGTCCGGCCCGACAACGGCGACACGTTCAAAATCTACGCCAACGGTTCCGATGCGGCCATTTTCCAGGCCACCATTGTCGACGCTCAGGGAAACTGGTGCCCAACGTCAAGCCCCAACGTTACCTTTGCCGCTTACCACTCCCACGACCGGCAATTACCGGGGCGGCGCGGACAACAATATTTACAACGGGACGCCTTCCCATTCGCCCGGCGATTACGAATTGGCGGCTGAGGGAGGCATGTGCAAGGTGGCGGTGCGCTCGACATTCACCCCGGGAACGGTCACCGTGACCGCCAATTCACCCGGGTTGTGCCAGGGCACCGCTTCGGTCACCACGGTTGCGATGCCGCCGATTCCATCGGTTTCGGTGCAGGTCCCCGTGTGCGGTCAGAAGGTCTGTGCCGCTGCAACGGTGCAGATGCGGATGATAGGCCGCACGCTGCGGTATTTCCTCAACGTGCCCGCCATGGTGACGTTCGACATTCTCGACGCGGGCGGCAGGGTGGTTCGTCATGTCGCGCGTTTCAGGCAGACGGAAGGCTGGCACCCGCTGATCCTTGGTGATGGGACGAGCGGCGCCGGCGGCGACGGTGTTTACTTTGTACGGTGCAGTGTGGATCAGGGGAGCAGTTTTGTGAAGAGGGTGATAGTGTTGAAATAATAAGCGAGAATAGGATTTATGGGGGGATGTTTCCCCCTCGCTGCGGCCTCCTCGGCCTTCGGCCTGCGGTGTCCTCCGCTACCCCCTCGTGGGTAGCCCCCAAGGGAGTTGATTTGCAAGAAAGAAACATCTGCTGCGGGGGCACCGAGAAAGAGAGTTGAATAGTTGAAAAGCCAAGAATCCAAGAGCAAAAAACGAAAAAAGAACCATCATTCTTGTTTTTTCAGCCACATAGTGGCGCGATATTCTTAGCCCGGGGCAACGCCCCGGGAATGTAAAGATAACAACGTCATTTCCCCTCTCCACTTGTGGAGAGGGGTGGCCGCGAAAGCGGCCGGGGTGAGGCGACGGTTCTGAGCATTCCGATTTGCGCAAGGAAGTAAATCGACTGAATAGAATTCTGTTGCCGCGCGCTAGGCAGGACCGGAGTGGTCCCGCCGTGGCGGGATTGCCGGCCGACCCCTCGCCGAAGGCGACTCGGGGCGGATCGGCAACGAGGCGAACAGCCGAGCCCGGAGGGAGGGCCGCCGCCGCGAAGCGGCGGGGCGCACAAGTTCTTGCTATTTAAGAATTGAAAAATATTATAACACAAAAAGGGGGAAGGCAAGCATGATTCACAAAACAATTGTTTCAGCGGCGATAATTCTTGCTCTGGCGGCCTCATTCTGCCGCGCAGAAACCTACGTCCCGGATCCTTCTATCCGGCTCAAGATCAACCTGGGCGCCACGCCATGGAAGTTCACGAAAGGCGACCCGATAAGCGCGCAAACCGTGGCCTACAGCGACGCGGCATGGCGAACCGTGGGAATTCCCTACACCTGGGACGATTCCTGCTCGTTTCTCAACATGGACGCTGGAGGCCCGGACGCCAACCTGAGCACCGTCGCCTGGTACCGGAAGCATTTTACGCTTGACAATTCGTATTCATCGCACAAGATCTTCGTCGAATTCGAGGGCGCGCATCAGGCCGCCGCCGTCTACATCAACGGCACCTTTATCAAAAACAACGACACCCTCAATCCGAATGCCACGCATGTCGTCGGCTTTATCCCTTTTATCGTGGACCTCACGCCGTACGTCCAGTTCGGCGGCCCCGACAACGTTCTTGCGGTGAAGGTGAGCAATGCGGGCGGCGGCTTTTACCAGGACCCCGGTTTTGCCGAGGCCTACAAGTACGGCATGGGCGACGGCGGGTTGTTCAGGCCCGTGTGGATGCATGTGACGAACAAGGTGTATGTTCCCGTCAACGTATACTCGGTTGTCAACAACTGGGGAACCTACGTGGGGATCGTCTCGGCCACCGACGCTTCGGCGACGCTCCGCATCCTCACGCACGTGCAGAACGAGAGCGGCGGCGCTCAAACCGTCACCCTCACCACCAAGGTGGTCGATTCGGCAAACGTGGTCGTGCTCAGCATGGACGCGACCCAGGCCATTCCCGCCGACAGCAGCTTTGTATTCGATCAGACCGGCGATGTCGCCAGCCCGCACCTGTGGTATCCGGCCAACAGCCCATGGGGCAAGCCGTACATGTACAAGGTATACCATATTGTCAAGCTCGGCGGCGCGACCGTCGACGTTTTCAGGAGTCCGCTGGGCATTCGCGTCATCACCTGGAACAGCGACTTCCCGATTATCAACGGGCATCCGCATTACCTGTGGGGCGGCGCGTCGCGGTACGATTATCCCGCACTGGGCACCGCCGTGCCCGAAGAAGTGCAATGGCGCGACGCCAAGCTCATGGCCGACTGCGGCGGCAACCTGTGGCGGCCCGGACACGCCACGGCCAGCCCGGAATTCACGGCCGCCTGCGACGCGTACGGCGTCATGATCGTTCAGCCGAGCGGCGACATCGAAGGAAATTTCCAGACCGTCTATATCGCCAGTCCCACCACCAAGGTGCCTCTCAAAAAGGAATTGCACAGGGACATGATAATCCGCGACCGGAACAATCCCTCGATTCTGGCCTGGGAAGTGAGCAACGGCCCCATCGACTTTGATCTTGAGAAATACATACGGATCAACATCGACAGCGTGTGGGACCCCGTTCATACCCGCGCGATGTCCGACCGTGGGTATTGGCCGGACATTCCGGCGTTTACTGCGGGTATTGCGAGCACCATTTCCTGCTCGGCCACGGGCTGCGAGATTCCGTTCCACCAGCAGTATCCCGCCATTCCCTCCTGGGGCGCCGAGTCGTGGAGCGGCAACAACAAGGGATTCAGGTTTGATTACGACAACGAGCTCACCATCGCGAGTCTCTATATCCAGAACTGGAAGCTCAGCAAGAATGCAAAGTGCTTCGGCCTTGTCCAATGGTATATGGCCGAAACGCCCGGCGAAAGCGGCATCGGCAGATCGTTCGGGACCGCGATGATGGATTGGAACCGCATTCCCAAAATGATGTACAAGATTTATCAGGCATGCTGGACCTACTACGCGGTGAAACCGGTTGTAAACCTCGCCTACCACTGGAATCGCGGCGGGGCCGTGACGGTGAACGCGTTTTCCAACTGTCCGAGCGTGCGGCTCAGGATAAACGGCGCGGACCAGGGCACAAGGGTTCCCTACCCGGACACGGGCACCGGCACCGCGCTCATGCCCACCCAATGCCAGTGGAACGTTACCTTCGCGGCCGGAGTGCTCCGGGCGGAAGGACTTGACGCAGGCGGGAACGTGGTGTGCACCGATTCGGAAATAACCGCCGGCAACGCGGACCACATCCAGCTCACCGTCCTGCCGCCCATCGTGAGGCCCGACGATGGCACGACGTTCCAGATCCAGGCCAACGGCACCGATGCCGCCTTGATTCTCGCCAAGATTGTTGACGCCCAGAACAATTGGATTCCCACGGCAAGCAACAACGTCACGTTCGCGGTGAGCGGCCCCGGGTACTACTGCGGCGGCGCGGACAACAACACCTCGGGCGGCGGAGCATACCATCATGCGCCGTTCGACCCCGAGCTCACCGCCGAAGGCGGCATGTGCAAGATCGCGGTGCGGTCGACGTTTACGCCGGGAACGGTGGGCGTCACTGCCACGTCCGGCGGGCTTTCGGGCACTGCCTCGTTCACCACGGTTGCGATGCCGCCGATTCCGTCGGTGGGCGTGATAAGCCCGGTGCACCATCAGGAGGTCTATGCCGCCGCGACGGTGCAGATGCGGATGATCGGCCGCACCCTGCGGTATTTCCTCAATGTGCCCGCAACGGTGTCGTTCGACATTCTCGACGCAGGCGGCAGGGTGGTAAAACATGTTGATCATTTCAAGCAGGTTGAAGGGTGGCATCCGCTGGTTCTTGGCGACGGATTGACGGGTGCGAACGCTAATGGCGTTTACTTTGTGCGCTGCAGCGTGGATCAGGGGGGCAGTTTTGTGAAGAGGGTAATTGTCATTAAGTAATTGACAAGAGCCTCTAGGAGGGGGAAGTCTCCCCCTCGCTTCAGACCGGCGCGCGATTCTTGAGTCCCTTGAGACCGTCAATCGCGCGCCGTTCTTTCGCTACCCCCTCCTGGGTGGCCGCCTTGACAAAGCAGATGCTGGAACATGTATTGCTGCGGCGGCACCCACGAGCGATAGTTGAAAAGAAAATGCGTTGAAGAGTTGAAACGTTGAATAGTTGAACAATCAAAGAAGAAGCCATCACTGATTTATTGCGGATATCGAATGGCGCGGGACGAGGTAATTGACAGAATAGATCTCCTCTGCCGCGCGTTAGGGGCGACTGGAGGCCGCGCTGGAGCGCGGTGCTGCCTGACCACGGCCCACAGGGCCATCGTGGCAGGCAGCCCGAGGCCAAAGGCCGAGACCGGAAGGAGAACCGCCCGTACGTAAAGCCGCGGAATTCCGCGGCTTTACGTACGGGAACGCCCAGATTTCTTTCCAAAGGGAACTTTATTATTTAGCAAGATCCTCAATCATACTCTTCGCCGCATTTCTCCCCGCGCCCATTGCGAGTATGACTGTTGCCGCTCCGGTCACAATGTCGCCGCCGGCGTACACAAACTTCTTTGATGTCCTGCCGTCGGCCTCGGTCGCGACAATGGTGCCGTGCTTGGTGACGGCGATGTCGGGCGTGGTTTCGCGGATGAGCGGATTGGTGCTGTTGCCGATCGCGACGATCACCACGTCGCAGGGGATGTCGAATTCGCTGCCCTTGAGCGGCACGGGCCTCTTGCGGCCCGATTCGTCGGGCGCGCCCAGCTCCATGTGCAGGCACCGCATGCCGGTGACGAAGCCCTTGTCGTCCGCGAGTATGGCAACGGGATTGGTGAGCAGGCGGAACACAATGCCCTCCTGCTTTGCGTGGTGCACCTCTGCGCTGCGTGCGGGCATTTCAGCCTCGGTGCGGCGGTATACTATGGTGGAGGTCTCTGCGCCCAGCCGCAGCGCGGTGCGCGCGGCGTCCATTGCAACGTTGCCGCCGCCAACGGTGATTACGCGCCTGCCGCGGATGATGGGCGTGTCCGCGCCCGGCTTGTACGCCTTCATGAGATTGCTGCGCGTGAGGTATTCGTTCGCCGTGTACACGCCGACGCTGTTTTCGCCCGGGACGCGCAGAAACACGGGCAGGCCAGCGCCCGCGCCGATGAATATCGCCGCGTATCCCTCTTCGGTAAGCAGGCCGTCTATGGTGGCGGTCCTGCCCACGATAAAATTGCGCTCCACGCACACGCCGAGCCGCTCCAGCCAGCCGATCTCCTTTTTGACAATGTCCTTGGGGAGCCGAAATTCCGGGATGCCGTAGGTGAGCACGCCTCCGGCCTCGTGGAACGCCTCGAACACGGTCACGTCGAATCCCTCTTTGACAAGTTCGCCGGCGGCGGTGAGGCCTGCCGGGCCCGAGCCCACCACGCCCGCCTTTTTCCCGTTTTTCGGCTTCACCGCGGGAACCGCGGAACCGCCATGCGCCATTTCCCAGTCGGCCGCGAAACGCTCGAGCCCGCCGATATTGATGGCATCGCCTTTCTTTCCGAGAATGCATTTCGCCTCGCACTGCGTTTCCTGCGGACACACCCGGCCGCATACCGCGGGCAGCGAGTTCGTCTCCCGTATCTTTTGGGCCGCCTTGGCGAATTTTCCCTCGGAAACCAGCTTCACGAACTGCGGGATCGCGACGCTCACCGGGCACCCTTCCACGCACAGCGGCTTTGTGCATTGGAGGCAGCGCTTCGCCTCGGCAATTGCCTCGGCCTCGGTGTAGCCGAGCGGAACTTCGTCGAAGTTCCGCGCCCGGACCTTCGGATCCTGTTCCCTCATGGGCATGCGCCTGGCGCGCGCTGGTGTTGCGGGTTTTTGCGTCATGCCGGCCTGCCTGTCACGATGCAATGGTGCTTTTCGAGCGCGCTCTTTTCAAACGTGCGGTAGCCGCTTTGCCGCCGCATCATTTCGTCCCAGTCTATTTTGCTCGCGTCGAATTCCGGTCCGTCAACGCACGCGAATTTCGTCTCGTTGCCCACGGTCACGCGGCACCCGCCGCACATGCCTGTGCCGTCGATCATGATGGGGTTGAGGGAGACCATTGTTTTTATTCCCGCGGTCACGGTGATGCCGGAGGTGACCTTCATCATCATGGCCGGCCCGATAATCACGCTGAAGTCGAATTTCGCGCCGCCATCGATGAGTTTCTTGGCGCTGTCTGCGGCAAATCCCTTTTCGCCGCGCGAGCCGTCGTCGGTGCATACGATGACGCGCTCAGAAACCTGCTTCATTTCATTCTCCAGTAAGAGCAAATTCGCGGCGCGGGCCGCCAATATTGTCGTGATTTCGTTTCCGGCGTCTTTAAGGGCAGTAACAATCGGATACAACGGTGCTGCGCCGACCCCGCCGCCGATGCACAGGCATTTGCCGAAGTGCTCGATGCGCGTGGGCCTGCCGAGCGGCCCGGCAAGGTCGATAATGTTGTCGCCTTCGACAAGGATCGAAAGGATCGTGGTGGATTTTCCCGCGACCTGGAAAATAAGCTCGATCCAGCCTTCGGCCGCGTTCGCGTTTGCGATGGTGAGGGGGATGCGCTCGCCCTCGGTGGTGGCGCGCACGATCACGAACTGCCCGGCTTTTCGCATCCTTGCAATGCGCGGCGCGTCGACCCGGTAGCGGTAGACAAGTTCGGAGAGCTGTTCTTTCTTGATGATTCTCTGCATATGTAGTAAGAGGGAAAATTAGTTCATGAGTGAAAATGGGTGGGAGGGAAGTTGGGGGAGATGTTGTCATTACAAGTCAAGAAGTTGGTCTTGGTGGGAGCACCGCTTCGCGTTTCCCCCTCGCGCCAGTTGTCTACACTCTATCAAATACAAAGAATGGGCGTTCCCCTCGCCTTTGCTCGGGTCGGTCTCCCTCCGGGCTCGGCTATTCGCCTCGTTGCCGGACCGCCCCGATGGCCTTCGGCCGGGGTCGACCGGCAATTCGCTTTGACTCACCCTACGGTCCACCTAACGCGTGGGCAGAGGTTGAGTGCCACATCCTTTTCTAGGGCTGCCGCATCGTTTCGTCTTGACAATCCGCAATCGACAATGGGAAGGTGGGGCGCCCAGCTTTGTCTTCGTCTATCAAAAACCTTTTATTGGTGAGAGTTCTACATCCCACCTCCTTTCCGCACGGTTCTATATTTAGACTATGACATCGAACAATCCCGCATCAATCAAACAAGCGTCCCTAAATACTGCGCGTTGTCTTGCTCTTGCCGGACTATTGATAAGTGCGACACTTTTTTCCTGCGGAAACCCGGCAAGCACCGGAGCCGCCGCCAAGCCGCCTGCTCCGCTCAGCATCAGGGCAGTCGGCTCGTCCCTGAGCGGCATTTGCGTGACGTGGGTGAGGGTGCTCGACGTCACATCGTACAATGTCTACAGGGGCAGCACCAGCGACACCGGGGCATCCGTGTTTGTAAAGAAGGTGGCGGCGGACACCTTTTTCGACACAGGCCTGGTCGCCGGAGCATACTATTACTATGAAGTAAGCTGCATCAACAGCCTTGGCGAATCGCCGAAGTCGTCGGCCGTCGGCTCGACCACGGGGTTTCCCGGAAACGTGGCGGCGAAGGGGGTTTCCGCATCCGGCATTTCGGTTACATGGAATCCGGTTGCGGGCGCGGCGTTGTACAATGCGTACCGAAGCGAGTCGGATACGGGCGCGTTTCTCGCCGTGGGGCTGGTTGCAAACGACACCTTTGTCGATACGGGCCTCAGCGCCGGCAAGGTTTACTACTACGAGGTGAGCGCGACCGGCGGTTCGCAGGAGTCGCCGTTGTCGGGGGCGGTGTGGGGAATCACGATTGCCGCGGCGCCTTTCGGTTTGAAAATTGATTCTGTTTTTGCGAAGACGGCAAGAATCGTATGGCAGGCGGACACGGGCGCGTCCTCGTACACGGTGTACAGGAGGCCGAATGACACCGCCGCTTTTGCCGCGGTGGGCGTCAGCGCTTCGGACACGTTTACCGACACAGGCCTTTCCCCGGCGACCCGATACTCATACGCGGTCTCGGCGGTGAACCTGTCGGGGGAATCGCAGAAATCCGCGCCTGCAGGACTGCTCACCATTCCCGCCGCGCCGCAGATCGCTGTCGATTCGGCCCTGTCGAGTTCGAGCGTGCTTGTACTTTGGAACGCGGTGACGGGTGCGACGGCTTACAGAGTCTACAGGAGAGATTCCACCACGACCGCGTTCGCGCTCGCGGGCGCAGCCGCATCAGATACGTTCTTTGTCGATACAGGTCTTTCAACCGGTATGAAATATTTTCACGAGGTGACTGCGCTTGACAGTTCGGGAGAATCCGCGCCGAGCGCGGTTGACAGCGTGACTACGCCATAGGCGGCGGGGGCTTCACCCCCGCGCCCCGACCTACTTTCTTTCTGCAGCGAAAGAAAGTAGGCAAAGAACGCCGCGCCTGCAGCGCCGCCTGATCCTTCGGCCGTCGGGCCGCTCGTGAACTCGCCCGGCATGAAGCATCTGCCAAGAACCTTGCGCTTGTACATGGAAACCCATTCGTCAATACCAAACCTGCCGGGCTCAGACAACACGAGCAGCCAAATCCTCCGGCCTCAGGGTCGGCGCTGATGGCGAAAAAACAAAAACGGCAATGCTCTTCTGCCCAGCGCCAGGGCGGACGGCAGAGTGCGCTGGAGCGCAGGGCTGCCTGACCGCGCCGACAGGCATCGCGGCAGGCAGCACCGAGGCCTTGGCCGAGCTCGAACGGAGGCCCGCCGTCGCGAAGCGGCGGGGCGCCCACGCTACTCTTATATTGTAAAGCACACTTTTATCAAAGGTCTCTTCACTCTAGCCCGGCAGGCTGCATCCTAACCGACGCAACAAGAAACGGCACGCAGAAAATAAAGTACGAAATATCGAATTTCGATTCGAAAAATCCCGTGTGCAACCCGCATTCGAGCCCGGCGAGCAGCGTTGACACGGCGACAATCGAGAACATGAGCACGCCGCACAACCGGAGGCACCCCTCGAAGGTCCTCACGAACAATCCGCCCGCAACAGAAATCGCAAGGAATGCCGCGGTAACGGGCATGGGCGAGAAGGCCGACTGGAGAACCAGCGGGTTCTTTTGCGTAAAGGCGTTCCATCCCCAGAAAAGAAGCGGAACAAAGGTGAGGCAGAACCCAACAGCCATTCCGCCCGCCACCTTTGCAAATGCGGAAACGTCCCTGCGCTTGAGCAGCCTGTAGGATAGAAAACAGGCCAGGGGCAGTGCCGCGACGGCGCGCGTCGAGATAAGAAGGCCTCCCGCCATGCCGATCCAGAATAGCCGTCTCCCTTGGGGCGCACTCTTTTCCAGCCAGAACAGGTACACCACCACAAGCGCCATGTTGGCAAAAATCGTGCTCCGAACAATGACTTCGTATGCGAGCGCCGGCGAGGTCACCAGAAGAACGGTTTGCACAAGCAATGTCCGCGAATCCGCCTGCCGCCGGGCAAATACCGCGAACAGCGCGGCGAACGCAGCGAGGGTAAGCACCCCGATTTCTCTGATGAAATAAAACGGGAAGGCGATGACAAAGTAGAACGGGAACGGCCCGGGCTGGTTGGCCTGGTTCGATTGGGCGAGATAGGGGTAGGTGCCTGCCATAAGGTTGTCGAGAAACGCGTTGATCACGCTCCAGCGGTCGTTCATGATGGTGTCAACTTTGACAAAATGGAGCGCAATCAGAAAGAAGAGCGTGAATGCGGCGGAGCACACCACGGCATAGCGCCGTTTGAAAAAGCCGACATTCAGGCGGGCGGCAAACAGGGGAACAGCAATGCAGAAAAAGGCATAGCCTGCGGCGAGCGCAAGTGCGGCACCTCCGCTTATCCGTGAGGCGTATTTTACAATAAAGAGAAGGTTGACGATGCAGAGAAGCGTCAGGGTGACCGTGTTTCCCGGGGAGATTGTCTTATCCATTGGTGGATAAAATAAATTCGGTGCTTGTAGTTGCATTGGAAAAGAAGAGGCGGAAGGTCGTGCCTAAAAGAAAAAATAAGTTTAGTGGGGGAAGTATCCCCCTGCCTGCGGCCGCCTCCGGCGTCCTCCGGCACCCCCTCCTGGGTGCACCCCTGGAAAGGGTAGTTGCAAAACCATACTCTGCTGCGGGGGCACCCATGGAGAGTGGTTGTCAGCTTGAGGAGTTGAGAAGAAAAAGCGTTGAACAAGTAGAAAATGCGAAGAACAGTCTGAGCGTTATCATTGCGAAGCGGATTCTGGCGGGCGAAGAAGTATAATTGACAGAATAAATATCTGTTTGCCGCGCGTTAGGTGGACTGGAGGCCGCGCTGGAGCGGAGTGCCGCCCGACACCCGGCCCGCAGGGCATAGGGCAGGCGGCAACGAGGCGAAGGCCGAGACCGGAAGGGAGACCGACCCTCGCGAAGCGAGGGGAACGCCCAGCGTATCTTATGTTGTCAGGGATATTGAAACTTGTACTATTGTCCCGATCCCTGTGAATTTGACTTTGACCCGCTGTGGAAGTATATTATTTATATACTTTACAAATAGCACATTATCCTCTTATTAAAGGGGGATTCCATGAAACGAACCGTTTTTATTATTCTTGCGATTGCCTCAACCTGCGCTTTCGGCCAGGCAAATTCTGAGCAGGTTGCCGTGGTGCGGACCATTCTCGACAGCGCCGGACTGCAGGGCGTCACCGTGGAGAGCGTGACCAAGGCCGATTCGCTCGGCAGGATCACCTCTCTCGACTTGACAAACAAGGAAATGGAGAAGGCCGGCGTCAAGGTGCTCCCGCCGTCCATCGGCACCCTTACATCCCTCACGACCCTGCTTCTCGGGCGCAACAGCATCACCGATGTCCCTCCGGAAATAGGCCGGCTCACGTCGCTTGTCAAACTGGACCTCCAATACAACCAGATCGGCGAACTGCCTTCCGAACTCGGCAGCTGCGTTGCCCTGCAGGAGCTGGACGTTCGCCAGAACCAGCTCTCAAAACTGCCGCGAGAGCTGTTTACGCTCAAGTCGCTCAGGGTCCTGCAATTGTGGGGCAACCGGTTCACCTCGCTGCCCGAGGAAATAACCAAGCTCACCTCGCTGCGGGAGCTGTACCTCATGAACAACAGGCTTTTCACCCTTCCCGACGGCATCGTGAAGATGAAATGGCTCACCTACGTTGATTTTCAGGACAACAAGATCTGCGCGCCGTCGGCGGAACTATCGGCCTGGCTCAAGAAATGGGACGACCGCTGGAAATCCAAGCAGAAATGCTGGTGAGGCGGGCAGCGACCGAGGCCCGCTATTTTCCTCTGTAAGCCGTAAAAACCCGCTTTCGCAAAGCCGTCTTCCCTGCGTACGAAGGCGATCGTCGCCGTGAACGACTGCACGGCGGCATTCGGTCCCACGTACTCCTCGCTCAGCCCGTTGCCCTTTTGCCGCAGAAATCACATAATTTTCCTTTGAAGAACCCTGCCCCAAGGGGCAGGGTTCTTCCTTGCCTAAGGAAAATATATTTATAATCCGCCCGCTAACCCCGCTCCAAGTCGCGGGGATTGCGCGGGCTGAGGCGTTCATGGATGTCATCACGCAGAAACAGGCAGGAGTACCCCTGGCATTTCTTCCCACCACGCGCGAAGAAATGCATGGCACTGGGCATTGAGCAGCTCGACGTTATCATCGTAACGGGCGACGCCTACGTCGACCATCCCGCATTCGGCGCAGCCATGGTCGGACGGTACCTCCAGTCGCTCGGAGTAACCGTGGGCATCATCGCAATGCCCGATGTAAACGACCCGTCGCAGTTTGCCGCGCTCGGGCAGCCGCGGTATTTCTTCGGCGTGACCGCGGGCAATGTCGATTCCATGGTGTCGCTGTTTACGGCCCAGAAAAAGCCGCGAAGCGACGACCCGTATGTTCCGGGCGGCAGGGCGGGCGTGCGTCCGCAGCGCGCCGTCATCGCCTATTGCAACGCGATCCGTCAGGCGTTCGGCGGCGCGGCCATCGTGATCGGCGGCGTGGAGGCGAGCCTGCGCCGCATCGTGCACTACGACTTCTGGTCCGATTCCCTTCGCCAGCCCATTCTGCTCGACGCAAAGGCCGACCTTCTCGCCTACGGCATGGCCGAGCACCCGCTGCGGGCCGTTGTTGCGCGCTGCAAGCGGGGAGAGCCGCTGTCCGGCATGCTCGACATTCCCGGTACCGCGGTACGCCTCGGCAAAGCCGCGCTTGACGCCGTGACTGCCGATCCGAAGAACAGATTCGTGCGGCTGCCGTCCTTCGAGGAGATCAGGAATTCGCGGGAGGCGTTTTCCCGCATGACAAGACTGTTCTACGAAAACCCGGAGGCGGCGTTTCTGCAGGAAAGCGGCACCCTTGCAGTACTTGTCAACAAGCCCGCCGAACCGCTTACGCAGGGAGAAATCGACCGCATCTACGAACTGCCGTTTACCTACCATCCGCACCCGTCCTACAAACAGTCCGTTCCCGCGTACGAACAGATACGGGACTCCATCACCGCGGTGCGCGGGTGTTTCGGCGGGTGCAATTTCTGCGGCCTCGGCGCGCACCAGGGAAAAACCGTCCAGAGCAGGTCAAAGGAATCGGTGGTGCGGGAGATACGGAGGCGGTCGCAGCTTCCCGGATGGAAAGGGATCGTGTCGGACCTCGGCGGTCCCACTGCCAACATGTACGGCCTGTTCTGCAAACGGCCCAAGGATGGCAAACCCTGCACGCGCAGGAGCTGCCTCGCGCCTTCGGCGTGCGCGTTTCTGCACGCCAACCAGTCGGCGTTCGCCGATCTTATCCGCACGGTGTGCGGGCTCGACATGGTAAAGCATGTGTCAATCAACTCCGGCGTGCGCATGGACCTCGCCCTGCTCTGGCCCGAGATCATCGACGTTGTCGCGAAAAAGGCGACGGGCGGCCAGCTTTCCGTTGCGCCCGAGCACGTGTCGCGCGCCGTGCTTTCGGCAATGGGGAAACCCGAGGAAACCGGATGGCAGAGGTTCGAGGAACTCTTCGCGGCCGCAAGCGCGCGCGCCGGCAAGCAGCAGTTCCTTGTGCCGTATCTTATCGCGGGCCACCCCGGCAGCACGCTCAAGGACGCCGCAGATCTCGGCGAATACCTCCGGCGCAGGGGCCTGCGGCCGCGCAACGTGCAGGAATACATCCCCATCCCCATGACCGTGTCGTGCTCCGTGTATGCCACCGGCGAAGACCCGTTTACAGGAAGGAAAGTGCCGGTCACCTACAAGCTGAGCGAGGTGCGGCGGCAGAAGGAGCTCATCATGTGGTGGCAGGAACAAACGCCGCCCCCTCGCCGCGACCGCAGGGGAGGCCGGCGGTGAAGAACGGTTCCGTGCCGCCCTTCCACGCAGCCCGCCGTGTCCGCGCCGCCGGGCCGTGATGCCCTAGTCCATGCCATTCACAAAGGCGAATTCTGGAAACCCTGCCCCGGCACGACGCAGGGGTATTTGTGCTGCGGCTACCAGATCCTCACCCCGCTCACGGGCTGCGGCATGTACTGCAGGTACTGCGTTTTGCAGGCGTATCTCGAAAACCAGGCGCAGGTCGTATTCGACAATTTTTCCGATCTGGAAAGCGGAGGTCCGCGGCAAGCTTGCCGTATGGAAGGGCGTGGTGCGGTTCGGCACCGGCGAATTCGGCGACAGCCTGTACCTCGAAGACAAACTCCGTCTGAGCGAAAAAATCGCGGCACTGCTTGATCCCTTTCCGAATGCGCTCGTTGAATTCAAGACAAAAAGCACAAACATAGGCAGCCTTGCGAAGATAAGGAACCCGCAAAAAGTCATGGTCGGGTTTTCCATGAACACGCCGCGCATGATCTCATTGTTCGAGCACGGCACCGCGCTGCTCGAAGACCGGCTTGCGGCTGCGCAACGCTGTCTCGACATGGGCTTCTGGGTCGCGTTCCACTTCGACCCGATTTTGTGGTATCCGGAATGGAAACAGGAGTACCTCGATGTCGTTTCCCGCATACTCGGCGCCGTTTCCGATACGTCAAGGATCGCCTGGTGGAGCCTGGGCGGCTTTCGCTCATCGCCTGCGCTCAAGGCGCTGCTCAAGAAAACGAACGCGCACCTTCCGCTGTTCGCCATGGGCGAGCTTGTGCAGGGAGAGGACGGGAAAATCAGGTATTACCGGCCCATTCGGGTGGAATTCTATTCGGCGATACGGGAAGAAGTAGAAAGGCGAGATCCGGATATTCCGCTTTATTTGTGCATGGAGAGTCCGGAAGTATGGGAAGAAGCGGGGATGATGAAGAGAATTCCAAAAGGATTAGTGAGATATCTTGATGAGAGGGCGGAGAATATGTTGGGCATTGCAATAAGTAAAGATTAGTTTGGTGGGGGAAGTATCCCCCTGCCTGCGGCCCTGCGGTCCTCCGGCACCCCCTTCCTGGGCGGCCCCCAAGGAAGTTGATTTGCGAGAAAGTTGCTTGGGTTGGGGGGCACCCACGGAGAGGTGTTGAAAAGTACAAAGAAGAAGCTTTGATCATTTTCTTGATGATTCAAGATGGCGGGAAAAATGATCTTGACCGAATAGATTTCTTCTGCCGCGCGTTAGGTGGACCGTAGGGTGAGCTAGAGCGAATTGTCACTTCGTTCCCCAAGGTATGGAAATAGCGCTTCGCGCTTCATTATTGTGTCTCTTGCCTTGTGCCGGCCGACGACCCTTGGAAGCACCCGGCGGGGTGATGGAGAGTCCGGAGGTGTGGGGAGAAGCGGGGATGATGAGAAGAATTCCAAGAGGGTTGGTGAGATATCTGGATGAGAGGGCGGAGAAAATGTTGGGAATTCCAAAAAGTAAATATTGATTTGGCGGGGGAGGTTTCCCCCTCACTCCGGCCCGGCACGCGCGACATTTTTTCCATGACTTCCCGCGCGCCGGTTCTCCGCTACCCCCTCCTGGGTGGCCCCCAAGGAAGTGGATTTGCAAGAAAGAACCGTCGGCTGCGGGGGCACCGAAAGAAATAGTTGAAGCGTTGAATGGTTGAAAAGCATAGACTGATTCATGGCGTATGCGGATTGGCGCGGGAAGAAGCAATTGACTGATAAGATTTCTTCTGCCGCGCGTTAGGTGGACCGTAGGGTGAGCTAGAGCGAATTGCCGGCCGACCCGGCCGACAGGCATAGGGCGGACCGGCAACGAGGCGAACAGCCGAGCCCGAAGGGAGACCGGCCCGAGCGAAGCGAGGGAAACGCCCAAATCTTATATTCATATTAATTACCATCAACCATTTTTATAAAGGCTATGAATACTACAAACCCTCTTGCCATTGGATCAATTGCTCTCGGCGAAATTCCCCGCGTGGTCGCGGTCATCGACGAATTTCTCGACATGCACCGCATCGCTGCGCTTGCAAAGACCGGCGCGGACATCCTGGAAATGCGGTTCGACCTGCTGGGCGACGACATCCCGTCGCTATGTGTATATGTTGACAAAATCAAGAAGACCACAAATTTCCCCTGCATCGGCACCATCCGCGAGACGGACGGCAACCGGCACAAGCGGATGGACATGTTCAAGTCGGTGATCCCGTTCGTGGACGCAGTCGACATAGAGATCGACGCATCGATCGCGCAGCAGGTGATCGCTCATGCGGCGGGGAAAACCGTGATCGTGTCGGAGCACGATTTCGAGAAGACGCCCGACATCGCGCATCTGCACGCCATTGCCGACAGGGCGCACGAGCCTCGGCGCCCACATTGTAAAGATCGCGGCAATGGCGCACAGCCGTCAAGATGTGGCGCGGCTGCTCGCGTTCGCGTCCGAATGCGCATGGCCGGTGGTGGTGATCGCCATGGGCGATTTCGGCACCATCTCGCGCGTCCTGGCGCCGGTGTTCGGGTCGCTGTTCACGTACGGGTTTTTAAGATCGGCGGTCGCGCCCGGCCAGATTCCGGTTGGTAAATTGGTCGAAGAGCTGCGATTATATTATCCTCATATCAATAGTAAATCTAATCAGTTTTCAAATTCTGGTGGGGGCACCTCCTTGGCATCGGTTTCCCCCGGGCTCCGGCTTCCTCGCCTTCGCTTGCGGTGTCCTGCGCCTATCGCCCTTCCAGTTGGGCCGGCGCAACCGTCCGCGGGGCGGCAACGCTTGCGCGCTCGCGCGGCGTCACCCGTTCACGCTTCGCCCCTGCGCAAGAAATGCGCCTTCGCGCAATGTAATCAGTGCATTCGTCACTCGCAAATGCAACCATCGGTCGTGACAACAGACGATTGACTTATCGAAGATCTAAATTGCCGTTTTCTGCGTTAGGCAGGACTGGAAGTCCCGCTATAGCGGGATGCCGCCTGACCACGGCCCGCAGGGCCATCGTGGCAGGCGGCCCGAGGCCGAAGGCCGACGACCCTTGGAAGCACCCGAAGGGGTGGACCGGAAGGAGGGCCGACCCGACCCCGAGCTGTGTCGAGGGGGAGGGGAACGCCCAAATCATTTATCGGGATGTTATGTTGTGCTTCTTGACCCCTTTTTCTGGCTTCGAAAAACAAATATCCTCACCCCGATGGTAATGACAAGCGCGACAAGCGTAAAGATTATTGAAATTGTCAATTGGTAATCGATGTTTTTGTATACGCGGATATCGTGCCGCTGTTTGACCCCGTCCAGATAGCCCAGCAGGCTGTCGAGCGTTTCAAACTCGTGTTTCATCGGTCCGGTGATAACATCGACCGCCTCGCCCGTAGCCTCCGATTTCGACAATGCGATGAGTGAATCGATGGTGATTGCGCATTCTGCAAACGATGCGCCAGCCTCTCCGACAAGACGGGAGCTCTTTTTGGTGCCGTAGAACGGCTTGGACTTTGCAATCAGTTCTCCCACCTCACGCTTGTGGGTGAGGATTTTCTCGGTGACAAGGTACTTTTCGTCGACGTCGGTAAGCAGGAACAGATTGTTGATGTCCTTGTTGATGGAAAGAAGTTTTATCCGCGCGGTCTGAATGTAGTTCTGGCCGATAAGGTCGGTCTTGAACATGCCCTCCAGATTATTTTGAAGCGAAAAGATGTATTGAATGGTGGAGAGGTTGGCGATGAGCGCAATAACCACGGCGACCACCAGGCCCCAGGTGGGGTTGTGGATGAGGGCGGAAATGACAAAGCGGAATAACGCGGCTATCTTCTTGATCATCCTGCAGTCCTTTGTCCCAGGTCGGGGCACACGCCATGATCAATCATCCGCATCTTTTCTTTCGGCGTTATTTCCCGCCCGTCATTTCAACCAGCTTCCGCAGTTTCTCCATCGCCTTGCCTTTGTCAATCGCCTTCTGCGCCATCGCGATCCCCTCTTTGGGGTCTTTGGCCACGCCGCTTGCGGCAATGGCGAACGCCGGCGTTGAGCGCCACGATGTCGCGCCGCGGCCCCTTTTCGCCCGAAAGCACCGCCTTGACAATTGCGGCATTCTCCTGTGCCGTGCCGCCCGCGATGTCCGATAGAATCCCCCGTTTGAATCCGAAGTCCTCGGGCCGAATATCGTACGACCGTACCGCTCCGTCGGCAAGTTCGGCGACGTGCGTTTCCGCGGTGATGGTGATCTCGTCAAGGTGATCGGCGCCGTGCACCACATAGGCCTTGGTGCTTCCCAGGTTGAGCAGCACCCGTGCCAGGGTAGGGGCAAGGCCGGGCGAGAACACGCCGAGGAGCTGGCGCTTGGCCATGGAAGGATTGGTGAGCGGGCCGAGGATGTTGAACACCGTGCGGATGCCTATTTCCTTCCTGGGCCCGATGGCGAACTTCATCGCTTTGTGTAGAGACGGCGCGAACAGGAAGCAGATGCCGATTTCGTCAAGGCACTGCTTCATGATTGCCGGGTCGGCGCCGATGTTCACGCCGAGCGCCTCAAGCACGTCGGCGCTCCCGCATTTGCTCGACACGCTTCTGTTGCCGTGCTTGGCCACCGTTGCGCCCGCGCCGGCCGCGACAAAGGCCGCGGCGGTCGAGATGTTGAACGTATGCGCGCCGTCGCCACCCGTGCCGCACGTGTCAACCACGTGACGCTCATCGCTTGCCAGAACGTGCGTGGCCTTCTCGCGCATCACGGTGGCCGCGGCCGTAATTTCGTCGGCGGTTTCGCCCTTCATGCGCAGCGCCACGATGAAGGCCGCGATCTGCGCGTCGGTGGCGCTGCCGCTCATGATGTCGTTGAACACGTCCCTCGCCTCGTTCACCGCAAGGTTCGCGCCCGAGGTGACCTGCCGGATTGCCTCCACGATATTCATGCCCGAGTCCTTTCGCGTGTGCCGTGCGCAAATGTGAACAAAATATATATTCTACCACGGCGCAGCCCGGATTCGGCATTGCCGCGCCGCTTGATAAACAATCACTAATGTAGTACAATAGGATATGTCCCTGGATAAGGAACAGTGCAGGCCCTCGGCGGTGTTTGCGTCGTCTGCCGCGAACATTCGCGACATTCCCCAAGGTTCTGAACGGGAATTTTGCGTTTTCGGTAGGTCGAACGTGGGGAAGTCGTCGTTTATCAACCATGTGTTCTCCAACGGGTCGCTGGCGCGGGTCTCGAAGACGCCGGGCAAGACCACGCTTGCCAATTTCTACAGGGTGAGCGACGGGAGTGTCTGGGCCGACCTCCCGGGCTACGGATACGCGCACAAGGCCAGGAGCGAACAGGTGCGATGGTCGCGCCTAGTGGCCGATTACTGCGAAAAGCGGGGAAACCTTTGCGGCGTGATCTGGCTTTGCGACAGCCGGCACCCGGGGCTGCCCCTTGACAAAGAGGCTTTGGCCTGGCTCTCGTCGCTGTCGCTGCCCGTGCTTGCGGTGCTCACCAAGGCCGACAAGCTGTCGGCGCGGGAGCGTGCCGAAAATCCTGCACGGTTCGTGCGGGAACTGCGTCTTGCGGAGCCTCCGGTCCTCTATTCCACCCGTCACGAGGAGGCGCGGCAGAGGTTCTGGGAGCGATATGAGGCCTGGGCGAGTGGCCGATAACGAAAAGGGATGTTTTGCATGGGGCGGCTTCTGCGTTTTGTAAACAGGATGGGCGACTGGGTTGTGTCGCTGTGCAGGACCGTGTTCGACGTCACCGGTCTTTTCTACGACATTCTCACCGTGCTCTTCGTGGGCGGCAGGCAGGGCATCGCCTCGTCCTTCAAGCAGATCGTGAGCCAGGTGCTGTTCACCGGCGTGGAGGCGTTCTGGCTCGTGGGCGTCATCGGCCTTCTGTGCGGCATCACCATCATCATCCAGGCCATGACCAACATGCCCAAGTTCGGCGTGGGCGAGTATTTCGGCAACATCCTCATCATCGTTGTCATACGGGAACTCGGCCCGTTTTTCACTTCACTCGTGGTGGTGGGCAGGTCGGGCTCGGCGCTGGCAACGTACATCGGCAACATGCGCGTGTCAAAGGAGCTCTCGGCGCTCGAGGTGATGGGCATCGACCCGGTGCATTTCATCGTGATGCCGGCGTTTGTGGGCATGGTGATTTCCATGGTGTGCCTGTCGGTATACTTCGACATCATCGCCATCATCGGCGGATACTTTATCGCGCAGGTCAAGGTGAGCGATCCCGTTCAGGTACTTTATGAGCACGGTGCTCGGCGCGCTGCACCCGTGGGACATCATCGAATCGGTCTTCAAGAACGTGATGTTCGGCGCGATCACCGCGCTGGTGAGCTGCCATTACGGCCTTGCGGTCACCAACACGCGCGAGTTGCCGCAGGCCGCGCTCAAGAGCGTGGTGAGCTGCATGATCGTGACGCTCTTGATCAACATTCTGATAACGGTGAGCGTATTTTTGTATTCGTTATGAGGGATAAGACAAGAATCACCCTAAAGGCACGTGGGACGCGGAGAAGAATGAGGTGACTGGTATGTTTTCAACTCTCAACTTTCAACTGTCAACTTTCAACTTGTTTGTCAGGGATACTGGAATTCTTTCAAAACATAAGTGTATGATATATGACTGACGCATTGCGGGTCGAGAACGTGCGGTTTTCGTTTGGCGGCGAGCCGCTGCTTGCGGGCGTGAGCCTGAGCGTGGCAACGGGCGGCATGCTTGCCATTGCCGGCCGAAGCGGATGCGGCAAGACCACGCTGCTGGAAATCTGCGCGAGCCTGCGGCAGCCGCAGGACGGTGCGGTGTTCTGGGACGGCGTGGAGCTGGCGACCCTGCCGCGCGCAGAGATAATGCGCAAGCGTCAAGGCATCGGCTATGTGTTCCAGAAGCACGCGCTCATTCACAACTTTACGGTGTACGACAACGTCGCGCTGCCGCTGCGGTACCACCGGCACATGGCTGAGCATGATGTGCGGCGGGCGGTGCGCGCGTGCATGGAGGAGCTGGGGCTCCATGACGTTGACAAACGGTTTCCCAACGAGCTATCCGCTGCGGAGTCGCGGTGCGCCGCGATCGCGCGTGCCGTGGTGATGGGGCCGTCGCTGCTGTTCCTCGACGAGCCCACGTCGGGCGTGGACCCGGTGACCGCGGAGGCAATCGGCCGGGCGCTTTTGTCCATGAACGCATCGCGCAAGCTCACGGTTGTTGCCGCGTGCAACAACGTCGACGTTCTGAAAACGCTTTCGTGCCCGGTTGCGGTGCTCGACAGCGGCACGCTGCGCGACTACCGGGATGCCGCAGCGGCCCAGGGCGGGGGCGCGAACATGTTCAAGGTGTTACGGGAATCGTTATGAATACAACGACCGACGACTTGCGGCTGACGGACGAGCCGTTCCACCGGAAGTACCGGAACCTCTTTGTGGGGCTGTTTATCGCGGTCCCGCTCATGGTGCTGCCCGTCTTTCTCATCTACACGTTCTTCAGTTCCGACCTGTTTGCGAAATGGGATTACCTGTATGTAAAGTACGAGACCGCGGGCGGCGTGGCGCCCAACGGCGCGGTCACCATCCTCGGCATGAACGTGGGCCGCATTGAGGACGTGTCGCTCAACCCGGGCGGGTTTGTGGACGTTAAGCTCAAAATAAAGCGCGAGTACATGCCGTATGTAAGGCGCGACAGCAGGGCGCGGCTGCAGCAGAAAAACGTTGCCATCGGCGACTGGGAAATAGACATTACCCGCGGCACCGTGGGCTCGTTGCCGGCGCAAAGCGGCGACACGCTCGCGTCCGAGGTGCAGGCGCCCATCGCTAAAACGCTTGACCAGGTGACAAAAACAGTGGAGACCCTCCAGAAAATATTGCAGAACATTCTCGACGGAAAAGGCACCGTTGGCCGGTTGATAAAGGAGGACACACTCATCAACGCGGCCAACAGCATAGCCAGAAACGCAAACGGCCTGGTGCTACGGGCATACGGAACGCTCGGCCGCGTGGACACCATCCTGGTTAAGGTGGCTGCCATCGGCGAAAAGGGCAAGGGCATTGCCGACTCGGTCGCGGGCCTCTCCTCGAAGGTTGGCAGGCTCATCACCGACGTCAACAGCCTTGTCAACAGCATCCAGACCTCGGCGAAAGACCTTCCGTCTTTGATGAACAGGGTGCAGGCCGATCTGTCCGAGGTGGAGCTTATTCTAAAGGGCCTCCAGGCCAACTTTTTGGTAAAGGGTTTCATCAACGGCCAGCCCGACCCGATGCTCAACGACAATCCGAAAACAAAATGACTTCGCGCATGACAAGACAACTCGTTTCACTTGCCGCCTGCGGCGCGGCGCTCCTCGCATGCTCGTGCGCGAATGCACTTGCAGGCAAACCGCCGCACTGGTCCAGCGGGTACGTGTTCGGTTCGCGGGGCGCGGCCAGCTTTTCCGAGGGAAAACTCGCGAGCGCGCTTGCCTTTTACGAAAAGGGCCTGAAACAGGCCGAAATCCACGACATTCCCGAGCAGGCGGGACTGTATCTTTTCAACATGGGCCGGTGCCTGCTCGAACTTGACAAATACGATTCCGCGCGCATCTGCTTTGCCGCTTCCTACCGCCAGTTCTCCATGAGCAACAAGGAAACCGAGGCGCGCCAGGCCGCCGGGTTCGCCGCGCTTGCATGGTCTGCCGCAGGCGCGGCGGACAGCGCGCTGGCCTGGTACAAGCTCGGCGCCATAACCCCGAAAAACGCCCGCGACAAAACCTTCTGGCTCATGGTGCATGGACGCCTCTCCTGGGCGCGCGATCACACCAAGGAGTGCCTTGCCTACCTCGACGAGGCGTTCGATCTTTACAAAAAAGATAAGGCCTGGTACGGCGCGGCCGAGGCGTGCCTTGCCCGCGCGCGCGTGTACCAGTACTTCGGCGACTACCCCGAGGCCTCAACGCAGATCACCCTCGCCTTGTCCCTTGGGGACAAGTCTTCCGTGCGCGCCAACCGCTGGCGCGTCCTATGCGCGGCCGCGACCATAAGCGCCTGCGCAAAAGAAATGGACCGGGCGGCGTGGTACTACGACCGCGCGACCAAGTGCATGGCCGAGGGAAAGACGGTACCGGCAAAGGACAGCGTGATGACGTGCAGGAATGAGATGCCGTGGTAGGGTGAGGGTCTTGTTGAAGGTGGGAGTATTAGATCGTTGAAGAATCCAATATACTTGCATTGAATTTGCCACTGTGTGAAATTGGTGGGCAATACGATCCCCGTCGAAACCTATTGTTGCTCGGCGAATTGGAGAGTTGGCGGCAAAGTGGTGCGGGCACTTTCTACCGATTTGGAGAATCGAAACGTGCGGATGATGGGCGATTCCGTGAAGGTTTGCAAAGGTAATGGCACAAATCTGCATCAAATGACCAGGGGCATTTGTCGTGATGATTTTCCATACCGCATTCGATCAGCGCGCGTTTATGCCCAAGTCGTTGAATGTGTTTCGGCTCTTCCAGGATTAAGGCTTCTAAATACGCTCAGAACTGAGAAGGGTTTCGGCAGAATGAAGTATAAGTTCAACAATGAGCCGCCGCCCAACTGTATTTCTCCTGAAAACTGCTGTGATTCGATTATAAAGCATTGGCTCTCGCAACGAAGCCTGCATTCCATGCCATGCCGCGGAACACAATGGAATGCAAATCAGCTGAAAAATTTATTCCAGAACCCGGTATACGCAATTGCACCTCGAAGTGGCTGACAAAATTACATTGGCGCACGAGGGAGGCTCGGTCGTAATTTATAGTAATGACGAAGACATGATTCCTGGATTAGTGACCGCTGCCGCTTTTAGGAAAGGTGAGATATTTTGGTTGACCCGGAGTGAGGAGCCTAGACCGGTCTATCAAAATATCCTCGTTACATCAGGAGTTAGACATGTCAGCACTAGAAGTCACGATTGAAGAAATTCGTCAGGATATTTTTACCTTCGCTGATCCTTCCTCGGTTGTGGAGGTTACCAACTCGGGTGACCTAATTTGGACACAGTCACGCCAACGACGTAGTGCTCGGCTAGTTAAGACGACAACTGGCTTCCCTGACGTGTCTTTTGACGGCAAGGTCTATTCATATGTGAGCTTTTTATCCTCTGCGGGGTTGCCAGATCTTCCTGATACTAGCTCAAGCCATACTGAGTCTGACTAAGATTGCCAGATAATATATGCCACATGCATGGATGGTCATGGCGGCTGGTATGTTGGCGGACCAGTCTATTTCCCGATTTTAGTGAAGCTACTGATCGCACAAGGCGCACACTTTCTAGTACTCGCGTGCTATTTGTCTATGGCAATGCAGGAGTAGGCAAGACCTCCACGCTCAGGGCCCTAACAAGGAGGCAGGCAGAACTTTACCTCCGTGGCCAAACTCAAACTCTCTTTCTTTACCTCGATGCACAAGGGAAAGGATTGAACCAACTTGAAGATGTGATGGCGAGGGCGCTACAACTACATCGCGCATATTTACTATCACTCAGTTTCTGCTTTGGCTAGGAGAGAATGTATCGTACCTATTGTGGACGGTTTTGATGAACTTATAGGGCCGAGTAATGCGCGCGAGGCGTTTTCAAATCCTGGATACTTCGTGGCGCAACCCGATAGGCAGGGTGCCCTGATAACATCATCACGGTCTGCATTTTTTCACTCCGCACGTTGAACGGGCGGTGTATGTTGCGCGGCTCGCGGTTTTTTTTATGAAGTGGATCTCTGGAATGTGCCGCTGGAATACCGAGACTGCAAACAAGTATGGCAGCCTGCGCCTTGCCTCGATGCCAGACCTGTTACTGCGATCCCAACAGTTGCTTCAGCTTCCCGCTACCGAGGCAATTACGCATAAGCCATTCTACTTGGTGCAGGTTTGTGACATGCTCGTAAGTGGTGCGGATATTGATGAATCCGCTGACCTCGGCCGACAAGTAATTGATGCAGCACGAGGCGGGAAACGACTAAACTTCGGAACGGACGCGATGAGCCCTTACTCTATGAGTCAGGTCACCGAATGTATATGCCAATTAGCGGAAGAAATGTGGTGCGAGGAGCGCGCCGATTTGGACATAGAAACATACGTGATTGCGATTGGAGGAAGGGGTGGCAAAGATTTTAAGAATTGGCGGAGCAAGTCGCACCGGTATTGCTGCATTGGATACGATGGGTTTTGAAATGAATTGTTTAGGTTTGCATTTCAGTCTCACCGTTTGGCTTTGATACTCACATCTTCATTGGTCGAAGGCAGCGATTATATCTGCATGGCAGAACTACCTGCTGAAGCTGTGAACGGTATGTATATGTGAGTAAATGGGAGTAAAGCGAGTCAACGGTGATTGCGCAGGGAATGCTAACCGGCTGGAACCCGGCTGCAAACGGGTATGTATATTGGTAGGAAGAAGGGATATAAAAGAATAATTTAGTTTAGAGAATGATATATAGATAGAATTATATGGAGGAGAGTTGATAAACATGAGGATATAGGAGAGAATTGGATTGAGAGGCAATCAAGCGAGTAAGCGAGTCAACGGTATATGCGGCAGGGTCTTTTACCAATATTGGCGGGCAGAGTCGCAGCTGTATAGCCGGCATTGGACGATACCGCAGGGAATGCGTTAGCCTGAGGAGGGATCCGAAAGCGAACGGCCAGGGGGTAAAAAAAAAAAAAAAAAAAAAAAAAAAAAAAAAAGCTGTATAGCCGACATTGGAATAAAAAAAAAAAAAAAAAAAAAAAAAAAAAAAAAAAAAAAAAAAAAAAAAAAAAAACCAAGCAAAAAGAAGAGTAAAAAAAAAGGAAAGAAGAAAAAATGCACTCGCCGTGAGCGGGACAACGGTGTATGTTGGAGGGAATTTTACCAGCGTTGGCGGCCGGAGCCGCACCCATGTCGCGGCGTTGGATGCGACGACTGGAACTGCGACGGCTTGGAACCCGAATGCGAACGACCAGGTAAATGCACTCGCCGTGAGCGGGACAACGGTATATGTTGGAGGGCTTTTTAGCGGCATTGGGGGGCAGGACCGTAATTACCTGGCAGCTCTGGATTCGACAACCGGAAATGCCACGGCATGGAACCCGAAGATGAACAAGGCTGTCCAATCACTCTCAGTGAGCGGGACAAGGATATATGCAGGAGGATGGTTCGACGGTGTCGGCTGCGAGAACCGAAACCATATCGCCGCATTGGATGCGGCAACAGGAAAGGTTACCGGCTGGAACCCCAATGCGAACAACAATGTTCTTTCGCTCGCTGTGAGTGGAAAAACAGTATATGCGGGAGGGATTTTCGACAGCATTGGCGGTCAGAGACGTATTGGAATTGCAGCATTGGATACGATAACCGGCCACGCAACGATCTGGAATCCATTTGCCGACAGCACTGTTTCTTGTTTGTCAGTGAGCGAAACAACGGTTTATGCAGGAGGGGATTTTTCCAGTATAGGCGGTCAGGTTCGTAACCATATGGCAGCTTTGGATGCAAAAACAGGGAATGCCACCGGTTGGAACCCTAATGCGAACTCCGGTGTCATTACAATCGCCGTTTGCAGTACAACGGTGTATGTTGGAGGGGTTTTCACCACCATCGGAGGACTCAGCCGCAACCATATTGCCGCCCTTGATGTGACAACAGGGAATGTCCTTACCTGGAATCCGAATGCGGATGGCAGTGTTGCCGCAATCGCGGTGAATGGATCAACAGTATATATTGGAGGATACTTCCTCAGCATTGGCGGGCAGACCCGCTTCTGTATTGCCGCCCTCGATGCGACAACAGGGAATACCTTGGCCTGGAACCCAAATGCGAATAATTGGGTCACTTCACTCGCTGTGAGCGGGACAACCGTATATGCCGGAGGATACTTCAACGGCATTGGCGGTCAGGGCCTCAACTACTTAGCCGGTTTAGATGCGACAACAGGGAATGCATTGGCCTGGAACCCAAACGCAAACGGCACTGTATATTCACTCGCTGTGAGCGGGTCAACGGTGTATGTAGGAGGAAGTTTTACCGGCATCGGCCAACGTATGGGCCACTACTATTTTGCTCAGTTCGGAGACTATATTCCTAACCCCGTTGTTCATCCTATCTCAGCGCAATCAACCGCAAAGAGCGCCGGTTTACAGATAATAAGCTCTAATTTCTTATCTGGCGCATTAGTCAAGTTTTCCTATTCGCTTTCCAAAGCAGAGCAGGTCTCCCTGCAGTTGTATAGAATTAACGGCCAATTGCAATCCGACCTCATCAACAAGCACCAGCCCGCGGGAAATTATTCACTCACCATGCAACGTGACAAACTTGCCGCGGGCGCGTATCTGGTCGTCTTCAAAGCGGGGGAGTACCATCAGGAGAAACTGGTCTCTGTGATGAAATAATCTCTCGCTTTGATTCGTTTAACCTCACCCCCGTCCCCTCTCCCATGGGGAGAGGGGAGTGACCGATGCGAAAGCAGTAGATAAAATTGGGCGATGCGGAATTCTCGGGAGATTGCTTCGTCGAAGATTCCTCGCAATGACACTTATTTTTCTTTGTCCAGTTTTCGGGTATTGGCTTTTCAACTATTCAATGCTTCAACATTTCAACTGTTCTCCGTGGGTGCCGCCACAACGATGCACGGCCTTGCAGCTGTTTTGTCAAGGCGGCTACCCAGGAGGGGGTAGCGGAGGACCGGTCGCGTTTCTCGATTGGTGGATTGTCAAGTAACGCGACCGGGCCGGAGCGAGGGGGAGCCCTCCCCCCTTAAATAAGTCTCTACTATTTGTAATTAGAATCTTACGCTTATCCCGAATATCGGCGTTATCCCAAACGGCGTCACCTCCTGGAACCCGGTCCCGTTGAACTTGTATTCGAGCACCGGCTTGTAGTTGAAGAGGTTGATGATCTCGATAAAGAGCTCCGCTTCGGCGCCGAATATCCTTTTTGTAAACCCGTACCTGAAATTGGTGGTGAGCAGCCTGTCAAGGCGCCTGGAATAATATCCCGCCGAGGTGTCGATCGACGCGGACCTGCGGCCCACGCAATCCACCCGCACCAGCTCCGGACAGTACGGCCTTCCGCCCGAGCCCGACACCGACAGCGAAACCGTGTGGTTGCGCAGTATGGACGCGGTCGCGGCGGCCGAAAACGTGTAGCCCACGTCGGTCCAGTCGTCGTACCAGGCTGCATCGTCGAACTGGTTCTTCACGTCGAACAGGGACGCACCGAGGGAACAGGAAAGCCAGCCGCGCACGGCATTGACAAGAGAGACTTCGGCGCCGTACACCCTCCGGTGGCCGTCCTGGGGCCGCATGGCGGGCACGCCGGCGGCCGTTGTGTACACCACGTCCTGCACGTCGGGCGAGAGAAAGCGGTATTCCTGGTCGTACCACTTGTAATAGACCTCCACGTTTGACGTAACAAGGCCCCACGGCGTGAGGCGGTAGCCGAGCGTTCCCTGCCAGCACCTGAGGGGCTTTGCCTGTGCAAGGAGCGAGAGCTCGGAGGTGCGCAGGGAATCGTCCGGAAGGTTCGCGTTAGCCGAAAGCGCGTCGAAAAGGATGGTGGGAAGGTCGGTGGGAAACTGGTGATACAGTCCCAGCCCGGCGGCAAGGCTGCCAGCGCGGCCCAGTGAGACCATGCCCGCCACACGCGGCGAAACCGCGACATCGTCAAGCAGCCTGAAATAATCCGCGCGCATGCCGGCGGATGCCGAAAACGGTCCTGCCCGGAGCTCGTAACCGGCGAACGCTCCCAGCTCCGGTCCTTCTATGGCAATTGCCTTTTCAACCGGTTTCTCGGCCCAGGCAACGGTGACCGGGGAATCGTTCTGGCAAATGACGCAGGTGCCGCTGTTCATCGATTCGTCGGAAACCGAGAAAGAATACTTTGTATCGTAGGCACGGATTCCGGCGGTGATGGACTGGTTTTCGCCGGCTGCGAATTGCGAGCTGGTATTGAGCGAGGCATGCATGCGGTTGTCCGCATTGCTGCTCACCGGGTTTTTTGCATAGTGCTGTGCGAAGAACGCGTCCGAAAACGATTCGAGGCTGTCGTACGATCGCCCGTCGCGCTGTGAATAGCTCACCTGGAACCGGTGCTCCTGAAACTCGTCCTTGTAGTGAAAGAGCAGGCCCGCGCCGCCCTGGAGGATCCGTTCTATTTCGTCAATGCCGCTATTGTGGGCGGCGCCGTCGTCGCCCTGCTGCACAATGGGGTAGCCGTAATTGTACGTGTTGTACGAAAAAAGCCCGGTCGCCGAGATGACCAGGTTCGCGGACGGCAGATACAGAAGCTTGCCGTACAAATCGCCGAGTTTGGGGATGCCTTCGTCGCCGATGATCGAGCGGAGCGCGGAAAAGTCCACGTATCGTCCGGCAAGCGCGAACGAGCCCTCTTTGCCGAACGCCGGCCCCTCGACCGAGGCGAGGCCGCCGGTCAGCTTGATGCCCGCGCTGCCATTTACAGAAGAGAACGATCCGCCTTTCATGTCGATGTCCACCACCGACGACATCCGGGGAGGATACGAGACCGGCATGTCGCCGGCAAAGAACCGCACCGAACGGATGAAATCGGCATTGATGAAGCCGATGGGGCCGCCCGAGCCGTTCGCTTGGGAAAAATGGTTGATGTTTTCCATTTCTATGCCGTCGACAAAAAAGACAATCTCGCTGGGGCGGCCGCCGCGGACAAACAGGGTGTTGTCGAATTTCGCCCCGAGCGAGGAGACGATTGACGGCAGGGTGCCCAGATAGCGGCTGATGTCACCGGCGGCGCCGGCCGCGGTCTTTATTTCCTTCGAGGAAAAGACCACGGCGTTACGGCGGTCTATTCCTGAATCACGGATTGACGGCGCGGCCCGCACGACCATTCTGTCAACGTGCTCAGCTTCGGGCCGCGGGGCGGCAACGGAATCGCTCTGCGGCACGGCCGCGGTGTCCTGGCCGGCCCGGGACGGCAGAACAACAATGAACAGCAACAGAAAGCCGATAACGGATTTCATGCTGAGCACCTGTCCAGGAAACCGGACTATGGTCAAAGCAACGGCGAAAGAGCGACAACTAGAAATATAAGAGCAAACGGGGTTTTTGGATCAGCGGTGGCGAAGAAAGTGTTTTCTGCCAGAAACCACTTAATACAAATTCAAATACAAATGGAAGATATCTTGGAGGGGGAAGTGTCCCCGTGGCCCCAAGCCTCCTCAGCCTACGGCCTGCGGGGTCTTGGAGCACACCCCCTCGTGGGTAGCCCCCTAGAAAGCTGGTTCGCTGGAAAGAGGCTTCAGCTGCGGGGGCACCGAGAAAAAGAGTTGAAAGTTGACAGTTGGCAGTTGACGGCGGGACTTGGGAGAGAGAACCCGCGTTCGTTCCAAGGATTTCAGCTGGCGCAAAGATATACTTGACCGAATAGATTTCTTCTGCCGCGCGCCAGGCAGGACTGGAAGGTGCGCTGGAGCGCATTGCCGCTTGACCACGGCCCGAAGGGCACTCGTGGCAAGCGGCAACGAGGCCGAAGGCCGAGCCTGGAAGGAGGGCCGCCGCTGCGAAGCAGCGGGGCGCCCAAATCTTCTCCTATCTATTGGGGAACGCCCAACAAATTAATTTATTAATAGATTAGTTCAATCCACCGCAGCACCCAGCACCCGCCCCGCAGTCAGAGGCCCCCGGGCACGAAGCTCCGCTCTGGCATGCGGGCCCGCTTGACATCTTGCCCATGGCAATGCCGCCTACGCGCGACATCAGTTTCCGGGTATCGGTGGACTTGCACTTGGGACAGGGCAGGATTTTGTTAGAGGAGGAAGAGACGATTTCCTCAAACACAATTCCGCACTTGCCGCATTCGTACTCGTAAATAGGCATGGGATAAAATCCTTTCGTCGATTATTGTGTGCACAAGGGTCAAAAATACATGATAAAATCAATACGAAGAGCCGGGGCCGGAAATTTACCGGATTGCGCTTTTGGCCGGCGGACGGCGAAGCACGGCAAGGATTGAGAAATGATACTCGGCGTTGCACGTGAAATTGCGCTCACCTTCATGGACATGGCGCCGTACATGCTCCTGGGCCTGACGTTTGCGGGCGTGCTTCACGTCTTTATCCACAGGGACTTTATAGCAAAGCACCTGGGCGGCAGCAACGCGGCGTCGGTGGTGAAGGCCGCCCTGTTCGGCATACCACTTCCGCTGTGCTCGTGCGGCGTTCTGCCGGTCGCCCTGTCGCTCCGCAAGGGAAAAGCGTCCGACGGCGCCACGATTTCCTTTCTTATTTCCACGCCCCAGACCGGCATAGACTCGATTGCGGCGACCTGGGGAATGCTCGGGCCGGTGTACGCGATCTTTCGGCCGGTTGCCGCGCTTATCATGGGAATCGTGGGCGGGCTGGCCACAATCCCGTTTTCTTCAAAACTCGACCATCCGCTCGCATCGGACAAGCGCTTTTCCTGCAACCTCTGCTTTGAACCGCGGCCGCATTCGCATTCGCTCCGGTACCGCGCCAAACGCGTATTTGCCTATGCGTTCCGCGATTTTCTGGACGACATCTCGGTCCAGTTGACAATAGGAATTGTTGCGGCCGGCCTCATTGCGTTTCTTATCCCAGACCATTTCTTCGAGAAATTTGCGAATAGCGAGCTTCTCTCAATGCTTCTGATGATCGTGGTGGGCGTGCCCATGTACATCTGTGCCACGGCGTCGATTCCGGTCGCCGTTGCCCTGATGGCAAAGGGTCTGTCGCCCGGCGCGGCGTTCGTGTTCCTGGCCGTAGGCTCGGCAACCAACATTTCCTTTATCCTCGTGATTGCCGAGGTGATGGGGAAGAAGATCCTTGCCGTGTATCTTGCCGCGATTACCGTATTGTCGGTGGCAATGGGCTTTGCGCTCGACGGTATATTCTCCCTTGTCGGAACGGAATCGCTGAGGGGAAAACTTGTTCAGGATTTTTCAGAGAAGCCTTCGCCGTTGATAATGATCCTGTCGGCGGCATTTTTAATTGTGCTTGGGTTATCACTCGCAAGGGTCATCCGCGCAAAGATTTCCGATCGGCATAGTTGTCATGATGATGGGCGCCATGGTGAGGGATGTTGTAAGAAATAATCCAAATGATGAAAAAAGATTAATTCTTTTGCTGGGGGCACCGCTACGCGTTTCCCCCTCGCTGCGGCCTCCTCGGCCTTCGGCCTGCGGTGTCCTCCGCTCCCCCCTCCAGCGAAGAGGCGCGCCTGGGGCGCTCGACCTGCGCTCGCGCGGCGTCGCCCCTTCGCAACGCAACCACATAGGTATGCCGCTTCGCGGCGATATTGTATTACGGTGCTATCACTTTTGTAACTTTCCGAATCTGATCATTACTAGACATTCAATCAAGCGCCTGTCACCTGCGCGTGCGTTAGGCCGGACCGGAGGTCCCGCCATAGCGGGATGCCGCCCGGACCCGCCGCTACTGCGGCATAGGGCCGAGGCGGCCCGAGGCCGAAGGCCGACGACCCTTGGAAGCACCCGAAGGGGTGGACCGGAGGGAGGGCCGACCTGACCCAGAGCTTGTCGAGGGGGAGGGAAACGCCCAACTTATATTAATATCTTATGCCAACAAGATCATCTACTAATCCCGACAAAAAACTGTATCTCATCGACGGCCACGCCATTGCCTACCGCGCGTACTACGCGCTTATCAAGAACCCATTGACGGATTCAAAAGGCAGGCCCACGGGCGCGGTGTTCGGGTTTGCAAACTACCTGCTCAAGCTGCTTGCCGAATATTCGTGTCCGTATGTGGCCGTGGTGTTCGACAGCCCGGTGCCCACGTTCCGCCACGAGCTGTTCAAGGAATACAAGGCGAACCGCGAGGAAATGCCCGCCGACATGCAGTCGCAGATACCGCTCATCCGCAGGCTGGTGGACGTGTTCAATATTCCTGCCCTCATCCAGCCCGGTCTCGAAGCCGACGACATCATCGCGCATGTCACGACGCGCGCTGCAAAGGACGGGTTCGAGGTGTTCCTTGTCACGCGCGACAAGGACCTCATGCAGCTCGTTGGCCCGAAGGTCCGCATGCTTGCATTCGAATCGAGCGGCGGCATAGAGGATATCGGCCCCGAACAGGTGAAGGAAAAGCTCGGGGTGCCGCCGGAACAGGTGCGCGACCTTCTTGCGCTCATGGGCGATGCGTCGGACAACATACCGGGCGTGCCTGGCGTGGGGCCCAAGACCGCACAGAAAATCCTTGAAAAGGCGCACACCATAGACGATCTGCTTGCCGATCCTTCGTGCATCGAGAACGAAAAGCTCCGGGCAAAGATCGTCGAGAACAAGGAAACGCTCATCCTGTCCCGCAAGCTCGCGACGCTGCACACCGACGTCGGATTCGACCTTAGCCTATCGGACCTTGCCGCGCGTCCTGTTAACAAAAGCGAAGCCGCGGCGTTTTTCAAGGAGCTCGAATTCTCGTCCCTGCTTTCCCATCCGATGTTTGCGGAGCACAGGAAACTCGATTATCGCGTTACCTTCTGTAAAACCATTGGGGAGCTTGAAGGCTTTGTCGAAAGAATCGAAAAGGCGAAACTCGTTTCGATCGACACCGAAACCACGAGCCTTGTTCCGCGCGAGGCAACGCTCGTGGGTATTTCGCTCGCGGTTGACAAAACAGACGCCCTGTATGTGCCGGTGGGCCACACCGCGCCGGAGGGAAATCTTCCCCTTGGCAAAGTCCTCGCCGTGCTGAAACCCGTGATCGAATCCGCCGCAATCGTCAAGATCGGCCAGAACCTCAAGTACGATTATCAGATATTCAGGAACCTCGGGCTCACGATGGCCGGTATCTCATTCGATGCAATGGTCGCCGGGTATGTAATCGATCCCGGCAAGCGCAACTACAGCCTCGACGCCATGGCCGCGCAACTGCTCGGCGTTACCCCAATTCCTATCGAATCGCTTATCGGCAAGGGCGCGAAACAGAAGAATTTTGCCGAAACAGCAATTGCCGACGCCGCGAACTATTCAGGTGAGGATGTGATTCTCCCGCTGTACCTGAAAGAACTGTTTGAACCCACGCTTGAGGAACGCAACCTGATAAAGCTTTTCCGCGATATCGAGATGCCGCTCGTGAGCGTGCTTGCCGACATGGAGTGGGAAGGCGTCTGCATCGACGAGGTTCTGCTGTCCAGGCTTTCAAGCGAGTACACCAAGCGCCTGTCGGCCATTTCGAAGGACATCTACCGGCTTGCCGGAGAGGAATTCAACCTCAATTCTCCCAAACAGATATCGGTCGTGCTGTTTGAAAACTTAAAACTGCCGAAATCCAAGAAGACCAAGACCGGCCTGTCCACCGACGTCGACGCCCTGGAGAAACTGCAGGACAGCCATCCGGTGGTGCCCAAGCTGCTCGAATACCGCGAGGTGCAGAAGCTTTTGTCAACCTACATCGACGCGCTGGGACCGCAGGTGCTCGTGAAGAGCGGCAGGCTCCACACCACGTTCAACCAGACCATTGCCGCGACCGGCAGGCTGTCGAGCACGAACCCCAACCTCCAGAACATCCCGGTGCGCACCGACGCGGGCCGCGCCATCCGCGAGGCGTTTATCGCGCCGGCAGGAAAGGCCATCGTCTCGGCCGATTACTCGCAGATAGACCTTCGCATTCTGGCGCATGTGTCAAAGGACCGGTTTCTTGCCGACTCGTTCCACGAAGACAAGGACATCCACAGCCAGACCGCGGCGGCCATCTACGGTATCATGCCGGAGCTGGTGACGCCCGAGATGCGGCGCGCCGCAAAGACCATCAACTTCGGCCTCATGTACGGCATGGGGCCCGTCAACCTGTCGCGCCAGCTCGGCATTTCCTTCAGGGAGGCCCAGGAATTCATCGACAACTATTTCAAGCAGTTCCCTACCGTCAAGTCGTACATGACGAAAAGCATCGAGGCCGCGCGGGAAAAGGGGTTCTCCGAGACCCTGCTCGGCAGGAGGCGCTATTTGCCGGAAATCAACGCCGACAACCGCCAGGTGCGCGAGGCGGCCGAGCGCACCGCGATCAACACGCCCATCCAGGGCACCGCGGCCGACATCATCAAGATCGCCATGATCCGCATCAGTAACAACCGCGCGTTGGCGCCATGCCCGTTCACCATGCTCCTGCAGGTCCACGACGAACTCGTGTTCGAGGTGAAGGAAGCCGACGCAGACGGCTTTGCGAAATGGGTGTGCGCCATGATGAGCGATGCGTACAAGCTCGACGTGCCGCTCAAGGTGGAGGCGGGGAAGGGAAGGAATTGGAGTGAGGCGCATTAAAGAAGTTGAAGGTTGAAAGTTGAAGGTTGAAAGTGAGGGAGCGAAAAAGGAGAGCGTTCATCAATAGTACTTGCTCCTGCTGTCAACTGTCAACCGTCAACTGTCAACAATACTTTTAATATTCCCCGCTTCTTCGAATACTCAATCGCCTCCAGGCCTTTCTCAATCGTAAATTCTTTTGAAATCATTGGTGAAAAATCAGGCTTGTAGGTTTCCAGAAAACGAAGCGCTTCGGAAAAACGTCCGCAGCGCGAACCGACAACGGTGATTTCATTGACTACAATGGGGGCGGGGTTGAAAGAAAGGTTCCGCGCGTAGGTGCTCTTGAGAACCAGCGTCCCACGCGGCTTGACGCATTCGATTGCGGTGGAAAACGCGTCCGGGTTTCCGGAGGCTTCAATCACCACATCGAACTGCTCGTGGTTTAAGTCACTTGACAGGACGGCAGAAATGCCGAGCCTTTCCATCATTTCAAGCTTTTCAACGTGTCTGCCGACAGCCATGGCTTTGCACGAAACCGTCGCGAGCACATGGGCAATGAGCAGCCCGAGCTTTCCGTCGCCGATGAGCAGCACCTTCTTGTTCTCAAGCACAACTTGTTCTTTGATTTCGAGCGCTGCGGCCAGGGGCTCGATGAAAATTGCGCTTGTGTCCGGGACGCTGTCTGGAATCATCACGACATTTCTTGACGGGACGCAGATAGATTCGGCGAATGCGCCGTCGCGGCCCCGTATGCCGATAACGGTCCGATTGGGGCAGTGCCGCTCCATTCCGCTTTGGCAATAACCGCACTCGCCGCAGCCGCAGTTGATTTCAGCGGTTGCGCGTTTGCCGATGAGACTTTTATCATCGGATTCTTCGACAACGCCTACAAACTCGTGGCCGAGTATGCCTTTAAAACCCGGCATGTATCCTGCGAGGATTTCGAGGTCGGTGTTGCAGATGCTGGCCCTTGTAACACGCGGATCAAGACTTCGCCCTTTGTTACGGATGGGAACAGGCACGTCTGCGAGGCGGAGCGTTCCGTCGAAGTAGAGGGATTTCATAGTATCCTGAGTTTCGCTCTTATTCAAACGTGCTTGGGCGTTCCCCTCCCCCTCGACAAGCTCGGGGTCGGGTCGGTCTCCCTTCGGGCTCGGCCATGCGGCCTCGTTGCC
The DNA here is from genome assembly GCA_963753345.1 of uncultured Fibrobacterota bacterium. Classification (GTDB taxonomy): domain Bacteria; phylum Fibrobacterota; class Chitinivibrionia; order Chitinivibrionales; family FEN-1185; genus FEN-1185. The sequence goes on from CAVWBU010000032.1 coordinate 77,895, forward strand.
GGCTGCCCAAGGCCCTGCGGGCCGTGGTCGGCGGCAATGCGCTCTGGCGCACCCTTCGGTCCACCTAACGCGCGGCAAGAGAAGTTTCATCAGTCAATATAATTGCTCCCGCCATCATGAATTGTCAAGGAACAGAACAGGTCTTCTCTTAGAGCTTCATTGCTAATTCCATCAACTCTTTTTCCATCTTGAAATATCGCTTCATCGCCATTTTCACCGATTCGACTTTTTCTTTTTCCATTTTCCTTCGTGCTAATATCTCGCTAAACCGTTCTTCAAGCGTCACCACCCGGTCCTTGACGCGCGCGTCCGCGTACGCGACGATCTTGTTTTCCAGCGTGCGCGGCAGAAAAGATTCGTTTGGTGATCCACGCAGTACCGAAAGCTCGTACATGCTCCCGTGCATCACGATGGCCGCGAGGTCGGAAAGGCCTTCCTTTTTCAATATATTGATGGAATTGATTTCATGATCCCCCTTTCTCCTCTTCCGATATCATGCAGAAGGGCCGCGATGCGGACCTTTTCGGGGTTTACATCAAGGGATGGACGCAAGTCATGGATCTTTATTGCGAGGTCAAATGCAAAAGCGGAGACTTTCCTTGAATGCTCGATGCGGGATTTGTCAAGGCCGTATGTTCTAAGAAGAGCGAGTGCTTGACGATAAGTAACCATAAGTATCAAATGAAAAGTGATGCACGGGCTTGGGTGTTCCAATTCCTAACATTAATCCGGCTCTGCTGGCGATCTCTCGTGGTGCCCCCCCCCGCAGCCGGCGTATCGCTTGCAATGACATATTGACTTGTATTGATCACGATGTCGGCTTGATTCCCGGGCCCGGCCAGCTATCGCTCGTGGGTGCCGCCGCAGCGAAGTATGGTCTTGCAGCTATTTTGTCAAGGCGGCCACCCAGGAGGGGGTAGCGGAGGACAGCCGCAGGCCGAAGGCCGAGGAGGCCGTAGCGAGGGGGAGACTTCCCCCACTTGAAAATCTATTTTTTAAAAAATTCCTGATACAATGTATTCACCGCCTTCGTCTCATCCGACGCGTCAATGCCGAATATCATGCTTATTTCCGAGCTTCCCTGGTTGCACATTTTGATGTTGACGCCTGCCTTGGACAGCGCCGCCGCGGCCTGCGCCAGTACGCCGATCTTGTGCAGCAGGCCTTCGCCCACCACGGCCACCAGCGCGATGCCGAACTCCGACTTGATGTCGTCGGGATGGAGCGTGTCGTCGATCTGGCGGATGATGTTGTTGACGTCCTCGGGCTTGAGCTGGTTCTGGTCGAGGATGATGGAGATGTTGTCCACGCCCGAAGGGCAGTGCTCGTACGAGAGGTTGAGGTCCTCCAGAATAGAGAGGAGCCGCCGCACGAACCCCTTCTCGCGGTTCATGAGGAATTTCTGCAATGTAAAGCTGCAGTAGCCGCCGCCGCTGGCGATGCCGGTCACGTCGCGCTGGCTGGGCAGCCGCTCCGATACGATGAGCGTGCCCGGGTTGTCGAGGTTGAAGGTGTTGCGCAGCCGGATGGGGATCTTTTTCCGCATCACCGGGCGCACGGCCTCCTCGTGCAGCACGTTGAAGCCGATGTAGGAGAGCTCGCGCATTTCCTTGTAGGTGAGCGCCGGGATCTGGAGCGGGTTCTCCACGGCGTTGGGGTTGGCCGAGAAGATCCCGTCGACGTCGGTCCAGTTCTCGTATTCCACTGCGTCAAGGGCCTCGGCCAGGATCGAGCCCGTGAGGTCCGAGCCGCCGCGGGAGAACGTGACCACGTCACCCTCGCGCGTAACGCCGAAGAACCCCGGGAACACCACGATATGCTGGGAGCAGATTTTCTTGAGGCCCGCAAGCTTGAGCGAGATTTCGCTCAAGGGCTGAGCGTCGCCGAAACTGGGGGTCACGATCATGCCCGCGTCCTTCGGCGAGACGTACAGCGCCTTCCTGCCGATGTGCTTGAGGTATTCGGCGAACAGCCGGGCATTGACGTCTTCCCCTCCCGCAACCACGAGGTCGCGGAACTTGCCCGGATGCTCCTTGGGCGCGGAGATCCGGGTGTCGAAATCGTCGAGCACCGCCTCGATGATGTCTTTCTTCACGCCGAGCGGTTCGTAGATGCCGCGGAAGCGGTTCTTGACGTCGCCGATCTCCGGCGAGGCGTCCTTGCCGGAAAGCGCCTTGGCGGTCGCCTTGATGAGAAGATCGGTGACCTTGACGGAAACACCTTTTGCCTTTCCCGGCGCCGAGACCACCACGCAGCGCCTGGTGGGTTTGAGCTCGAGGATCTTCGCAATCTGATGCAGGGTCTCTTGGTCGCAACCGATGTTCCGCCGAACTTGCACACGATGAATTCCATGAAACCGTCTCCGTTTGTTAAGGTACGGCCGCGGGCGCGGGCTTGCCGCGCTGCCTTCGCTGGTATTCCGTGGGCGTGAGCGCCTCGTGCCGCTTGAATGCGCGCGTAAACGAATTCGCGTTCGGGTAGCCCACCGCCGATGCGATGTCCGCCACCGGAACGGCGTTTTTTTCGAGCAGGTGTTTCGCGTGTTCCATGCGGACATCGACCAAGTATTTGTACAGCGTTTTTCCCGTTTCCCGGAAGAAGATCAGATTAAGATAATTGATGTCGACCCCGCACTCGCGCGCAAGCGCATCCTGGCGGTGAAGCGAACCGTAGTTGAGCCGCATATGGCTGATCGCCTTTGCCACGAGGCTCTTCTGCTTGTTTTTTGGAAACTGGCTTTCCTCGATGACAAGAATCCCCTTGCCGAGCAGGACAACGAGGATTTCCAAAATGCGCGACATGGACGCGAGGCCCAGCATTTCCCGATGGTGCGCGATCACGCGGATGCAGTCGAACACGAGGTTCTCGAAATAGAGCCTGTCGTTTCCGTCAAGCACCGCCCTTCCCTCGACTTCGGAGTTCCAGTAGCACTTCGCCTGGTGTGACGGCAGCAGGGAAAACTCCATGAGGAAGCATTCGAACGGCCCTTTCTGGTGGAGGTAGGCGTGCCGCTCGCCGATGTCCATCACGCCGAGCAGCCCGGGCCTGGCGCTGCCGAAGGTATTGCGCGTCGCGTTCTGGAGTATTCCCGTGCCGTCAACCTGGTACCAGAGCCGGTAGCAGTCCTGCTGGAACCGGAGCATGGTGTCGGGGGTGCCGGCGGGCATGGAAGGTTCCTGAGGTAATCGAGGCGCCCGATCGCGATCTTCACCCTGGGCAATTCGACGACAACGCCCTGCGGCATCCACGACGAAAGGCCGTTAAACGTCTCGAATCCCGGGTATTGCGGGTGCGGCACGATCGCCGACGCCTTGAACCCGGAAAGGATTTCGTGTCGGGTCTGGAGCATGAAGTAAAAAAATACATTTTACGCGCAAGCGCGGGCAGCCGGACGTTGCCGCACGGGCGGAATCAGAGCAGCATTTTGATGAACCCGGCAAGGGCGAGGACAAGGAGGGTCGCCGCGACCACAGCGATCCATGAGACCTTCCGCTTTGCTGTTCCGGCGGTTCCGAATTCCCGCTCGCGGAGATCTTCGTAGTCAACGTCGTCGTCGAGGTCTATTCCGTCAAGGTAGGTTTTGTCGCTCCAGCCGGTGCGCTCGTCCGAGCCGCAATGCGGGCAGGCCTTGGCGCCGACACGTACTTCACCATTGCAGACGGGGCAGGTAAATGTTTTATTTGTTTTTTCTTTCATTATAAATAAAATAATTCTTGGTGGGGGAGGTATCCCCCTGGCCCCAAGCCTCCTCGTCCAGCGGGACTGCGGGGTCTTGGGGCACACCCCCTCGTGGGTAGCCCCCAAGGGAGTTGGTTGGCAAGAAAGAAACCTCGCTTGCGGGGGCACCGAGAAGGATTGTTGATTGATGATTGCGAAATGCGGATTGAGGATGAATCCGCAATCTACATTCTACAATCTACAATTCTAGGGGCCTTCTAGACCGCTTCCAGCTTCTTGACGGACGTGTTATCCGCGAACACCCGAATCACATTGCAATATGCCCACGCTCCGTATATCCCGCAGGTGATGACGGTGAGCAGTATCTGCGCCCAGACGGTCTTCCAGACATCGAAATACTTGAAGCCGGCGTTGAATGAGCAGCCGCCGGAATCCTGCTTTCGGGCAACGGTCCTGTTCATGAAATAGGCATAGATCTTTGCAAGCGCAACAGGATAGTAGATGCCGAGGGTGATTATGGTCAGGAGAATCTGCAGCAGTATCATGCCCATCGACGGGAGCGCCTGCGTCTCCCATCGTATCGAGTAGCCCCTGTACCCTGCGTTGACCAACCATTTGTAAACGAAGTACATGTACGGTATCAGAATGAGAACCACGACGGCCTGGGTAACAACCGCGAACCAGATGTTCCCGGCAAAACCTTTTATGATTAATGGAATTGCAACTGAACAGAGAAGCATGGGGAGGATCAGCGTGGCGAGAAGCAGGCCGAACAGATGGAGCCCCTTTCCATTGAAGCTCAGGGGGGTGTTTTGAAAGGACGTTCTGCCGGCCAGGTATTTGAGCAGCCTTGTCGCATACCACGGAGCATAGATGCCTAGGGTGATCAGCGAAAGCAGGCCCCTGCCGATGTTGAGAAGAACGAATTCGCCGGTTTTTCCTGAGTAGGTAAACGGCTGGTCGTTAAGGCAGACCCCGCGAATGATTTTTCTCAGAATGGGCGTTGCGAGGAAGAGGATTGCAAGGATCATCACAACCATGAGGCAGAAGATCGCCAGCAGGTTGGACATATTTCCGGGATCTTCCTTCATTGCCCTTGCAAGCAGCTGCATCGCCACGACCGGAACAAAGTAAAACACTATGACCGCCAGGTAGAGTCCGAACCAATCCGAGCCTTTGAGCTTAAAGGAAAAATTCATGGTGTCCTCCCTTTGTGACGGTGAGTTACTTTTTTGAACAAGCGAAATTGTTTTCCAAGTTTTTCCGTGTGTGCCAACTTGATGACGGCCGATTATCTCTGTCAACCGCATTGATCCGCCCAACGAGCGATTTCAGCCGCGGGTCGGAACCGATCTCCTCTTCAAACGGGTTTCCGTTCTGCCACCCTGTTTTCCCGGTCTTCCGGAACCGTTCCAGCCTTCTTATCGCGATTTCGCAGTAGACAGGATCGGAATCAACGGTGCGGCAGCAGCGGTTGTTCATCTCCGCCGAAAGGAGCGTTGAGCCGGAATGGCAGAAGAAGTCGACGATAAGGTCGCCTTTCTTCGAGCTCGCCCGTATGATGCGTTCGGCGGACGCAAGCGGCTTCTGCGCGTAGCAGCCGTTCACGTTTTCTTCCATTCTGTAAAAGACCTGCTGGATATCGACCCAGACATTGCCGGCGCGGATGGTGGAGGATTTGCTCCGCTCCAGGTTCTCTTTCACCGCGCCGTTCACTTTTTTGTAATACCCGCGCAGGATTTTCGGGATGCCGGTGTACTCGGCGTCCGGGTTGAAAACCGGATCGCCCTTGACGTAGTAGAGCAACTCCTGCCGCACCGCCATCCAGTTGCGCTGCGTGCCGTAGCCCCGCTGGTTGCGCATGGTGATGAAACTGCGGGCCCTAAAGGGCGTCTCGCGCATCATGATCATGAAGTCCGGCAGCGGCTGAAAGCCGCTTTTCTGGTCGGCGCCGAGCCACACGTACAGGGAACTATTGTCTGTCAAGGCATGGTCCGTGGCGTCGATCCACGTTTTGCACCACCGGACAAACGCCCGCACATCCCGTCGTTCAAAGGCGGCGAGGTTGTAGGGCGGGTCCAAAATCGCGCATACGGCCTTTTTGCCGCCCATCAGTTTGTCAATGTCGGCCCGGCATCCCGCGTCCAGACAGCCTATCCGGTGCTTCCCAAGCGGGTCGTCCCAGATTTCGCCGCGTTTGAGCCTTGCGTGCGCACGGAGGAGATTTCCGAGCTCGGGATTTTTGTCCAGTCTGGGGAGGGGAAGGTTTTTCATTATGCCGGCTCGACCTGTTGCTCCGCAGTCAACTTACAACCCTCAACTGTCAACAAAGATATTCAATACGATATGGTATCCTTGAACCGCCGATGGAACCATCCGAAATAGTGCTCCGGGTACTGCTTGATCCACCGGGACAGTACGTCGTTATGCGACGTCTGGACCGCGGCGATGAATTCGTCCTTGTTGTCGCGGGAGACTTTGATTGCGGGCGCCGCTTCAATGGCGATGTCGTACGATCCGTCAGGCTTCAGCAGCGCAAAGGGAAGCACGATGCCGCAGTCTGTTTTGTGAAGCAGTCCGGCAACGGTGCGCACCGTGTTCGCTGGTTTTCCAAGAAAAAGCACGGACGTGCCCTGGTCGGCCGCGTACTGGTCGATGAGCATGGCGATGATGCCGTTGCGGGCAAGAACGGTAAGCATTTTGCGCAGCGCGCCCGAGGCATAAATGGGCGTCACCCTGGCCTTCTTCCTTTTTGCCAGCAGCCATTTCTCGACCCTAGGGTTGTGCATGGGCCGGGCAAGAACGTTGAGGTCGGAAAAATGCGAGCCGAAGATGGCGGCGAGCAGCTCCCAGTTGCCGAAATGCGCCAGCACGGCGATCATTCCCTTGCCCCTCGCAAGGGCCTTGTCGACCTCGTCCAGATTGTTTACGGTGCAGGGGGGGGGCCTCCGACGTCCGGCCCGAAGAAAATCGGAACCGTACCTGCCGATGTTTGCGTACAGGGCACGGAGGGTTTTCCGACGTTCCTCTCCGTCAAGCATGCCGACGTGGTCGAAGTTCCTCTCAACCACCTTCCGGTAGACGCCCGCATAAAAAAGCAGCATCCCCACCGCCGCCCCTGCGGCCAGCGCACACCGGCGCGGCACGGCGCACACGATAAATTCAACGGCGCGCAGGCCGCAATATTCAAGAACATGGGAAAGGAATTTCATGGCGCTGCACGTTTGGGATACGGCGCGGTTGACGCACGCGCCGTAGGGACGAGCGAGGAAGAACCCCTGACTGGCATGGAAGGGCACCGCACGATTATTCGTCCTTCCCGCGTTTTCTCAGCCACGCAAAGAGACCTCCGGAAAAGCCCCCTATGCCGATCATGAACCCGAAATCGTACCACCTGCCCGCGTTGGGATACGCGTAAATCCTGATATGGTCGGAAAACAGGCTTATAAAGAACGTGACCGGGGCGAAAAATCCCTGCCACAAACCTTTCCAGAATCCGGGGCCTGTCTTTGCAAGAGGGATGAGGTGCGGCTGCGTTGCGGCGCAGGAAACAAGGAGCATGGCAGCCAGCAGCAGGAGAACGCAGACAAGCACACGACGGGAATGAGCCATGAGGTTCCTTTCATTGGGGCGCGGCGTTGGCAAATCCTCCTGAACAAATTACGTAATTCGGTGCGGAAAAACAAGTTTGCCGCCCGGCGGGAACAGGCGAACCATCGAACTGCCGGCGGCACGCGGTTTGTGACGGCCGGAATTGCAGATTGCGGAAAAACAAACGGCGCCGGCGAATGCCGCCGGCGCCATGTGCAAACAGTCCGAAGTGTATTCCGCTCTCCTGCGTTACTTTTTTCCTGTGGTTCTCTTCCCGGCATTCTTTTGCTTCTTGGAGGAGGCGGCTATCTCCGCCACGCGCCTGGCCGCCTCGCGCTTTCCGATTCCCCGCAGGGCTAGGAGCTTGACGAGGGTGGAACCGCGCAGCCTCAGGCGACCGCCCTTGCGTTCCATAACGTAAACCGACTGGCCCGATACGCCGAGCAGCGCGGCAAGCGAGTCCTGGGAAAGCCCGAGATTCTTCCTGAGCGCCCGCACCGTCTTCGATGTCACGCGGATTTTTGCATCGGCTCCCTGGGCGACCGCGGATCCGGTTGTTTTCTCCAGAAGCGCGTTCTGAGCGGCAGCGAGACGCTTGTTTTCCGCTTCGAGAGCCGCCACTCTTTTCTTGAGGGAAGCGGCGGTCCGTTTGAGGATGTAACTGGCGCTCCGCAGCGGGGTGACGGACGCCCGCACTTCCTTGCGGCTTATCCGGCCGATCTCCGCTTTCAGAATCTGGGACAGATTAGGCATGAAACGGTCCTTTCTTTTGATGAAAAATCGACTCTGTCAAACATGACACTGCAAACACATCCAAAATACAAGTTAGCTTGAATTTCGTCAAGGAGAATAACGAAATTGCGTTGAAGGAGCGTGCGGCCCCTAACTGGAGTTTTGACGCGAGCCTCGTAGAATTCCGCGGGTTTCTACTTGTTGATGACCGCGGAATTCGGCGCTGGCAGTCTGAGCGCAAGGACATTGTCGATTGTCGCGCGCGAAACCTGGGCCGGAAGGCCGGGCAGCAATGAAGCAACGCTCGCCGGAACGTTCGCCGGATGGATGAGCGCGAGCTGGACCTGACGAGTCTTCACGTCGAGCAGGATCACGAAGAGGCGGTAGCCGGTTTCGGGCCGCCTGAAGGCCGCGCCCGGGCCCTTGGTGGGCGACGAGGTCGCTCCTGTGGATGCTTCAAGGCTCGTGGACTTGTTGACAAGATCGACTTTTGGATCGAGGCCCGAGACTTTGCAGGCCTGACCGCACGGACCTTCGCCCACGTACCCGGCATACCCGAAGAAATTGGTGGAAAAAACGTCGAAGTTCTGCGAGGAGTTGTTGTCGTTGACAACCTCGAAAACGTTGAACTGGCCGCAGCCGTCGGCAAGCCACCACTGCGTCGGGTCTTTCGCGTAGCACTGGCACGACCCGAACGCGCCCGAGCGCACCATTTCGCCGTGGGACAGACCGATCCACGGCGCGTCGTACCAGCCGTTGGTGGTGTCGTTGCCGCAGTTTTGTGCGGCGGGTATGCCGCTGGCCGAAAGCCGGGGCATGTAGGCCTGAAGGATTATCATCTTCGAACCGATCCATCCCCAGTACTGGGTGTCGCTTGTCGGAGGGCAATAGGGCATGCTTCCGGTGCCCGTGGCGAATTTCCTGTTTGTCGAGACATTGACGAGGCAGGTGTTGCCCACGATGCCCTGGAAACCGGCGGTTTCGGTGTTGTTGCCTTTGAAGGCGATTCCGGTCATCACCGTCGGGCTCGCGTTGTCCCACATCGATACGCGGCTCCATTGCGTCACGTTCGTGGAATCGGGCTGATAGGCCGCGATCTGCTTGACGATCATGGGACCGCGCAGCGTCATGATGAGGTCTTCGTCCCACGGCGTAAGGCTGTCGCTCGTGATAACGTACTTTGCCATGCAGCAGGTGCCGCTGCTCTCGGCGTCGCACGGGCCCACGGCCGGGTCCCTGCGGCTGGGAAACCAGCCCGGCGCGCCGATGTTCTGGAAGGTGATGGTGCCGCCGTCCGATGTCGCGTCAAGAGCGGTCTTGTCGAATGTGACGCCGGTCGCGTTTGCACTGCCGGGATTCTGCGGGACTGCGGGGCCGAGATTCGGTTCCGGCGTGTTCATGCCTTCCGAATCGTTGCAGCCGGGGAGCGTCGTGATCAAGGCCGCGAATACGGCACCGCAAATAACGGTTCTCAGGGCATTTTTCATAGGGTTGCTCCTTTGTGGTGGACGGCGTAATGGGAACGGATCCTTAGGGGCCTTGCAGTAATAATAATGAGAAACAGGCCGGAATGAGGAAGACAGGCCGGAATGCAGGAAGAATTCATCATCCTTTCTGCATTTTCTTGGCCATCCGCTGCAGCTCCGAAACCGCTTTCCTGTTGTATTCGTGGTCGGGATTGTTGCGGAGCGCGTTGCGGAGCTGCCACCATGCGTCAAGCGCATCCTTATAGGTTTGTTCGGTGGGATTCGCATCGAATTGCGCCGTGAGGCAGAGTGCCGTATAATAGGAAACTTCCTGCCGCAGAACATCGTAATCGATAAAAGCGTGCGGAACGGTAAGGCTCTGGGCAAGGAGACGCCTGCATTCGGCGTAGTTCTGGTTGCGAAACGCGAATTTAGCCTTTTCAAGAATGAACTCGCCGTCGTTGACGCTGTTGCTCTCAAGCATCTGGGCGAGCCGTCCAAGGTTTCCGGTTGCCTCGAATACCCGCATCCTGAGAATGAGCGGCTTGGGCGTGTGCGCGACGTCCTTGGGAAGGAGATCGTACAGGGATAGCACGTTCTGATAGTTCCTTGCCGCAAGCTCCTTTTCCATTATGACAAGGTTGTCATCGGTGCCGTATTTTTCCCGGAGCGACGAAAAAAGTGAGGCTGGTTGCGCCGTTTCGCGGCTGGAAAGACTTGCGGCCGGGGCAGGAGACGGCTGCTTGCCCGGCGAAGCCACCCTTGTCCTGGCGGCGGCGGTCTGATGCGGCTCAGGCGCGGCCGCTTCCGAAGGCGCGGGCTTTGCCGCCTCCGTCTGCACGGGCGGGGCCGGTACGGCAGGGCGCGGAGCGACGGCTTGGGATGCGGGTATTGACATAAGGGAATATTGGGCCAGCGGCCACACAAGCACATACATCCCTGCTGTCGCCGCCGCAGCAAGGCACACGGCGGCCACCGCCTTGAGCGGGAAGCGGCGCCGCGTGGCCAGGACGGTCTTTGTGCCCTTGCCCGCCGTGAACGCGGCCATGATCTGTTCCGGGCTCCTGTTGGTGAACAGCGCATGGATCTTGTGCAGCTCATCGAGCAGGGCCGCCGCCGAGGGCTCGCGTTTGTCGGGCGCCTGCTCCATGCATTTGTAAATGAGACGCCGCAGCCTCGGCGGCAGTTTGATGTGAAATTCCTCCAGCGGCTTGAATTTGTTCCTTGACTTGTCGGCGATAAGCTTTGGCAAATTTGTTTGCGGGAACGCCACCACGCCCGTCACGATCTCGTACATGGTGACGCCCAGCGCGTAGATGTCGGTGGTGACGTCGAGCTTTTGCTTTTCGAGCTGTTCCGGCGCGAGGTATTGCAGCGTACCCGCCACGAGGCCGTCCATGGTGTGAAACGAAACGTCGGCGGGCCGCGCGATGCCGAAGTCCATGAGCTTCACGATGCCGCTGGAACAGATCATGATGTTGGCGGGCTTGAGGTCCCGGTGGATCACGCCGTGGTAGTTCTTTCCGTAGATGGAACAGTCCTGGTTGTGCGCGTAGTTGAGCGCGCGGCAGATCATGATGCAAATGGCGGTGCACACCACGGGCGGCAGCGCACCACGCTCGGCAATGAGAGCGTCGAGGCCCACGCCTTCCAGCTTTTCCATCTCGATGTAAGGGAGGCCGTTCCATTCGCCGACCCCGTGGATTTCCACGATGTTCGGGTGGGAAAGCTTGGCGGTGATTTTTATTTCGGTCTGGAAACGCTGCCGTGTGGATTCCGAGGATCCCGGGTTGATCAGCTTGACGGCACGGTACATTTCGAGCTGGGAATTCCAGATTTCGTACACCGCGGCCATGCCGCCCTGGCCGAGAAGCTTGGTGATGACGCCCGAGCCGAGCGGAATCCGCTCTTTTCCGTCCGGAAGCGCGACCGGCGAAGGCGTGTTGGAGAGTGCAACGTTTCTTACGATTATCTTGTCGTTTGCGTCGTCCATATAACGGTTCGGTTGAGGGACTGGGTTTGGGGCGGGAACCAGTTATTGACCCTGCATTTTTCCACAATTGCCAACATATTGTAATTATACCCTTTCTCCCGTTCACTTGCCCATAAGTTTTGCCCGCCGCAGGCGAAGAGGTTCGTTGTTGCCTGAATGCGGGTGCAAAACAACGGTGCGCATGGAGCGCGCGAACAGCGGTTTTCACTTGACGACGAGGAAACCGACGGAACAAACGCGCGCTCCTGTGCGGAATTCAGCGAGATACTTGCCCGGTCCGCGGCAATTGCCGTCCCACAGGATTTCATTCGCGGTTGCGGCGACCGACCGCCTGAAGACGCACTGACCTCTCATGTTGTAAATTGAGAATGAGCCCGCGGCGCCGGTTCCCGGTTGTGAAGGAGCGCGATTCTGCGGCAGGGAGAACCGAATGATGCCTTGGGCCGATGCACGTCGACAAAGTAGAGCATCCGGCGGAAGGCCGCGGTTCCGGCAGGGGACCGCAACCGGGCTCGGAAGCGGCCGGGGAAGTCGGTCGGCGAACGGGTACTCGCAGAACGCCACGAGGTCCTGCCGCTGCTGAACGGAGAATCCGAGCACCGCATTGTTCGCTTTTTCCGCTTCGCCGCCGTGCCACAGGATCGCCTCAAGAATGCTTCGCGCGCGGCCGTCGTGAAGATAATTGCTTCTGCCGGTCCCGTCGGCGACGTAGCCGAGTCCCCACAGCGGCGCGGTCCGCCACTCCGACCCGAGCGCGCTGTCGCTGCCGTAGGCGTCCGCGAGGCCGGGCCCCATGTCGTGGAGCAGAAGGTCGGTAAAGGGCTGGATTTCCAGGTTGTCAAGCTCGGCGAACCGGTTTCCGACGCCCGTCCGCATCGCGGGGACATGGCATTTGCCGCACCCCGAGGTTCCGAACAGCGCCTTGCCGCGGATGGCCGCGGAATCCCGCCAGTTTTTTCTTTGGGGAGGCGCAAGCAGCGCGGCATAGGAAAGCAGCGCCGAAAGCCCGCTGTCCGGCAATTCGACGGCAATGCCGCCGCCGCTGTCAACCGGGAAATAGCGGTTGGTGAGGCCGAGACAGCGGTTGGCGCAATAGGCGATTTGTCCCACAAGGCTCGGCATCGACGCCTTGTATCCGAACCTGCCAAGGTGCTGCGTGCCGTCAACGGGGTCCACGGCGAAAAACGGCCTCCCGGAAATGCCGTCGCCGTCCCTGTCGTCCGGATCCGCGCGGCTCAGGATGGCGCTGTCGGGGATGGCGGCAAGAAGCCCGGTGCCGCACAAAAAGGGACTTATCCGGTAGGAGTACACCGCGCCGCTCCCGAGGGGGCCGTGCGAAAGATTGACAAAATTGACAAGCGGTTTCCGCAGCTCGTAGGATTCGCCGCTGGCGAACGTGCCCGTAACAAACGTGTACGAAACCTGCACGTTCCCGTCCGGCGCCATCCCGCCCGTCGCTTTGCAGCGGAGCATGTCGCCGTACACGGGGTGCGGTGAAAGCATGCCGGCCGACGTTACGCCAAGGAATACGATCGCGTCAAGCGAATCGCCCGCGCTGTCCGGCGGGTGTCCGGGCCCCGCCTCCCGGTGGCATTCGTAGCAGCTCTCCTGCAGGTACCGGGGCCCCAGCGCGCCCGAAACAACAAAGGGGCTCCGTTCGTTTGCAGGCGTGGTGACACCGCCGTTGCAGACCGGGAGGGGTCCCGCATTCCGAAGCATCGACGTGCTCCAGTCGGTGCAGAAGAAAGTCCTTCCTGTCAAGAAATCGAGGGACCTGCCGGGTGCGGCATCCACGACCTGCTGGCCGAACCCGAACGCCGGCTCGGTCACCACGCTCACCGACGCGGCGCCTGCGGCATTGGCCCACGGGTGCTGGTACTGCTGACCGAGCCGTCCGTCACCGACATAGTACCGGTGAACGGCCGACGTCTGCACCGTTCCCGAAGGCGCCTCGGTGAGAGAAAGTTCGAAATCGACCAGTTCGCCGGTGGCGACCGAGGCTATGGTTGCGGTGTACCAGGGGACCGCGCCGTACGGGGATCCCTGCGGGAATGCCGGCCCTGGCCCTGTGTGCTGCGAAACAAGAAGATTGGTGCTGCTGCCCATGTTGAGCGCGTACTCCGCCCGCTTGCACGCCGAATCGACGGGCACGTGGTTAAACGCGTGCAGTTCAAGGCTGCTGCTGTTTGCAGAAGGGAATACGGCAAGCTCGATGCTGTCTCCGTAGTCCTTGAACACGAGCGTGTACACCGTGGCGGCATACGCTGCGCCGGGGAACCTGTCCGCCCCGAGCTCGTTTTCATGACCGTCCCGGAACCGTCCCGAGCACTGGACCAGCAGGGGATAAACGGCCTCCCCGCCAAACGCCATTCCCATCGTTTTTGTAAACCATTTCGTGTCGCTTGCGAACGTTCCGGTTCCCGTGAGCGGGACGCATTGCAGCGAATAGTAGTAGTCGATTGCCGAAGGCGGCACGGCGGGGACAGCCGCGGAAAAACAGTCGCCGTTTCTTGTCATCGCAAGCGTCGCCGGCGGGCCGTTGTCCATGATGTACGTGAGATTGACTCCCGCGATGGCCGCCATGTCGTCCGAGAATTTAAAAGGGAAGTATTTGAAGACCGCGCTCCCGCCGCTTTCCACCACGTCCTGGGTGAAGAAATTGATATGGACAAAATCGTAGGTGACGGCTGCCGCGCGAAAGCTGAGTGCGGCAATTGCGCAACAAACGATGGGAATTGTTCTGTTTGATCGCACGATACCCGCCGCAGCGCAAGCCATGAAGTTTGCGCAGGAAGTGTCCCTAAAACACGGACTCGGTGAATGGAAAATAATTTGCCACGGGTGCAGAGGGCTGTGCGATGTGCGTTGAGTGTAAAAAGGAAGACAAGAAAAGGAGGTGGCGTTCCCCGCGCCTACGTTACTTCGCCATGGTGACGAGCAGCTGGCCGGGCCGCTGATTCTCGTACAGCAATTGTATCCAGCCGGGCGACCGCGCGGCGCGGGAAATGCTTATCTCGTCAAGGTCTCCGAACAGGTACTGGTTGTCGTATCCGAACACGATCCTGTCCCTCGGATTATCGCGGCACAGCGCGACAAGACTGTCCACGGCCAGGCCGGTTTGCGCGCCGTCCACAAAGAACGAAGCCGAACCCGACGAGGCGTTCCAGGAGAAGGCGACATGGTGCCATCCGTTAAGCGCGAGCGCCGCGGCCGACACCGCCGTCCCGCAGCCCTTGCCGCCGAACGACAAATGCAGGCCGTTTGAGTCGCCGGGCGCGTCGCCGAAGTACAGCCTTCGGGCGCACGAATCCTGGTTCACGGCGGTGTCCTTCGAAACAATCGTGCAGCGTTCCCTGCGAAGGTTTATCCACAGCACGATGGTGAAATCGCCCGACGCCATGGTAAGTATCTGTTGACTGACGAGAATATAGTCGGCCCCGTTGAAGTTGTGGCCGGGTCCGATGAGGCCGGTCCGGTCCACCGCGCTGATGAAGTTCGCCCCGAAAGCCCTGTTGGCCGTCGCGTCCGCAAAACCGTCGGCCGTTCCAAAGGCCGTTGCCGTGTCGTCAAGGTGCCAAACGCCCGCGAAACCGAAAGCGGTGTCGAATACGGCGGGGCCGTTTGAAGCGTTTGCCACGCCGATGTTTCCCCACGACATGGTAATGAACTGCGCCGCCGAAGCGGGATACACCGTATCAACCGACACCCATACGACGGCTTGTTTGCCGGCAGGGTCCCATTGCGCAACCTGGAAATGAAGGGGCGTGCCGTCCTGCTTTGCAAACCGGATGTCGGAACCGTCGGAACGGGCCTGGCCGAACGCAAAGGTGCTGTCGAGCCGGACAAGCAGCGGGAAATGGGTCACCATGGCCGTGACGTTCGCGCCGGTCGGAGACGTGTTGATGAGTATCTTCGCCGAATTCGACACAAAGGCGGTGTCGGACGGCGGCACGTTCACGTTACTGCCGAGTATAACCGGCGCGGCCGCACCGGTCTGTTCAAAAACAATGGAAGGTATGGCGCCACGCGGCACCGAGTCAAGGGTAACGGATTGGACGTGCGCCGGAACATTCCGCAGGAATGTGGTGCCCGGGATGTATACCTGTCCGCCGAGAGAATCCGCGGCACCGGCGAGGCTGATGACGACGGTCCCGGGCTTTCGCAGCGTGTCGGGGGAAACGGTGAGCGAGTCCTTCTTTGCAAGCGCGATTCCGGTGATAAGCAGGGATGTGCCGTGCGCGGGATTGATGGCTTCTATGTTGTATGACCCCGGAACTACCTTGTCGAATGCGTAAGCGCCGTTGACGTCGGTGGTGTCTCCGCGTGCGGTTTTCGCAAGCTGGTCGTGCGCAGGATTGAAGTCCGAGGGAATGAGCAGGACGCGGGTGCCGGGAGCGGGCACGCCTGCGGTGTCGGTGATAATCCCGTCTACTTTTGCGTTTTCCGAGGAACTGGTGCCGCCCGCAATCTGAGGTGTGCCGCAAAGGCACAGCAGGCCGAGGGAAAGCGCGGCCGCGGCCAGAAACAGCGCTCTCATACGGTTTTCCTCTTGTCGTCGAGCTCGGCGATGCGGGAGGCGGTTTCGCTCAGCGGGAAAAGCTGGAAATTGAACTGATACACCTGGCTGCTTCCCTCGTCACGGTTGACAATAGAGATGACCCGTTCCTTGAACGCGGCGAGCTCGGCGAGCAGCACTTCGTAGCAAGGCCGGGAAATGCCCATGGTGATGCCCGAGATGTTCCGCGCTTCGGGCGGGAGCGATTCGTTCGAATCGCGGGCCAAAAGAAGCATGGTGCTGTTGAACGAGCGGCGCGCAAGCGACAGAATGTCGGAGCCGCTCGTGATCGCCGCATTCGTCTGTTTGTAGGTTCCCTTCTTCTGCTTCTTCACCAGATTGAGCCGCAGCAAAAGCTGCACGGACTGCCTGGCGTCCCTCGGCGCAATCGCGGGCCGAACGCATTTCGCAAGCAGTTCCCAGTCGTCGCAGAAGTCGTACAGGCATATCAGCTCGCGGATCGCGCTGTTGTGCCATTTCTCAAAATATACGTATTGGTCCGCGGTGAGGCGATGCTCGTTCACATAATCAATCATCGACAGCATTACGCTGTAGTGTTCCTGCTTCTCAAAGGCCGTCTTCGACTGATTGAACTGCACGAGGTGCCGGAAGAACGAGGCCTCCTTTTTGTTCAGGTTGAGCGCGCCGATGAATTTTTCAATGGCCTGCAGGGTGAGATTGCGCTCGCCCTCGATGACCTGCTTGAGAAAGACAGGGGACTTTATGTTCGCCTTGTTGGAAAAATACCGGTAGGAAAAGAATTGCGTGGTCTTCTTTTTTTCGTTATAGTAGTCCGCAAGGAATTTTCTGTAGTCGATGTATTTGAAGATCTTTTCCATATATATGAATTTACCACAAGAGAACGGCCGCGAACACCTTAAAATGGAGGAAAAAAGAAGTATATGTATTCACGTTGTATACATGGGGGGTTGTAAGATTTTGATATAAAGTGAATTGTGAGATGGAAGGACAAGTAACTAAAATATTTGGTGGGGGAAGTTTCCCCCTGGGGTACAACCAACCGGCGAATGGAATATGCAATTTCTATACAGGCCGGTTGTTTGCACCCACACCCCCTCGTGGGTAGCCCCCAAGTAAGTTGCTTTGCAAGAAAGAAACTTTGGTTGCGGGGGCACCGAGAAAGAGAGTTGGAAAGCTGACGGTTGACAGTTGACAGCAGGACAATGAGAAGTCCTGACGGATTGTCTAATGATTCCGGCTGGCGCAAGAATATAACTTGACTGAAGAGATTACCGCTGCCGCGCGTTAGGCGCGACTGGAGGTCCCGCCGAAGCGGGATGCCGCCCGGACCCGGCCCTGTGGGCCATAGGGCCGAGGCGGCCCGGGGCCGAAGGCTGAGACGCGGAAGGAGAGCCGCCCCGCGCCTTTGCTCACGGAAGGCGCGGGGAACGCCCAAGACATTGACTGAATTATAGAAGCCCGAGGTGCTTTCCTGAAAAATCATTATATTTAGGACATACCTGCACATAGGGGGAATGGTGAGGCTGCACACACATCGAGGCCTGATAATTCTGTCAATGTTCGTAATTGCTCAATGCGCCTTTTCCGACGAATTTTCCCCCGACTCCATCACCGCGCTTGCCCGAAAAGTCGTCAACTACCGTCTCAAAGGCGGTATTCAGAAACTGGGCGACGGGTTTGTCTCGCACTGGACCTGGGACGACGGCGCCTACATGACCGGCGTGATGGCGGCGTACCGGCTCACCAAGGATCAGAAATATCTCGACAGCGTTAAGGCGTGGGCGCAGGCGGTCAACTGGCAGACGCCCAACGACAACGGCCTTTCGCGCAATCCGGACGACCAGTGCATCTGCCAGAGCTTCTGCGAGGCGTTCATGGTCGATCCCGTCCCCGCAAACCAGTTCATTATTGCGAAATGGGAAGCCAACTATCACCTTAACTACGACAACCCGTACAGCCAGTGGTACTGGTGCGACGCCCTGTACATGGCGCCTCCCGCGATCTCCATGCTGGGTTCGATTACCGACAGTAGCAAGTACTACGATACACTTTCTGTCCAGTGGTGGTACTGGGCGGGACAGCTCTATGCTTCCCCGTATCATCTTTACTGGCGCGACGCAGGGTACAAGGCTCAGACAAGCCCCAACGGCAAGCCCGTATTCTGGGGGCCGGGCGAGGCGTGGGTGCTCGGAGGCCTGTCCCGCGTGCTCAAGTACATGACGGTGACGTACCCGAAACGGGATACGCTGGCAGGGCAGTTTCGCGAGCAGTGCGCCGCGATTGTCCCCCTTCAGCAGGGCGACGGCCTGTGGACCACGAGTCTTCTTGACACGGTCGACTTTCCCGACCACGAGACGAGCTGCACCGCGTTTTTCTGTTGTGCCATGGCGTGGGGCATCAACAACGGCGTGCTTGACAAAGCGACATTCGACGCGCCGCTGAGAAAGGCCTGGAGCGGCCTCGTGCGCAACGTGAGCGCGGCTGACGGCAGGTTGCAGCGGTGCCAGGGCGTCGCCTCGGCGCCGGGAAGCGTGGATGTGAGCAATTCGAGCGCCGAGGGCGAGGGTGGGTTCTTGCTTGCTGCGGAGGAAATGTACAAATACGTGACGAGCGCGGCGGGGTCCGTTGTGCACGTTACGCATAAGCCACCGGCTGCACACCAGACCGCAGCGATCCGCGTCATTAATGTCTCGCATTCAAGAACGACCTTTTGTGTGCCGGAAAACGTTTCGGGATTTGCGGTCTATGATGTCACCGGCAGATTGTTGTGCTCTCGAACTATTGCCAAAACAGAGAAGCCGGCCAAGGTATCTTTGAGTGACAGGGATATCCCGGAAACAATCTATTATGTGAGGTTTTTGATAAAGTAATAAGGGGGATCGCATGAGAAATGCATTTCGATCAACTGCAGCTCTCGTTTCGCTCTTGTTAATGGCGCAAATGACAAGTGCCGACGAGTTCTCGCCCGACAGCATCAAGAGCATTATGCGGAAGGTGGCGAACTACAGCTTCCAGCAATATGGCGGTGGAACAGCGGCCGGAATCAACAGAAACTGGGATGGCGGCACCATCATGACGGGCATCACGGGCCTGTATCGCACCACAAAAGAGCAGCAATGGCTCGACAGCATTGACAAGTGGGGGAATGGCTGGAACTGGACGTGGGGCGGCGGGACGGGCGACAACCTGTGCTGCATCCAGACGTTCTGCGAACGGTACATCGTGGACTCCGTCCCTGCCAATGCCTCCAAATATCAGGTCTCAAAAACCGCGCTCGACGGAATCCTGCAACAGCCCGTCAACCATCTTTTCGGATGGCAGGACGCGGTGTATATGGGTCTGCCGGATTTTTCCATGATGGGGTACATTACCGGAAGTCCCATGTACTACGATTCCCTCAACATCATGTTCCGGGGGGCGGAAAAAGATTTCCAGGACACCACCTACAAGCTCTGGTACTGGAATACGCTTCCGGCATTCAAGAAAACACCCGACGGCTATCCGCAGTTCTGGGGGCCGGGAAACGCCTGGGTGCTGGGCGGGCTTGTGCGCGCGCTCAAGTACATGCCGGCGAATTCAAAGTACAGGCCGGCATGGATAGCTACCTTCAAGACATTCTGCGACACCATCCGCAGCAAGCAGCAGCCGGACGGCATGTGGCGCACAAGCCTGTTCGAGCCGACCGAATTTCCGAACCCGGAATCGAGTTGCACCTCGTTTTTCGCCTACGCGATGGCGCTTGGCGTGTCGTGGGGAATTCTGGACACCAACACGTTTGTCCCGACCATTCGAAAGGCCTGGTCCGCGCTTGTCAAGGTTGTGGACACGAACGGGAGGGTCGGCTACGGTCAGCCGTGGAGCAATCAGCCGGGCAGCCCGACCATGGGCACTTCAATTCCGGAAGGCCATGGCGCGTTTCTTCTGGCAGGGGAGGGCGTTGCCCTGATTGCGAATATTTCAACGTCGGTTGCCTCAGGAAACAACGGTGGGATTCATGGGCTAAGGATTTCCGGATCGGCAGGAAAATGGATACTTGTCTCGCGGACACACAGAAACGTTACCCTTCCGCCGGACGCAAAAGGAGCGGAAGTGTTCAGCATGAGCGGAGCGAGAATCTGCAGGATCGACAACTGCGGCCCGGCCCGCAGTTCCGTGCCTTCCTCTATGGCAACGGACGGTGTCTATTTTGTCAAATACCTGAAATAGCGGGAAGCTATTCAGGGGGATAGGCGGATGGGCTTGTCATCCGCTTTTTTTTGATCTGAAGCTGAAGTGGCGCTGCCCAGTCTCATTTCGTATTTTATCATCACCCACTCAAGGCCGCATCCATCACCAAAGGACTACAGCACCATGTCCGAACCCTGGCACGACATAGACGATCCGGGCTATTTTAAGAAACCCGAAAAGAAAGGCGCGGCCTCCGCGAAAGAGGCCGACGATTCCCCCGCAGCGGAGAAGGCGAACAGCATCGTAACATTGTCCGATGCGAAATTCGTTCCGCCCGACGGCGGGATCGACTTCAACGACACGTGCCCGGCCCAGGTGTCGGTCGCGTACAAGGAGCAAACTTCGCAAACGCGGGTCACGTTCAAATTGTTCTGCACGTACAACGGCGAGCAGGTCGATCTCAAGCACAAGGTGGACGCCAACGAAAGCGGCGGCACGGCCGAAGCGCAGCTTACGCTTTACTATCCCGACGATTACAGCGACGGCTCGGTGGACTATTTCTTTACCGCGGAACATTCGCGTGCCGATAAGGCCGCACAAAGCGCCGTGCTCACCCTGCCGTATTCCCCGGCCGTCATCGTTGTCCGCCTTCCGGACGGAGACAATGCTTCCGCATGCGACAACGACTCGCTCAGGCTTTTCAGCACCGATTCGGCCGCTTCCTACAGCCGGACCATGGCATTTTCCGACGGTGTGAAGCGCGACGGCGCCGTGGAGTTCGAGTTCGACGATGTCAAGGCCGGTTTGACCTATGCGCTGGAAATCAAAATTGACGGCAAGGACGCCTGTCCTGTGTTCGAAGACCTTTCATGCGGGAACGGTGCCGCATAAAAGGTTTCTCTCTGCGCGGGTTCGCGCAATAGCAGAAAGAGCAAGAGCGGCCTCATGCGACGGCCGCTCTTTCTATTGACGGACAGGAACCTGCCGCCGTGCTAGGGCAGCGGCGGCAGCGGGGGCACCGGCGGCACGGGCGCTTCGCCCGGCCTCGGGGGCCGCACCCTTCCCGGAGCCGGCGGCGGAGGGGGTACAGGCAGATCACCGGGCGCTGTAATCCGCACATGTACGGACGGCGGAGGCGGGGCAGGCGGTTCACCGGCAGTCACGGTCACGTGAACGCTTGGTGAGGGAGCGGGTTCGGACACATTCTCCGCCGCAATCGGAATACATTCGACAACACGGTTGGTCCGCCTTTCAACCCTTACGATCTGGTCTCCCGCGACATACAGCCGGAATCCGGGACGAGACGGCGGGAGCAGGGGCACGAGTTCAGGCGGGAGCGGCTCGAAGCGCCGCACGACAAAGGCCGGAGCCGGTTCGCCTACCACAATGTTCACATGCGCGAATCTTCGTGCGCGCCCGTGTCTGTGCCGACCGTAGTATTTGAAGATCACATC
Source organism: uncultured Fibrobacterota bacterium (assembly GCA_963753345.1). Lineage (GTDB taxonomy): Bacteria > Fibrobacterota > Chitinivibrionia > Chitinivibrionales > FEN-1185 > FEN-1185. The sequence goes on from CAVWBU010000032.1 coordinate 99,513, forward strand.
CCTGTCGCCGTCGGAGAACCGCTCAACCGCGACCCTCTTTTCAACGACAACCGCCACGCGACCGAAGGCGCCGGTGCACAGGCCCAGGCAGAGAAGAATGATAAACATGCGCTTCATAGGGTACTCCTTGTTGGGGTGATTGTCACAAAAATAAATCGGGAAACCAGGAAGATCGTGCTTGGGATCGTTGTTCATAAGGGTTTTGCCTGCGCAAGGACTGCTTCCATCGCCACCTTGAGCACCACCTTGCGCACCTGCGCGTCCTGGCCGTGCGAGCATTGCGGCCGGTGGATCTCTCCGGGGAACAGAATCGCGTACATACCGCTTGTCAATACATAATCGGTTTCGTTCGGAACGTTTCTGTAGGTGACCGTGTCTTTGCCTGCCGTGAGGTCTTCCAGGATTTCCCCGGTGCTGCCCGCCGGAGCGAACCCGATTATTTCCGAGCCGCTGTGCACGTACTGAACGTCTATGTATTTGGTGTGCGACTCCGCCTTCTTCTGAGACTTGGGCAGCGTACGGTATTCCTGGACAAGCGCGAACATCTCCGGACCGTCGATTTCAAACCTGCCGGGCGCCACTATGGAGAAATCCGTGTTCCTGAGGTAGGTGAGTCCCTTGACAATGAGCGGCGGCAGAACCGGAGCATCGCGGTCAAGGCAGGCAAGGCTGCTTAGAAACATAGGAAGAGTTCTTGGTTGATGATGAATGATATTGCAAGCTTGGTCAGCCAAACTTGTCATGGTGATGAAAATAGTTTCGTCGCAGACTGGTTGATGGCCGAGTCTACGATTGCGTCTACTAGGTCCTAACCGTTTTCGTGTGAACTTCATCCCGTTATTATCACCAAATGTATTTTGTGTAGGGCAAGATTTGCAAGAAAGAGACTTCCGCCGCGGGTATCCAGAAGGTGGTCACCTTTGGAAACTAGTTGGCGCAAAATAGATTGGTTTGCTGATAAGAATTCCGTTGCCGCGCGTTAGGTGGACCGAAGGGTGAGCAAGAGCGAATTGCCGGCCGACCCTCCCCGAAGGGGACTACGGGCGGTCCGGCAACGAGGCGGACGGCCGAGCCCGCAGGGAGACCGACCCTTGGTTGGGGCGCCTGGTCCTGCGCTCCAACCAAGGGGAACGCCCAATTCTTCCTGCTTTGTCAAAAGAACTCCTAGAGGTACTCATGCCTTCCCCCATCATTACAAGCATCCGTAAATCGCTCAGGCAAAGCAGCAGCGAAAAGACCAGAAGGACCGCGGAAACGTTCTTCAGGGAAAAGGCGAAATTTCACGGCGCGCCTTCCGCGGCATATCGGAAAATAGGACGCGAGCATTTCGCACAGGTGAAGAAGCTGGACAAGCGTGAGATCCTCTCCCTGTGCGAAGAGTTGTTGCAATCCGGATATGTCGAAGAGGCGATCATCGCGTACGAATGGGCCGACCGGCTGCGCTCCTCGTTTACGGAATCGGATTTCACCGTGTTTGAACGGTGGCTCAGGAAGTACGTGAGCAACTGGGCCGAATGCGACACCCTGTGCAACCATGCGGTGGGATCGTTTGTGGAACAGTATCCTGCCTTTGTCAATCGCCTCAAGATCTGGGCGAAATCGGGCAGCAGATGGTTCAGGCGCGCTGCGGCCGTGACGCTCGTTCTTCCCGCGCGCCGCGGGAAATTCCTTGCGGACGTTTTTGAGATCGCCGGCATTCTCCTGGCCGACAGCGACGATCTCGTGCAAAAGGGGTACGGCTGGATGCTCAAAGAGGCAAGCAAGCTTCATCCGAAGGAAGTGTTCGATTTCATCATGAAGCGCAGAACGGCGATTCCGCGGACCGCCTTGCGTTATGCAATTGAAAAGATGCCCCGTTCCATGAGGAAAAAGGCGATGGAGCGATGAAGGGGAAGACCTAGGCGGCGGCGCCTTATCGGATTCTTCAGCCTGATTTTTTTTGAGCAAAAATCCCGTTTTTATTATATACTAACGGTATCAACATTTGCGTATCCACCTCAGGAAGGAGTCATTCGCATGCCCATAGCATTTCTCCGCGCATCCGCCATTTTGGTTGTCCCGCTGTTGTTTTTTCTCATGGACGTCAATTGCACCGTCACAAGCCAACCGACAACCCCGACGTCCCTTGCAACGCCGTCGTATCCGTACACCGCCGCGGCCGGCGAGTCCGACACCGTGTCGTGGGACCTGGTGCAGGGCGCAACCTCCTACACGCTGTACTATACAACCGACGAGAGTTTCCCAACCTTGTCGTCGCCTCGTATTTCGGTGGGGGCGGCGACGGTTTTCGTGCATAAAAGTCTTGACCCGACGTTGACGTACACCTATTGCGTTCAGGCGGCGGGCGGGGGCAGGGTAAGCGATCTTTCCGACGAAAGCTACGGGGTGCAGCCGCTGCCCATGATCCATGCCACCATTACCTTCGACAGCTACGCGGATGCGGATGTGGGTTTCATGTATTTCCTGATCGGGATTGACACCAACGGTAACTACGTACCCACTGCCGGCACAAGACGGACCGTGGCCGGATTCACCGATGGCTACGGCAGCGCGACGTTCAACGTCACGGTCGATCACGACAATCTTTGGGGGTATTCGACATTCGAGGACTTGGACGGCAACGGGCTTCTGTCGACCGGCGACATGGTGTGGGGCAACGACACGAGCGCCGGCCATTATGGATATTTTTACTGGACGTCACAGTTCACATCGAGCAAAACCTTTTCCAAATCGTTTGACGAGGCGTTCGCCTCATTGCCGCATGTCTACTGAACCGTCCATATGGGTATGTTGACAAATTAAGAAAACATCGAGACGTCTACGCCGTCAGCCTGAATGCGACATAAATGCCGAGCAGTGCCCCAACCATGCTGCCGATCAGCGTGCCTGCCGAAATCGCGCCGGCCCCGAACAGCGTCGGCGCGTAGCCGCCGATGAGCGAGCCCGCCACCATTCCGAACATTATCATTGTTTTTCGCGACATGTTTCCTTGGCTCCGATCTCTGCCAATAATTAATAATAGTTCTGGTGGGGACACTAATGAGTAATCTTAAAAAAGAATAGGGCGTTCCCCGCAAGACAAAAGAAGAGTTGGGCGCCCCGCGGCTTCGCCGCAGCGAGGGGGATACTTCCCCCGCCAACAACTTTTTGTTATTGATTATTATCTTTTGTCAATTCCTGGGCCGCAAACCCTAATTTCAGCAGTGTGTCTTCCCGCCATTTCGGAGCCATAAACTGCACGCCCACGGGAATGCCGTTGCTTTTTCCGCACGGGACCGAGATCCCCGGTATGCCAGCAAGGTTTGCCGAAACGGTGTAGATGTCGGTGAGGTACATCTGGAGCGGGTCGTCGCACTTTTCGCCGATTTTGAACGCGGGCGTCGCGGCGACAGGGGAGACGACGGCGTCGCATTTCGTAAACGCGGCGTCGAAGTCGCGGCCGATAAGGGTGCGCACCCGCGCGGCCTTGAGGTAGTAGGCGTCGTAGTAGCCCGAGGACAGCACGTAGGCGCCGAGCATGATGCGGCGCTTGACTTCCGCGCCGAACCCTTCGCGCCGCGTGGTCTGATACATGTCGACAAGGGATTTAGGGTCAGCCGAGCGGTACCCGTACTTGACGCCGTCGTACCGTGCGAGGTTGCTCGAGGCTTCCGCGGTGCAAATAATATAGTAGGTGGCGATACCGTACCCGAGATTGGGCAGTGAGACATGGGCCGTTTTACAGCCCGAGGCCTTGAGCTTGTCAAGAAGCGACTCTATGGGGCCGCGTACCTCGGCCGACAGGCCTTCGCCGAAGTATTCTTTGGGAACGCCCACCGTGATGCTGCTCGCGCCGCCTGTGTAAAGGTCATTGGTGTTTGCAAATTGATTGCCCGCGCAGGTGGAGTCGCGTTTGTCGGGCACCGAGAGCACCTCAAGAAGAAGGCCGATGTCCCGCACGTCCGCGGCAATGGGCCCTATCTGATCGAGCGACGACGCGAACGCCACAAGGCCGTACCGCGACACGCGTCCGTAGGTCGGCTTGAGTCCGACGCTGCCGCAATGGCAGCACGGCTGGCGAATGGAACCGCCCGTGTCGGACCCGAGCGCCAGCGGCACAAGGCCGGCCGCAACCGCGGCGGCGCTGCCGCCGCTCGAGCCGCCCGGGATGCGGCCGGGGTCGTTGGGGTTTTTTGTGGGGCCGAAATAGGAGTTCTCGGTGCTCGAGCCCATGGCGAATTCGTCAAGGTTCGTTTTTCCCACAATAACGGCGCCCGCGGCCAGGAGCGCCTCCGCGACGGTCGCGTTGTAGGGCGGAACAAAATTTTCAAGGATTTTTGACGCGCACGTTGTGGTGACGCCCTCGGTGCATATATTGTCCTTGACGGCGACCGGAATGCCGCACAGCGGCATCGTCTTCTTGACGTCTGCGGAAAGGGTGTCTATGAAATCGGCGCGCAAAAGCGCTGCTTCGGGCTGCACCGAGATGAACGAATGGAGATCCTTATCGCGGCCGGCGATGCGGCCGAGGGCGGTCGAGACGAGTTCGCGGCTGGATACCTTGCCGTGTGCGCATTTCGCAACAACGCCCGACACGGGCTCGTCGAAGAAGTTCATGGGGCGGTTCCCGGGGTTTACTTGTACCACCTGAACAGGTAGAGGCTCACGAAAACGCCGATGATCGAAAGCAGGTTGAATTTCATCTGGAAACCGAGCTGGAACTTGATTGCCGCAATATCGATGAGCAGCGGCTTGTTGTTCACGAAATCACCGAATCCGAAGGAGATGAAATTATAGGTGAAGAACGTCTTGACCACGTTGTTGCCGCCCGGAATAAGGGCGAAGAGCGTGCCGAGATACGCGCCGATGAGAATGCCCACAATAACGAGGAGCACCAGCGTCCATATGTTTCTGTCCTTGAGGCCGATGGCCATGGCGTATTCCTTTTTTTATGTTGATAAAAGGATGATGCGCACGAATCCAGGCGCGGACGGTTCGGTGGTTTTGGGACCGATATAGAATATAATTCTTCTGCCGTTGATCCACCCGGCCTTGGAAAGCCGGATCATGAAAAAGAACTTCACCACAGAGGCACGGAGAACACGGAGAAAGAAGATCAAGTCAAGGACAAGTACGAGATCGTTGATGCATTTGTCTTGCTGTCAACCGTCAACTGTCAACCATTGGCTTTGTTTTATTGCTTTTCCTTGTATTCCCCGAGTACGATGGTGCTCTGCATCGGCTTGCCCTTGCGCACATAACTTATCACCACCGAATCGCCCACGAAATAGTCGAGGAAGAAACCGCCGATGTCCGCCGAACTGCGGATGGGCCTGCTGCCCATCTGCACGACGATGTCCCCGCGGAGCAGCTTTGCCGTCTCGCCGGGACTGTGCTTTGCTATTTCCGACACCACGACCCCGGTCGTTTTGTCGTAGCCGAGCGCCTGCGCAAGGGGCTTGGTGAGGTCCTGCACCGAAATGCCGGTGTAGATGAGCCGGCGCTTGCCATAGGTGATGAGCTCCTTTGCCACGCGCTTGGCGCGGTCTATGGGAATGGCGAATCCGATGCCGATTGACCCGCGGTAGCTGTCGCTTCCCGTAAAGATGAACGTGTTGATGCCCACCACCTCGCCGAGCGCGTCCACGAGCGGCCCGCCGGAGTTGCCCTGGTTGATCGCCGCGTCGGTCTGGATCATACCCTGGTAGTACACGCCCTCGCTCGGCGCGAAGTTGCGGTCCACGGCCGAAATCACGCCCAGGGTCACCGTGGGCCGCGCATCGTTGATAAAAAACCCGAACGGGTTGCCGATGGCAATGGCCCATTCGCCTATCATGAGCTTGTCGGATTCGCCGAGCTTTGCAGAAGGGAAAGCTGCGCCTTTCACCGAGACAATTGCGAGGTCGGTCTGCGGGTCAACCCCCACGATTTTTGCCTCAATCTGGCTGCCGTCGGACAGCGTGACGAACAATTTCTGTGCCTGTTCCACCACGTGGTAGTTGGTAAGGATGTATCCATCCTTGCTGAAGAGGAACCCCGATCCCATGCGCTCCACCTCGCGCACGCGGGGCACCACCTCGGGGCTGAAGAAGAAATCGAAGAACTCGTCCGACGAATAGGCGCGCCGCACCACCTGCAGCTGCGTCACCACGATGCCCACCACGCTCGGCGAGACCATTTTTGTGGCGCGGACGATTGCGTTTGAGCGCGACCCCGTGATGTTGTCGCTGGGGGGCGGCGCGCCGCGCTCCTCCTGGGCTGCGGAAGATGACCCGGCGTCCGCGTTCACGGCCTTTTGCGCCTGCGTGTCGCGGGACTGGTAAAGCCTCCGAAACACCTCAGCTCCTGCGATACCACCCGCGATCAGGCCGATGACAAGGAGGAGGATGTAAAGCCCGGTATTGCCGGTTTGTGATTTAATGAAATTATTTCTCATGATCATTCTTTCCAGATGTTGATTGATTTTCAAATGTAAGTGATCTGCTTCTGCTTTTGCAATCTGCAATCTACATTTCAATCCCCTTGTATTCCACATAATCAAGCACCAGTCCGCAGGCCGGCGCGGTTTCGCCGACGGCTTTTCGGTTTTTGTTTTCGATAATCTCTGCCATGGTCGAGGCCAGCCTTCCCCTGCCGATGTCCACGAGTGTGCCCACGATGGACCTGACCATTTTGTAAATGAAGCGGTCGGCGGTTATCGTAAACACACGGAGGTCGTCCCGGTCGTCAAGCGACGCCCCGCTCACCGTGCACACCATGTTTTCGGTGGACGTGCCCGTGGCGCAGAAAGCGGAAAAGTCGTGCGTGCCCGCAAGCGCCGGGATGTTGTCGCGCACCTTTGCCCAGTCCACGTCGTGGAAGACCATCCAGACCCTTTTGTAAAGCAGTGGCCGTTTCCGCCGCGCCATAAAGTACTTGTACCGCCGCGCCACGGCCGAATACCGGGCGTGAAAGTCCGGCGCCGCCGGCCGCAGGCCGTACACGCAGATGTCGTCGTCGAGCACGGCGTTCACCGACCGCTCGCACCGCCCCGCGTCCAGTGCTCCGTCGATGTCCACGTGCGCGCCCTGGCCCGCCGCATGCACGCCCGCATCGGTGCGGCCGGCGCCCGTCACCCTGCATTCGCTGCGCACCACGGTGGTGAAGGCGGCGTTGAGCGCGTCCTGGACGCTCGGCGCGTTTTCCTGCGACTGCCAGCCGCCGTAACGCGTGCCGTCGTATTCGACGCGGAAGAAATAGCGCATGTGATCCTTTTTGGAATACTACGCTTTGAGGGACGACAGCCTTGATTCTTATTCTGGACGCAAGAGCCGATATCAGTCGTGACTTTTCCTTGCATGCAGATCCTGAGAAATTTGACCCTATAAAATAGTATTGGCTCTGGGGGTATCCAAAGAAGCTTGGCTTAGGCTGGGTTCGGTGACAGTCTGGGTCTTTGACCGGCATCAGATTACAGAGGTAGTAACAAACAGGTTTTCAATACCGGCCACAATGTTGATAATTGTAGCTACAAATACTATTTTGACTCATGCCGAAATGGAACGAGTTCGTCCCTGAAGAAATCGAATACGATTTTGAAAATGAGGAACTGCATGAACATTATATCACCATTGATGAGGCTGCAGAATGTTTTCACAACCGGTATTCGGTCCAAAGGAACAAGAAGTTTAAGGACCGGTACAAGCTTCATGGAATAACCGACAGCGGCAGAAAGCTTACGGTAATCTTTCAGTTGAAAAGGCTTGGTGTCGTGAGAATTATCACCGGATGGGAGACGTGAAACCATGCGTATGATTCGAAACAAAAAAACCTCGAAGAAAGAAAAAACAATTGACAATGCCGTCATGGAAGCCGCATATGACCATGACCAGTGGGAAAAAGAATTACCCGTCACCCCGAAAACGGTTCCCACCTCGATCCGACTGAGTCCGCGCACGATCCGCCGGGCGAAATTGTTCGCGCGCGTCCATTGTCAGCGCGGATATCAGAGCTGGCTGAAGAAGATCATCGAGGATCGCATCGATACGGAGTATGAGATTTACAAGGGAATACGCGGGACCGGAGCGTAACAAGGGGATGGGTGCGCCTGAAATAATGGAGCCGGCGGCCGTACTAATCAACCAACAATATATTCTCGACTGGTCTCACACATTACCTTTCACTATCCTGTAGCAGAACACCTGAAACCCCGCCTTCGAATCATCAAACCTTCCGGTCTTGATGCCGGTGTCGAATTCCGCAAGAAGGGAGAAGATCCGCCGGTAATTCTCATAAGTGAATGATACCGCCTGGTCGATGAGCCGCGGCTTGATCACCGCCGGATACAGGCGGCCCGCCTGGCTTTCGGTAAAGATCCCCGCACCGAGGGCGAGTGCGAGCGCCGCCTCATTTTGCCGCGGCCTCGAAAAAGACCGGTAGTTCCCGAGCAGGGTGGGATTCGCTTTTGCAAACAGGGAAATCCTGAAAAGCGACCAGAAATGCCTGAAGATTGCGCCCACGTACGGCGGAAGATAAACGCTTCCGGTGTAGATGGATTCGATAATCTCCAGGCCGCGTGCCATGTTTTTTTCACCGAGCGCCTGGGCCAGTTCGAATTGCGTGGCCTCCCGCGTAGCTCCTGCAACGGCGTCGATCACATCGCGGCTGATTGCGGCTTTTGGCTCAAGGAAAAGGTCCAATTTCTGAAGTTCCGAATACAGGACCGCGGTGTCCGCGCCCACAAGGTCGACGAGATGCTCCGCGTCGTCCTTCGAAATGCGCCTGCCGAACAGGTGCGGAACCTGCGCCTCCACCCATTCGGCCATCTTGTAGTCGGGCGGTCTCGGAAATGTCTTCACGCAAAACCGCTCCGGCGCTTTTTTCGCAAACCCCTCAAAGGATTCGAGCCATGCCGAGTATTTTTTCGACAGCGCCGAATCTTTTGTCTTTCTTCCGCCCTGCACCTTGTCCGTTTCCATCACGACAAGCGCGTCGGGCACGTCGCATGCGAAAAGTCCGGTGAGCCGTGCGAGTTCGTTTTCGTCAAGAAGATGGACGTCCGGGATGATAAAGACGCGCAGCGGCGACAAAAGCGACGGCGTGATGATGCGCTCGCAGAATTCATCGAAGGCGGCGTCTTCGGCGTTGAAGCGGTGCACCTCGGCATCGGGCTGCTTTTTTTTCACCGCGGCGATAATGGCGGCGCGTTCGAGTTCGCGGCTCGTGATATCGTCGCCGGCAAGCAAGACAAAACGGAGCAGCAAATCGCCGGAGCTGGAAAAGATATCGCTCATGGGATGAGGTTTTCGATGGCGTGATTTGAGGCGCTTATTGTCGCGGCAAAGGCGGCCTGCGCGTTTGCAAAGCGGACTGCCTGGTCGCCGAGCGCCGAGGCCACCGCGGCCGCAAGGCCTTCGGCGCTGTCCGCAGGAAACGCGACGCCGGCGGCGATCAGTTCGTCGCCGCTTTCCTTCTGCGTCCGGTAATTAGGACCAAAGACCACCGGAATGCCGAATTGCGCCGCATCCCACATGTTGTGGCCGCCGGTGGCGTCGAAAGTTCCCCCCACGAAAGCGGCATCGGCGATTTTGTACATGGCCTCCATAATGCCCATTTTTTCCACCATGCACACGTCCCAGCCTTTTTCGGCTTCGGCGTCGGTCAGGCGCTTCAGGCCGTTGCCCAGTTCGGCGGCGAGTGCGTCTGCGTCCCTGATGTGCCGCGGCACCACGATGCACTTGACGGGAAACGACATGCGCCTGAGCGCGGCAAGCGCTCCGGCGATCACCGCTCCTTCGCCCGGATGCAGGCACCCTGCCGTAATGCAGCGCTCACCGGCCGCAAGTCCCATTTTTTTCCGGAGCGAGGCGCGTTCTTCTGCAGAAACCGGATGGACCGCGGCGGAGCGCTTCAGGTTCCCGGTCACGCGGATGCGCGAGGCAGGAACGCCGAGCCTGGCGAACCGGTCCGCATAGGCCTGGTCCTGCGCAAGGACGATGTCGGGGTGGGAGAACAGAGGGGAAAGGAGCCATGCAAACCGCCGGTACCACATCAGAGATTCCTCTTCGATGCGGGCATTGACAAGCCCCACGGGGACGCCCGCCATAGCGCAGGCCCACAGCATGCAGGGCCAGAGCTCGGTCTCAAAAATCCACACGCGGGACACGCTGTATGTTGACAATACGGAGCGCATGAGCCGCACCGAGTCGAGCGGGAGGTATCCCGCGGCGACGACGTCGTGGCCGGCTGCCCGTGTAAGGTAGTCGACGCCGGTGCGCGTGGTTGCGGTAAGCAGATAGCGCTGGCCGGGGTGCTTCGACCTGAGAATATCGAGGAACCGCGACAGCAGCTTGGCCTCCCCGAGGGACGCTGCGTGCAGCCACACCGATTGCGCTGCCGTGCCGCTTCCTCGCGGCGGGGGAACACCCCTGCGCTCGCCAAGGTTCCATTGCCTTGACAAGTGCGATGAATGGAGGGCGAGCGCGGCCAGAGTGCCGCCGGCTTCCATGGCGGTGCTGTAGGCGAAAATGAGCAGGCGGAGCGGTAGATGGGTCATCATTCGGCATCAACTCACTGTCTTTGCGCCTGCGCCGGCCTGGTGCGGAGCATGGAGTGTCTCACGTGCGGCGCCTTCGGGTGCTCAGGGGAGGGTGATCGGGTACGATTGCACGAAAACGGCGCTTCGATAAGCGCCGCGCTTTGATAATATAGTAGTTGAATGCGAGGCCGTGCCACGGCAAAAAGGATCGGCAATCAGAAATCGCCTGCACGAGCGTATTCTTCCATATATTTATGGAGCTGTAACATTGGGTTTGACATTTTTTTACAGCCAAACCTATATTATCACAACTATTTGCAGGGCATTTGGGCGGACGAGCGGGCTTTTCTTCCCTCTCACGACGAAGTGGTTCCGACCAACGCAGACGGCATGCGGAAAAAATCCTGTTTTCACTCATGCCTCCATCGGTTTTTCATCATGACTCCACGGCAAAGCGAATGAACAAGAAGAGTTTCGGGGCGTCGATCCTTCTGCTTCTGAGTCTCGGCCTCTCGTGCTCGGTGTTTTCACCGGACACGAACCTTGGACGGGACATCGTGACGGGCGTCGATTCTTCCGTCACCGACCTCAAGTACGGATATGTCAAGGTGGACAGCATGTTCCTCGCCGTATCCGGGGCCAGAAGCGTCGTGGTTCCGGGGGGCGACACAAGCGTGTACGTGCTGCGGTCAGGCGTCCATCCCAGTCAGCTCGTGGCGGGAAGAATAGGGGACGACAGTGCCGTCGCGTATGCGGAATTTGACGTTACGAACACCATCCTCGCCACCCTCCGCACCGGATGCAGCCAGAACAGGGTGGACAGCGTGTATCTCCTCCTGCACTATAATCCAACCATCAACGATACTACGTTGAAGGACTATCCGGATTCAATGGTGAAGATCAGCGTGTTCTCGTGCCAGCGCAAGTTTTATCCGAGGGCGCGAAACAATCTGACAACGCCCGACATCGCGTTTTCGGACACGCTCACCTTCTCGCGCAAGAAGCCGGACACCACGTTCTACATTCCCCTCGGCCCGGATATCGTTTCTGTCCTCAATAGCGCGGTGAATGACACGGCCACCTATGTGCCCCATCTTGCGGAATCGGACACCACCGTGGGATGGTCAAAGGGCGATTCGACAAGGCCGGTAAGGCCCGATACCGCCTACATAGAGGATTCGGTCATCCAGGTCTTTTCCGACACCTTCACTCATGCGACCATCACCGGCCTCCATGCTGCGATGCAGGGCGACACCGCGATCATTGGCTACACTGCCGGCTCGACGCCCGTGTCCGACACCGTTCCCTATGTGCGGAGCGTAATCAGCCTGATCAGCTCCAACCAGGATTCGTTGTCGATTGTCAATGACTTTGTCTGGCGGGAAAGGACAATCCGGCAGCGGCTCGAGTACGATTCCGCCCAGAAGTACATCGCCGCGATCCATATCTACGCCGCCCCCGGCAGCGGGCTCGTCCGTTTCGTGGGACCGCCCGCGTTCAGCATCAGGTACCTCGATGCGAACTGCGACACCGCCGCGTCCACGAAGGGAACCTTGACAAGCACAAGTCTCGGGTACTATTTCGACATGACGTCGACCGAAGAAAATGCCATTCCGTCCGATTCCCTGGTGGTGTCCTGGCAGGCCGACCGTTTCGTGGAAATCCCCATCAACCTCGCGCCGCTGTGGAGCTTCGCGGCAGGCGGCGGCAACGGGAGGAACTACGCCGTTGTGCAGAACGCAACATGCTTTCTCTCGGCCGCGCTTCCCCTGATTGAAAGGGCGGGCGCCGACACCACCAACCGGAAAATCGTGTACGGCCTGCTCGACCACCGCATCACCGACTCGCGGGCGCATAGCAGCTCTACGCGCGATTCTCTTACCGCCATTCTGGCGTCCGGACGCATGCCCAACGACAGCATCGTTCTGGATACCGTCAGGTCCAATGTTTCCTCGACGATTTCCCTGCCGGTCACCATTTTTGCCCAGAGCATGTTCGAAGAGAACCCGAGGCCGGCAACGGCGTATCTCTATGTGTTTGCAAGGACCACAAACGATTTCGCGCGGGCGGTGATCCGGAAACCCGCAACCGTCAAGTTCACGGCCCTGTTCTCCAATCCGCAGAAGTAGCGTGATGCAATGAAAAGCAAGATCATTCTTGTGGTGTTTTGGGCGGGCGTTGGGGCCTCATGCTGGGGCCAGTCCCTGCTCGGGCTCACCTATCCCTTCGGCGTGCCGATGCAGGAAAATTCCGGGATGTCGCTCACCATGGGCGGCGCGGGTTGCGCGGTCGCCGCGGAGAACAACGTGATGCTTCTCAATCCGGCAAACCTCGGCACCATCGACAGGACGGTCCTGTCGGCCCTGTTTTCATTCGATTTCACGCAAATCAGCGAATCCTCATCGCATGACAATTTCTATTCCGCAGACCCGGTCCAGATTTCCATCGGCGTGCCGTTCGGGGTCGTGGGAACGTTCGGTCTCTCGTTCGACCAGCGCAGCAACATCGCCGCGTACTACAAAGACTCGGCGTCGCTGGTGTACAACGGCGACGCTTCGTGGTGGGTTGAGCAGGGGCTGTCGGCGCGCGGAGGGATTGTCACATGGGAGGCCGGATGGGGCAGGACCATCGGGAAGCTCGCCCAGGTCGGAATCTCCTACGAGCGGTTCTACCTGTTTGACGAACAGACAAACCTGTCCCAGATGTTGCTTCCGCTCGTGTCATCGGCGATTTCCCGGGACAGCACGACGGTTGTGTGCAAGGGCAACGGAGTCCGGGCGGGCGTTGATGTTCCCGCGGGCCCCGTGCGGATCGGGATAACGGGCGAATACTACTTCACGAGCCCGGCATCGTCTACAAACGCGGTGTATGCAAACGGGCTTGACTCGGCGGTGGCGAATTCCGCCTCGTCGCTTTCGTTTTACCTGCGTCTGCCTCCGTCGCTTACCGTTGGGCTCAGCTGGGACATTTCGCCTGAGTGGCTCGTGGCGGGCGATGCGTCGTTTGTGTTCTGGCAGGACGCCCTGATCCAGGGACCTCTTTCCAAACCGGATTTCACCACCGCGGCCGGGTTCTCCCTCGGCGCCCAATACATTCCGGCGCCGAACCTTCTCACGCCGAAGTACGCGGAGACCATTCGCTACCGTGCAGGCGTGCGCTTTGCCCAGCTGCCCTCAAAGCAATCGTACGAATACGCAGTGAGTCTCGGGACCGGCCTTCCCATGGGTAAAGGCACGGGAATCCTCGATGTCGCGCTCGAGGCCGGGCGGCGCGAAAGCGGACAGTTTGCCGGATACAGCGAAGACTTCCTGCACCTTGTGTTCGGGTTCAACGGAGGACACAAGTGGGTGCAGTCCGCACGAAGCACCTATTGACGCACCCCTTCGCAAGCGAGGTGATTGTGGCGGTACATAAGAAAAACAACAGCACCAAAGCCGCGGGAAAAGAGCGCGCCGGGACGGCGAAGAAGGCCAAGAGGACTGTCCGCGCGCCCTACCGTGCAAAGAAGGCTCCCGCCGGCGCAAAGCCGCGCGCCGCGGCCCGTTTACGGCCGGCGCGGAGGACGGCTGCCGCAGCCGCCTTTGCAATAAGGAATCCACCGCGTCCGCCGCGGCGGATTTCGCCGTCGGCTCGTGCCGGGCAGGGCGTGGTGAATTTTCCCGGCCTGCCATTCCGAAACGGCAAAGGGCCGGCGGGCCCCAAGTACTTTTTCTCCACCGATATCCCCGATAAATACAACGAAACCTATCTGCGCGCTCTTCCCAGGGACCCGTTGTGGCTCTTTGCCTACTGGGAACTTTCGGGCGAAACAGTGGAGCTGTTGCGGCGGCACGTGGGCGGCGACGCCTTCGCCGGTTCCAAATGGGTGCTGCGCGTGCTCGACGTCACCGACATTGTCTACAACGGTTCCAACGCATGGCGGCAGGCGGACGTCGAGCTTGCGCCGTACGCTTCCTCGTGGTACGTCAAGGTGTGGGAGCCGGGCCGGTCCTACCTTCTGCAAGTGGGGATCGTAACGTCCGACGGCAGATTTTTCTCGGCCGTCAATTCGAACGCGGCGCAGATGCCCAGAAACGCCGTGTCGGCGGTGCTCGACGAAGAATGGACCACCGCCTCCACCGACGAGCTCATCCGGCTTTCCGGGGGCCTCTCCGGGAGGCTGCTCGGCGCGAGCGAGAATTCCTCCGGGGCCTCCGCAAGCGGTTCCGGGTCCGGCTCGGGCTCCATGTCGTGAAACGCCCCAGGGCGGCTGCACCGGAGAAGGCGATGGAAATAACTCCCCGAAAAAACGATCCTCGTGGGCACGTGTGCCTCGTGCTCCACGCCCACCTTCCGTACGTGCGCCATCAGGAATGCGAGTACTTCCTCGAGGAAAACTGGCTGTTTGAGGCCATCACCGAAACGTACATCCCGCTGCTTGCCGTTCTGGAGAACTGCGCGGCCGACCGCGTGCCCTTCAGGATAACCATGTCGATGACGCCCCCGCTGGCGGCCATGCTGAGGGACGCGCTGCTGCAGGAGCGGTACGTGCGCCATATCGACCGTCTTATCGAGCTTGCGAAAAAGGAATGCGTCCGCACGAAGAGCGACCCTTCGTTCAACCGGACCGCGCGCATGTACCTCGACAAGTTCACCATGTGCAGGACCGTGTTCGTGGACGTTAACAAGTGCGACATCGTGAGGAATTTCCGGAAGCTCCAGGACCAAGGCGTCCTCGAAATAATCACCTGCGGCGCGACGCACGGGTTCCTGCCCACCATGCAGTTCAACCCCAATGCGGTGAAGGCGCAGGTGGAAGTGGCGGTGCAGTCCTACTTCGAGACGTTCGGCAGGAACCCGGTGGGCATGTGGCTTCCCGAGTGCGGCTACTACAACGGCCTCGAAAAGATTCTCGAGGCCGCCGGCATCCTGTATTTCTTTACCGACGCGCACGGCATCCTGTTTGCCGAGCCGAGGCCCAAATACGGGGTGTTCGCGCCCGTGTACTGCGCGGGGACCCATGTCGCCGCGTTCGGCCGCGACATCGAGTCGTCGAAATCGGTGTGGAGCTCGAAGGAAGGGTATCCCGGCGACCCCGACTACCGTGAGTTTTACCGCGACATAGGGTTTGACCTCGACATCGACTATGTCCGGCCGTACATCGATCCCATCGGCATCCGCATCAACACGGGCATCAAGTACTACCGGATCACGGGAAAAACCGACCGCAAGGAACCCTACAACCACGAGGCAGCCCTTGCAAAAGCTGCTCTCCATGCGGGAAACTTCGTGTTCAACCGGGAAAAACAGATCGAATATCTCGCCTCCATCATGGACCGGAAGCCCCTCATCGTCGCGCCGTACGACGCGGAGCTGTTCGGCCACTGGTGGTACGAAGGGCCCGACTGGCTCAACTTTCTTATCCGCAAAATCGCGTTCGAGCAGAACACGCTATCGCTGTGCACCGCGTCGGACTACCTTGCCGCCAACCCGCGCAACCAGAGCTGCAGCCCGTCGTTCTCGAGCTGGGGCTTTAAGGGGTATTCGGAGGTGTGGCTCGAGGGAACCAACGACTGGCTGTACCGCCATCTTCACAAAATGGAAGAACGCATGGTGGACTCCGCGCGCCGGTTTCCCGACGCCGCGGGCGTGTCGCGCCGCGTCCTCAACCAGATGGCCCGTGAACTTCTGCTTGCGCAGTCGAGCGACTGGGCCTTTATCATGAAGACCGGCACCATGGTGCAGTACGCGGTGCGGCGGTCAAAGGAGCACATCGCGAACTTCAACCGGCTGTTCGACGAGCTCAGCGGCGGAAGCATCGACGAGAATTTTCTGTCGCTTCTCGAATCGCACAATAATATTTTTCCAAATATCAATTACCGGGTGTATGCTTAGGAGTGATCGAGGATATTCGCCACAACAGACTGCGTCTTAACAGAAGGAGAGGACCATGAAACGGTTTGCAATACTCGCGGCTGTGGTTCTTGCGGCATGCGGTGCGGCAGTGGGACAGCAGAAGGAGACGTTCGACATTTACGGTGTCCTGGGATACGGCTTCGGGATTGGAGGCAGAGACCTCGGGGCGTCGCAGACATTTTCAGGAGGAACCCTTACTGAGAAGACTGATAACTATATCAACTACGGAGCTGGACTGAAAATCGAGGGGGGCGCGAGCTACAAACTCATGCAGCATTTGTATGGCCAGGCTGCGCTCTGCTATTCCAATGGACTGTTCGGCATCAAGAAGGACGTGAACCAAGTCGGGGTCGATGAGGTGACCGATCAGTATTCCTTCTCTACGTTCGGCATAAAGGTCCTTGCTAAGCCCACATTCCAGGTATTTGATCTTTTCAACGCCTACACCAGTTTCGGTATCGGGTTGTATTTCGCGTTTTCGTCCATCGACCACAAGGAAACGGCCGGCGGCATGTCTGCAAGAGCTGACGACAGCAACTGGCCAAGCCTGGCGTTTACCGGCGCGCTCGGATTGGAATATCCTCTCAACCGAAGCGTGGTACTTTTCGGCGAAGTGTATTGCGAAGAGATGGGTTTCATGCTGCATGAAAGGACGGTGTCAAATTCCAATTACCCCGCCGGCGATCCGTGGGCCAACGGAACAACTACCTTTGAGGCGAATTCAAAAGACCCGAATATTAAAACACCAGAAAACATTCCGGGCTCCAATGCGGCCATCCGCGTGGGTGTCAGGATTCCGCTATTATAGATTCTGTTCATTCAATAAATAATTCTTTACAAAAGATTTAGGCGCTCCGACGTTTTCACAGCGGGGCGCTTCTATTTTCACCTCGGCCTTCGCACTTTGGGGGTCGGGAGGTTCTCACTATCGTTTCGCAAGGGTAAGGCAGTGGTGCTTTGCACCATTTATTATGTCACTTGCCCTTTCACTCCCGAGCCCAGACCCACTTTGTTGTCACTTGCGTTCCCCAGGGCAAGGTAGTTGGTGCTTCGCACCAGATATTATGTCTCTTGCCCTGTCAGCAGCGAAAGAAAGTAGGCAAAGAACGCCGCGCCTGCAGCGCCGCAACAACCCCTCGGCCTCCGGGCCGCTCGTGAACTCACCCGGCAGGACAAGGGCTTTACTTTGCATTAAGATGCCGGGCTCGAACAGCACGAGCGGCCAACCCTCCGGCCTCGGGGGCGGCGCTGATGGCGGAAGGAAAAGCGGACAAGTCATTCGAATCTTCGCAAGCCGCTATTGACAATTGCGTAATGTTCCCCTGTTTTTCAACTACCGCTCTTGGGTGCCCCCACACAGCACCATGGTTCTGCAACCGCCTCCACTCGGGGTGCACCCAGGAGGGGGTAGCGGAGGACGCCGAAGGCGGCTGAAGCGAGGGGGAAACTTCCCCCACAAAATTATTTCTTTCTTCTCTCACTCATCTCCACTGCCACACTCTTCGCATATCGCAGCGCCTGTGGTTTGTCAACCCTCACCGTCGCGCCTGTCACGCGCTGGTCTTCCATCACAATCTCCAGCACTCTTGCGGCAAGTTTCTCAAGAAGCCGATATCGTGAACCTTCAATCTCTGCCATGATTTTTCTCTTGAGTGCCTTGTAATTTACCGTATCGGAAATCGAATCCGTTTGAGCTGCCTTGGATGCGTCGAACTCAAACGAGAGGTTGATGATCACATCTTGTTTTACGTCGCGTTCCCATTCGTTGTCGCCGATCACGGTGCGGAGAAGCAGGTCGACGATCGACAGCTTTGCAAAAGGCATTGAAATCCTCCCCTGAAAATGACTGCCTCCCGTAAAGTGGACGGGCAGGGAATTATTTTACAGTGGTCAAGGGTATCCGAAAAAAAACAGGTTCCATCATGAAAGATACTACAAAGCCGCGTCGGCCGGAACTTCTCGCGCCCGCCGGCACCGTGGAGTGCTTCCGTGCGGCCATTGACGCGGGCGCAAACGCCGTGTACCTCGGGCTCACCGATTTCAACGCGCGGCTCCGCGCCCGCAACTTCACCATGAAGACCCTCTCATACGCGGTGCCGTTCGCGCACGCAAGGGGCGTGCGGGTGTATGTGACATTCAACACGCTTGTCAAGCAGGCGGAGCTCGGGCGCGCCGTTGATTTCCTGTACCAGATCGAGCAGATCGGCGTGGACGCGGTCATCGTTCAGGACATGGGAATCGCGCGGATTGCGGCCGCGGAGTTTCCGCGCTTGCGCCTGCACGCGAGCACGCAGACGGCCGTGCACAACAGCGCGGGCGCGGACGCCTGCAGGCGGCTCGGATTCCGTCGCGTGGTGCTTGCGCGCGAGCTCACGCTCGCGGAAATCGGCACAATATGCGCTGCCTCCAAGATCGAAGTAGAGGTGTTCGTGCACGGCGCACTGTGTTATTCGATTTCGGGCGAGTGCCTTGCGTCAAGTTTTTTCGGCGGATCGAGCGGCAACCGCGGCAGGTGCACGCAGGTGTGCAGGCGCGCGTTCGACAGGCTGCCGACTGCGAAGGGCGCAGCGCAGGATATTTTTTCTCGCCCAGCGACCTTTCCGCAGTCGACTCGGCTGCCGCAATTGGCGCGGCAGGCGTGGCGAGCCTCAAGATCGAGGGCCGCATGAAGGCGACCCAGTACGTTCGACGCCGCGACAGGCGCTTTCCGGATGGTGCTTGACGATCCGGGAAAAACGGAAGAGGCCAAGCTGCGGCTGTCGCGCGATATGGGGAGAAGGAAAACAAGGCTTTTTCTTGACGGCATTGTTCATGACGGGATCATCGACCACGTGAACCCGTCGGGCACGGGAATTCCCCTCGGCACGCTTGTTAAAGTTGACGGACGGGAGATCGTCGTGGCGGCCGCGGAGCGGCCCGGAGCAGGCGATCTGATACGGGTGCACCCGAAGGATGGGACCGAAGGAGTGACGGCGGCCGTGGAGAGCGTTACCGTCAAAGGAGACGAGGTACACATCATCCTTGATAAAGTCATTGAGTGCGGTCCCGGTGATTCGGCATATCTCGTCGGCTCCGAGAAATCGGCGGGGAAAGGCGATACGAAGTTCGACGTAAAGCCCGCGGGGTTCCGCGAAAACCTCCGGGACAGCTTTGCCATGGCGCGCCGTCACAGCGCGCCGCCTCCGGTCCAGGCAAACCGCGACCGCCGGCTGTTTGTCAGAATAGACTCGTTTGACTGGCTTCCGCTGCTTGACGCGCCGGACATTGGAGGAGTAATTTGCGCTTTCGACAAAGATGGCGTGCGGCGTCTGGCGGGTGATGAAGAGGCGAAGAAAAAGCTCGGTCGCGCCGCCTATGTCGAGCCGCCGCCGTTCATAGGGGAAGGTGAGCTTGCGGAATGGCGGGGGATTGTGCGCGAGATGTGTGCCGGGGATACATTCGGCCTGATGGCCGCGAACCTGGGGCATGTTCCGCTTGCCGCCGGCATCGTGCGCGTGCGGGCCGACTTCCAGCTGTGGTGCCTCAACCGGGCGGCGCAGGCCGCGTACCGCGGCCTCGGCATGAAACACTTCACCTATTCCCTCGAAGACGACTCGATGAACATCCGCGAATGCGCTTCACAGAACGGAATGATGTATCTGTTTACGCACGTGCCGCTGTTCGTTTCCAGGATAAAGCCGGCGGTCGAGCCGGGTGCGCGCTTGGTTGACCGGTTGGGGCGAAAGACGTTTGTCGCGGAAAAACATGGGCTGCACTACCTTGTGGCGGAGGAGACGGTGTGCCTTTTTCACAAGCGCCGAAGGCTTGAGGAACTCGGCATCCTCACGTTCTGCGTTGATCTGAGTTTCATGGAGCCGGACGGGAAGGTTCTGGGTGAGATTCTGGATTGCTATACAAACGAGAAGAAGTTTCCGGGGTCGTGCCTTTTTAATTTCAAGGGCGGTCTAAAATAGCTCTTACAGAGATGATACTGTTGGTGGGGGAAGTATCCCCCTCGCTGCGGCCCGGCGCTACCTAACAACTCAACTCTCGTCAATCGCGCCGGTCCTTCGCTACCCCCTCCTGGGTGGCCGCCTTGACAAAGCGGTAGCAAAACCATGTATTGCTGTGGCGGCACCCACGGAGAATAGTTGAAACGTTGAATAGTTGAAAAGCCAATACCAGAAAACTGGACAAAGAAAAACAAGTGTCATTGCGAGCGCAGCGAAGCAATCTCCCAATGATTTTTACCTAAAAGAACCTTGTCTGATTTGCTGCGAATGCCGATTGGCGTGAGAATGTAACTTGACGGAATAGAGTTCTTCTGCCGCGCGTTAGGTGGACCGGAGGGTGAGCTAGAGCGAATTGCCGGCCGACCCCGGCCGAAGGCCATCGGGGCGGTCCGGCAACGAGGCGAACAGCCGAGCCCGCAGGGAGACCGACCCCGCGAAGCGGGGGAACGCCCAAATCTTCTTAAGAAATTAATTTGAATTATAAGTGTTGGCCCTCAGGCGGCACATCGGGCAGGGGACTCATGTTAAAGTAGAGCTTTACAAACAGGGTAAACGCCTCTTCGAATTTCTTTCCGTACGACACTTCCGGGTTGCGGCCCGGGTTGTCGAGCTCGAGCTTCTGCCACTCCTTCAGCTGATACACCAGTTCCCTCGATATGATGCGCAATTTGATGATCTGGTTGTTCTGCGTCTGCCACGCATGTATCCGCGCGTCGGATTTGGGAGAGGTGAGCGAGATGTCGAAGGCCGAGTCGGGGATGCAGATGCTTTTCGGCAGGGCGTAGGGAGAGTTGCGCGCCGCGCAATACAAGAAGTAAAAACCTTTCAGGAACCGCGGGAAGAACGCGTCGAGGTACAAAAGCTTGTCCCACCGCTCGTGCTGCAGGTCGCGCTCGAAGGTCTCGAGCGTCGGAATAAACGTTTTGACCACGCGGTTGAGAATGTCCGCCTCAAAACTTGAAATCATGAATGCCTTGTCGGGCGGCTCATCGTGCATGATTTTCTGGCGCCCGTCCTTGGTCACCTTCACTTCGAAGTCGGTGACCGGCGCGATAAGGACGTAGTACGATTCGTCTTCGTCGGAACCGCCGAAACTCACCTTCACTTTTTCAAATTGATGGGTCTCGTCGTTGAAGGAGACGTTGAGCCGCGCAAGAGGAATTCCGTAGGACGTGCGTTTGCCCGGTGTTTCCGCGCCCGCGAGGGAGAGCAGCGCAATGATCGCGATGAGTAGGATCTGAGGAACCACGATCCCCCATTCCGTGTTTCAGCTCAAACAGCCCGATCCGCCTGGTTCTCCTCCGCAATCAGCAGTATGCGCGGATCAAGCTTCAGGTTCAAGTCGGACGCCATCACGGCATCATGGTCTTTCACGAGGTTCAAGTGAATGAAATCACCCCGCGGCTGAAGACAGATGAGGATGGCGATGTCGTCCATAAACGGCGACAGCATCGGGGGCACACGGTCCTTGCCGGTCGCGTCTTCCTTGAGCGTGGCGCTGAACCAGAGCTCGAAACCGTTGTCGCGCGCGAAACGCCTGAATTCCGAAAATTCCCCGGCGGTCGCCTTGTTGAAATTGTATCCGTCCACGACGATAGTTTCAACGGAAAAATTCCCTTTCTCGATAAGCGTGCGGATGTTCTTTTCGATCTTTTCGACCGAAACGTTGGCCTGCTCGAAATTCATCACGAGCCTGTTTCTTATTATATCATCATGAACGTCCATGGCGCAATCAAGTTTATACCTCCGCGCGATTTCCTGGAAAATATCCTCGTACCACCGCACGATGTGCCCGATGTTGCCCGAGTACGAAAGGTGGATGATGTGCTTGCCCTGAAAGAGCTGATCGGTTGCGATGTGCACGAGACACGCGGTCTTGCCGATGCCTTTCCGCGCGGCGATCACGCCGATGTTCCCTGTGCCCACGCCGCCGCGCGTTGACTTTTCGAGAATCCTGAGCGGGCTTCTCCGGATCAGTTCCTGCCGTACCATGCTCCGTTCCTCCGTGTGGTTTGTTGCCGGGCGAGTGCGGTCAGGCCCGCTTCTTCGCCTGTTCCTGGTACTGTTTGACAAGCTCCTCGCACGTGCCCGCCGGCACCTTGCCGTAGCGGGCGAATTCCATGGTGAAATTCGCCTTGCCCTGCGTGATGGAGCGCAGCACGGTCGAGTAGCCGAACATCTCCGCGAGCGGGACCTCGGCGTCCACGCGCGAGAAGGTGTTGTCTTCCGAAGTGCTGATGATGATGCCGCGCCGCTGGTTGATGGACGCGAGTGCGTTGCCCTGGAACTCGGCCGGCCCTTCTATCGAAACTTTCATGATGGGTTCGAGGATCTCCGGTTTTGCCCTGTCGTAGGCCTGGCGGAACGCGCCGATGGCCGCGAGCTGAAACGCCATGTCCGATGAGTCAACCGGATGCGACTGGCCGTCGTTGATGGTGACCTTGACGCCTACAATGGGGAAGCCGATTACGGTGCCTTTCGCGAGGCATGCCTTGAATCCCTTGTCGCACGACGGGATGAATTCCCGCGGTATGTCGCCGCCTTTGATCTCGTCGACGAACTCGTAGTCCTTGTCGTGCATGGGTTCCATGATGCCGGCCACACGACCATACTGGCCCGAACCGCCGGTCTGTTTCTTGTGCGTGTAGTCAAATTCCACGCGCGCCGTTATGGTCTCCCGGTAGGCCACCTGGGGCATGCCGGTATCGAGTTCGACGTTGTATTCGCGCCGCATTCTCTCTATGTAAATTTCGAGGTGCAGCTCGCCCATGCCCCGGATGATGGTCTCCTTTGATTCGGGGTCCACGAAGGCGTGGAACGTGGGGTCTTCCTTGGAGAACCGGTTGAGCGCCTTCGACATATTGTCGTCCGATTTCTTGTCTTTGGGCTTGATGGCGAGGGAGATGACCGGGTCGGGAACGTACATTGACGTTAGCGAATAGTGCAGGTCTGTCTGCGAGAAGGTGTCGCCGGAGGCGCAGTCGATGCCGAACAGGGCCACGATATCGCCGCAGGGAGCGTACTGGATGTCCTCCATGGCGCTGGCGTGCATGCGCACGAGCCTGCCCACCTTGAATGTCCTGCCGGTGCGGTTGTTCCTCAGTTCGTCGCCCTTCTTGAGCGAACCCTGGTAGATGCGGATGTAGGTGAGTTGGCCGTAGTGGCCGTCTTCGAGTTTGAATGCAAGGGCCACGGCGGGCATGTCGTCCTTCGCCGCAAGGGGCACCTCGGCTTCGTTGTTGTCAAGGTCGAGCGCGCTGTACTGCCGGTCGAGCGGCGAGGGAAGATAGTCGACGACCGCGTCGAGGAGCGGCTGCACGGCCTTGTTTTTGTAGGCCGAGCCGACAAACACCGGCGTCAGGTCGAGCGAGAGCACGCCCTTGCGCACCGCCGTGCGGATTTGCTCCTCGGTTGCCTTTCCGTCAAGATACGCCTCGGCGAGTTCGTCGCAGTACATCGAGACCGCGTCGATGAGCTCCACGCGCCGGGCCTCGGCCTCGTCGGCGAGCGTCGGCCGGGATCGCGTCTTCGCGAAGGTCTTCGCCGTGCCCGCCCTCGAAATACAGCGCCTTCATGGTAACGAGGTCCACCACGCCCGTGAATTTGTCCTCCAGGCCGATGGGGATCTGCATGAGCACCGCGTTATGGCCGAGCTTGTCGCAGAGCTGCTCCTTCACGCGGTAGGGGTTGGCGCCCGCACGGTCGCATTTGTTGATAAACGCGATCCTCGGCACCTTGTAGCGCTTGAGCTGGCGGTCCACGGTGATCGATTGCGACTGCACGCCCCCCACGGAGCACAGCACCAGCACCGCGCCGTCGAGAACGCGGAGGGCGCGCTCCACTTCGATGGTGAAGTCGACGTGCCCGGGCGTGTCGATAAGGTTGATCGGGTGCTCGCGCCACTCCACGTTGGTGGCGGCCGAGGCGATGGTGATCCCCCGCTCGCGCTCCAGTTCCATGGAGTCCATAGTGGCGCCGACGCCGTCCTTGCCCTTCACCTCGTGGATGGCGTGGATCTTGTTGCAATAGTACAGGATCCGCTCGGAAAGCGTTGTCTTGCCCGAGTCGATGTGGGCGCTGATGCCGATGTTCCTCATTGTCGAAACGTCAATTGCCATGATACGAAGGTCTCCTCGGGAATCTGAAAATCACGCGACTAAAATACTTCCATGACGATGCTATCACAGGCTTTTTGTCCCGGATGCGGGACCGGATATTCTGTGCGGTGGCGCTTTCGGGGAGGCCAAAACAACAGAGCGGCCGTGATATTTCCGGCGGAAAAAAACCGTACCAAAATACTTTGCGGAGCCTCGGGCGCGGCAAAGAAATATCTTGGTTGATGTCGAACGGAGAAAAAGGTAAATTCCTATTCCCCATGAAAGTCCTCTACTACATCACCTCACACGGTTACGGCCATGCGGTGCGGTCCGCCGCAATTTGCAACCTCCTGTCGGCCCGTACCGAGGTGGTGTTCCGCACCACCGTTCCCCGGCGGTTCTTCGAGGAGGAAGTAAAACGTCCGTTCACCTGCGCGCCCGCCGAGTTCGACTGCGGGTGCATTCAGACCGACGGCGTCACGGTCGATGAAGAAAAAACGCTCTATCGCTACCGCGAGATCGCGCGAGCAAACGCGCGCCTTTTGAACAAGGAAGCCGCGTGGTGCGCAACGAACGGGGTTTCCGTCATCGCAAGCGACATCGTTCCCTTTGCGTTCGAGGTCGCCCGGACGGCGGGCATCCCGTCGGTCGCAACCACGAATTTTACCTGGCACACCATTTACGAGGAATACGCGTCGCGGGCGCCGTGGTTCTCGCCGGAACTTGACAAGATAAGAGAACAGCATTCCGCCGCCGACCTCCTCCTGGCCATGTTCCCCGCGAACCCGATGCCGTACTTTGCGAACAGGAAAGACGTCGGCCCGGTGGGCCGCCGGGGGGCGGATGTGCGCAACCGCCTTCTCGACGAGGCCGGCGCAGGTCCCGACCGGAACGTGGGGCTTATCTACGCGGGCAACTTCGGCATGGACGGCGTCCAATGGCGGGCGCTGGAGAAGTTCGGCGATTGGGAATTTTTCGGGTTGTATCCTCTCAAGGATGCGCCCGCCAATTACCACCGCATTTCGAAACGCGCCTTTCGCTACCAGGACTGCATCGCGTCGGCCGACGTCATGATCGCCAAGCTCGGCTACGGCACCTGCGCGGAATGTTTCATCAACGGCCTGCCTATCGTCTACCTGCCGCGAGAGGGGTTCGCCGAATTCCCCGTTCTGCATGCGGCCGTGACCGACTGGGGCCACGGCTACCTTCTGTCAAGAGAGGACTTTTACGGCCTTGCCTGGGGTGATGCGCTCGGCCGTGCAACAAAGCGGGGCAGGCCCGCGGTAGTGGCCCCGGACGGCGCGCTCGCGTGTGCGCGGGAGATCGAACGGCTCGTGAGGTAGGTCAGAAGCGAACGCGCATGCAAAGGACAAGAAAAAGCTTGTGAAATCAAAAATTCGCATGTATACTTTTATTGGAGGAAAAAACCATGATGAGCACTGTTACCACACGCGGCCAGACCGCCATTCCCGCCGCAATCCGCCGGCGGTATAATATCAAACCGCAGAGCCGTATCGAATGGATCGACGACGGCCACAGCATTGCGGTGGTCCCGGTTTCCGAAGATGCCGTGAAGTCATTGCGGGGAAGATTCCGGCATTTCAACCTGAGCGCTGCGCTTGCCGGTCTGCGCAGGGAAGAGCGGCGGCGTGGCAGATAAGGCGTTCGTGCTGGACACGTCGGCGCTTCTGGCTTTTGTTCAGAATGAAGCCGGCGCCGAAAGGGTCGACCAGATCCTCAGGGCCGGCAGGAAGCGTGACTGCGGCGTCTTCATTTCGTTTGTGTCAATGGCCGAGCTATACTACGTTTCGTGGCGGGAGGCCGGGCGCTCGGCCGCGTTGGAGCTCATTGTCAACGTGAAGGCCCTTCCGGTCACCATCATCGAGTCGGCCGAAAGGCTTACCCTGCTTGCGGGAAGCATAAAGGCCACCTCTCGTCTTTCTCTGGCCGATGCCTTCATTGCGGCCACAGCGTCGCATATCGGCGGAATTCTTGTGCACAAGGATCCGGAATTCGAACAGGTTGAAAACCTGGTTGCAACGGAACAACTGCCGTACAAGAAATCAACCCGCTGAGCCAAGTGGCGGAGGTCCATCCCGTGCCTCGAATAACCTTCCCTTCCTCCGAGTACCGGCTCCTCGAATCCCTCAAGCCTTTCCTTAACTACAGGAAGAACGCCCGGTACCCGGTTGGCATCGGCGACGATGCTGCAGTGCGCACCTGTTCGAAGGGCGAAAGGCTTGTCATCACCGCAGATTCATTTGTCCAAGATGTGCATTTCAGGCTTTCGTACATGACGCTTGAAGAGGTGGGGTACAAGGCAGCGGCGATCAACCTGAGTGATTGCGCGGCCGTGGCCGCGGTGCCCGACGGCGCGCTTGTCCAGGTCATCTTCCCGAAGACTCTGAACAAAGGACAAATCGGTGACGGGATTAGACAGCTTTACAAAGGGCTTAACAGTGCGTGCAGAAAATGGGATTTTCCGATTGTGGGCGGCAATTTGTCCGCAGGACCATGCTGGATTATCGACATAACGCTGCTTGGCAGACAGGGAAAATCAGGCCGGCTGCTTTTGCGAACCGGAGCGAAGAAGGGCGATGGGCTCTGGGTGACGGGTACGCCGGGCGATTCCGCTGCAGGCCTCGCCGCTCTCAAGAAGTGGGGACGACGCCATGTGCCGGCAAGGTTCAAAACGCTGGTGTTGCGCCATATCCGGCCTCAACCGCGCATCGAAATCGGCCGCGCGCTCGGCGGCGATCGCAGGGTGCATGCGCTCATCGATGTCTCCGACGGCATTTCCAAGGACAGCCGCACGTTGTCGTTTGAAAACGGGCTGGGGATTGAACTCGTTGGCGAGCCGGCCTGCGTTTCGCCCGCCGCCCGCCGCCTTGCAAAGGTGCTGGACGTTGACTGGCGAGAATGGTATCTGAACGGCGGCGAGGACTACGAACTTATGTTTGCCGCCGCGCCCGAATTTGATCCGCGCATGATTGCCGCCCGATGTAACGTCCCGCTCACGCGCATCGGCACGTTTGTCGCGCACACCCAAGGAGTGCTGCTACGACACGCGGATGGCGGCACCTGTCGCCCGGGCCGGGGCGGGTGGGATCATCTCCGGAAGGACATTCTTCAACAGACGTGACTCCTCCCTGATCCGACCGAAGGCCGGACTGCCTTACCATGAAGAACGAAGTGACGATCCCCGCCGCGTGGGGCGGCGTTCCTCAAGAACGCGGATCGGATCAACACACTACCATCCGCCAACCTGGTAATGTATTTTTGAAAACATGATGCAACGACGGCGAAAGAAACTGGGTGAAATCCTCATCGCCCAGGGAATGATCACCAACGAGCAGCTGGTGGAAGCCCTGCAGGTGCACAAGCGCACGGGCGTAAGCCTCGGCACCGTGCTGGTGAACCTCGGCTACATTTCCGAAGAAGACCTCACCGGAACCCTGGGCGCCCAGATCCAGCTCGAGCAGCGCAAGCGGATCGGCGAAATCCTCATCGACCAGGGGCTTATCAACCAGGATCAACTGCAACAGGGGCTCGAAGAACAGAAAAAGACCGGGCAGCCGATAGGAAAATGCCTCATCGGGCTGAAATTAATCTCCGAAGACAAGCTCGTGGACGCCCTGTCGGCCCAGCTTGACATCCAGCGCGTCGTGCTCGAGAATTTCAATTTCGACCGCGACCTTGTCACCCGCATTCCCGAGGACATGGCCCGGCGCTACAAGGCGATTACGCTCTTTGAGAGAGACGGCATTCTCACCGTTGCTTTGGCCGACCCCTCCAACCTGCGCACCATAGACCATTTCAAATTCAAGACCGGCAAGGAAATCGATCCGGTCATCGCGACCGAGAAGAGCATCATGGCCGCGATCGAAAAGAATTATTCCACCAGCGTGCAGCAGATGTCCGAACTGCTCGGCTCGGTGCATGTTGACGAACTGGACGTGGTGAAACACGAGGAGGAGGAGGAGGAGGGCGGCGGGCTCACCGACGAGGAAGGCAAGCAGATCGTAAAGCTCGTCAACCTCATCATCACCCAGGCGGTGAACGAAAACGCGTCCGATATCCACATCGAGCCCATGGACGCCTATGTCCGGCTCCGGTATCGCATCGACGGCGAGCTTGAGGAGAAGAACCCGATTCCGCTCCCGCTGCGCGCGCAGATCACGTCGCGCCTCAAGATTATGGCCGGCATGGACATCGCCGAGAAACGCAAGCCACAGGACGGCCACATCGAGATACGCCACCAGGGCCGCAACATCGACTTCCGCGTGTCAACGTTCCCGGTCATGACCCGCACCAGGGGCGTCAACGAGAAAATGGTGCTGCGTATCATAGACCAGCAGGCGCATCAGCTCACGCTCGACCAGCTCGGCTTTCTGCCGGGCATGCTCAAGCAGTTCGATGACCTCGTGCGGGGATCCGACGGCATCATTCTGGTCACCGGCCCCACGGGAAGCGGCAAGAGCAGTACGCTGTACGCTTCGCTCGCTCGCGTCACCCAATTCTACGAAAACCGGAAGAACATCGTCACCATGGAAGACCCGGTGGAATTCGTTCTCGACGGCGTGAACCAGGGACAGATCAACGTCAAGGCCGGATTCAACTTCGACGACGGCATGCGGTCCATTCTGCGACAGGACCCGGACATTGTGATGGTGGGAGAAATGCGCGACAAGCAGACGTGCGAGATGGCGATCCAGGCCGCGCTCACCGGCCACATGGTGTATTCCACGCTCCACACCAACGACTCCGCGAGCGCGTTCACCCGTCTTCTCGACATGGGCATCGAGCCGTTCCTCATCTGTTCCACCGTGCGCGGAGTGCTCGCGCAGCGTCTCGTGAGGAGGATCTGTTCAAAATGCAAGGAGACGTACAGCGAGGATCCCGAAGTGCTGGAAAAGCTCGGCCTCAAGCCCGGCATCACTCTTTACAAAGGGAAAGGCTGCCGGGTCTGCAACAACAGCGGATACAAGGGCCGCACCGGCATCTACGAGCTCCTTGTCCCCGATTCGACGGTCAAGAAGATGATCATCGAGCACAGGACGTCCGACGACATCAAGGATTACGCCGTCGAAAAGGGCGGTTTCGACACGCTACGGAAGGACGGCCTGCGCAAGTGCGCCGACGGCGTCACCACATTGGAACAGGTGCTGGGAGCGTCCTAGAATGACTAGCGGTGTTTCCCGCACCCCGCTGCTGGAAAAAATAGCTCTCAATCCCGTGCAGAAAGAGGCCGTGCTGTACGATCTGGGCCCCCAGCTCGTGTTCGCGGGCGCGGGCACGGGAAAGACAAGGGTTCTCACCGCGAAGATCGCCTGGCTCATCCGGCACAAGAACGTCGCCCCCGGCCGCATATTCGCCGCGACGTTCACCAACAAGGCCGCGCGCGAAATGCAGCGCCGCGTCGAGGACCTCGCGGACCTGCCGTGCGCAGGTCTGTGGATAGGAACCTTTCACTCGCTGTGCGCCCGGATCCTGCGCAGGGAAGCGGGGCGCCTGGGTTTTCCCCCGTGGTTCTCCATTTTCGACGCCGACGACCAGCTTGCATGCGTAAAGAAGCTCGCCAGGGCGCTGTCGCTCGACGAGCGCACCATGCCGCCGCGCCTCGTGCTTTCGGCGATATCGCGGTACAAAAACGCCTGCGTCCCTCCTGCGGGCCTTGCCGGAACGGGAGCAAGCTTCTTCGAATCGGCAATCATCCGCGCCTACGGCGCGTACCAGGAAAGCCTGCGCGCGCAGCAGGCCATGGACTTTGACGATCTTTTGTCGAATTGCGTGTACCTGCTGCGGGACAACCCGGACGTTCTGCAGAAGTATCAATCGTCCTTTTCGCATGTTCTTGTGGACGAATACCAGGACACCAACACGGCGCAATTGCATCTTGTAAAGCTGCTCGGCGCTGCCCACGGCAACGTGTTCGTGGTGGGCGACGACGACCAGAGCATCTACGCGTGGCGCGGGGCGCAGGTGGAGAACATCCTCACGTTCGAAAAGGCGTTCCCCGGCACAAAGACGTTCACCCTGGAGCAGAACTACCGCTCCACTGGCCCGGTACTCTCCTTTGCCAATGCCGCCATCGAGCCGAACACCGTGCGGGCGAAGAAACGGCTCTGGACGGGACGGCAAGGGGGCTTGCCGGTGGCGGTGGTCCGCTATCGCGACGACCGGCACGAATCGGAATCGGTGTGCGACGCCGTGAACAAATGCGTGCAGGAGGGCGCACGGTCCGGCGACATCGCGGTGCTCTTCAGGACCAACGCGCAGTCGCGGCTGTTTGAGGACTCCATGCGCAAGCGCCGCATCCCCTATGTGCTTGTGGGCGGGACAAGTTTTTACGAGCGCCGGGAGATCAAGGACTGCCTCGCGTACCTGCGGCTGTGCGTCAACCCGAAGGACGACGTCTGCTGCCAGCGGATCGTCAACGTCCCGCCGCGCGGTATGGGCGACAAGGCCAGGGAACGGCTCGAGGCGCGAAGCCGCGAACTGGGGAAGTCCCTTCTCCAGACCGTTCTTGACGATCCGGAAACGGCCGCGTACGGCCGCGGCCAGAAGGGGCTCTTGGACCTGCGCGAAACATTCACCCTGCTTGCAGACCTCATTGCGCAACACGAATCACCCGCCGAAGTGCTCACGCAAATGCTGTCGCTCACCGATTATCTCACCATGTTCGAGGGCGAGGATTCCGAGGAGGCGGAGAGCCGGATCGACAACGTGAGCGAACTGGTGAACGCCGTGTCGTTCTGGACGGAGGAGAATGCCGGGAAGGGTCTTTCGGATTTCCTCGAGGAGATATCGCTCGCATCGGATGTGGACCGCTGGGAGCAGAAGGCCGATTCGGTGAACCTCATGACGCTCCACTGCGCAAAGGGGCTCGAATTCGGGAGGGTGTTTATTGTCGGGTGCGAAGACGGCATTCTGCCGTCGCGGCAAAACTTCGACGACAGCGCCAAGATCGAGGAGGAGCGGAGGCTCTTCTACGTGGGCATCACCAGGGCCATGGACGGGCTGGCGGTGTCGCATGCCGACCAGCGGTGGCGTTTCGGCAGCTGCATCCCGCAGACGCCGTCGCGGTTCTTGGCGGCGATTCCGCGGGAACTGTATGAGTATATTGACAAAAGCGGAGTGTATGCGGGCGAGGAAAAGAAGCCTCTCAAGGAGCGTTTCCGCGAACCTGCTTCGGAAAGCCAGGAACCCGCGTACCGTCACGAGGATTTTTCGCAGGAAACCGTGCAGTTCCGTATGGGACAGCACGTGCAGCACAAGCTGTACGGCAGAGGAAAAATCGTGAACCTGAGCGGGTTCGGCGACGATATGCGGATCATCGTGCTGTTCAACGACGGCGCGCGGAGGAAGATGATGGCGAAATTCGCGGACCTGGAGACATCGTAGGGGAAAAGCGTATTTCTCTTTTGGCTCGTTCAACCTCATCCCCCGGCCCCTTCTCCCACAAGGAGAAGGGGGAAAGAATTATTTTCTAATATAACGCACCTCCCCGTGGGAGAGGGGAAGGGGTGAGGTTGAGGGGAAAACCTTTTCAGAAGCGGGCATTTTTATGATAGACAAAGAACATGTCAAGCACATTGCCAACCTTTCCCGCTTGTCACTTTCGGATGCCGAGACCGAAGCGTTCACCCATCAACTCGCCTCGATCATCGGCTACATGGATCAGCTTAACAAAGCGGACACTTCTGGCGTGGAGCCCACCGCGTTCATCGCGCCCGCCCGCGACCCCATGCGCGAAGATGCCGAAACACCCTCGCTGCCCCGTGAAAAGCTGCTTGCCAACGGCCCCAAAGTCAAGAACGGGCATTTTGCGGTGCCGAAGGTTATTAATCAATAATCAATAACATACAGCAGATTTGGGCGTTCCCCTCCCCCTCGACAAAGCTCGGGGTCGGGTCGGTTCTCCTTCCGGTCTCGGCCTTCGGCCTCGGGCCGCCTCGGCCCTATGCCGCGTGGCGCGGCGGGTCCGGGCGGCATCCCACTTTGGCGGGACCTCCAGTCGCCCCTAACGCGAAAACCAAAACAACAACTGGAAGCTGGGTTTTTTTTATTGCCGCGCGCAGTATACCAATGAAGTTGCAGAAAGCGTCATTGCGAGTGCTTGGAATTCCAGGTGGCGCAAAGATGTAATTGACTTAACGGATTTCTTCTGCCGCGCGCTAGGCAGGACCGGAGTGGTCCCGCCGTAGCGGGATTGCCGGCCGACCCCTCGCCGAAGGCGACTAGGGGCGGACCGGCAACGAGGCGAACAGCCGAGCCCGGAGGGAGGGCCGCCGCTGCGAAGCAGCGGGGCGCCCGATTCTTTTTCTTTGAGCTATTTATTTATCCTAAGTGATTAAACTCCGCATTCTCCAGAAATTCCTTCGGCTCGTTGACAAACTCAAGAAGATGCTCCACCAGGTGCTCGTGTTTCTGCTCTTCGACGATAAGAAACTGCAGCGCCTTCTTGTCGTCCTTCGAGGAGGCCTTGGAGAGCATGTCGGAGTACAGCGAGATGCTTTTGGTTTCCAATTCAAGCGCCTTGCCGTAGGCCTGGGCGTAATCGTAGACCGCCTGAGGGAGAACAAACTGCTCCGCGAGACCGGCAAAAATGCGCTTCGCCTCCGCCGACGCGGTGCCCGGCTGGGGCGCCCCCGGGGCTTTTTTCTTTTGTTGCCATTCGTTAAAAAGGTCAAAATGCTTCTGCTCCTCCGAGGCCAAAACCGCAAAGATCCCGGCCAACGCCTTGAACGGAGATTCCGCCCCGAGCTTTTCGTAGTATGCTTTGCCTTCCAGTTCGATGCCCTTTGCGAGTTCAAGAGGGTCCATTGATGTTCCTTGCTATTGAAGAGTGATGGTTTTCTTTTCCACGTCGATGTGTTTGTCCTTGAAATTTGCGGTCGCGCCCGCGGCAAAAATGACCTTGACCTTCGCGCCCACGGAAAGTTTTACGTCCTTGGGGTCGCCGCTGTCAAGCGGAATGGTGAATGAGAACTCAGTCACCCCGTTGACCTGTTTGCAGTCCGCGCTCAGGATATCGTTTTTTCCACCTATGGCCGTGTCCGGTTTGTGCGACACGTCGCTCACGCCGTATTCGTCGGACGAGACCGTCTTGCCGTTCACCAGCGCGCCCATGATCATGTTCGCGCCTTTCATCATGCTTGTGGGGTTGAAGCCGACGGCAACCCAGCCTTTTGTCGGGTACGTCACCTGAGCGCGCAGGTTGGCGCCGTCGACCTTGTATGCAAAAGTAAACTTGCCGGCCTTGACCGTTGTGTACGGTGTTTCCTTGGCCGTGGCGGCGGCCGAATCGCCGGCCGCGTTCGCGAGAAAAACAGCGGCGCAGATCAGCACAACGACCGATGCCGTTCGAGCAAGTGTCATGTGCTATTTCTTCTTCCTGAAAAAGGTTGATTTTACCCACGACCAGTTGAGAACAACATGGATGATGATGAGAGCGACAAAAGTATAGCCCGTGTACAGGTGCACCTGGCGGACCATGCCGAACGGAATCGACTCCGCGAAAAGCGACATCATCACCCCCGTAACGGCCTGGGCAACGGCGACAACCGCCAAAACGGGATTGGTGATTCTGAGCGCGACAACCTTTGTGAAAGCCACAAGTTCTCCTTTCGCAAATCGGCCTTAAGCGCCCGGCGCGCCCGCGGCGGCCTTCATGGCGGCCTCGACGCCCTTGGAGAAATCGGTCGGGACCGTGGTCATGCGGGCGGCCTTTTCCTTGTCGAGCAGGTACAGAGCGGCCGTGTCGGTCCCGATGAGCTTGAGCTGGGCAATGATATCGTTGTCGTTTTCCTCTTCTTCGGTCTGCTCGGTAACATACCACTGGAGAAACACTTCGGTGGCGTGATCTTTTTCCTTTACCGCCAGTTCCACCAGGTCGCCGATGCACTTGGTGATGAACTGTTCGTGGGCGAGCGTCTTGGTGAACATGTCCATGGGCGATTTGAACTCGGCCGGCGGCTCCTTGATGGAAAGCAGATTAATCTTGCCGCCCATCTTGATCACGTATTCGTAGAACTTCATGGCGTGCAGCATTTCCTCGTGGTACTGGACCATGAACCAGTTGGCGAACCCCTTGAGGCCCTTGAACGCGCAGTCGGCCGACATGGCCGAATACAGGTAAGCCGAGTACATTTCGTTGTTGATCTGGACGTTAAGCGCGTCTTCCATCTTCTTTGAGATCATGCTATCCTCCTTTGATAAGCTGTGTTGGCGACCGTCATGCGTGCATCTTGATGATTACGTACCATGCGGCATGAAGGTTATCTTTGCAACCTAACAAACATAATAAAATGCACGGCCGATTTCATCATAAATCACGGGCAGTGATGGTTTAAGGATTGAAGACTGTCATTTCATTCCCTAAAGTATGGTAATAGCGCTTCGCGCTTTGCATTATGTCTATTGCCTCTTCTCCACAGCTTGCTGCGGGAGTCTTCAACTATTTTCATCATAATTATTTATGAGCCATGTCCCGTCATACCAAAGTCTCTCCGCTTCCGAATGGGACGAGCGCATTGCAGCGGCAGAAGCGCTTTTCTCGCCGTGCATGCTGTGCCCGCGCAGATGTAAAGCGGACAGAAAGGCAGGGAAGAAGGGGCGCTGCGGGGCGGGAAATGAGCTTGTCATTTCGAGCATATTCCCGCATCACGGCGAGGAGCCGCCCGTTTCCGGCACGAAAGGATCGGGCACGGTGTTTTTCGCGCATTGCTCGCTCCGGTGCTGCTTCTGCCAGAATTTCCAGATATCGCAGGAGGGTGAGGGCGAACCGTATACCGAGCAAAGGCTTGCAGAAAGAATGCTCTGGCTCCAGGGGAGCGGCGTTCACAATATCAACCTTGTGACGCCCACACATTTTCTGCCGCATATTCTTCGCTCGCTCAAGATCGCGGCGGCCGAAGGCCTTTCGCTTCCCATTGTCTGGAACTCAAGCGGCTACGAGCTTGCAGAGGCGCTTGCCCTGCTCAGGGGAATCGTGGATGTTTACTTACCGGACATGAAATACGGGTCGAACGAATCGTCACAGCGGTACTGCGGCGCGCCGGACTACGTGGAAATGAATCAGGCCGCCGTGCGCGAAATGTTCCGCCAGGTGGGGCCGCTCAAAACCGACAGGGAGGGGATTGCATACCGGGGAATGTGCATACGGCACCTGGTGTTGCCGGAAGGCTGGGCGCATTCCAGAAAGATCTTCGATTTTCTGCGCAGCGCGTTCGATCCGGCAGACATCACCCTGAGCCTCATGGCGCAGTATCGCCCCCTGTACAGGGTAAAGGAGTTCCCGGAACTTCTGCGCGGAATTTCACGGGAAGAATACGATGTGGTGCTTGCGGAAGCGGAAGACGCCGGGATCAATGTGTTTCCCCAGGAGCTTGCGCTCCTCGACGAAAGCTTTTGCATCGATTTTACAACAAGGA
This sequence comes from uncultured Fibrobacterota bacterium, assembly GCA_963753345.1. Lineage (GTDB taxonomy): Bacteria > Fibrobacterota > Chitinivibrionia > Chitinivibrionales > FEN-1185 > FEN-1185. Next base: position 135,427 of record CAVWBU010000032.1, read on the forward strand.
AAAGCGAGCCGTTGACTGGGAGGTGAATGCGTTGGACCGTTCGAGTGTTGGTGCGTTAGAGTGTTCGAGCGTTACCTCATCAACCCATTAACCTGTCACACGAACAGCTCTTCCAACAGCGACGAGGAGGATTTCTTGGGCTGCTTCCTGGGCTTCTCGCGTGATTCCCTGTCGATGGCGTGTAAAAAGAACCGGGAAACGCTGTAGAGGAAGCCGGCGAAGAGAAGCGCCCACATTGTCAACCAGTACCAGGAGGGATTCTTCTTGAAGAGCATTGCTACAACCCGTGTGAGTGGTAAAAGAGAAAGTTATTCCTATTCAATAATATAATTCATGCTTTCATTTGTGAAGGGGGAATCGCATGGAATACGAAGTTGGACGTGCCGGAAAAATCGTGGTGATCCGCCTGAACGACGGCGATCCGATGTACTCGTCCATCGAGGCCGCGGCGGCGAAGGAAAGCATCGCAAGCGCCGCGGTGTGGCTCGTGGGAGGCATCAAGAACGCCGGCGTGGTGGTCGGGCCGAAGAAGGAGGATTCGTTCCCGCTGGAGGTGATCGAGAAACACTTTGCGGACGGCCGCGAGATCGCGGCCGTGGGCACGATATTCACCAATGCCGAGGGCAAGCCCAAGCTCCATATGCATGCGGCCATAGGCAAAGGGGACGAGGTCGTTGCAGGGTGTCCCCGCAAGGGCGCGGACTGCTGGCTGGTTGACGAAGTGATAATCATGGAGATACGCGGCCTGTCTGCGCGCCGCGTTAAGGAGGCAAAATGCGGACTTGAGCTGTTGAGCATCCGGGCCGGAGCAAAAAAATCGTAGGTTTCGCAAAGGTATTGTTTGCCGCGGCCGTATTCTTTTGATATTTTAGTTTATAGGGTCGCGAAGTCTTCAGCCTTTTCCTTTAGGAGGAATATCATGATGAAGCGTGTGTCTGTCTTGTTCGCCGTGTCGCTTGCGTGTCTGCTGCTTGCCGCAGGATGTCAGAAAAAGGTCACCAAAGTCCAGGAGCCGGTGAAGCCGGCCGAACAGCCCGCGCCAAAGGCTGTCGAAGCCCCGGCGCCCGTGCAGCTTCCGGATTCCTTCAAAGTGGTGGACCTCGACGCAAAAATGAAGGAAATTCTTGTCCCGGTGTATTTCAACTACGACAAGTACGATCTGCTTCCCGAGAGCGTAACCAAACTCGAAAAGATCGCGCCCTTTTTGCAGAGCAACACCGCCATCCGCGTGCTCATCGAGGGCAACGCCGACGAGCGCGGGTCGGCCGAATACAACGTGGGCCTCGGCGAAAGCCGCGCTCGTACCGTAAAGAACTACCTCACCACCTACGGCATCCCGGACACGCGCATGGAAATCACCTCGTACGGCAAGGAGCGGCCTGCGTTTCCCAATTGCGGGACGGATGAATCGTGTCATGCGAAGAATAGACGGGTTGAGTGGAAGATCCTGGCAAAGTAAATAATAATAGAAATACTCTGGTGGGGGCACCACCTGACGGTGGTTCCCCCTGGCCCCCGGCTTCCGCCTCGGCACCTATCACATCCATCCCAATACGGCGGCGATCCGGGGGCACACTCCCTCCTGCGAAGGTGCGCGCGAGTTCGTTCGCTTGACACTCGCGAAGCGTCGCACCTTCGCAACGCAACCGTTGCGGTATACCCCCTCCGCCTCCGGCACCTCCCCCTGAAACAGGGGGAGGAAAAACCAATAATAAGTTCGGAAATTCTCTAAAGTCAATAATCATAAAAGAATCCTCTCCCATCTCCACACCATGGACGACGTCGAAAACACTGGCGTTTGAAAAGGTCCCTGCCCCTAATTATTGCTTTTCCGCATCGATGATACTATATTTTTACCAGAAAGGGATCGATACGATGCTCAGTTCGACCATATCCTCCAAGTTCCAGGTCGCCATTCCCAAGCGGGTGAGGGAGCAGCTCTGCCTTAAGGCGGGAACAAGGGTCCACGTCATTCCCTACCGCGACCGGATCGAGTTCATTCCCGTGCGTCCAATGAAATCCATGAGGGGTTTCATCAAACGGAAGTTCAGCAGCGCGATCATCCGGGAAAAGGACCGTGTGTGAACCTCGTCGATTCCTCGGGTTGGATCGAGTACTTTCTGGATCTGCCCGGTGCCGCGCATTTCGCCCGGCCCATCGAGGATGAAAAAGAGCTCCTTGTCCCTTCAGTCTGCATCTACGAGGTCTTTCGGAAACTGCTCACCGAGACGGACGAGACCACCGCGCTTCAGGCGGTGACCCAGATGCAGCTGGGCAGGGTGGTGGAGCTTGACGAGGTCCTTGCAATCAACGCCGCCCGCCTCGGGTACGATCTCAAGCTCCCTTTTGCGGACAGCATCATCCTTGCCGCGGCCTTGATGCACCGGGCCACCCTCTACACTATGGACGAGCACTTCAAGGACAAGCCCTGGGTCAAGTACTTCCCCCACAAATCCAAACTTTCCTAGATTTTTCTCACACGGCCTCCGGTTGAGGATCTCAATGAGGGCAAAGTCTATCTTTTGACTTGCGTGCTTCGTTGGTGAGAATTCCGGTTGGCGCGAAAAAAAGTAATTGACTGAATAGAATTCTGCTGCCGCGCGTTAGGGGCGACCGGAAGCCGCTCTGGAGAGCGGTGCCGCCCGGACCTGGCCGCGTACCCGCGGCATTGGGCCGTGACGGCCCGAGGGCTTGCCCGAGACTGGAGGGAGAACCGCCCCCAGTGTAGAGACGCCACACCGTGGCGTCTCTACACTGGGGGAACGCCCAATTTTTTTTGGTATTTGCTCAAACCTCCCTTTCCCTTGAAATCCCCCCCGGTAGCATATATTTTTGATGTTCTTTTTTGACATCACCATCTCCTTTCCATATTAATACACACCTTTTGGAGGCTCCTATGGCAAAGTACGTGTACTTTTTCGGCGGCGGCAAGGCCGACGGCAACGAATCGATGAAAAACCTTCTTGGCGGCAAGGGCGCGAATCTTGCCGAAATGGCCGGACACCCCAAGCTCCGGCTGCCTGTGCCTCCCGGCTTCACGGTCACCACCGAAGTCTGCACCTACTATTATGAGAACAAAAAGACCTATCCCAAGGAGCTCAAAGGCCAGGTGAACAAGGCCATGGCCCAGGTTGAAAAACTCATGGGCAAGAAGTTCGGCGATCCCAACGACCCGCTGCTCATGTCGGTCCGCTCGGGCGCGCGCCGCTCCATGCCCGGCATGATGGACACGGTGCTCAACGTCGGGCTTAACGACGTCACCATCCAGGGTCTTATCGCCAAAACCAACAACCCGCGCTTCGCCTACGACGCCTACCGCAGGCTCGTGATGATGTATGCGGACGTTGTCATGGAAAAAGCCGCTGGTATCGAGCTCGAAGGCGGCAAGGGAATTCGCAAATTGATGGATGAGAGACTTGGCGAGGTCAAGAAACAAAAGGGCTACAAGATCGACACGGACCTGACAGCCGACGATCTCAAGGCGCTTGTGGCGGAGTTCAAGCAGATGGTGAAAGACCATCTCGGCCAGTCGTTCCCGGAAACACCTGAGGAACAGTTGTGGGGCGGCATCGGCGCGGTGTTCATGAGCTGGAACGGCAAGCGCGCGGTCGACTACCGACGCATCGAGAAGATACCGGACGACTGGGGAACTGCGGTCAATGTGCAGAGCATGGTGTTCGGCAACATGGGCGAGGATTCGGCCACGGGCGTCGCCTTCACGCGCAACCCGGGCAACGGCGACAACCACTTTTACGGCGAATACCTCATCAACGCGCAGGGTGAAGACGTGGTGGCCGGCATCCGCACGCCCGCTCCCATCAATGCGCAATCGGCAAACGACCAGAGCAGGAACCTTCCCACGCTCGAAAGCGCATTTCCTGAATGCTACAAGCAGCTCTTTGCGTTCCAGAACGGGCTCGAAAAGCATTACAAAGACATGCAGGACATCGAATTCACCATTGAAAAAGGCAAGCTGTACATGCTGCAATGCCGCGTTGGAAAACGCAACGGCGTTGCCGCGGTGCGCATGGCCGTTGACATGTACAAAGAAAAATTGATCGACGCAAATACCGCCATCATGCGCGTTGGCCCCAACCAGCTCGTGGAGCTCCTGCTGCCCATGATCGATCCCAAGGCGGAAAGCGCCACGTCGCCGATTGCCAAGGGACTTCCTGCAGGCCCGGGCGGCGCCAAGGGTCGCGCGGTGTTCACGTCGAAGGACGCGGTGGCATGGGCCGAGCGCGGGGAGAAGGTTATTCTTGTCCGTGAAGAAACTTCTCCCGAAGACGTTGACGGCATGCACAAGGCCCAGGCCATTCTCACGGCCAAGGGCGGCATGACCTCGCATGCCGCGCTCGTTGCGCGCGGCTGGGGCAAGTGCTGCGTGGTCGGGTGCGCCGACATCGAGGTCGGCAACGACAACAAGCACTTTACAACCAAGAAGGGCGTCAGCATCAAGGAAGGCGACTGGCTCACGCTCAACGGCACCAAAGGCACGGTGTATCAGGGCGGCCTGTCGCTCATCGACGTGGACCTCGCCACGAACACCACCTACAAGGACCTCATGGCGCTTGTCGACAAAACGCGCGTGCTCAAAGTGCGCACCAATGCCGACACGCCCAAGGACGCCAAAAAGGCCGTGGAGTTCGGCGCGGAGGGCATCGGCCTGTTCCGCACCGAGCACATGTTCTACGGCGAGGGCTCCGACAAGCCGCTGTTCCTCCTTCGCAAGATGATCATGAGCAAGACGCTTGACGAGCGCAAGGCTGCGCTGGCCGAGCTGTTCCCGTTCGTCAAAAGCGACATCAAGGCCACCATGGAGGCCATGGGCGGCAGGCCGGTAACCATCCGGCTGCTCGACCCGCCGCTGCACGAGTTCGTGCCGCACGCGGCCGACAAGCTCGAGGCGCTCGGGCGCGAGCTGCACGTGGACGCGGCGGAGCTTCACAAACGCGCCGAGGGCCTGCGGGAGAACAACCCCATGCTCGGTCACCGCGGCGTGCGCCTCGGCATCACGTATCCCGAGATCACCGAGATGCAGGTGCGCGCCATTCTCGAAGCGGCCGGCGAGCTCATCAAGGAGGGCAAGGAGGCGAATCCCGAGATCATGATTCCGGTCACCTGCACGGTCGCGGAAATCAATGACCAGAAGGTCATTGTGGACCGCGTGTATCCGGAAGTTTGCGCGAAAGTGGGACTCAAGAAGATCCCGTTCATGTACGGCACCATGATCGAAATCCCGCGCGCCGCGCTCACGGCCAACAAAATGGCGCAGACCGCGGAATTCTTTTCGTTCGGCACCAACGACCTCACGCAGATGGGCTTCGGCTTCTCGCGCGACGACATCGGCAGCTTTTTGCCCGATTATCTCAACAAGAAGACCCTGCCGGCCGACCCGTTCCAGACCATCGATCAGGAAGGGATCGGCGAGCTCATCAAGATCGGCATCGAGCGCGGACGCTCGGTGCGGCCGAAGCTCAAGGTCGGGATATGCGGCGAGCACGGCGGCGATGCGGATTCGGTCAAGTTCTGCCACCGCGTGGGCATGAATTATGTTTCCTGTTCGCCCTTCCGCGTACCCATTGCCCGGCTGGCGGCCGCGCAGGCGGCAGTGGAGGCTTCGGTAAAAACGAAGAAGCCCGCACAGAAGAAAGCCGGCAAGGCGAAGAAATCTTCTTCCAAGAAGAGAAAGTAAGGCCGAAAGCTAAACGCACCTATTGACAAGGTCGTTCATATGTAAAGGGCGGGATCAGCGGATCTTGCCCTTTTCTTTTTTCAACAAGAAAACGTCCGGTCCGGCTCTTTTTACCATTTTCAATAGAAACGAGGTTGCATCAGTGAAGCAATCCTTCATTGCCTTGGCGATTGCCGCCGCAGTTTTTCTGTCCCTGTCGGGCTGTTCGTCCGACAAAAAAGTCACCGCGCTTACCACCCAGGACCAGAAGGTGAGCTACATGTTCGGCCTCAACATGGGCGGATATCTCAAGAAGCTCGATATCAAGGTGGACCGTGCCGCGCTGATCCAGGGAATAACCGACACCTTGTCGGGCGCGAAACCGCTCCTGACGTCGGAGCAGGTGATGGCCCTCCAGCAGGAATTTTCCAAGACGATGCAGGAGAAGCAGATGGCCGAGATTAAGGCGCTGAGCGAAAAGAACGGCAAGGAAGGCTCGGAATTTCTGGAAAAGAACAAGAAGGAAAAGGGTGTTATCACCACCGCATCCGGCCTGCAGTACACTATTCTCAAGCAGGGCACGGGCGCCAAGCCCACCGCGACGGATGTCGTGTCGGTGAACTATCGCGGGACATTTATTGACGGAAAAGAATTCGACAATTCGTACACCCGCGGCCAGCCCGCCACGTTCCCGGTGACCGGCGTCATCCCCGGATGGACCGAGGCGCTGCAGCTCATGCAGGTGGGCACCAAGGCGAAGCTGTTCGTGCCCGGGAAACTCGGCTACGGCGAACGCGGCATGGGTCAGCAGATACCTCCCAACAAGACGCTTCTTTTCGAAGTGGAGCTGCTTTCGATCCAGCCGAAAACCGCGGCCGCGCCGGCCGGCGCGACTCCCGCAGGAGCACAGAAGAAGATAAAGTGAGCGAACAGAAGTTTTGTTGATGGAACCATGCGGCTCGCAAAGGATTGCGGGCCGCATTTCATTTTTCCGGAACGTGCGGGGAGCACCGATCTTCAACAGCCGCTATTTGTTGGTAGGTTATGGTGAAGAATGTATTTTTTATAATTGTGTGAGGGAAGACATTCTATGGAGACAACCCGATGCCGGTGAGAGTACTTGTCGCGGATGATAATCTCGATGTCCAGGAGCTGGTGAACGACATTCTCATCATCAATTTCAAGGACGTTTCCGTGGAACGGGTGCTCGATGCCAACGGGCTTCGCGAAGAACTCGGGGCGGCAAAACGGCCCTACGACCTGATCATTGTGGCCTCGGGTCTTGCCGATCCGCAGGGAAAGTCGGCTCCTGCCATAATCCGGGAGGAATTCCGGGCCGTCAGCGGCAAGACGGTGATCCTCGAAGACGCCCCCGGCCAGGTCAAGCGCGGTCCGGGCACGGCGGGCATTCCCGTCCTCACCAAGCCCTTCTCCCTCGACGAATTCGGCGATTGCGTCAGAAAAATATGCCCCCGCTGACGCAGTTGCATCGGTAACGAGGAGGCCGCCATGGCCCTTGCCCTTTCGCGGGGAGATTCCATCCTTTTCATCGGCGACAGCATCACCGACTGCGGCAGGCGCGCCGGCCAGGTGGGCCCCATGGGCCGCGGGTATCCGCTGCTGGTGTCGTCGAGGCTGTCCGCAAAGTTCCCTCACCTCGGTCTCTCTTTTGTCAATAAAGGAATTTCCGGCGACAGGATAAAGGACCTGGCCGCGAGATGGGGGCGGGACGCAGTTGCCCTGCGGCCGACCATCATCTCGATTCTCGCGGGCGTCAACGACACCTGGAGGAGATTCGACAGCGGCGAGGAGACCCCTGCCGCGGAGTTCGAAGCGGTCTTCCGCCGGATTCTCGAGGCCACGCGTCGGGAAACCTCGGCCGCGCTGGTGCTCTGCGAGCCGTTTGTGGTGCCGTGCGGGCTCGTTACCGGCGCTTGGCGCCAAGACCTCGATCCGAAGATCGCGGCAGTGCGGGAGCTTGCCGCCGAGTTCGGCGCAATCCTCGTTCCGCTCGACGAACTATTCACCGCGGCCGCTGCCGAGGCGGCTCCCGGATACTGGGCCGAAGACGGCGTTCACCCGACCAATGCCGGCCACGGACTCATCGCGCAGGCGTGGCTCAGGCATGTGCTTGACATAGAGTAATACGCGAAGGGGATGGGGCGTGGAACGGTCTGCCGGCATGTCGTATTTCGATTCTCACTGCCACCTCCAGGACAAGCGTCTCCTGCCCGGCATCGCCGGCGTTTGCGCGCGGGCGAAAAGCGCCGGGGTCTCCATCGTGTCTTGCTGCGGAAGCGCTGAGGGTGATTGGGAATCGGTAAAGAAGCTTTCAGGGGCACATTCATGGATAGTTCCTTCCTTCGGGCTTCATCCCTGGTATGTTGCGGACCGAAGCGCGGATTGGGAAAAAAAACTTTCGGCCTTTCTCAAGGATAATCCCGCGGCCTGTGTCGGCGAAATCGGCATCGACCACGCGCTTGACAAATCAACCTTTGCGGATCAGGAAAAAGTCTTTCTGCGGCAGCTCGCCATTGCGGCCGAATTCGCCAGGCCGGTCACCATTCACTGCGTGCGGGCATTCGGCCGCCTCATTGAATTGCTCCGGCAGGCCGGCGGCGTTTTCCAGGGCGGCATCGTTCATTCCTACTCGGGCCCGCCCGAACTCGTGACAACGCTCGAAGGATTCGGCCTTTCGATCTCGTTTTCCGGCTCCATAACGTTTCCCAGGAACAAGAAATCCCGCGCTTCGGTTAATGCGGTTGCACCTGACCGGCTGTGTCTCGAAACCGACAGCCCGGACATAAAGCCCAGCGAGTGGGATGGGGCGGTAAACGAACCTGCTTCGATTACGCTTGTCGCCAAGGCAGCGGCGGAACTGCGGGGAATGCAATTGAAGGAAGTCGCCGAATTGACGTTAAGGAATGCGTCCAGGATCTTCACGGGAAGAAGTTGACAGTTGACGGTTGATAGTTGACCGGGACTGTCAATTCCCGACATTTTCAAAGACACCCGGCGGATTTATCATCCTAGACGTTATATCTGAAATCAACCCTCACCATCAAAAACCAATGGCATGGAGAAAAGGACTGCAGTAAGGGCCGAGAAAACGTCCCGCTTGATTGCTTTCAACTGTCAACTTCCAACTCTCAACTTTCAACTATCCTAAAACACCGCGACCGCGGCAATATTATTTTTGTTACTCCTTCGTCCTAGACCCATTCCAGAAAAGGCTGTTTTAATGCATCAGTTAAGAACTCACACGTGCTGCGAGCTCAGGAAAACCGACGTCGGCAGGGAAGTGGCCCTGTGCGGCTGGATCCATTCCCGACGGGACCACGGCGGCGTGCTTTTTATCGACCTCAGGGACAACTTCGGGCTCACCCAGGTGGTGGTGTATCCTGCGGTCGCGTTTCTCGACGAGGTGTCGCGGCTCCCCAAGGAGACTGTTGTCCGTTTCGGCGGCAGGGTAGCATTCCGGTCCGAGGAAAACATCAATCCCAAACTTCCCACGGGCGAAGTTGAGGTCGTGGTGGAATCGTACGAAGTGCTCGGTTCCTGCGACCCGCTGCCGCTCAACGTGTTTCCCGAAGACGACGCACCCGAAGACCTGCGCCTGCGGTACCGGTTCCTCGATCTTCGCAGAAGTAAACTACACCGGAACATTGTCCTGCGTTCCGACGTCATCGCGAGCATGCGGCGCCGCATGTGGGACCTGGGGTTCAAGGAGTTCCAGACGCCCATCCTCACCAGCTCCTCGCCCGAGGGCGCGCGCGACTACCTCGTGCCGTCGCGCATTCATCCTGGCAAGTTCTATGCCCTGCCGCAGGCGCCGCAGCAGTTCAAACAGCTTCTCATGATATCCGGGTTCGACCGGTACTTCCAGATCGCGCCGTGTTTCCGCGACGAGGACGCCCGGGCCGACCGCTCGCCGGGCGAGTTCTACCAGCTCGACATGGAAATGTCCTTTGTGAATCAGGAAGATATTTTCAAGGTCGTCGAAACCCTGATCTGCGGTATTTTCACCGAGTTTTCCAAGAAGAAAATCGACGCGCCGCCGTTCGTGCGCATTCCGTACCGGGAATCGATGATAAAGTACGGCACCGACAAACCCGATCTTCGCATCCCGATTGATATGCGCGACTGCACTTCGATATTCGCGCAATCGGGGTTCAAGGTGTTCCGCGGCGCCATCGAGACCGGCGCGGTGGTGCGGGCGATTCCGGTGAAAGGCATCGCCTCCAAGCCGAGAAACTTCTTCGACAAGCTCGTGGACCACGCCACATCCATCGGCGCAAAAGGGCTCGCGTACCTGCAGTGGCTCGACGCAGGAGTAAAGGGGCCGCTCATGAAGTTCCTGACGCCCGAAGAGCTGGGGAAAATCGAATCGCTTTGCGGGACGGGCAAAGGCGACGTGGTTTTTTTCGTTTGCGATACGCCGCAGACCACCAACAAACTGTGCAGTGAACTGCGCGTCAAGCTGGGGAGCGACCTCGGCATGATCGATCCGGATGCGTTCAGGTTCTGCTGGATCGTTGATTTTCCGATGTACGAATGGGACGAAGAGAACAAGTGCGTCGCTTTTTCCCACAATCCGTTTTCCATGCCTCAGGGAGGCATGGAGGCGCTTGCCGCGAAGCAGCCGCTCGACATTCTGGCGCACCAGTACGACATCGTGTGCAACGGCATCGAGCTGTCCAGCGGCGCCATACGCAATCACCAGCCCGAGATCATGTACAAGGCATTCGAGATCGCGGGCTACAATAAGGAAACGGTCGACGAGCGGTTCGGCGCCATGATCAGCGCCTTCAAGCTCGGCGCGCCTCCCCACGGCGGCATCGCGCCCGGCATCGACCGCATCGTGATGCTGCTTGCCGGCGAAGAGAACATCCGCGAGGTGATCGCGTTTCCCATGAACCAGCGCGCGCAGGACCTTCTGATGAACGCGCCGGCAACCGTTTCACAGAAGCAGCTAAGGGAACTGCATGTTCGCGTTGTGGAGCATACCTGACGGTGCTGAGGGAATGCGGCGCGGCGTTCCCCTTGCTGTCCCGGGATCCGATTCTTTCCGGCCATCCTTGACTTCGGCGGCATCGTATCATACAATGATATGATTTGACTTTTCCCCTCACTTTCACCCTTTTTCAAATGGAGGTTCCATGAAGCGTTCTCTTGCATTAACAGTCGCGGTTGCGTCACTCATCTTTGTCCTTGGTTGCGGTACGCCCACTCTCATTTACAACAAGACATTGCCGGAAATCAAAGCGCCTGCCGACAAGGCGCTGTGCGTGCTCGTGCGCCCCATGGCGTTCATGGGGGCCACGTTCATTCCAGTGTATTGCGACCAGAAATATGAGGGAGGCACCGAAGGCAACACCATGCTCACCTTCCCGGTTGATCCCGGCGAACACTACATCATCGCCGACGCCACCAACAAATCCAAAGTGAAGTACAATTTTCAGGCCGGGAAGGTGTATTTCATATGGCATACGGTTGTTTCACTTTCCTCTGGCATAATCAAGATAAACACCAGCACGTTCGCGCCGATGGACGGCGAATCGGCCACGAAGAAGATAGAGGATGAAAAGGGCAAAATCACCTGGGTGCAGAAGAACCCCGAAGACAAGGATTCGAAGGATTTGAGTGCGAATGATTTCGAGGATGTCAAGAAGGATTACGAGAAGTGGGCCGCAGACGGCAAGAACGCGGCGGACGCCAAGAAAGAGGCGGAGTATCCCGGATATTGATGTTTCGAAAACTTCAAGAGGTACATGCACGGTCGCCAGACCGTGCATTTTTTTTCCCGTGCGGCGCAAACTTCGTTCACCCGCAGCAGCCGCTTTTTTCTTCGCCCGCGAGCCATGTGCCGTCCCCAACTACTATTTTATGGTGCCGGCCGGCAGGAGCCGGCTCACTTAACGCATAAGGCAACCATGTTTTCACAGCGGATAGCGCTTGTCACCGGCGGTTCGCGCGGCATCGGCAGGGCCGTAGTGACGGAATTCCGGTCGAAGAACGCGACTGTGTACTTCACCTACCACCGCCACGAACAGGCCGCCGAAGAAACGACTTCGCAGACCGGCGCGCACAAGATTCTTTGCCCGCAGGAAGACGGTGTTGCCATCGAAAAAGCCGTGGACGATATCGTGAAGCGCGAGGGCCGCATCGACATTCTCATCAACAACGCGGGAATCACATCGGACCAGTACCTGATGATGATGCCTTCCGACGAATGGGACAAAGTCATCGACACCAACCTCAACGGCGCGTTCCGGTTTGCAAAGGCGGTCGCGCGTCCCATGATGGCGGCGAAGAAGGGCGTCATCGTGAATGTCGCCTCGGTTTCGGGGCTGGTGGGCATCGGCGGGCAGACCAACTACGCGGCCTCAAAGGGCGCCCTTATCGCCTTCACCCGTTCGCTTGCCGCCGAGCTTGGGCCGCGCGGCATCCGCGTGAACGCGGTGGTGCCCGGATTTGTGGAGACCGACATGACCGCCAGGATGCCGCGCCAGGTGAAGCAGCAGAACCTCGAACGGATCCTTGTCAAACGTTTCGGGACGCCAGGGGAAATCGCGGCCGCGGTCGCGTTTCTTTCGTCCGACGATTCGTCCTACATCATCGGTCAGGCGCTTGTCGTCGACGGCGGCCTCACCTCAACCGTGGCGTGACCGTTTCATGATCGTCTTTCTTTTTCCCGGACAGGGATCTCAGGAAATCGGCATGGGGAGCGACCTTTTCAAAGGCGACTCCCATTTCCGCTCGCTCGTGACGCTCGGCAGCGACCTCACCCGCGAGGACCTCGAAAAGCTGTGCCTGCGCGGGCCGGAAAAACGGCTGCGGCGGGCGCAGTTCCTCCAGCCGCTCCTGACCGCGGTGTCCCTCGGTTACCTCCGGCACGTGCGCGAGCGGGGAATAACTCCCCATGCCGTGCTCGGCCATTCGCTGGGCGAAATAACGTCGCTTGCCGCAAGCGGCGTCATATCGGACGAGGAAGCGGTTGTGATGGCGGCAAAACGGGGCGAATTCATGGACGAGGCCGCGGCCCGCTGCAACGGCGGCATGATGGCCGTGCTGTTCACTCCTCTTGACAAAGTGAATGAGATTCTCTCGGCAATGGACAGGCCCCGCGACATCGTGCTTGCAAACGACAACGCGCCGGATCAGATCGTGGTGTCGGGAGATATGGGGGCGCTGGAGGAGTTTTCGCGGCTGCTTCATGCCGCGGGCGTCGGCAAGACCAAGTCGATCCTTGTCGCAGGGCCGTGGCACAGCCCGTTCATGGAAAGCGCGAGGGAGGAATTCGGCAGGTGGGTCGCGCCCGTTTCCTTCAAGGCGCCCCGTGAGCCGCTCATGCTCAATGCGGCGGGCGCGTTTGTGACCGATCCGGTGGTCATCAAGGACCTGGTCACGCGCCAGCTCGTGAGTCCCGTGTTCTGGCGCGCGTGCATGGAGTCGCTCCGTGTGATGAAAGCGGATGTCTTCCTTGAGATCGGCCCCCAGCGGGTGCTGTCGGGCCTTGTGCGGGTGAACGGATATCCGAAAACCACCAGAGTCTATAATGTCAACAACCTTACCGGCCTCAACCGCGCGGCGCACGACCTTGCCTTGGCGTCCTGACGGCGCGGGAACCTATGTCTTCCAAAAAGGACCTCATCCGCGAGTACAAGCAGCGCATTGCTCCGATGGGAGTGTTCCGCGTGACCAATTCCGCGAACGGAAAAATCCTCGTCGGCAGTTCAAAAAGCCTCGACACCAAATTCAACAGCATCCTCTTCCAGCTTAGAATCGGCAGGTTCCCCAATCCCGCGCTCCAGGCCGACTTCGAAACGTGCGGGGAAGCGGCTTTTTCATACGAGATTGTCGATACGCTTGAACCAAAAGACGATCTTCTTTACAACTACGATGATGACCTGAAAACACTTGAGGAACTATGGCTTGATAAGTTGAGGCCGTATGATGAAAAAGGATACAATAGTGAGAAGCTGCGGAAGTTGTAGATTGATGATTGTGAATTGAAAAACAGCTTAACCGTTTTCTTAGGTTTTTAAATCTACAATCTAAATTCTACATTCTACAATTAAGTGACCGGCGGCGGAAAATACCTGTCGAGCCGCGAAAAAATAAATTTGTCTCCCGCCAGCACGATCTGCTTGCCCATCAGCGCGTCGCGCACGTTGATCTGCCGCATGAACACCCTGGCCCATACGTCCGCATTGACCGTGACCGTGAGGTCCGGCGAAGGAACTTTCCCTTCCGTAAATGTGCAGGTGCCATGGTCCACGGCAAGGGTAACCGCATAGTTCTTGTCCGGGAATTCAAACTGGAGCACCGTCTTCAGGCGGGCGGTTGCCAGCGGGTCGACGCTCCTTGCCATCTCCTGCATCAGGATGCGCACGTCCGACATCACGTTTTTGCTCAGAAGGTCCAGGTTGTTTGATTGTTCCCCCATGGCAAGCGCATGTTCCCAGTAGATGTTCGAGTACTTGCTGAAATAGGAAAGGTCGGGCGACAGCGGCGCAGACGCCTTTTGCTGCGTCTCGGACGAGATCGCGCCTGCCGAAGCGAGTTCGTACCCTGCCTTGATAAAGGCGGCCTCAATCGACTTGACCGTGAGCGGCTTGGCAAGCGTGAATTGCAGCAGGTACGATTCGGGCCTCGTAAGCTCGCCGCAAAGCTCCATGGACATGGCGTTGGCATACAGGGAGAACATGCTCCTCACTGCGGAGAAATTCTCGTCTCCCTTGAAAGCCCCCACCACGATCGCGGCGATCTTCTTGGGCCATTTTTCGGGGAAGCGGAGCGCATTGCGCACCGTGCCCAATGGCGACTGCTCGAATTTCGATTGCGTGAGAGGCAGGGTGCGGTCGAGCACGTTTTTGAGGTGGCTGCTCACGGTGAACGCGTTGAGCGGCGTGGCGCAGACGACCATCTCCGCGTCGAGGATGTCCTTAAGGATCATTGCCATGTCGTCGCGGATCACGCAGGTCCCCGGCGAGGTGACCCAGCAGCCGTAGCAGCCGAGGCACTGCTTTATGTCAAGCGACGGCAGGTCGCGGTCGACCAGGTCTGCGCCTCCCTCGATCGCGCCCTTGACAAAGAGGTCGGTAAGGCGCCGGGTGAAACCGTTTTTTCTCGGATACGCGCGCAACAGGAGCATTTTCATGGCGTGCGGTCCATCATTGCAAGCGCCATGGTCCCCCTGGCCACCGTCTTTCTGCCCACCAACGCCTCAACAGAATAGCTGAACAGGCTGCCGAAACTGGTTTCGCACGTGGACCGGAGCACGAGCGTTTCGCCTGGAAACGCGGGGCTGACGAATTTCATGCTTGCCGAAGCCAGGAAAAAGATGCGAGGCTCTTTTTCCGGAGCGTCACCCTTCACCTTCCTGGAGAGACCCCACAAAAGCCCGCTGGTCTGGGCGAGCGCGTCCGTCACCAGGACGCCGGGCATCACCGGTTTTCCGGGAAAATGGCCGGCGAAGAACGGCTCGTCGCTCCGTATGGCGCGCTCGGTCACGATCTCCCGGTCGGGCACGAGCTTTATCACCCGGTCCACAAAAAGGAAGGGCGGGCGATGGGGAAGGATCGCAAGGATGTCTTCCATGGTGAAATTCGTAGCGCCGGTCATCGTTCGTCACCGTCCCTGCTGCTGGTTTCCCAGCATGTTCCTTTGTCAAGCTCCTCAAGCTGCTCCGACATCAGATCGCGCACCCGCCGCGCAAAGTCGGGCGCCGTCTCGGCCGCCTTGCTGCGGCAGGCTTCAAGAAGACGGATCACGTACCTGAATCGATACGGGGGGAAAATACTCCCTTTGCGGCGCGCCATGAGCGGAAGATCGGAATGGATGACCGCCGGCACAACGGGTGCGCCGGAATCCACGGCTATTTTGAACGGGAAGGTCCCGAACGGAAGGAGTTTTCCGGTCTTTGCGCGCGTGCCCTCGGGGAACACAAGGAGGTTCTTGCCCGAAGCAAGTATCGCCCTGCATTTTTCCATGGCCGCGGCAAGCGACGAAAGCGAATCCGGGTCGATGCTCACAAAGTCGAGGTGCTTTACAAATGTTGAAAACAGCGGGACCCCGGCGTAGTTCGACTTGATGACCACGCCGCTTTGCGGGAGCATGGAGAGCATGATGAGCGCATCAAGCCTGCTCCGGTGGTTTGCCACCACCACCGACCCGCGCACCGCGCGTGCGCGTCCGCCCGGCTGTTCCGTAAACGAATACACGCCCAGGCCGGGCAGCCAGATTCTCACGAGAACAAACGCATACGCCTTGAGTACCGAATACATGATCCGCTGCATGAGGCGGGGCCAGGGCGCAAGGATCATGAGAAAAGGAATGCCGACAAGGAAAAACATCACCGCGGACAGGAAATACCCGAGATAGCCGATGATGCCGAGAAAGATTTTGAGAGGGTACCAGGGGGTGATGGGAATATCCTGCATAATTACGTCGGGTCTGCAAGCAGCGGCTAAAACGGCGTCTTGATCTCACTCAGAAACGGAAGTTTCGTGTCCTTGTCCGAAACAACGGGATGTTCCACCGGCCAAGCGACGCCGATGGCGGGATCGTTCCACCTGATGCCCGCGTCGTGGGCCGGTGAGTAGTATGCGTCAACTTTGTACAGAAACTCCGTGTCCGCCGACAGGGTGCAGTATCCGTGCGCGAATCCCCGGGGGATATAGAGCATCCGTTTATCCTTCTCGCCCAGCGTGAACCCCAGCCACCTGCCGAAGGTTTTCGATTTTTTCCGCAGGTCCACCACCGCGTCGAAGACTTCGCCGCGCACCACGCGGACGAGCTTGCTCTGATCAAACGGCGGTCTCTGGAAATGCAGGCCGCGCACCACGCCGGCCGCGAAGGACCGCGCGTGATTGTCCTGAACGAAATTCGAGGCGAGACCGTGCGCGTCCAGTTCCCGCGCCGCGAACGATTCCAGAAAGAAGCCGCGGCTGTCCTCGTGGACGATAGGTTCGATGAGCCACACGCCCGGCAGTCCTGTTTCGGTGAATTTCATCAGCGTTTTCCCGATGCGAGCTGCAGAAGGTAGTCGCCATAGCTGTTCTTCTTCATGGGCTCCGCGAGGCGCGAAAGCTGCTCCGCGGTGATGTACCCGAGATGGAACGCTATTTCCTCCGGGCACGAGACCTTAAGCCCCTGGCGCGACTGTATGGTCTCAACGAACACCGAGGCCTGCAGCATTGACTCGTGGGTGCCGGTGTCGAGCCATGCAACGCCCCTGCCGAGGAGCACCACGTCGAGCTTCCCCTCCTGTAAATAGGTCATATTGAGGTCGGTTATTTCGAGTTCGCCGCGCGCAGACGGTGCAAGCCGCGACGCGCGCCGGGCGACCTGGCTGTCGTAAAAGTAAAGTCCGGTCACGGCATACGGAGACACGGGCCGTTTCGGCTTCTCCACCAGGCCGACGGGTTTTCCTTCGGCGTCAAGCTCGACGACGCCGTACCGTTCCGGGTCGGTCACCCAGTACCCGAAAATGGTCGCCCTGCCCCTGTCGACCGCGGCTTTGGCAAGCGTGCCCACAAGGCCGTGTCCCCAGAAGATGTTGTCGCCGAGGATGAGCGCCACCGAGTCGCTGCCGATAAAATCCTTTCCGATGATGAACGCCTGCGCGATTCCCTCTGGTTTGGGCTGTACCGCATACGAAAGGTTGATGCCCCACTGGCCGCCGTCGCCGAGCAGGCGCCTGAACGCATCGATGTCCTGCGGCGTACTTATGACGAGGATGTCGCGTATGCCCGCGAGCATGAGAATGGAAAGCGGGTAATACACCATGGGCTTGTCGTAGATCGGCATGAGCTGCTTGCACACCGCGAGCGTCACGGGATACAGGCGCGTGCCCGAGCCGCCGGCGAGGATGATGCCTTTCATGGCGTCCTTCTTGTTGCTGGGTTGTTCCTCTGCGAAAATCGAGAGGTGAACGATTTCAGAAAATACAATCTGTCACCCGCTGAATGAAGTTCAAAAGGTCGGCGGGCTGGGAATGGAAAGGGCCGGAACAATGGTTGTTCCGGCCCCGAGATGCTGTGCGATGCGGACTCTGAGCTTAGAAGTAGAACGCCAGGGTGAGAGCGCCGACCGCTGTGATACCGAAAGTCGTAGTTGCGCCGCCCTTGACTGTGGGGCTGCCGGGTGCGGTGGATTTCTGGTCGTAGGGGGCAGTCACCGAATACCCGAGCCGGTATTCCGCGCTCAGGCTCAATTCCTTGATAATAAAGAATTCGATGCCGCCGAGCGCGGCGATGTTAAAGTTAAAGCCGCCTACATAGGCTGTGCCGTTAATTGTTTGCGGGGCATTTGTTACCGTGTACTGAGGGGTTCCGGTGGGTTCAGCATCTTTTTCCGAAGTCGCCGTTGACACAAACCCCAATGCGCCGCCCACGTAAGGGCTCACTCGAGTCTTGAGCAAATGATACTCCGCCCCAACGTTGAGGCCGACACTCCAGGCGTTCATATCGCCGGCTGTCCCGCCGCCGGCAGGAGCCGGGGTTCCCTGATCGGCAAGTCCGAACAGCAGACTTCCGCGAAGGGCCAAAGGATCCAATATGTAGTACTTGAATCCCGCTCCACCGTTATAAGCAGTGGCCCCCAGTAGCGACAGTCCGCTGAAAGTAAAGAGCGCTGCCTTCGAGCCCGACTGCACGCACTGGCCCATGTCGTCTGCCGATACAAGAGATGCAGGAGCAACCAGCGCCAGCACCACCGCACCGCATAGCGCGGTTTTTCGGAATCCACTCAAAACAAGTGAAGAAGACTTCATACAACACCCCTTTCTTTAATGTGGAAACCTTTCAACGTCTCTTACGCTGCCAAATCTAAAATATTAAAAGGGAAAGTGATGTCCAACAAAATATCAAAGATTTTCCATCACTCGCCGATTACCTGAACAAAAATCTTCCTTCCCCGCGGCCGGTTATCGTGGTCGATGACCACGATCTGCTGCCAGGTTCCGAGAATGAGTTTCCCTTCCGTAAACGGTACGGAGATTCCCGGGCCCATGAGCGTGGCGCGGAGGTGCGAGAAACCGTTGTCGTCGCCCCAGGTCTCCGAATGGCGGGTCTTAAGACTGCTCGGCACGAGCTTGTCGAGCCGGTCTTTCATGTCCTGCGCAAGCGCCGGCTCGAATTCAATGGTAGATATGGACGCGGTCGAGCCCACCACAAAGACCGTGGCAATGCCGCTTTCGATTTCCGATCTTGCAATGATTGACTGGACCTCCGGGGTGATGTTCACGACGTCGGAGAATCCCCGCGTCTGGACGGTAAAACTGTTTCCGAAAACCATGAGGCGGCCTTTCTGTTTGTGAAACCAAAATACATTCGGGACTCGCGACTGCGGATTCGCGCTTCGCGGTCGCATGCATGCGGCAGCCGGACATATTTTCTGTGTGAGGAGAAACTGCGAATGGCCGGTCTTGACGAACACATAGCTCTGTTCCTTGACTACCTGCTCAAGGAAAAAGGCTTCTCGCCGCTCACGGTCGGGGCGTATGGCGGCGACCTTGCGCAGTTCCGGACCTTTACAGAGCAGACCTGCACCGGCGCGGGGTTCGAAGACGTCATGAAAAAGGCCGTGATGCGCGACTTTATTTACGCACAAGGCGAACAGGGCCTTACGCCGCGCTCGATCGCGCGGAAGGTGGCGGCGCTCAAGTCGTTTTCGAAGTTCTGCGTGAGGCGGCATATCCTGTCTGTCAACCCTGCAAAGCTCCTGGCAAGCCCCAAGCTCGACAAGCCGCTTCCTGCCTTTCTCACCGAAAGGCAGGCGCGGGAACTGACGGTCGCCGGCGCTCCCGGCGGGAAACAGCGCGCTGCAACGGATGTGCTCAGGAGCCGGGCCATCGTCGAGCTTTTATACGGCACCGGGCTTCGCCTTGCAGAACTGCACGGCCTCAACGCGGACACCATCGATTACAAGCGCGCCACGGTCCGCGTGCTTGGCAAGGGGAGAAAAGAGCGGGTGGTGCCGGTCACCGATTCGGCCGTGAATGCAATACGGGAATACTTGAAGACCCGGCCGGGCCTTCCCGGGAACGCGCCGCTTTTCGCAGGCCGCAGGGGAGGCCGCCTTTCCCGCAGGCAGATAGAACGCATCGTTGCGCAGGAACTTTCCGCGGTCACCAGTCAGAGGAAACGCAGCCCGCACGTGCTCAGGCATTCGTTCGCCACGCACCTGCTCGACCGCGGGGCCGACATCCGCGCGGTCAAGGAGCTGCTCGGCCACTCGTCGCTGGCAACCACGCAGATCTACACCCACATGTCAAAGGAACACCTGCTCAAGGTGTACCGCAGGGCGCACCCGCGCGCCGAGGTTGCGCGTCCTGCCGGGCAAAGCTGACAATTCCTCAACGGAAAAAGCCGGAACACTGCTCCGGCTTTTGTCAATCTGTTTGCGGTAACTACTCGTCGGAGCCGGGTGGCCCGCCATGCCCGCCGGGAGGACCATGATGCGGCCCGTCTCCATGGTGGTCGCCCTGCATGGGCGGACGAAGCTCGTTGCTCAGCAGCTTTTCAAACTGTTCCTTGGTGAGAACGGACTTGAGCGCGATCATGTGGTCGGCCATCTGTTCCGCCATCGCCCTGTGGAGCTCGCCCATTTCCTTTGCATAGCCGTGCAGAACGGTCTTGGAAGGAGAGGGTTTGAGCAGCTCATCCTTGCTTTTGTCAAGGAGCACCTTCATTTTTTCGAAGTTCTGCTTGCGAAACTCCATCGACTGCTTCCTCATGTCCTTGAGCCTGGCCTTCTGATTTTCGGAAAGGCCGAGCTGCGCCCAGATCCTGTGGCGTGTCGAATCCCTTGAAAATGAGGCGGAATCCTGCGCGCCTTGCGCGCCCTGCGCGTGCGGCGCGGCGACCATCAGACAGAGAGTCAGTCCACTCAAGGTCATTGCGAAACGCATACTGCCCTCCACGGTTCTATTCCTGATACAAAACCTCTTCGTAATAGCCGTACGAATTCGAGTTTTCGCGGTACACGTCGCTGTTGATATAGGTGTTGACGCCGTTCAGGTCTTCGGCGATTTCGGCCGAATACGACGCGCGCGACGGCGACAGACGCAGTGCGGTGAACACCGACACCGCGATAAGCAGCGACGCCGCCAGACCGAAAACGGTACGTTCCACGGCCCTTCTCCTGTTGATGCGCCGGATAACGGCGCCGTACAGGTTCTCCGGCAGCGGCGGAATGCTTGCGAGCTGGGCGAGCGCGGCCCGCGGCATCTGGTTCTCAAAATTCTGTTCCATAAAAACCCCCTAATTTTCCCCGAACTTCTTCCGTATTTCCTCCTTGAGCCGAAAGAGCTGCGTACGGAGGCTTCCCGCGCTCTTGCCCGTGATATCGGCCAGTTCTTCAAACGAGAACCCGAGCATTTCGCGGCCGGTGAGAAGGAAGCGCTCTTCGGCCGTGATGCTCTTGAGTATTTTCTGCATGTCCTCTTTCACGTCTATGCCTTCCGCCGATGATACCGTTGGTCCAGTGTCTTCGTCAAGTTCCTGCATTTCGTTTACGCGGCTCTGTTTTGAGAGCAGCGTCATGCATGCGTTGAATGTTATCCTGTAAATCCATGTCGATAACGCAGAACCTCCGCCGAACTTGCGAAGAGAGTTATAGACCCTTATGAACGTCTCCTGAACCGCCTCCTGCGCCGCCCCGGAATCGCCGTGAAGCGTCCGGTAAGCTATTTTCCATGAAAACGGCGCGTAATAGTCGTACAGCGCCCTAAATGATGCCCGATCTCCTTTTCTCGCGCGCTGTACCGTGAGATCGTCCAGTTCATTCATTCTTTCAACCTATTTGACATCAAAAAATGATTCAATGTTACAGAGGGGTAAACTTATTTTACCCCGTACATAAGGATGCTAAAACATACGTTGTGCAGCGGCCGCATTCAAAGAATTTGAAAGGGGCATACGGTGCAAAATCAAGGCAATGCGATCATCGTGGCCTCGGACCACGCAGGGTTCAAGCTCAAGGAGTTTGTCAAGCGTGAACTGGGGAACCGGTCGATTCCGGTCGAAGACGTCGGGGTGTTCAGCGAGGAGCGGAGCGATTACCCGATATTCATTGCTAGGGCGGCCTCAAAAGTATCCAGCGGCGCTTTCCGCCGGGGCATCGTCCTGTGCGGGTCGGGGATCGGCGCGTCCATTGTGGCCAACCGGTTCAAGAACGTGCGCGCCGCGCTGTGCGTGACTCCGGAAATGGCGGAAATGTCCCGCCGGCATAATGACAGCAATGTTCTCGCAATGGGCGAGAGAATCACCCCGCCCGAAACCGCCGCGAAGATACTTTCCGTGTGGCTCGACACGCCGTTTGACGGCGGCCGCCACGAGACACGGGTGCGTCAGATCGACACGGTTGTCGGAACGCAATAACGCAGGAGATGCCGATGACGGCCAGGAAAACGCGCGCCCGCAGGCGCACGCGCGCCCCGTGGGACGAGTACTTCATGAAGATCGCGCAGCAGGTGGCCACGCGCTCGACCTGCGACCGCAAGAACGTGGGCGCGGTGATCGTGCGCGACAAGACCATCCTTTCGACCGGGTACAACGGCAGCGTGCGCGGTATGCCGCACTGCGACGACGTGGGCCACACCATGGAAAACGGCCACTGCATCGCCACGGTGCACGCCGAAGCCAATGCGATCATCCAGGCCGCCAAGAACGGCGTGGCGCTTGACGGAGCGGACATCTACATAACGGCGTCGCCGTGCTGGCACTGCTTCAAGCTCATCGCCAACAGCGGGATAAAGAGGATTTTCTACCTCGAATTCTACCGCGACAATCACGTCATTGAAGTAGCGGGACAGGCGGGAATAGAGTTAAGGCAAGTAGTAATTAATTCTTGAACCAATAATCTTGCTGGGGGCACCGCTTCGCGTTTCCCCCTCGCTTCGGCCTCCTCGGCCTTCGGCCTGCGGTGTCCTGCGCTACCCCCTCCAGCAAAGGGGCGCGCGAGGTCGCTCGCTTGACGCTCGCGAAGCGTCGCCCCTTCGCAACGCAACCGTTGCGGAACAACCCCCTCCGCCTTCGGCACCTCCCCCTTAACAAGGGGGAGGACATTCAATACTGCAGTTATTGATGGTTGGTGGTTTAAGAAATGGCGACGACCCTGACTGCCGCGCGTTAGGGGCGACTGGAGGCCGCGCTGGAGCGCGGTGCCGCCTGACCACGGCCCGCAGGGCCATTGTGGCAGGCGGCCCGAGGCCGAAGGCCGAGACCGGAAGGAGAACCGACCCCCAGTACAGTGGTGCATCCTGCACTACCGTACTGGGGAAACGCCCAAATAGTTGTTTTGAAATTCAGATAATGGAAGTTATTGATGTCTCTTATGCCACGCTACGACATCGTCGTACTTGAGCGTCCCTCCGAAAATGTCAAGGCTGCTGCCCACCGTGGCGTCGACCCGGCCGCCACCGAGATCGAGCACACGGTCGAGATCGCCCGTGGATCGTATGCCGCCCGCATAGGTGACGGGCAGCGGCGAGAATTCTCCGAGGAGTTTCACCAGTCCTTCGTCGATGCCCGAGCGTTTTCCCTCGACGTGCGCGGCGTGGACGAGAAATTCGTCGCAATAGGCCCCGAGCGTTTCCAGCGTATCTTTCGAAACGGCAACCGACGTGAGCCGCTGCCAGCGGTCGGTTGCTATATAGTAAACTTTATCCTTGAGGATGCAGCTGAGATCAAGCACCAGCCGCTCTCTGCCCACGAGCGCCGTCATGGCCTTGAGATTTTCCAGGTGGAGGCGTCCCTCTTTGAAAACGTAGGAGGTGACGATCACGTGCGAAGCGCCCATGTCGAGGTATTTCCGAGCGTTTTCCGGCGTAATGCCGCCGCCGATGTGGAACCCCTGCGGGAATTCGGCCAGAGCGGCGGCCGCCGCGTCGCGGTTGCCGGGCCCGAGCATGATGACATGCCCGCCCGCAAGGCCGTCGCGTTTGTATAGTGCCGCGAAGTGCGAGGCCGGAAGGTCGGTTGCGAAGTTGGTGACCAGCGCGTCCGGCTCCGCGTCGGACAGCGTGCTGCCCACGATCTGCTTCACCTTGCCTTCATGCAGATCTATACAGGGACGGAATTTCATGGGTAAGATCCTTTGTTATTTTCACTGAAAATATACTTTACCATGACGACATTCGGAAGTACGTCATGACCTTTGGACACCATCATGCAGCAAATATATTTTCTTACGAGGACTGCGTTGAACCTACTAGAAAAGGAGAGGGTATGCGTTGTACCATGGTGATTGCCGTATGCGGCGCGCTGCTGCTGGCCGGATGCTCCAAACCCGAGATGCGATCCGAAGTGATGGACAAGTACCCCAACGGCGCCAAGAAAAAAGAGAACTATGTCATGGTGCTGGGGGCGAAAAAGGACGTGGCGCGCACCGTGTACTATTTCCAAGACGGCAGCATCCAGTCGGACACGCATTACAAGAAGGGGAAGCCGGACAGCATCATGATCGGCAATTATCCCAACGGCAAGCGGCTGTTGGAGACCGGATACAAAGAGGGGAAGAAAGACGGAAAGGACGTATCGTGGTATGAGGACGGCAAGGTCAAGACTGAGGCGACCTATGCCTGCGACACGCCGCTCGGGACCGCCACGGCCTACTTTCCGGACGGGAAAAAATCTTCCGAGATGAGCTTTAAGAACGGTAAGAAGGACGGTGTCGAAACCGTGTGGTTTTCCAACGGCAACAAGAAGCGCATGACCACCTATGCCGCGGGAAACAAGAACGGCCCGGAAAAGAAATGGCTCGAAAACGGCACGATCGAAATCGAACAGAACTATGTCAACGACTTTCTCGACGGCCCGTCCACCGAATACTACGAGAACGGCAAAAAGGAGACCGAGGCGACCTACAAAAACGGCCAGCTTGACGGCGTCAAGACCATGTGGACCGAGAAAGGAAAGAAACAGGGCGAAGCCACGTACAAGGACGGGAACTTGGTGGAGGGGAAATCGTTTTAAGAAAGAGGTTGAAAGTTAAAAGTTGAAAGTTGAAAGTGAAGAGAAAAATGGCGTTTTCGCGAGAAGGCGGGGACGCCTTTCTTGTGGGCGATGACAAAACGCGAATCGTGCTTGATATTGGGAGAGGGCCGAAATTGATTTGTTGGTGTGGAAAGAGAGAGTCTGGCGCTTGTTGACACGAACACAAGCCCCGCGGACTCATTGTCACGGGAAAAGAAAGTTCTTGTCTGTTACTATGTCGCGCACAACAGCACACTTCGCTCTCGTTCTGACCGCGGCAGCCGTCCTCCTTTCAGCCTGGCCAGGATCGGCCGTGCCGCGTTTCGGGGGAGGGATGACCGCCTATTTCAATTATGCCGACATGCCGGTTAGCGAGGGCCGAATCTATGGCCTTGGCTGGGGTCTTGGCGGAATCCTCAATTGCGGCCTGTCGGACAACTTCCGGATCGGCTGCATGGGCAGCACCTACCGTCTGGACTACGATAATCTCGGAGCACGGGGCAGTTACATCGACTTGGGGTACGGCGGCATATGCGCGGAATACTGCATTCCGGTAACAACGGGACGTTGTGCCCTTGGCCTCATGCTCGGAGGAGGAGAAGAGACGAACCTTCATATATGGACTTCGGCAGGCGGTGACAGCATTTCGGCCCGGTACGGCTCTTTTGGCATGATGATCGGAGCGCCCATGATTTCGTACGAGCACGCTTTGACAAAGACGATTTTCGCTCTGGTGAGGATCGACTATCTCGTCGGCTTTCACAACGGCACGTTGGAAACGTTCGGAAGCCCGGGGCTGCGCGTGGGGATTATCTTCAATAAGTAGCAGGAGTAAAGACGGGACGGTGGCGGGTTCGACATAATCATCGATAATTTTTGGCATGGTGACGGGGAGCACCAACGAGTCGCACCGAGTGCGGGAAGTACCAATACTCTTCTTGCCTTCCCGGTTCTCATAATTCTATATTCATTTTCGAATGATCAGGCGGCTGCCTTGCGCAGCGTAGCCGGGCCGGTACAGCGGCAACGGACGAACAGCTCCGTGGGACATAGAAACGTTCCGCGGGGCTTTTTTTGTTTGCGGAGGATCCCTTGCAAACCGACCTTTACAAATTTCTTATCGCTTCCCTTTCCGTGGCCTCCAACCTCCTGCTCGTGATACTCAAGCTGGTGGTGGGATTTTCCATCGGCTCCATATCGGTGATTTCCGAGGCGCTGCATTCCGGCGTGGATGTTTTTGCCGCGGTTGTGGCCACCATCGGCGTAAAGCGGTCCTCGGAGCCCGCCGACAGGGATCACCGGTTCGGCCACGGGAAATTTGAAAGTTTTTCCGGTCTTGTCCAGGCGTTTCTCATTTTCCTTGCGGCGTTCTGGATCGTGTACGAGGCGGTGCGCAGGCTGGCGCATCCGGCGGCAATGGGGGAGCTCGGCTGGGGCGTTGCCGTGATGCTGGTTTCCTCTCTTGTCAATACGGTGATCGGCCTTGTGCTCCTCGGCGCGGCGAGGAAGACCGGTTCCCTTGCCCTCAAGGCCGATGCATGGCATTCCCTCACCGACGTGATCACGTCCGGGGGCGTGTTCCTGGGCCTTGCGGCGGTATGGGTTGGGAGGCGGCTGTTTCCCGGCGTGGATCTGGCTTGGATCGATCCGGTTGCGGCTGTTGCAGTGTCAGTCCTCATTTTCAAGGCGGCGTGGGACCTCACCCTGGAATCCGCGCGCGACCTGCTTGACGTGAGCCTGCCGCAGCAGGAAGAAGACGAGATCAGGGCCCTGCTTGCACGCACCTACCCGGACGTGGTTGACTGTCACAAATTTCGCGGCCGTAAATCCGGCTCGAAACGGTTCGTGGAGTTCCACATCAGGGTCGATCCGGCGATGTCGGTCGAAGCCTCGCATTCCCTGGATCACAGCATCGCCGCGGAAATCAAGCAGCGGTTTCCTGGCGCGGAGGTGATGGTGCATATCGAGCCGAAGAGGACGGATAAATAAATTGGGCGCCCCGCCGCTTCGCGGCGGCGGCCCTCCTTCCAGGCTCGGCTGGTCAGCCTCGTTGCCGGACCGCTCCGAGTCGCCTGCGGCGAGGGGTCGGCCGGCAATTCGCTCCAGATCACCTTTCAGTCCGGCCTGGCGCGCGGCAGAAGAACTCCTATTAGGCAATTGCTTCTTCTCGCGCCAAACGGTGCTCCAAATACGCATACGTAAACGCGTTAGCGCGTCTAAGCGTATATGAGTCACCATCTCAACTCCTCAACTTTTCAACTATTCAACTCACTTTCTTGGTGCCCCCGCAGCCGAAGCTTCTTTCTTGCCAATCAACTTGCTTGGGGGCTACCAACGAAGGGGTAGCGCAGGACACCGCAGGCCGAAGGCCGAGGAGGCCGGAGCGAGGGGGATACTTCCCCCGCATCAATCGTCTTTGTATGCTAAAATCACCAAGACATGTCTAAATCGAAATATTTGCAATTATCCCCCCGTAATGAGTATACTTACTAATTGGAAAGAAAACCATGCTCTCCATCCTGACCGCATTAACAGCCTCAGTATTTCTGAGCGTCTCTTCGCCCGGCGTCAATGCCGGCGGGGAAGTTCAGGCGGTGCAGCCATGCTGCCATTGCGCATGCTGCAAGGGCGGGGTTTGCAAATGCGGGATGAACAAGACGCAGGCCCCCGTTTCCAAGGCGTCCCAACCCGCCGAACAAAAAGGCCCTTGTTGCGGAAACTCAAATTCGGTTCCTCATCCGGAAGACAATGCCGTTCTTTCTTTTAGTCCAAGGATTTCGAACGAATTGCAGAGTATAGTGAGTGCTCCGGCATTTGTTTCAATTGCCGCTTCCCGGTACTTTCAGGTTCGTAGGCTTCCGAGTATTTCATTGTCACCTCCAGGTTCATCCCGCTCGATTCCCCTGCGTATTTGACCGCTTTTTGCGCCTCGTTTTCATTTCTTGAGAAGATGCAACGGAACACGGTATTGTTGTGATCATTCTGTAGTGGCACACAAATTGCGGTCTTCTATTAGTTGGTGGTTGAGGTGAATCCCATAACGAGCGACTTGTGTCATTGGCCTTTTCCTCGCAGCTTGCTACGGGGTTCTTCAATCAAAACCGTAGCTTTTCAAGATAAAGGAGGATAGGATGAAGACAATAATCGTCGGAAAAGTTTTTTCAATCATCGTCGGCGTGGCCTTCGTCGCATGCGCCGCCGGTTCGCCGGCAAACTCCGGAAGAGGCGGTGATTATGTGACGGTAACGAACATTCTTGAACAAGTCGGCATTCCCAAGGAGGCGATCTGGGAGGTTGCCCATTTCGAAGGAGACAAAGTCGTAGAGCTTGATTTTTCGGTGAAGTTTGAAGTCGTTCAGGACCCCACGGCTTACAACGTCATCGAGGACACCGTATACCGGTTCAGGCCGTTTAGATCCCTTCCGTCAAGTATCGGAGACCTTGCAAGGCTGAAAAAACTCAATCTGGATGGGAATGATCTCACCACATTGCCCGATCAAATCGGCAAGCTCACGCAGCTTCAAGTCCTTTCGGTGCGCCATAACCAGCTTGAGAAGTTACCAGCGTCGATGGGAGATCTTGCGAACTTGAGGATTTTGGACCTGAAGGGGAATGATTTGCGCTCCCTGCCCCCGTCGGTCAGGGGTTGGAAAAGTATGGTAACGCTCAACCTAGCCTCGAACAATCTACGGGACCTTGGCGATGAAATTGGGGATTTGTCAACCCTGAAATACTTGTTTCTGGAGGGGAACCCGTTACGAGCGCTGCCCCGGAGCATCACGTCGCTCAAGCTGAGGCAGTTCGATGTACGATATGCGGGTTTGCGGAGAATCGATCGTCAGACGCGTGAATGGGTCAGGGCCAATAACGACGAGTTCTCGGAATAATTTGCGCCTGTTTTCACCTCAACCCCATTTCTTATCTACAAGGGAGGGGCTAATGTTTATTTTCACTAAAGCTGCCGTGTGCGCAGCCGCGGTGTTTTGTATCGGCGCCATGGTGTCGTACGGTCAGGATCAGGCCAAGGACACAACCATGCCTATGCACATGAACATGCCCGCCGGTCATATGTCAATGAAAGCCCATCACCAGGGCAATGATTCGGCAATGTCCATGCGTGAGACCAAGAGGAAAGCCACGCCCGTGAAAAAGCAGAAGCTCGCGCCGCAGACAACGTGTCCGGTCCGGGGCGATCCGATCAACAAGGACGTGTACGTCGATTACAAAGGCAAACGGGTCTATTTCTGTTGCGCCGGATGTCCGAACGTGTTCAATAAAGATCCGGAAAAATATCTCAAAATCCTTGCCGACCGCGGCGAGGCGCCAATTGATATCCCAAAGAAATAACGCTAGAATGGAACGATTGGTTGATCGTGCATGTGATTGGAGGCGACCGTGATCTCGTACGGATATGTCAAGGAAGTGGACCGGCCGTTCGAAGAGGTGCTCCAGCAATTGCCGAAGATCCTGGAAAAGGAAGGCTTCGGCGTGGTCAGCACAATCGACATCGGGCAGAAGCTGCGGGACAAGCTGGGCGTTGACTTCCGCAAGTACGTCATTCTTGGTGCCTGCAAACCTCCGAGCGCGTACAAGGCTTTGTCCGTTGAAGAGAACATCGGGCTGATGCTCCCGTGCAATGTCATTGTGTACGACAGAGACGGCACCACGGTTGTTGGGACAATTCGGCCGGAAGTAGTGATGAGAACCATCGGCAATCCCGCTCTGGAGCCGGTTGCTGCCGAGGTCGAGGCGTCCCTCAAACGGGTGTTCGAAGCAATTTGACAATCAGAAGGAACCTTGTTCCGATGACAACACTACCCAAAGTTGGTTCAACGCGCTTTCGGAAATCTTTTGGTCGTGCAACGGGCGCGCTATGGTGCTGCTTATTTCTTTCAACAGCCAGCGTTTTTTCCCAGCAGGACAGCGCGCCTGTGGTGCTTGCGGCCAATTATCAGATCATGAAGTCCCAGCTCAACGGTCTCATTGACGAAGCCATCAAAAACAATCCAAGCCTCAAAGCGGCCGGGAATAAGATCGATGCGGCAAAGGCTTCGGTACGTTACGCAAAAAGCCTGGACCCGCCGCAGATCGCCGTTGAGTTTTATAATTCTCCTATAGCCTCATTTCCGAATCCGTTCAAAGATCAAATGGAATACGACTACTCTATCCAGCAGATGTTTCCGTTTCCCGGAAAGCTCGGCTCCATGGCAAGAGCAGAGCAAAAACGGGCCGGGATGTTCACGGCCGACCGGCAAACACTGCAACAGGACATTGTCCGCAATGTAAAGACACTCTACTTTGATTTATATCTGAAAAACCGGCAAGTGGAAATCAATCATGAAACCCGAATGCTTGTCCGCGAATTCGTTGACATTGCGCGAAAGCAATATGAACTCGGCATGGGCAAACAATCCGACATACTGCGGGCACAGACCGAGCTGTCGGCGCTTGGGAACGACAGCATCGTGCTCGTTCAACAGCGAAGATCGATGGAAGGGATGTTCAATGCCGTGTGCAACAGGCCGGTAACAACCGAGATCGGCTTTATCCCGGAAATTGAGCCGGAGATGCCGGACTATGATTTGAACTCGTTGCTTGGCATGGCGGAAAAGAACCGGCCCGAGCTGAAATCCATGCAGTACGATGTTGAAATGAAGCAGGCCGAGCGACTGGCTTCCGGTAAGGAATATTTGCCGGATTTCATGGTACGCGGGATGTACAAACAAATGACATCGGCCCCAGACGACTGGAGCCTCATGGTTGGCGCCACGGTCCCGATCGCTCCTTGGTCGTTGGGGAAAAATTCAGCAGGGACTGCCCGCAGCGACGCGAATATCAAGACGGCGCAGGGTGAGCTCGATAACATGAAGAACATGATAGCTTCGGAAGTCAATGATGCGCTCTTGAAGGTTGAAAGCAGCAAGGAACGGCTGAGACTAAGCAAGGAAACCACCATTCCGCAAGCGCAGCAGACGCTCATGAGCGCAATGGCTGCATACAAAACGGGAAAAGAGGAATTTCTCATGCTGATTGATATTCAAAGAATGCTTGCCATGGCAAAGCTGGATTATCACATGGCCGTCATGAATCTTCTTGATAGTCATAGCCAGCTTGAACGTGCGGTTGGGCTGAGTATTGAGGAGATCGGACAATCGCCAAAAGGAGGCCGTCAATGATTCGTACCGGGAAAACCGCTGCGACAATTCTTGTCTTGGGTCTGGTTGCTATCGGTCTTTCGGGCTCGTTTATCTCGTGTCAGAAATCCCAGCACGCAGCGCAGGCATCTAGCCAGAAAGTGATTTACCATTGCCCCATGCATCCGAATTACCTTTCGGACAAACCGGGGACTTGTCCCATATGCGGAATGAAACTCGTACCTGCCGGAGGCGTCCCTGCGTCCGGCCAACCGGGAAGTGCTGCAATCACAAAGGAACGCAAGGTTCTTTATTATCGCGATGCCATGAATCCCTCGCACACCTCGGAAAAGCCGGGCAAGGCGCCTGACGGGATGGACATGGTGCCGGTATATACGGACGAGGCCGGGGGTGAAGCCGGAGAGGTGAAAATCGACCCCACAACCGTTCAGAACATGGGGGTGACGACAGAAACCGTAACGCTGCGCGACCTCAAGAAAGAGATCCGCCTTTCCGGGATCATCGACATAAACGAAACGGCGATCAGCGTCGTCAATACCAAGATCATGGGATGGGTCGAAAAGCTCTTTATCGATTACACAGGCCAGGCGGTCAGAAAGGGGCAGCCGCTCCTCACCATTTACAGCCCCGACCTTGTGAGCGCACAGGAGGAATACCTGCAGGCCATTCGTTATCTCAAGGGTCTTCCCGAAGGGATTTCTTCCGACGCGCGGCGCGGCGCAGAGCAGCTTGTCGAAAGCGGTAGGCGAAGGCTTCTAAACTGGGACATTCCGGAAAAGGCCGTTTCCGCGCTCGAGGCGCGCAACGCTCCGGAAAAGGCCATGACCATCTATTCACCGTCGGACGGCGTTGTATTGGAGAAAATGGTCGCGGCCGGACAGAATGTTATGCCCGGCATGGCGCTTTACAAGGTGGTGAACATTTCGGTGGTCTGGGGCGTTGCCAACGTGTACCAGGAGGACCTGCCTTATGTCAAGCTCGGAACCGAAGCGACGGTGGAAGTGCCGTCCATCGCCGGAAGGACATTCCGCGGGAAGGTCC
The DNA here is from genome assembly GCA_963753345.1 of uncultured Fibrobacterota bacterium. Lineage (GTDB taxonomy): Bacteria > Fibrobacterota > Chitinivibrionia > Chitinivibrionales > FEN-1185 > FEN-1185. Next base: position 167,280 of record CAVWBU010000032.1, read on the forward strand.
AGTTTGTGTCGCCGGTTCTCGACCCGTCCACCAAAACCGCGGCGGTCCGCATCGCCCTCCGCAACACCGCTGACCTGCTGCTCAAACCGCAGATGTTTGCGAACGTAGCCATTCAGTCGCCGCTTTCGCGCAACGCGCTTTCCGTTTCGCAGCAGGCGGTCATTCACACCGGTACCCGGAACATCGTGATTGTTTCGCTGGGCAACGGCTATTTCAAGCCGCAGGAAGTAAAGCTTGGCATGAGCGCCAATGGGTTTGTGCAGGTCCTCGACGGCCTTGCGGAAGGGCAAACAATCGTCACCTCCTCGCAATTTCTCATCGACTCCGAGAGCAACCTGAAGAAGGCGGTGAGCCAAATGGGCGGAATGGAAATGCCGATGCCTTCGCCGGAGCAGCAGCAAGACACCTCAAAACAGGAAAAGCGGCAGTCGCAGAAGGATCGTCAACAAATGAACATGCCGGGAATGTAAAAACCATTAGGCGGGAAACCCATGCTCGAAAAACTCATTGAATGGTCGATTAAGAACAAGTTTCTGGTGATCATGCTCACCATCTTCGCGATCGGCGCCGGCGTTTGGGCGATTGTTACAACGCCGGTTGACGCGATCCCGGACTTGAGCGACGTGCAGGTGATCGTCTATACCGAGTACGAGGGACAATCGCCGCGCATCGTTGAAGACCAGGTGACCTATCCGCTCACCACGTCTTTGCTGTCGGTTCCCGGTGCACGAGTAGTGCGAGGGTATTCGTTTTTCGGCTATTCGCTTGTCTACGTCATCTTCAAGGACGGCACCGACATCTACTGGGCGCGCAGCCGCGTGCTTGAGTACCTGAACTATGCCCAGAAACGTTTGCCCGCGGGAGTATTGCCCACGCTCGGGCCGGACGCCACCGGCGTGGGTTGGGTGTACGAGTATGCCTTGACCTCGCCATACACGATCGCTGCAGGAGCTGCGCTCGCTCCAGGACTGGTACCTGAAATATGGATTGTCAAGCATCGAGGGCGTCGCCGAGGTGGCGAGCATCGGCGGCTATGTCAAGCAGTACCAGGTGACCGTGGACCCGTCGAAGCTGCAGGCGTACGGCATTCCGGTCGGCGACATCGAGATGGCGATAAAGAACGCCAACAGCGACGTGGGCGGCGAGGTGATCGAAATGGCCGAAATGGAGTTCATGATCCGCGGTCTCGGATATATAAAATCCATCGACGACATCAAAAACATCCCGGTCAAGACCGACATGCAGCGCGGCGTCGCCGTGCGCATCGGCGACATCGCCGATGTGGCCATCGGGCCCGAGATGCGGCGGGGGCTGGCCGATCTTGACGGAAAGGGAGAGGTCGCGGGCGGCATCGTGGTCATGCGGTTCGGCGAAAACGCCCAGAAGGTCATCAAGGCCGTGGAGAAGAAGCTCGAGGTGCTCAAAGCCGGGCATGCCGCCGGACGTGCAGATCGTGCCGACCTACAACCGCTCGGCGCTCATCGAGCGCGCCATCGCAAATCTGCGCGACAAGCTCTTCGAGGAAATCCTCATTGTCGCGCTCGTGTGCGCATTCTTCCTCTTTCACGCGAGAAGCGCGTTCGTGGCGGTATTTACCTTGCCCACGGCGATACTCATGGCCTTTGTTGTCATGCGGATGCAGGGACTCAATGCGAACATCATGTCGCTCGGCGGCATCGCGATCGCCATCGGCGCCATGGTGGACGCGGCAATCATCATGATCGAAAACGCGCACAAGCACATCGAGGCCGAAAACGCGAAGCCGCCAGAGGAGCGGCTGCCGCATTGGCAGGTAATACTGCAGGCATCGAAGGAGGTGGGGCCGCCGCTGTTCTGGTCGCTCCTGGTGATCACGGTCTCGTTTATCCCGATCTTTACGCTCGAGGCGCAGGAAGGCCGGCTGTTCAAGCCGCTTGCCTTTACAAAAACGTATTCCATGGCTGCGGCGGCGATACTTGCCGTCACCATCGTGCCGGTGCTCATGGGGTATTTTCGTGCGCGGAAAAATACGGCCCGAGCACGCAACCCGCTCAACCGGTTTCTCATTTCGCTCTATCATCCGGTGGTCAAATTTGTGGTGCGGTATCCGAAATGGGTCATCGCGGCCGCAGTTGTCATCATCGCCGTAAGCGTGGTTCCCTTCCTTAAACTCGGCTCCGAATTCATGCCGCCGCTTTACGAAGGCGATCTGCTCTACATGCCCACGACCCTTCCCGGCGTTTCCGATAACCAAGGCAAAAGAGATCCTGCAGCAGACCGACAAGATCATCGCGTCGTTTCCCGAAGTCAAACGCGTGTTCGGCAAGGCGGGCCGGGCCGAGACCGCCACCGACCCGGCGGGCCTTGACATGCTGGAAACCATCATCATGCTCAAGCCCGAAAAAGAGTGGCCCAAAGGCATGACGCACGAAAAACTCGTGCAGCAGCTTGACGAGGCGATAAAATTTCCCGGCCTCACCAACGCCTGGACCATGCCGATCAAGACCCGCACCGACATGCTCTCCACCGGCATCAAGACCCCGGTCGGCATAAAAATCTCCGGGGCGAACCTTGACACGCTGGAAATGCTCGGCAAGGAGGTGGAGACCGCGGTGCGCGCGGTGCCGTACACGACCTCGGCGTTCGCCGAACGCGCCGTGGGCGGCAATTACCTCGATATCAAGATCGACCGGGTCAAGGCCGGACGCTACGGCCTTAACATTGGCGACATTCAGTCGGTCATCTCAGACCGCGCTCGGCGGCATGAGCATCACCACCACCGTGGAAGGTCTGGAGCGGTATACGGTCAACCTTCGCTACAGCCGGGAACTGCGCGACAATATCGAGGCGCTCAAGCGAGTGCTCGTCACCGGCAAGGGCGGCGGCGGTCAGCCGCCAGGCATGGGCGGCCAGCAATCCGCAATGGGCGGTCTGCAGGTGCCGCTCGGCCAGGTGGCGGACTTCGAAATCAACAAGGGGCCCATGGTCATCCGGAGCGAAGACAGCCGGCCCAACGCCTGGGTGTTTGTTGACATGCGGGGGACCGACATGGGCAGCTACATTCGTCAAGCCCAGAAGGCGGTGGCTGCAAAGGTGAAGCTTCCCACGGGCTACAGCATCATCTGGAGCGGCGAATACGAATTCATGCAGCGCAGCCAGAAGCGGCTTATGGTGGTCATTCCCATGACGCTGTTCATCATATTCATCATTCTATTCCTGAATACGAAGTCGCTTGTCAAAACGGCAATCATCCTTCTGGCCGTTCCGTTTTCCCTTGTCGGCACCGTTTGGTTTTTGTATCTCCTCGGCTACAACATGAGCCTGGCCGTATGGGTGGGAATCATCGCGCTTGCGGGGCTGACGCCGAGACCGGGGTGGTCATGCTCCTGTATCTCGATCAGGCATATGAGGACGCGAAAAAAATGGGCGCTGTGACGATATCCCGTCTCAAGGAGGCCATCGACCACGGCGCGGTGCGACGCGTGCGGCCGAAGATCATGACGGCGTCGGTGATCATCGCCGGTTTACTTCCGATCATGTGGAGCAACGGCACCGGCTCCGACGTGATGAAGCGGATCGCGGCGCCCATGGTGGGCGGCGTCATAACGTCGGTGCTGATGGAACTGCTGGTGTATCCGGCGATTTATTTCCTGTGGAGAAAGCGGGGAATACGAAGCTAAGAAGAAATCATATCAATGGGGTCATCGTATGGACGACAATTTCGATTTCGATACACTCCCGTTCGTGGTGAGCTTGTCGAACCATGAACGCGAACGGGTGTCGCCTTTCAATGACCGGACTAAGAAACATGCACAGAAAAAGGGGTGCAATTAGACATTCACAAAGAGGAGGTTGTATGCGTTTCATGAAGATGTGGTCGGCTATCATTCCGGCGGCGGGCCTTGTTGCGATGCTGGCGGCAACCGGCTCCATGGGGCAGGCAATGCAAGGCATGACGGGCGATACGGCAAAGACGGCGGCCCATGCAAAAAAGCTTAAGCCCCAGGCAACCTGCCCGGTCACCGGAGACCCGATTAACAAAAAGCTATACGTTGACCATAAGGGAAAAAGGATTTACGTCTGCTGTCCCATGTGCATCGACTCGGTGAAAAAGGACCCGGAAAAATATGTCAAAAAGCTTGAAAGCATGGGGCAAGGGGTTGAAACGATCAGCGCCAAAACGTTGAAGGAAAGCAAAAGCGCGAAAGCGGACACGTCAACCGCCGCTGAAGCAGGCTACTGGACATGCCCCATGCACCCGGAAATCCACAAGTCCGCGCCGGGACAATGCCCGATTTGCGGAATGAACCTGGAGTATAAAAAGGTCGCCAAAGACGCACCGAAAGCAAAGAGTACGGAAATGAAAGACATGAAGATGTAATCAAGGAATGACCAAATGAAATCCTTGAACACGGGATTGTATGACAACAATTTCTTTTGCCTTCGGTGACTTGCTCATATGCAAAAAGTTGTGACAACTTCGCTTCCAGCTTCTTCCGTCGACCCAGTCTGCGGAATGACCGAGACGCCGCAATGGACGCGATCGTACGTTTACAAAGGCGTCACGTACCGATTCTGCTCAGAAGGATGCCTCGTTAAATTCAAGAATGATCCCGAGCGCTATTTGAATCCGGTCAAGCAACCTGAGCCTCCGAGCTCCGACGCGCTGGCACATTTTACCTCTGCCCTATGGACCCCGAAGTACGGTCTCCTAAACCCGGCGCTTGTCCCAAATGCGGCATGGCGCTGGAACCGGAAACGATATCGGTTACAAATGAGAAAAATCCCGAGCTTATCGACATGACCCGCAGGTTCTGGATAAGCCTTGCCCTTTCCGCGCCGCTGGTGAGCGTAGCCATGCTGCACATGGCGCCGGGTTTCTTTCCGCATTCCTTGACAAACGCCGCGCAATGGCTGGAGCTTGCGCTGGCGACGCCGGTGGTGCTCTGGGCCGGATGGCCGTTTTTCGTGCGGGCCAAGAACTCGCTTGTCAACAGAAGCCCCAACATGTTCACGCTCATCGGCTTCGGCGTGGCGGTTTCTTATTTGTACAGCGTCATTGCGACGCTGCTGCCCGGCCTGTTCCCAGCCGCCTTCCGGAGCAGCCACGGCGCTGTTGCCGTGTATTTCGAAGCGAGCGCCACCATTGTCACGCTTGTTCTGCTCGGTCAGGTGCTGGAGCTTCGCGCCCGGCAAAGAACCGGCGACGCGATCCGGGCGCTCCTGTCGCTCGCGCCAAAAACCGCCGTTAAGCTTTCGGCCGGCGGCGTCGAGGAGACCGTGCCCATTGACAGAATACTACCAGGCGATACTCTGCGAGTACGGCCGGGCGAGAAAATCCCGGTTGACGGCGTGGTAATCGATGGCGTTACATCCGTTGACGAGTCTATGATGACAGGAGAGCCCCTGCCCGTTCAAAAAGCCCCGGGAGACCCGGTAATCGGCGCTACGGTGAATGCAAGCGGGTCCGTGATCATGAAGGCAAAGGCCGTGGGCGGCCAAACGCTCCTCGCGCAGATCGTTGCCATGGTGGCCGCGGCGCAGCGGAGCCGTCCGCCCATCCAGAAACTGGCCGACCGGGTCGCGTCGTATTTCGTTCCCGCCGTGGCGGCCGCGTCGGTGCTGACGTTTGCCGCATGGGCGCTTTTCGGTCCGCCGCCGGCTATGGCATATGCATTGGTAAACGCAGTCGCCGTGCTCATCATCGCATGCCCCTGCGCCCTGGGGCTTGCCACGCCCATGTCGATCATGGTCGTCATGGGCAGGGCCGCCGGAGCGGGCGTGCTGTTCCGGGACGCGGCGGCCGTGGAAGTGCTGGGAAAGGTCGACACGCTTGTCATTGACAAGACGGGAACCTTGACGCGGGGGAAGCCGGAGGTAACCATGGTGCTGGCGGCGCCGGGCTTTTTCGAAAACGACGTGCTGGGGATGGCCGCCGGGCTTGAGAAGAAAAGCGAGCATCCGTGGGCCGCCGCGATCACGCAGGCCGCTGCATCGCGCGGCATGGCCCTGATCGAAGCGACAACCTTTGTTTCGACCACCGGACGCGGCGTGAGCGGAACGGTGCAGGGGCGAATTGTGACATTGGGGAATCGCGCCTTTCTGGAGGGCGCGTCCGCATTCCCGCCGGAACTGCTTGCAAAGGCCGAGTCTGCGGCCGCGGAAGCGAAAGGCGTGACGTACGTTGCGGTCGACGGCAGGGCCGCGGGCCTGATCGTGGTGTCGGACACGATCAAGGACTCGGCGCAGCGTGCGGTGCGGGAGCTTCACAAAGAGGGATTGCGCATCGTGATGCTTACCGGAGACAGCGCCGCAAGCGCACGGGCGGTCGCCGGCGCGCTCGGCATCGACGAGGTGATCGCCGAAGTGCTTCCCGGCCAGAAAGCCGAGGCGGTGAGGCGGCTTCAGGACGAAGGCCGGATCGTTGCCATGGCAGGCGACGGCATCAACGACGCACCTGCTCTCGCGCAGGCGCACGTGGGCATCGCCATGGGAACCGGCACCGACACGGCCATGGAGAGCGCGGGCGTGACGCTGGTCAAAGGCGAGCTCATCGCGATTGTCCGGGCCCGGCGCCTGAGCCGCGCCGCCATGAGAAACATCAGACAGAACCTTGGGTTCGCGTTTGTCTATAATTCGCTGGGCATTCCCCTGGCCGCGGGCGCGCTGTATCCGCTGTTCGGGATTCTTCTGAGCCCCATGATTGCCGCCGCGGCCATGAGCTTTTCGTCGGTCTCGGTGATTTCAAATGCGTTACGGTTGAGGAAGGTAAAGTTGTGAAGGGGATGTAAGAATAATAACCTGAGAGACAGGGAGGACACGGAGAAAGAAAAGGCAGGTGGTTTACGGTTGATTGAGGAGTTGAGAAGAAAAAAGCGTTGAAAAGCAGAAAATGCAAAGAACAGGTTTGGCTGATTATTGCGGCTGCCGATTGGCGCGAAACAGAGTAATTGACTAAATAGAATTCTGCTGCCGCGCGTTAGGGGCGACCGGAAGTCCCGCTAGAGTGGGATGCCGCCCGGACCCGGCCGCGTACCCGCGGCATTGGGCCGTGGCGGCCCGAGGGCTTGCCCGAGACTGGAGGGAGAACCGCCCCCAGTGTAGAGACGCCACACCGTGGCGTCTCTACACTGGGGGAACGCCCAGATCTTTTTCTTATTTCCTTAGAACGTCCCGTCAAGCACCTCCGGGTCCAGAAGCTTTCCAAACGAGAACGTGTAATTGAGCTGGAAATTCGGCGCCCACGAGGCGACGTCCGATGCGCGCGGGACCAGGATGCCCATGAAATCGATTCCCAGGCATACCACGTTGTGCTGTGCAATAAGCACGGCGATCTTGCCGGCCGGCGCCATGATGTACGATTCGTTCATCGAGTAATGGTCGCTGCCGCCCGCCTCGGTCACCTCCTCGGACTGCCGGTTCCTCTGCATTCCGGAAACGCCGATGCCGCCCTTGACAAAGCCGTTGCCGAACACGCCGAGCGCGCTGTACTCGAAGAAGGCGTTCTGCGTGGGGTCCTGGGTGCTCTGGTTGAACGGAATCGGCCACGAAATCCTTCCCCTGAACCCGGTGTTCGGCTTGCCCGCGCGTATGTTGAAGACCCAGTTGAAGCAATACAGTTCCTTGAAATGCGCGGTCGTGTTGTCGTAGATCCATATGCCTTGATTCGGGTCATAGAACGGCGCCACAACGTTGGTCTCCTGCGCTGCCTTGTTCTGCATTATGGCAAGGCCTATGCCCGCGCTGAAATATCTAAATCCCCATTCGTGTTCGAGACTCAGGTAAAGGTCCGGAATTCCTTTTGCCGAACCGGTGAAGACGGTGTCGTTGCCCGCAAGCGGCATACCCAGCTTTATCCTCGCCTGTGAGTGCGGCGTGGTGGGATGAACGTAGTAGATCATGGCACCCCAGCGGGACTGGTCGGTGCCGAGCACTCCCACCGCAACCCTGCCCATGATGCCGACAGCGGGGGCGGTCACCAATCCGCAGTTTGCCGGTTCCTCGGGCCGTTTTTCCGTTTCCGCCTCGCGTACGGGCGCGCCTTCAACCACGGGGCCGGGTTCGGTGACTGTTTCCTGTGCACGCCTTGGCGCGGAAGCAACGGACCTCGGTGCTTCCGAAGGCGGAAGCACGGCGCCGGCGATGTCATCGGCAACGCGGCGCGGGACGTCGGTGTAAAAGTCTTCTATGGCGCCCCGGTACTGGTAGTCGCGGAACAGGAGGCGCCGCTTCTCCTTGACATTGTAGAGCGAAAGGGTGAAGGTGAAAAGCGTGCCGATTTTTCCGAGCGAAGCCGATGCCGCAAACGCGGCCTGAGCCTTTTCGCCCGCGGGGATGACGCATTCCGCGCTCATGCATTCGCCGCCTGCGTCGGGCCGGGCTTCCTTGAATGCGGCAAGCGTTTTTGCCTTGTCGACCACCTGCAACTGCCCGCTTGCCGCGCATTTTGCCCTCACGGCATCGGCAATCAGGGAGGCGTCGTCTTCGGTGACGCCCGTGGCCTTTATGGGCAGCAGGCAGACCGACTGCGGGGCTGCGGGAGAAACCGGGGATTGGGCGAACAGCGGGACGCAGGCAAGAGTAGCCCCGATACAACAACGCAGAAACGGCTGCATGGATTCCTCCTGTGAAAAAAGGGTGCATCAGACAATATAAATGTTTCCGGATTGGCAAGCACACTGGTAAAGACCCGCAAGCCGCGCGGAATCGCTCATGAGAAGATGAGGGACAAAGGTGACGGCCCTGGCCGCTATCGTATATTTTTGATAATCCACCGGGGCGTGGGCCCGGGTCAATCCCACAGCGAGCGGATTCCTCGGAGCTTGCTCCGGGGTTAGCGAGCGATTATGAGTATGTTTTTTTCCATAGGGATGGAAGATTCCTCGCAGCCTGCTGCGGGGTTCTTCAATGCCATTGCACCGCACAGGAGGAACCAGTGTCGTATCCGGAATTGCGGGAACTTGTCGGAGGCTATTCCACGCCCTTTCTTCTGGAACAGTATGTTCACATGCGCGAAGAGTACACGGCAGAGGCCATAACAATAATGGAGGCCGAACTCGCGCGCCGGAATATCGGGCACGATCAGATAGAGGAGTATTCGAAGAAAGGCGTTCTCGGCGAGCTTGGGGACCAGGGCAACGTTACCATCCGCCACCTGAAGCGTGACGATTTTGTCAAGCTCGAAGGGTCCTTTTCCCGTGCCGACGCGGTGCTTGTCCGCGCCATGTTCGGCGACGAGAACGTGCCGTTCTTCCTCGACACGAGCGTGCAGCCGAATGCCGTACCCGGCGGCCAGAGCGCGCCGGTCGAGGTCGGCGTATACGTGCACAAGGAGGCCATCGAAAAGGCGCTCGCGCTCGTGGCCGCGCATTTCGACCTTGCCGACGGCGTGTACAAGGCGCGGCACGCGAGCACGCGGGAGCGGCTCGTTTCATTCAGCTTCGACGAGATCCAGCAGCAGGAGCTCGATTCTGCCGAGATCACCGGCGTCCATTTTTCGCTGGAGGAAAAAGGCGTTCTTGTCCGCTTCGGCAAGCGCCTCCTGGAGGAAATTGACGAAATAGAAAGCCGGGACGGCCGCATCGTGTTCCATTTTGACAATGTGGAAGGCCTGCTGTCACAGCTCGGCGGGAAGGAACCGGCGCTCACCAAGACCCACCTGCTCACCGCACTGGAAATCCTGCAGATTTACGCCAACGACCCCGACTTCGATTCTGCCGCCGAAGGCATCGCCGAGGCGCTGCTGGGGTTTTTTCTGCAGTAGGGCGCTAATGGGGGCTAGAGTTAGAGAGATGGAGGAGCTACACAGGAAAGGATCGAAATGGAATTTCGTTCGGCAGAAGCCATTGAACAACGAATAAGTGAATTGAGCCCGGTCTTTGACCTTGGGGATGGTCCGCTTCTGGAAGAGTACAATTTGCTGGTTTATTTCAGGTTACTCGCGTATGAGAAGATTATAACCTTTCCCTTCGACGTAAACAAATCAGAGGCTCCAGATTTTGTATGCCAAATTGGCCCAAACACCGTTGGTATAGAAGTTACCCACAGTGTTGTTAAGAATCATTTCCAGAATCTCAAAAGACATATTCTGGAGCCTGATTCCATTATCGAGATCTGTAGAGACGGGGTCTCTTATTTCCGCTCGGAAAAGGAGGGCTATTGTTGTCCCCCTGTTTACCATGATGGAGCAGAGACTTTATGGATGGGGTTTATCAGAAAGTCCTTGGAAAAGAAAGTGTCTAAATTCCTTTCTCATTACCATCAATTCGAGCGGAATATTCTTCTGATCCGTGATTTCACCAATCTTCCGCTCAAAAACCGTCCTCTTACAGCCCAACAGCTCCTCATGGAATTCAGCGGCAACCTGTTGGACAAGTTTAATGAAGTTACGATAATTCTTGGTGACAACTGCATGATATTCGATGCATTTGACAAATCAAAATTAATTAAGGTTGACCTTTGATCGGAATATTAGTTTTCTATTGGAGAGCCACACATGTTTAAGAATTTAATTATCTTATTGATCCCCACGGTATTCCTTTATTCTCAGCAAAATACTGCCCCAACGATCGCAGTTAGCGACCTTGTCGGCCAAGGTGTTAATCAGAGCGAGGCGACCGTCGTAAGTGAACAGCTTCGGACGGAATTGCAAAAGACAGGACATTTTCGCATTATAGAGCGAAACCAAATGCAGGAAATTCTTAAGGAACAGGGTTTTCAGCAAACAGGCTGCACAACTGATGCTTGCGCTGTAGAGGTGGGGCAATTGCTTGGCGTGAAAAACATCGTCGTGGGATCCCTTGGAATTGCGGGGAGCTACACCGTCCTGACCGTAAGGATTCTTGATGTTCAGACTGGCGAGGTACTTGTTACTGAAACAGGGAACGCCAAAGGTGGTATTGATGAAATGATTGAAAAGGGAATACGCGAAGTAGCCGGAAAATTGGTCGTTGATTTGTCAAGGATCATGTGCCAAGCAATAGTCGATGCGGCAAAGAACGGGAATCTCAAAGAAAAAAGTCTCTTGCAGCGAGGCGCGGATGTGAATTCGAAGGCAAACAGTGGCTGGACTCCGCTGCATTGCGCTGCAAAATATGGGCATGAGGCCATAGTGAGTTTTCTGATTAGCAAAGGCGCAAATGTAAATGCGAAGATCAGCGGTGGCTGGACTCCGCTGCATGAGGCTGCTGAAGCTGGCTATATAGAAGCAGTCAAGATTCTTTTGAACAACGGTGCAGATGTGAATTCAGTGAGTTATCTTGTTGACGAAGGCGCGGATGTGAATTCGAAGGCAAACAGTGGCTGGACTCCGCTGCATTGTGCTTCAAAATATGGGCATGAGGCCATAGTGAGTTACCTGATTAGCAAAGGCTCGAATGTGAATGCCAAGACCAATAATGGCTGGACTCCGCTGCATGAGGCTGCTGAAGCTGGCTACACGGAAGTAGTCAAGATTCTGTTGAACAATGGTGCAGATGTGAATTCAAAAGCCAACGGGGGCGAAACTGCGTTGCATTGTGCCTCCGTTTTTAGACATGAAACCGTAGTGAATTATTTAATTAGTAAAGGCGCAAATGTGAATGTAAAAGACATTACTGGAGCAACTCCGTTGTATTATGCCGCCATAAATGGGAATGAGGTCATAGTGAATTATCTGGTCATCAAAGGCGCGGATGTGAATTCGAAGGCAAACAATGGCTGGACTCCGCTGCATTGTGCTGCCCACAACGGACAGGAGGGTGTAGTAAAGTTCCTGATCACCAACGGTGCAAATGTGAATTCGAAGGCAGACAGTGGCTGGATTCCGCTGCATTTAGCTGCTGACAGTGGCCACGCAGAAATAGTCAAAATCCTGTTGAACAAGGGTGCTGATGTGAATGCGAAGACAAGCAATGGCTTTTCCGCTTTGGACGTGGCTGCGTCTCGCGGGCATTCGGATGTGGTGGAGATACTCAAGGAATACAGGGCAAAGCATCGGCTTGTAGACATTCATCTTACTCCCGAAGAGATAAAATCGGCGGGATTTGAAAAGAAACCCGACACCACGCATGACCGATAGTTTTTTTGGATGGTATATGGAGGAAATAATGATTCACAAAAGGTTAGTTGAAGAGGTTAAGGCACTTGCACAAGATTGGAAAGTGGTAGCGGCTGAAACTTCAAAGGGCGACGCATTTGATTTGAAAAAGCAAGCATTACTTGGTCGTTTGCTGTCACTACCTGAAGCCGACCTAAAAGATCTGGTGGCCCTCACGAATGTTGGTCGGGCTCAAATCATAAAGGATGAAGATACAACTTTGGCTTCTAGTTCACAAATGGTTGCCAAATGGCAAAAACCAGAGTGCGTAAAGGATCTGATGGCAAAGGCCGGGGTATTAATCGAGTACTTGGATGCAGCAAACAACTTCTTATCTTAAAATCTGAGTCTTGGGTCTTTCTTGCTAAAGAAATCCCATCCGAAAGAAAAAGAAACTAAGGGCACATTACTCTCTTCTTCCCGTTCTTGACACCTTCCCCCGCGCAATTCATTTTTTATCATGACGATCCTGACCGGGTAGAGTAACAAAACGCATTTCCCGAAAGGACGATGCCAGTATGTCAAGTGTCAAGAAGCACCGCAAGGCCAAGATCAACAGGCACAAGCGGAAAAAAAAGAGAAGGCTGAGCCGCCACAAAAAAAGGACATGGCAGGCGTAACGCCGCCATCGCGAAAGCGGTGCGAAAACATCAAGAAAAGGGTGAGAACGGTTCTCACCCTTTTCTATTTTACAGACCAGGTATGGAATCCATCCAGGGAATCGTCACCGACATAACATTCCGCAACGAGGAGAACGGATTCACCGTGCTCAAACTTGCGGAATCGGAATCCTCGCCCGCGGTGCTGTGCGTGGGCGCGATGCCCGCGGTGGAGCCGGGGGAGACGCTCAAGGCAACGGGCGAGTTCCGGCTCCACGCGCGGTTCGGGAAACAATTCGCGGTCTCGGCGTTCGAGACCGTGCGGCCGCTCACCCTCGCGGGGATCGCCGCGCTGCTCGGCAGCGGCCTCATCGAGAACATCGGCGAGGTGCGTGCCAAGAAAATCATCGACGTGTTCGGCCTCAAGACGCTTGACATACTGGACAATGAGCCGGCCCGCCTCCTGGAGGTGCGCGGCATCGGGAAGAAGACGCTGGAGAAGATCGTTGAGGCGTGGCAACGCAAGCGGCGCATCAGGGAGCTCATGGTGTTTCTGCAGGAATGCGCGATCACGGTCAACATGGCGTCTAAGATTTATTCCGCGTACGGAGACTCGGCGCAAGAGAAAATATCGCAGAACCCCTACTGCCTCATCGACGACGTGTGGGGCGTGGGGTTCAAGAAGGCCGACGCCATTGCCCAGAAACTCGGGTTTGCGCACGATTCGTTCAAGCGGATACGCGCCGGTCTCACCTATGTGATGTCGGAGGCCGCCGGAAACGGCCATGTCTATCTTCCCTCAACCGGGCTTGTTTCGAGCGCCGCGGCGATCCTCGAAGTCCCTGAGGACAAGACGCTGTTTTCGCTCGACCACATGGTGAAGGAAGGCGCGCTGGCTGCCGACGAAAGCCGCATCTACCTGCCGCACCTTTACGGAGCGGAATGCGCGGTCGCCGCGCTGCTGTCGGGCCTGGCGGGGGAGCGCTGCGGGCCGCTTGCGAAATACGACGCGCGCTATGTTTCGTCGTGGCTGGAATCCTACTCGGCCAAGAACCGCTGGCACGCCGACCCGAAGCAGAAGGAGGCGGTGGCCGCCGCGCTTCTGCACGGCGCAAGCCTGCTCACGGGCGGGCCCGGCACGGGAAAGACCACCACGCTGCAGGTTATCGTCTCGTTTTTGCGAGAGCATAACATACGCGTCGCACTCGCCGCGCCCACGGGCAGGGCCGCGCAGCGCATGGGAAGCATCGCGGGCCTTCGCGCCAGCACCATCCACCGGATGCTCGAATACCGTCCGGGCGGCCAGGGGTACCGTTTTGCGCGGGACGCAAGCAACCCCGTCGAGGCCGACATGATTATCGTGGACGAAACCTCCATGATCGACATCGTGCTCATGCGGAGCCTGCTTGCGGCCGTGCGTCCCGGCACCTCGGTGCTGTTCGTGGGGGACGAGAACCAGCTTCCGTCAATAGGGCCGGGCACCGTGCTCGCCGACATGATCGCCTCGGCCGCCCTTCCGCACGTGCGGCTCACCACGGTGTTCAGGCAGGCGGCGCAGAGCGGCATCGTTACCGCGGCGCACGACATCATGGCCGGCAGGGTCCCGGTGCTTCGCAACGAGAAGGAGGGGAACATCTTCTTTGTAAACGAAGAGGACCCGGACCGCTGCTGCGCCGCGCTGGTTGACCTGGTGGTGAAACGCCTGCCGGCCCGGTACGGGTTCGATCCCGCGGCTGGCATCCAGGTGGTGTCGCCCATCCACAACGGCGTGCTGGGGACGCGGAACCTCAACGCCCTGCTCAAGGCCGCGCTCAATCCGGGCAAACGGTTCGTGCGGCGCGGCGACGCCGAGTTTTCCGCGGGCGACAAGGTGATGCAGGTGAAGAACGACTACGACCGCGGCGTGTTCAACGGCGACATCGGGTTCGTGGCCGACATTGTTGACGAAAGCGACATTGTTGTCGATTTCGACGGCCAGAAGGTGCGGTATGAACCGCGCCACCTCGACGAGCTGGTCCACGCATACTGCATCAGCATCCACAAGAGTCAGGGCTGCGAGTTCCCGGCCGTGGTGATCCCTATTGCGACCCAGCACTTCGTGATGCTCCAGCGAAATCTTATTTATACCGCCATCACGCGCGCGAGGAAACTGTGTGTGCTCGTGGGCATGCCCCGGGCGCTTGCCATTGCGGTGAAAAATAACGCGACCGTGGAGAGGTATTCGAGGTTGAGGGAGAGAATAGTTGACAAGATAAAAGTGTTATGAAATTATTATGAAAAGGTTATGGCAGGTGGGGGAAGTATCCCCCTCGCTTCGGCCCGGCCGCGCCGCTTTACAAACCAGCATCCCTGAGGCGCGACCGGTCCTCCGCTACCCCCTCGTGGGTAGCCGCCTTGACAAAGCAGTTGCAAGACCATGCATTGTTGTGGCGGCACCCACAAAGAGCAGTTGAAAAGTTGAATAGTTGAAACGGAGAAGAAGTAATTGACTTAATAGGATTCTTCTGCCGCTGCGTTAGGTGGACCGAAGGGTGAGCTAGAGCGAATTACCGCCTGATCCCCAGCCGAAGGCGATTGGGACAGGCGGCAACGAGGCGAACAGCCGAGCCCGCAGGGAGACCGGCCCGACCCCGAGCGAAGTCGAGGGGGAGGGCAACGCCCAAGTTTCTATATTTCTATCGGAATGGTATTTCATGAAACCTCAACCCGACCCCGATATCATCCTCCTTAATAACGCTCTTGACAAGTTGGGAGTTGAGATCCGCCACGGAACATTCGACGGCGACGGCGGTCTGGTGAAAATGGAGGATCGGTATATACTATTTTTACGTACCGGCGTCCTGCAGCAACGGGAGAAGGACCTGATGCTTGACGCGATAAGAAGAATGGGGCCGCTGGCCGTGCATGTGCCCCCGCGCGTGCGCGAGCTTCTGGGCGAAGACCAATGGGAAAGCACCACAGGAGAAAATAATGGCTAAAGTAACAATCGGCGTGATCGGCGCGGGCGTGCTGGGATCGTACCATATCCAGAAGTGCCTCAAGAACAAAGACGTGGACTTTGCGGGGTTCCACGACTCGTCGGCCAATCGCCGCGCCGAGGTTGCGAAAAAACTCGGCGCGCGGCCATGGGACGCCATGGAAGGCCTTGTTGACGTGTGCGACGCCGTCATCGTGGCGACGCCCTCGTCGACCCACGCGGCCGTGGCGCTGGCCTGCATGGGGAAGAAGAAACACGTGCTCGTGGAGAAGCCGCTCGCGCCGAGCTTTGCCGAGGGGAAGGCTCTTGTCGAGGCCGCGCGCGAGCGGGGCGTGGTGCTGCATGTGGGGCACTCGGAGGCCTTCAATTCCTCTTTTGTGAAGCTTCTGTCGCTGGCTCCGACGCCCAAGTTCATCGAGATCCACAGGCTCGCGCAGTACTCGCCGCGCGGCACCGACGTGCCGGTAATCCTCGACCTCATGGTGCACGACGTGCATCTCGTGCTGCGCCTGCTTTCGGAGGAGCCGCGCTACGACGCCATCGCGGCCACGGGCGTGCCGGTGGTGTCGCAGGACATCGACATCGCCAACGTGCGCATCCCGTTCCCCTCGGGCTGCGTGGTGAACTGCACCGCCAGCCGCATATCCGCCAAGAAGATGCGCAAGCTGCGGCTGTTCGCGCGCGACAACTACTATTCCGTCGATCTGGACAAAGAGGAAATCGAGCACTACTTCCTCACCGGCGCGGCGCAGGCGGGCCGGCCCCTTCCCGTTGAATTCTCCAAAGACAAGACCAGACACACGGACGCGCTCGAGGCCGAGCTCGCCGCATTCGTCGCCGCAATAGCAGGCGCGCCGGATCACAAGGGCGTGTCCGGCGAAGAGGCGCTCAAAGTGCTCAAAGTGACGGATACGATAATGGGACTACTAAAAAATCAATAAAGATTCCTGCAATGCTTGGTGGGGACACCACTTCGTGGTTTCCCCTGGGGTGCAGCTTCCTCCCGCCGGAAATCGGCGGGAGGTGATCTGCACCCACACCCTTTCCTGCGAAGGTGCGCGACAAGGTCACTCGCTTGACGCTCGCGAGTCGTCGCACCTTCGCAACGCAACCTCGGCGGAAGATCCCCCTCTGCCTTCGGCATCTCCCCCTTGTTAAGGGGGAGATAATTCCATTTCAAACATCTTTTCGCCAAGCAGAAATGTGGATGCGGCACTATCCCTCTGCCCGCGCGCCAGGCAGGACCGGAGGGTGAGCCAGAGCGAATTGTCACTCCGTTCCCCAAGGAATAGTAATAGCGCTTCGCGCTTCATTATTATGTCACTTGCCTTGTGCCGGCCGAGGCCGGAGATTCAACCCGCCCAACAGGAAGGGCGGGTTATAGGCCGCCGCCGCAAAGCGGCGGGGCGCCCAAGACTTCATGGCTTGGAAATGAGGTTCTTATCATTCCTTATCCCAATTACTATCTCTTTTGCTTGCACCCGTGCATTTGGTATATTATAGGGCGAATTATTTATATTTAACCGGATATCGCAAACCCGGAAACCTGTGCGCCAGTAGCTCAGTTGGATAGAGCGTCGGCCTCCGAAGCCGAAGGTCGTGGGTTCGACTCCCTCCTGGCGTATTACGCAGCTGCCCAATTTACAAAGGGGGTTCCTATCAAATTCCGTAGTAGAACCAGCGGCCTTTTCGAAATCATCCAGCCGGTGATCGAAAAGGGAGAAGTGTTCGATTCCACGCTTCTCAAGAACATGATCAACTCCCTTATCGCCGAGGGCAAGCGGAACTTCGCCATCGACCTCACGCCTCTCGACTACATCTATTCCGACGCGATCAACGTGATCCTCGCGCTTAACAGGCGGATCCTCGACGTGAGCGGCCGGCTGTCGCTGATGGGGCCCTGTGCCGAGGTGAGACAGATACTGGAGCGCACCGGCATCCAGAACATCCTCAAGATCTTCGACACCGAGACCGAGCTGCTCAAGAGTTCCGAGGACATCATCCTGCAGACCACGCGCTACAACTTGTCGGATCTCCAGACGTATCAGCAGGCGCCTCCGCCAAAGCCGAAATCGGAATTTGAAGACCTGCGTTCCGAAATAAGCACCGCAATGCCGCCGGCCGTGGGCGCTGGAGAACCGGAAGTTGACAGAGGATACCGCCAGCCTCCGCAGCAGTTTGCACCGCCGCAGCCTCCGCCGCAGCAGTTCGCGCCTCCGCCTCCGGCCTACAAGGAGGAGGAATTCGAGGCCGCCTATAAATCGTTTGAGACTGAAGCGTCGCAGGACCGGTTCGCGCCTCCTCCGCCGCCGCAGGCGCCGCAGTATGCGGAGCCGTTTACGCCGCCGCCCGTGCAGCCGCCCCGACCCGCGCAGCCGCCCAGGCGTCCCGAAAGAGATTTCGCGCCTGTCCAGGAACCCGCTCCCGCTATGCGCCGCAGGGAGCCCGAATTCGAAGCGCCCGTACTGGAACCTCTGACGCCGCCCGAAACCCGGAGCATGGAAGAAGAAATGGGGGCGAGAAAGGAACCGGCCAAGGCAAGGCCTTCGGGCGGGGAAAAGCACGTCGGCGCCTACGAAGAATTCGGCCGCGACACCGGCGAACCTGAGCCTAGGAAGCGTTCGCTTGTTCCTATTATTATAACGATACTCGTGGTAGCGATTCTTGCCGGAGGCGCATATTTCGCAATCAACTCTGGTATGCTGTCAGGAATTGGTGAGAAAGAAGCGCCCGCTCCAGCTCCAGCAGTGAGCAAGCCGGCAACGCCTCCGCCGCCTGCTGTCGCACCTGCGCCGCCTGCGCCCGCGCCTGCAGCAGCGGCACCCGCACCTGCGCCCGTTGCGGTCGAAGAACCGGCGGAAAAGCCCTCGAAGAAACCGAGCGCCAAGACGGCTGGAAAAAAACCGGCCCCCGAAGTGTCGAAAAAGGCAGCCGCGGCTGCGGAAGCAGCGCCCGCAGGCACCGCAGGGAAAATTTTCATCACCTCGACACCGCCCGGCGCCACCATCAAAGCCGACGATAGCCCGATCGGAACCACTCCGTTTACATGGAAGAATCCCAACGTAATCGGAGAGGTGACGATTGTTCTGTCGAAGCCCGGGTACAAGGACGCGGCAAAGACCATAGAATTCACCGGCGGCAGCAAGACCGAATCGTTCAGGCTGGAAAAAGAGGAAGCGCCGCCTGCTGCAAAGACAGCGGCGAAACCTGCGCCGGCTGCCGAACCCGAGGCAGAAGCAGCTCCTCCGCCTCCTCCGCCGCCCAAGCCCGCTCCTGCGCCCGAAGCAGCGGCTCCCGCGCCGGCGGCAGCCGCGGGCGGGGAGGCCGGCACGGTGTTTATCGCGTCGATACCGCCCGTGGCCGACGTCTACATGGACGGAAAACTCATCGGCAAGACGAACATCACCAAGCTCAACGTTGCCGCCGGCTCGCACAGCATGAGATTTGTCAAGGGAACTCAGGAAGTCACCAAGGACATGACATTCAAGGGCGGCGACAACCCGTCGCAGCTGGTGAACCTGAAATAAGCATTATCCGGCGAATCGCACGGCGCCGGGAATCAGAAGTGCAAAGCAGGAAATCCTGGAGAGGGTTTCCTGCTTTTTTTTGGATACGGCCGGGGGCTCCCTGGAAACCATCGCGGCGCTTGATTTTTCCGGGAGAGTTATATATCTTTTGGAGTCTCTGAAAAATTGTAGTGGCGCTTTAGCTCAGTCGGTAGAGCAGAGGACTGAAAATCCTTGTGTCCGCAGTTCAATTCTGCGAGGCGCCATTTTGTGACAAGGACTTACAACGCAAGTTGTAGGTCCTTTTTTTCAAAATGCCCAAAAATGCCCAAGATTTTAAAGGGGGCATCCGATTTTCAGGCCGCTACTCTCCAAAGTCTGCTGATTAACGCCTGAACAGCCCCGAGAGGAATGTCTTTGCTTTTGGCAAGAATGATGAGGCGCTCAAGGTCTTCTTTGATCGCCTCGGTGTGTGCCTGCGTGAACCCGGCCATGTCCTGGATTTCGGAGACATCGACCTTGTCATACCAGTCGAACATACTGTTCGTGTGGTGGCCGGTCTGAGCCTTGATCACGCTCTTATCGTGACCTTCACGTCTTTTCCTCACTGTATAGCAATGCCGGAAATCGTGACAGATTAGGTCTGCGAACCCCGCTTTGTCCGCAAGCTTCCTGAACTTGCGTTCGAAGAAGTTCTGGTTGATTCTGCGGCCTTTGACAGATAAGAAAACGATATTATCAGGTT
This sequence comes from uncultured Fibrobacterota bacterium, assembly GCA_963753345.1. Lineage (GTDB taxonomy): Bacteria > Fibrobacterota > Chitinivibrionia > Chitinivibrionales > FEN-1185 > FEN-1185. The sequence goes on from CAVWBU010000032.1 coordinate 187,162, forward strand.
TGCAGTCGCCGCGCTCGGTTTGGATCTCAATCAGCACATCGTACAGCTCCTGTTCGATACCTGCTTTCTTATTATCACTCTCCTTCGTGTCAACGGCCTGAAGGTCGATAAGACGTTCCACAAGGTTTACCTTGCTCCAGGTGAGCGCAAGAATTTCGTCCTCACGCATTCCTGTACACCATGCACAAATGCAAACGCGTTTCATCCACCGTGGGAAGCTTTGCATGAGCCCCCAGAATTCCTCAACGGTGATGGTTTTCGTACGTTTATTCACGCGCTTGAATTCTTTCCGAAGCGCTTTGTTGATAAGCCCGTTCAGTGGATTTTGTGATAAGATTTCCAATTCCTCAATGGCGTAATTGAGGACCCTTGAGAAATAGACGGCGAATTTCTTAACAGTGGAGACCGCCATTGTTCCTTCTCGGACCGGTCCGTTCAAGAAGGAATAGAGCCATGTTCGCACTTGGCCATTAGTGAGCAGGCATATACGCCAATCTCCCCATCTTTCAATGATCTGGTCAATATAGGAGGTGTTTGCGTACGCTCTTGTTCCCGCCAAATAGTCCCGATAGGGAAGCGCCGCTTCCTTCACGGTCATTTTCTTGATGTTCTTTGCCTTCACACCCAGGGATGGGTGTAAGCCCGATTTTTCAAAGATCGACTGCGCACAAACCTGATCGTACAAATCCTGCGCAGCTTTTTTCGGGAGCACCCGACGTTGCCGCACTCCGTGGCTGTCATACCACTGGACTCTGCATCGCCTGCCTCCCAGTTCCTTTATTGATGCCATACTCTTGTTCCCTTTCCGGGTACAAGGGTATAGCTGGGTAATTCGGAAAATAATTCAGGGATGCGCCGCATCAGGGGTTCCCCCCGTTGCGGACATATTCGTCGATGGTTTCGGGTTTCCAGAAAACTGCCTTCCGGCTGATACGGAGGTCGGGCGGGGGAATGCGGCCATCGTGCCACCACTCGCGGACAGAGTCCGTTGCGGGTCGCCCATTCTCTGTATAGAGGTCGAAATACTCTGCAAGTCGGCGCAGGCTGAAGAGAGGGCGGGCTTTGGAAAGCTTGATTTCTGGCGGCTGATGCGTACCCATGTACAAATATACAGAAGTTTCCGCCCCAGATTAAATAAGTTTTTTTCTAATGGCACCTTTTTCTATTAAAGCAGGGCCAAAAAAAAGAAAAGATTTTGTGGGTATCCGCGCCGGTTCTGCGCCGAACCGGAAAAGTTATCATTTTTAGGCGTTTTTAAGGGATACAAAGCTATTGGGAAGAAGAGCAACAACGGCCTCGGCTAATGAAAACAAACCAGAAACGCACTGATACTTGGGCCGGTTCGGTCAAGTTTATAAAGAAACCTCCACCTACAATCATGCTGCAGTTTCTGCAGCTGGCCGGTCTTTGTCAAACGGAGCCTGTTTTGCCTTAAACGCCCTCACAGTTGCAGTGGCCAAAGACGGTGCCTGAATCCGCATGGAGAGACCTGGGCTCCTTGCAAAGCCCTACTACAGGCGTGTAACCTGTCGGAGCCCACGCTCGCTTAATCATTGAGTAAACTTGCCGATAAATACTTGTTCTATCCGATATATGGTAATGCTTCCCATCCGGAGTAACCTGAGGTTTTTGCCATTCAAGAGGAGGTAGCCCCCAATTTTTTCTATGAGTGTCGAGGCTTCGGTTCATCTCACGATAAGTCCCAAGAGTTATCCGGGCAGGTTTATGACCACTTCTAGCGGCGGTCAAGAAAAACTCCTGGTAAATGTCCTCCCAATGGTCCACTTCCAAAATGGGATCTATTCTCCATCGTATTTCAAATCCCATCTCTGCACCCCACTTTGAATCGTCTAGTCGTCTTGAAATAGGAGGGGTGACGCGTACGCCATCGTCAAATTTGCCCTCCCACAGATCAGCGATTTCTTCAGGATTAAGGCTATGGGTTAGCAGGATATTCTTTGTCGGCAATCCCTTTAAGAATCGGACATTCACGCTCTTGGTAAGTAAAATCAACTTTGATCCTTGAGGGTTCCTTCCCTCATCTGCAAACAAGGGAATCAAACGACGGGCGTGTCCGGTGACCCCTTCATACAGCAAAGAGTCACTGGAGTCTATCCCGAGCCCAAGATTCCGGTACTGTTCCTTTGGTTGCAATAGCCAATTAATTACGGCCTCTTCATAGTCGTCAATGTTATCATACAGCAGATGTCGTGATGGATCACATAATGACCGAAGTGTCAGGATAAGAAAGCAGGCCCTACAGCGCAATCCGCAAGCTCCCGATCCAATTGCCAGATCTGCCCAATGAGCCGGACAGTAGTTCTTTTGTTTTCCGTCTTTGTCCCATGGTTTTATTAGATTAGATTTCCTCGAGCATCGATACACCTCCAATGGCCGGGATAATCCGAGTATGGCAGCCTCAATGCATTCCAGCCGCCAATGATCACGTTTTGCACGATCCAGATCACATTTTGATAACATAATGCAATAAGCAACGGCTGGGGATAGTGGTAATATCCATTCTTGCACAAGGTCTAAGGCAAAGGAAAAGAACAAATATGCACCAGCCATCCCTCGTCTTCACCAGCCCACCTCCAGCCACACCTGACCACTACCAGATAAAATAAACCATAGCCCAACTGTCCAAGGAAGTCACCAGACAACCGTCTAGACCCCCACCCTGCCGATCTGAGTACACAAAGAGTACACAGCCACAGCGTACTTCAGCGTATTTTAGCGTACTTGGGCGTATGAAGCTTCAAAGGCCAGAAAATAAGAAAGCCCCAAAACTGCTGAAATTTTGCAGAATTTGAGGCTTTTAGTGGTACGGCCAGAGGGACTTGAACCCCCAACCTTCTGATCCGTAGTCAGAAGGTGAGCATTTTCACCATTTCTCCTCCTGCTGACCGGAAAGGCCACTCTAGCTAAGCCGGGGTTCGATCTTGGTCGCTCTATTTCCGCGGTACTATAAATCTGTTCAGCATCTCCGAAAGCTCTGCGATGGTGAATGGTTTTGAAATGCCTGCTGTAAAGCCATGCTCGATAGGGTTCTTGATCACCGGATCATCCGCATAGCCGCTTGCCACAAAGATTGGGATGTCCTTGTTCAATTTTCTTATCTCTCTAACAGCTTCTATTCCACCCATGCCGCCGGGAACGGTAAGGTCAAGAATCATTGCACTCAATTGATTATTGACTCTGGTTTCGTTGATGTAGGAGTCAATGGCGTCCTTGCCGTCATTCTTGCATACCACGGAGTATCCCAGTGATCCAAGCATTTGCCGAAGCGCGGCTCTTATAACTTCTTCGTCATCCATGACAATGACAGTGCCGCTGCCTTTGTGCCTGCTAACAGTGCCTGCATTCGCCGCAACCGCTTCTAGCGAAGCAGGCAGGTAAACATGAAACGTGCTGCCCTTACCTGGTTCGGATTCGACGTCAATGCTTCCGCCATGACGGGTGATGATTGAATAGCAGGTAGCAAGACCAAGGCCGTGGCCCTTCATTTTTGTCGTGTAGAAAGGGTCGAAAATGCGGGGCATGATATCCTTTGGTATGCCGATGCCGAAGTCTTTGATTGATACCTTGACATAATCGCCCTTGTCCAGTGGAGGATGTTCTTTTTTTTCAAGAGAAATATTCTCTGCCACTATTTCTATGGTACCCCCGTTTGGCATTGCCTGCTGGGCATTGATGACAATGTTGTCGATAACTTGGGCGATTTGGTTCTTATCGATATTGCACGACCATAGGTTTTCCGCCAGAAAAAATTTGCACGAAGTGTTTGACCCGCTTAGCGCGAATTGCGCTGCTTCCTGAATAAATGGAACTAATGGTGTTGTTTTCTGGATCGGTGCTCCGCCCTTGGCAAAGGTCAGAAGCTGCATGGTGAGCGAACGTGCGCGGTTTATTGTGGCCATGGTTGCTTCTAGGTATTCTTTGGTCTGAGCTTCCTTCGAGACGGAACGGGCGAGGTCGATATAAGCGAAAATCCCAGTAAGAAGGTTGTTGAAATCATGAGCTATGCCTCCGGCGAGAACGCCTAGGGATTCTAGTTTCTGCGCTCTTTGGAGCGTCTCTTGCATGCGCTTGCGCTCCGTGATGTCTGTAAGTAAGTCCAGAGTAGCAGGCCTTCCTTTCCAAACAATAGGAACTGGGTTTATTTCAACCCAATATACTCTGCCATCAGCAGCCATTACCCTGAACTCATATCTTTGTTGTATCAAATCGCCCTTAATCAGCCTCGCATGGTTTTCTGTTAACAGGTGACGATCATCCGGATAGATGAATTCCAGAAAAGGTCTTTTTGTGGCTTCCTGTTCAGTATAACCCCAAAGTTCCATACCTCTTCGATTGACAAATTTTAACATGCCATCCTGCGCAACTACTATTATTTGGTTGGCATTATCCACAAGGCATCGATATTTCTCCTCGCTCTCCCGCAGCGCTTCCTCGGCCCTTTTGCGTTCGGTAATATCGCGCACAATGCCCTGGAATCTGCCATCGCCTAGCCTCTTGCCACTGATTTCAGTGCAGATAACCGATCCATTCTTACAGCGCATTCGCCTTTCAGCCACGATTGTTTCACCTGATGACATTTCTTTGAATCTAATAGGGGTGGCCGCGATTTCTTCGGGAAGAAGCAAGTCCTTCATTCCAAGGTGCAAAATCTCTTCCCGTGAATAGCCGAAAATAGCGCATCCTTGTAAATTCACATCGGTGTAGTTTCCTTCCTTGTCAGCAATAAAGATTCCGTCGGATGCTTGTTCCATGAGAGTGCGATAGTTACTTTCACTGTCTCGCAGCGCCTCTTCTGCTTGTTTGCGTTCGGTGATATTCTCGATGATAGTATGTACCAGATTCACCTGATTGTGATCATCAAGAATGGGGACAAATCGCAATAACATTTGAAGGGATTTTCCCCACTTGGTGGTATATGGATACTCTCCAGAGACGACTTGACCCTTTTCAACACACCGCTGAAAGGCAGCTGAGATCCCGGCCTGGATAAGCAGTGGAAATGTCAGAAGGTTTATCGCCTTTGTCGCATCAGGAGATGGTGATCCAAGAATCTGAACGGTCGCGGAATTCAGCTCAATAATTTGTCCAGACCGATTTACCAACAGGATTCCGACCGGTGCATATTCGTGCAGCAATCTGTAGCGTTCCTGGCTTTGGCTGAGTGCTTCCGCAACTTGTTTACGCTCGGTAATATCATCAAACATCACGAATATCTTGCCGGCAACAGGGGCCCCGGAAATGAACATCGTCTTGATGGTGCCATTCTTGCAGGTCACTCGATACTCGTTGCCGATAATCTCACTACCCTCTGTCAACGCCTTCTGAACGCGCCCGGTCCAGTCGGCGACCACTTCCTTACGGTAAACCTCATCAGGGTATGCCTGCACCCACCACCGGTCCATCGTCGGGATGTCCTCATGCAGGTATCCAAAGACTTTGACTGCCTTACGGTTGATAAACTCGATCATGCCATCTATACTGACGACCGCCATCGCGATTGGGGCCTGTTCGACAATCTTTCGAAAGCGATATTCGCTTTCGCGAAGCGCTTCCTTAAGCCCCTTTCGTTCGGTTTTGTGGGGCGCATCTTTGACGCCCTTGTTCCTGATCCTTGTTTGCCTTCTTCTCGATTTCTGCGTAATATTCCTCCTGTTCTTATTCTGCCCAGGGACGGGCTGCATTCTTAGCACCGGAAATCCTGTAATATGATGCCTTGTTCTGATGAATTTGGATTTCTATTCAACGTTATTATTCCCATCCACACGGACGAAACAATTTGACATAAACTTAAGCAAATGTCTTCCCATCAATACCTGCCCTTTTTCATTGCAAGCCAACACCCTCAAAATCGCATTTGTCTGCCTCCATAAGCAAATCCACTGGTTCTCCTCCTGCTGACCGGAAAGGCCCGTCCAGCCAATTCCAAACTCGGCCAAGTAGGTAATCCATGGGAAAATGGCACGGCTCAATTGGGCGTCACGGGGCTATGGTCTGGACGAAGGCCAGCAGAAGTCTTTTGCGGGAGGTATAAGCCATCTTGGATAAATGCGCATTGGCAAGGCGGAAAACCTGCAAGATACAGCGAGAGGTTTTTGAAAAGAAGTTTTGAAATCTATACAAACAGGAGCATATTATGCAATTGAGTTGCATTCCATCTTACTTGGGGTAAGAAAATATTCATTGTGACTCACATAAGAAGTTCATAAATTCTTTTATGATGATGTTTTCAAAACAACGGATATCTTGCTCAAAGAAAGGATTCTTCCATGCGCTCTTTCATCCGCTCAATAAGGATTTCACTCGTGTTGTCGCTGCTGGCAATTGTTTCAGTTACAAGTTATTCGCAAAGCGCCGGCCTTACGCTTGGCGGGCACTTTGTTCCCCGAGAAAGCCTGATGGTATTCATTGACATGGGAAACTCGGCCATGTCGGGTCGCGACAAACAAGCCGACCTAGTGACAGATCCCCATTTGTGGAAATTTGAAATGGATCCGGCGAATTACGATTGGCTGCTTGCCAAAGAACCAATCTGTGTGGACGCGTATCAGTCAATCACCTATCCCCTGGGCGGTCCCGTCATGCCCTTTCTCAAGCGGCTCCATGTCGATTACCCGAACTACTACTTTGGTGTCATGCAATTGTCTAATTCGGGATGGGAACTAATGGGAAATTTCAACGCCGGGTCAGGCGCGGTTAACGCCCTCCTGACACAAGCGAATATTCTCAAAGCAAACGTGACCATCGCCGGTATTGTCAGCATGCTCAATAACGTCGAAGTTCAAAACAGCGATACCCTCAACTATTTGCAGCATGTTGCGGACATGGTCAGTAACATCCGGACCAAACTTGGAACCTTGCAATACAATGGCGTTGCCTATACCGTGCCGTACATCCACGCCGGGTACCCGGTTGATGCGAAAGACGGCGGTCTCAATGGCCCCTTTTACGATACGTCGCATATCCAGACCAAGAGCATCATGAGGCAAATTGCGCAGATTCCCACACTCGTCTCTGACTGCGTCATAATTCCCACGAATGGATTGACCGTCTGCATGAACTGCACTCCATCTGGCTACTACGACCATTACGACTCAGCCGGCAACGCGGGATGGGGAAGCCGTGCCGCTGACACAGTGCTGGGCCGGTGCTGGATACCTCCTGTCAATACTTGTTCCACCTTAGCTACCGCGCCGCAACATCAGATTGCTGTGTTTCATCTTTCCACTTTGCAGAGAATCATGTTCGACGGGACCAACTGGTCTGCATTCGATAAGGCCGGAAAATCATTCACTATCTATTCGCTCAACGGCAGGACTATTGTCGGAATGTCTGCACCCTTATTGAGAAGCCAGAAATTGTTGCCGGGTGTATATTTTGTCCGGTCGGAAGTAAAAAATCAGTCTTTTGAGACGCGTCAGTAAGACCTTGATACCTCGCTATACTGGACTGATTCCCAGTAGATATTCCCTGACGTCAAAAGCAAATCTTACGCCCTGCTGGCCAGTAAGGCCTGTCTAGCCAAGCCAGAGGATGACCCAGTAGATAATCCATGGATTAGGGATACGGCTCAATCGGGCGTCACGGGACGTTGGTGTAGGCAAAGACGATTTCGAGAATCTTTGCACTATAGGTTCTTCTTTTTCGTAGATTGAGAACAATCTTTAACGCTCTTCGCAGTTCCACGAATTTCTTTCTGAGTTTCAGGGATTTCGCCTTTTCAAATAAACCAATAGCATGGCATGAGATTTGAGGGTTATTCATGGGGTGACGAAGAAAAAGATTTTGGCTAACCTCAGGCTTTTGATAGACAAGAGTGAATATTCGGGAAGGAGGAACCCCAAAATGAACAAACTACATGCAACTTCTGTTTTCCTTTTTGCGGTAAGGTGCGCCGCAAAAAGCTGAATTACTGATTGAACAGAGTATGAGATACCGGCAGCACCAGGGCAAAGAACCGGCGTGACAAGGTGCGGGGTTATTTGAACATTGACGTGGAACCCCCGGAAAGACTGCATGGCATCATTACAATGCGGCAACGGAGTACGTTGATCATGAGCGGACAAGTGATCCAGAGAAAGCGCTGGATTCTGCGATGTTTGGTAGCGGAGCTTTGCTCAAAGAAAAAGCCTTTACGACTGCGCTGAAGCTTTAACAGGCCCAACTGCGAAATGCGTCTGTAAAGGCCAGGGTGACAGGTTATTCATGCTATTCCGGCCTTCTTTTTCGGTGATTGCTCCCTAAGCCTTTAGCCATTTGCTAAAAGGTGAAATAATGTGTTACCATATCTGTACTTTCATTTGGGTTCTTCGATAACAGGATATATTGTTTTGACATCAATTAGGTTATCACTATCCCTGGGAGGTAGGATTATGTCGATATTCTTTTGCAAGTCGTTACCAACCGTTTCTATTGTGATTTTCTTTTTGTCTTTCTGGGGTTGCGGTAAGAATCCAGCTGCACCAATGAATGTGGTGCAAACAATAGTGATGAAGGACATTCCAGCCGGGACGTTTACCATGGGATCATCGGATACTGTGGATGGTCCTGTCGCTTCTCCGCCTCATCAGGTTACGTTGAGTGCGTTTAAGATGTCGGAGACCGATGTAACGCAGGAGCAGTATCTGGCGGTGATGGAAACGAACCCATCGTATTTTGATACGGGAACAGGCGCATCACTGAGGCCGGTTGAGAAAGTGAGTTGGCACGACGCTGTGAAATACTGCAACGCTTTAAGCCTGCTTTCCGGCCTTACCGCAGTGTATGATACATCAGCGTGGACAGCGGACTTTTCGAAAACCGGATACCGATTGCCAACGGAGGCGCAGTGGGAATACGCCTGCCGTGCAGGGTCAACTACAGAATTCTGGTGGGGGCCTGATACAAATGGCATGGGGGCGCGTACATGGTCGTATTATAACAGCGGCGGCACAACTCACCCTGTCGCAACAAAGCTGGCGAATGCTTATGGACTGTACGATATGACGGGGAATGTGTGGCAGTGGTGTAACGACTGGTATGGGGATTATACGGCGGGAGCGGCAACTGATCCGACTGGTGCTTCAACTGGGACGTACCGCGTTCTGCGTGGGGGCTCGTGGTTCAGCGACGACGGCGGAGGCGGCGTCGGCTTCCGTTCTGCGTTTCGTTACGTCAGCAACCCGGCGGCCTACGGGCACGAAGACCAGGGGTTTCGTGTTGTGCTTCCCCGGTAGAATTTATCTGACACTCCCGTCTTTTTCGATCCGGGGTGCGAAAGCGCCTCGGATCGTTTTACGAAATGGACTCCTGTGAGGGATGTGTCCCATGAAGGAAAGACCGTTTCGACCTAAAATCCGAGTGTACACTTAGTGTACACTTTTTCGTAGTACTTGGTAGTATTTGGTAGTACTTGGAGTTGAAGGCAGAAAACAAAAAAGCCCCCAAACTGCTTAAATCTTGCAAATTTGGGGACTTTTTTGGTACACCATTCAGGATTCGAACCTGAGACCTACTGATTAAGAGTCAAAAGTTCCGAAAAGTAAAATAAGCTATAAGTGTTTGATGCAGCAAAATATCGCAGGGTCGGAACAAGATGGTCGCAGTGGTCAAATGTACACTTAATGTACACTTTTTAAGAAGAATTGTGCCTATTGTTTCGAGAACACCACATGGGGCGCGAAACAGCCCTTTCCTACCGCGGCGGATTTATCGCCAGTTTTTCTATCCCGCTCTTCACCACTTTCTGGTTAAGCTTGTCAACAGCGATCACCTGGTACAGGTACACACCTGGCGAAAGTCTGTTGCCGAAATTGTCCCTTCCGTCAAACAACTCGCCACGCCTGGCGTCTTTGAACACCCGCACCAGGCGGCCGGACAGCGTGAACAGTCGTATGGAGACCACGACCTGGTCCTGATCATTCACCGTCACGGTTTTCGACAGGTCGTAGTAGAAGGAGCTCGACTGCCCCATCGCCATCGGGTTCGGGTAGGTAAACACGTGGTACAGCGCCAGGTCTTCCTGCGCGATAACGTCAAAAGCGACGCTTCGCTTCGCCACATTGCCGAGAAGGTCCTGCGCGGTGATGTTCATGGAATAGGAACCCGGCGTCATTGTCCCGGCGTCAAAGGTCCAGCTTGCAGTGCCGCGCCGGTAGTCCCCCTGTCCGAATTGAAACTTGTGATCGATGTTGGTGCGGGCGACAATGCCGGGAACCTCAAACGTTATTCCCTCGTCCGGCCCGGTGGAAACCGCGTCGATGCCGCTGGAATCGAACAGCATTATTTCGATTGTCAAGGGGAGCGGCGCCGTTATCTTGTCGGTGAACGAAGCGCCCGTGCTCGACGCGGCGGCCGAGGTCGCGGTCCCGCCCTGATACACCGGCCGGACCGATATCGCCGGGCCCACGGTATCCGAGATCTTGGTGGAAGAAAACCCGTGGAAAATGAATCCGCTGTTGCTGCCGAGCGCAACGCTGTCGCCGAGCCAGCCGTACCCGGTGAGCCGGATGCCGGGGGTGTTGAAGGTGACGTTCTTGGGCAGGAGAATATGCTGATTGAGCGTGCCACTCACAATCTGCGTCTGGCCCGCGAAGATCGGGGCGCCGGGCGTCCGGGTCCAGATACACAAAAAAATCCTCAATACACCTGTCGCTGATTTCCGCTACCGGGAGAAAGCTTGTGTCCTGGGTCGCGATATTCCGGTAATCGTAATGACCATGGCCCATCAGCACCACGTAGTCGAACGCCGTGTGCCATTGGGAAGCCATGTTGGCGCGCACATACTCAAGGCAGTTGCGCAATGCCGAGGGATCGGTGTTGCCGCCCGAGAACTGGTTGTAAATGTCGGTAATCGATATGGCCATGGGATTGCCGAATCGTCCGATGTTTTTCTTGTGCCGCGCAAGTGTCTGCGCCTGAACCATGAAATTGGGATGCGTTACAATGAGATAGTCAATCGAATCGGGGTAAGGGAACGTGCGCAGGTCCCTTACGGTAAAATTCGACCCGCTCGCGGAAGGCACCGGCGTCATCACCGGGGCATTGCCCACCGCCTGCTGCGTGCACACGTAGTACCGCACGCCGAGGCCGGCGGTGTCGGTCCACTCGTACGCGGCGCCGCCCCGACTCCTGTCGGTGGAGGTTCACTTTTGAGTGAAAAGTTGGCATGTCTTAGAACAAATTGAGGGAGGTATGATATGTTGAAAGGTAAAAATGCAGTACTTCTCGGGCTGTTTCTACTTTCTACTTGTGGAATGACCAACGCAGCAGATTCTCTCATTGTCCAGTATGTGACATGGTCGACTCAGGCACTAAACTATTTTGATTCTTTAAATGTATATCAAAGTGGCAAAGCCGAACTGATAACCGGCAGAGGCACCACGTCAGTAATGAAAACGTACCAGATGACCCAGGCGGAAATGAACAATCTTATCGCGCTTTTCACAAATAACAACTATTCTTCATTTGATTCGGCCTATCAGAGCGGGTGCCTGGCCTGCCAGGCCTTTGCCATCGAGTATGGCAACAAAAGGGTGTATGGTAATACTACGGGCGGAAGTACCCAACTTGCAAATATCAAAGCCGGGCTGGACTCTCTTGTCAACAAGATCAAAAACGCTTCGTCCGTTATCTGTGTAAATAACAATTCGGTTGCTGCTCGACCACATCAGGCCCGGCTGCAACTTGTCAATAAGGCCGGATGTTTCCACATTATTGCAAGGGACGGAAAAACGCAAGGCATGTATTCCGTTCTTGGTCATTTGGTCGCAGGGAGCAATTAGCCTTGCGGGTTTCTGGAAACCAGAGAAAAGGAGCAGATAAGATCACGCCAAGGCTTGTCTGGTCCAGCGGCCTTCCGGCGGGGATAAACCAACGATACGGTTCACCATCCCTCTCCGGCTCTTCGGAGGTTCAATAAACTACCGGAGTTTGCCAGACAAGATTCTGGAAAACCCCCGACAGCCGACCTCTGTGTGGATCTAGAATTTTCAGGGTGGCATCCTTCGGAGTAAGAATCTCACTTTTCAAGCCTGATCGTAGGTGGGACACGAATAGGATCCCGTCCTCCCAACTTGCAAGAAGCCTCGAAATATCGGTACGTACATTAAAGAACTGAGAGAAAAGTGGATTTTATCCTGCCCCTTACAGGGATCCGCATAGCCACTATCGGTATTATTCGCCGGAGGAGGTGGAGGCGCTGAAGAGAATAAATAGGGTGTCTTGAAGATGCCTGTTCTTTCTGATTTATATCATCGTAATTTCAGGAAGGCGGCATAACGGATGGTATTTTTCCGTAGGACGGAGGAAAGGTGGTTCGCTATCCGATTATGTCCGGGGATTGAGCGAAAAGGATTTGCTGAACGCAAAATAAGGACCACGGGAAAGGGAAAATTATGTTGCCAAAAGAAGAGAAATTGTATCCAAGGAAACCGAACCCTGAAAGCTTTGAGGGCAAGCTTGGATTGAGGGAGGGCTCATCGCTTCCGGTCTTTGTAGAGAAGGAAGGCAATGAATTTTTATTTGAGTTTTGGACAACTGGCCCGAATGATAAATTTATTGAGGATGAATTCGGCGGGAGCCCAATTTTGAAGAACCAGGAATTATTTGTCGATCTATCGCGTCTTTGCCTTGCTTTCGGTTGCATCGCACTTAAGATTAGAATTGACGAACACTCCAGAACCCAGCTAACAACACATTTCGATAGCAAAGGTGTTGCTGTAGACGAAAGAAACGAAAGCATTATTCCTGAAATATGTGAGATTCTTGATAAGCATTCAAATATCCGGGCACTTCTAATGCACAATGTGACTTACCATAAGACACCATAGAAACTGCCTTGCCAGAGGTAATCCGAGTCTGACGTCACCTAAGAAACCACCAAAGCAATTAACCAGCACTTATGGCTTCACCAGCCTTATCCTTGTTGCCGTTCCCCTGTCTCCGCCAACGGCGACCAGAAAGAGACCGGCTCCGGGAATTTCCCTCATATCAACGATAATCAAACTGTTGTCGACTTTGGCGAACGACATGTTTTTAACGAGCTGCCCGGCCACGTTAAAGAAACGGACCCAGACTCTTCCTCCGGTTGGTTCCCCAAGATGCAGCTCAACCTTGCCCGAGTGGATGTCTACCCGAAGAACTGGATTCGCATTCCCAACCGAGGGCTTTTCAATCACTGAAGACCCGTATGCAGCGCCGTTGCAGAATTTTGACAGAGCACGCACATAGGCGGCTTGATAGTAAATTCCATTCTCGGTCACTTCCCACGAATCCTGCGGCCAGCCCGTGTTCCAGTCCCTATAGGATTTCTGGATCGGCTGCCCCTGCGGCGGTGAAAGCGTGACGCAAAGCGGGTTACTTTTCATCTATTCCCCCCTTTGTACGTGCTATGGGAAAAATATATCCTCGTCTTAACAAACAGCTATATCAGTGCAATCGACGGGGTCTCATCACGGTTGGCGAGCTTTGTAAACGGCTCGGGATCGGGCAGACGACTTGCTATCGATATGAGGGCGTGCCTTATCGGACCTGCAAAGCGAAAAGGCAAGATACGATCAGGGAAACGGGAAGCTCGGTCGGGGAAGGTAATGGTTGGCTATAATCCTTTGCGGCTTATTATCTCGATTTCTTGCAAAAGGAATTTACGTTGGGTTGAAGAAACGAAACAAAAAGCCATGTCTTAACTTAGCTGACACAAAACATAAATAATTACTAAATGAAGATACTAATATTTATGTAAGATGCTGATTAATAAGGTTAAAAGTAACAAATATGCTGACAATAAAATGGCAATTTAACAAAAAATCGTCACATTTTTGATAAATATATGGTAAATTATCAGTAGCATGAAAAGCCTTTTCAGTTATACCGACTACCGCGAATTTCTCAAGGACTACTATGAGTCCCGAAAAAAGGACGATCCTCACTTTTCACACCGTTTCATTGCCGCCAAGGTGGGGTTCGACTCAGGGTATTTCACGAAGATCCTGCAGGGCACGCGCAACATCTCATCCGTGTTCATTTCCAAATTTGCCGAATTTCTTGGGCTCAAGGTCAAAGAAACTGAATACTTCGAGGCGCTCGTGCTTTTCAATCAGGCAAGAAGCTTTGCCGAAAAGAAACGGAACCTCGAAAAGCTCCTCTCGTTTAGGAAAACCGACTCCCGGTTACTCAGCAAGCATCAATACGAGTTGTTTGATAAATGGTATTATATGGCCGTGCGGGAAATCCTGGCGTTTTATCCGTTTGATGGCGACCATGAAGCATTAGCGAAGCTCACGGTCCCTGTGATATTGCCCAAAGAGGCGAAAAAAGCGATTTCCGTGCTTGAAAAGGCAGGGCTGGTCCGCAAGAGCGAATCCGGCGTGTACGAGCGCGTTGAACCGGTGTGGACAACCGGTCCCGAGGTGCAATCTGTTGCTCTTGTCAATTTACACCGAGCTATGGCCGACCTGGGGAAAGACGCGTTCGACCGGTTCGAGCGGAAAACACGCAGCATGTCCACGCTTACCCTCAGTATTTCGGAGCGAGAATACAAGTTAATCGAGGCCGAGATTGCGGCGCTGCGGCACAAATTGCTCGCAATGGCGCAATCGTGTGAAAAGCCGGACAGGGTGTACCAGTGCAATTTCAATGTGTTCCCTCTGTCAAAGCTGCCCGACGTCAAGGAGAAGTCGTGATTGCTGTGAGACGGATACTCTGCACCGCCGTGGCGCTGTGCCTGTCGGCGACGATGCGATGCACAACGCATTCCACTGCGTCCGGCGGGGGCGGCATCGAAACCGTTGCGCTTGTTGGGCACGCACGGCTTGTCGACAACTCCATCCCGGCAAACGCGGCAGTCTTCATACGGCCTGCCGGTTTTCTGGCCGGTGCGGACCTTCAGGCGGTGATGGCGAATGCTTCGGTTGACCAACGCGGCGATTTCCGCCTGGATTCAGTTGCTCCCGGCCCATATGTTGTAGAAGTCAACGATATGTCGCGCAACAGTGGGATACTCGCCTTCAGCGTGGTTGTGTCTGGCGGCGGAACCCTTGACATCGGCACGGATACGATTCGTCCTTATGCGACCATTTCCGGGGTTGTTCTGCTTCCATCCGGATTCGGAGCGAAAACTTTTGTGCAGGTGTTCAGCTTACAGCGCCTCGTGCAAACTGATTCCAACGGTGCATATGTTCTATCCAACATGCCCGCGGGCGTCTTTAGACTGAGGATTGTCGGGCCGGGTGGGGACGTCGGCTACCGCGATACCTCGGATATCGAGGCGAGAAGCGGTCTGGTCACCGCCATTGCCCCGGTTTCGATGTTCACGTTCGCATCTGAAGACTATTCGAGCTGGAAGTATTCGAGGCGCATTGCGCTCAACACCACTGCTGGCGGCGCAAACGTGGTTGCAAACGTGGCGAATTTTCCACTGCTGGTTAAATTGACAAGTGCAAATTTCGATTTCTCTCAGGCAAACGCGGACGACGCCGATGTTCGGTTTGCAGATGCACAGGGCGGTCACCTGCACTACGAGATTGCGCGATTCGACAAGAACCTATTGGCCGCAGAAATTTGGGTTCTGCTCGACACGGTTATGGGTAGCTCAAACACTCAAGCTATAACAATCTTTTGGGGTAGGCCCGACCTCACTAACTGGTCCAGCGGCGCTGCGGTGTTTTCCCCGTCGCTCGGATACGCCGCGGTCTGGCACCTTGATTCGCTCGTCGACGCCACCGGCGACGGCAACTCGCTTGTCAATGAAGGTGCAACAGCGGGGGCCGGGATATCCGGATCCGGATTTGCGCTCAACGGCGCAGACCAGTATCTCACCTGCGGTCCGTCCGCAAGCCTCAACATGGCGGCAAGCAACCTCACCATTGTTGTATGGGAGCGGTCTACCGACCACTGGTCAACCGAGCGCATGCTGTTTGAGCATGATGTCTGGCCAAACTCCGGAACTTATGGATTCAGCACACGCAACGACAGCATCCTGTCCTTCGATTTTCCCAGCGCCCAGGCCGAAGTTCGAGGATGGCAGGGCTCCAACAGCGACGGCGCGTGGCATTGCCTTGCTGCAACCCTCAACGATGGCATTGACACAGGAAGAATATACCGCGACGGGGCGCTCATTCACGCCGACACGGTGCGAAGCTCTATTGGGTCAAGCGTGGCGTCATCGTACATAGGCTGCAGGGGCGGCGTTGAACGGTTTTTCAAGGGTGACATCGACGAGGTGTGGGTAATGAACCGGGAAATGCCCGCAGCCTGGTTCAAGTTGCTCTATGAGAATATTCGGGAGAATCAGAGCCTTTATACCGTATCGCCCTAAGTCCCCTTCGGGGGATTTGGCGAGCGCACTGAGCCGAACGATTCCAGGGAAAGGACCAGTCATGATCATCAAACAGAGCGCATGCCTCTCCATTGTTTTCTATCTTGCCGCCGCACTCTCGTCTCCAGCTTTTTCCCAATCCTTCACCCGCGTCAAGTGCCCTGCCTCGGGCATGACGTTTACGCAGGGGTTGCCTGTTCGCGTTCTTGCAGATGGCGTGGACATCAACGGTTACCAGTGGAACGACGGCCAGAACGAAGCCGCGGAAGCACGGTTCTTTGCAGACGGGGTGCAGTTTGCGACGGATGGTCATTCGCGCGGCTACAATCATTTCGAAGCGATCGACACCACACTCACCCTTGGAACTCACTTTCTCACAACGCAAAGCCTGAATTACGGGAACGTCATTCTGAACAGCGCCGAATCGGTCTCTATTGTTATCGCGCCCATGCCGGTCAAGGCAAAAAGCGTTTCGCTTACCGCGGACATCCAGCTTTCCGGGAACCAGAATCTCGACTGGGAAGATGCTATCGTGCAGGGAAATGGTTTCAAGGTGACAAGCGCGGACAATTGGACCGGCAGCATCACCATCAAGAATTGCTTTGTCACCGGCCTAGCCGTGCCCGCAAAAGAAATTCCCGACACGGCAGTTGTCAAAGCGCTTGGCATCGACGTGTCGACCCGGGACGGTTCGGTTGATCTTGAGAACACGGTATTCGAATGGACGGGCGGCCAGCGTTATGCGGTGAGCGGCAGCGGCAGCATTTTGGTGCGGGGCTGCGAATTCCGGGCCAACGCGTTTATCGCGTACGATTCCAGCAATCCGGAACGGTCGCCGTTCCTGGAGTTTTCCGGAAACGCGACAGGGACAAAAGTGTTTGCGGCCAACAACGTTGGCGCCGGGTACCTATACGTCCACAATATGACGGGCTGGCTCATCGGCGGGAATTCCGATGCGGAAAGCAATGTGTTTATCGGCCCGCGCATGGGGCCGCGCGTCGAATTCTGCACCGATGTCCAGATCCGCGGCAATTACAGCCATCACGACTACAAGGGCGGATGGAGCCAGGGATATAACTTCTGGTTCTACGACAATACAGGTGTTGTGATAACCGAGCACAACGTCATATCAGAGGGTTCGTGGCCCGTGCAGACCGTGAGCGGAGAGTTCCGTTACAACCTCGTTGTTCATTGCGGCCACGAATGGCTGCGTACTGCACTTACGGGCACGTCCGTTCATCACAACGTTTTTATCGAACCCTCTTCCCCGGGCGATCCGGCTGCCGGGATCTGGATGTATGAGAGCCAGACCGGTGTGAGTATTTACAACAACACCTTCGACGCGGGCGGCTCACCCGACTGGCTCCCTGCACCGGCGATTGCCGTGTCGAATGGCTCCATGATTTCCAAGCTTACCAACAACGTGTTTACGGGCTTTGCGAACGACAGCACGGTTGGTATCGTGGACCGGTACGTCGTGGGCGGAGAGAAGGACTCTGTCGGCCGCATTCTCAGGGCCGACTATAACTGTTTCTATAACCCCAAAGGCCGGAAAGCCAACAATTACGGCGACTTTCTCGTGCAGGGCGTCTCCGAAGGCGCAGTTGGATACGGCGGCCATGACCTTGGCGGCATTAATGGTCAGGTGGCGCCGAAATTCAAGCTGGGCATGGACACATCCTTTGGCATGAACGAGGCCAATGTGTGGAACCGCGTCAAAACCGTGTCGCAGGTGCTCGCCGAGTATCGCAACCGGTACATGCCGGACGCGTCAGCAAACAGCCCGCTTATCGACGCCGGCGATCCGGCCGATGGCCCTGGTGTTGACATCGGTGCAGTGGGCGCGGGCAAGAACGACACTGCGGATCTGTTCGGGAAATTTGGAACAACGGCCGTGCTCTATCGCAACCTCAGGCCCGAGAATCGATATGGTTCTGCTGTAGTGTTGAATACTGCCAGCCTCAGTGAAATGATGATTTACAGAATAGATGGCAGGGAGATCGGGGCTGCACGAATGCAGCGGACCGGGTCCGGCATCAAACTCCTTTCGAAAAACGGGGTGCCTCTCGGACCAGGAGTATACCTGATCAGATTGGAAAATGCCCGATCTTTATCACTCCTGCGAATTGTTTCAACGCGCTAACATTTGGATTCCGGAGGAAGTATGTCCAATCGAAACGGCATGCTGCGTATGGCCTTGATTTCCATTCTCGCATTCGTCATGCACGTGGTTCCTGCAACGCACCCGGCCTTGCTCACTCCCGACCGGCTCGCATCGCTTTCCGCGGGTGGCAGCGAGTGGAACGCAATCAAGCATTATTGCGATGACAGCCTCAACCTGGTGATCGGCCCTGATTATGCCGGCTGGGGATGGCGCACGGCGGTGGAGAATTTCAGCGAGGCCTATCTGGTGACGCTGCCGATAGACCCGGCGCTTGCCGCGAAATACGGAAAGAAAGCGCTTGGCATGATGAAGGTTCTTGCGCGTGACAACAACTACGGCGGCCCTGACTGCGGCCAGCTTATCGGATTGGGGGATGGCGCCACGAAGACGTTTCCCCTGCCCATGACACCATTGACAGGAACGACGGTCACCGTGTTCTATGCGCCGGTGTCGGACACGGCTCTCATCTACAACGGTACTTCCGCCCAGGTGAGCCACTTTGACCCTATTGTCAAGATAAGCAACACCGCGGGCGGTCCGGCCGACTACACGCCGTCCGCATACAAACTGTTGTACCGCGACAGCACAAACATCTTCGTACTCAAGTGGCTCAGCAGCAGCCACCCGTCAATCGGCGCAACGTATCACGTTTTCATGACAAGCGGCAGCGGGACCGCAGTGGATGCGGGTCAGTTTGCCGTTGCGAACAACAGCATCGTTTTCACAACTGCTCCTGCCGTGAACCAGGCCGTGTTTGCGCGGTACATCGCCGATACCTATGATCAGACCGGCAACCTTTTGGGAGGGTATTCGTCTGTCACGCCCGACGGCCCTGGTTACCAGATGCGAACGTTTTGCCCGGGCCTGGCCTATGGGTTTGACCTGATGTTCGATTGTCCCGATTTCACAAACGCGCTCAAGGCGGAATTCGACACCGTGCTCAACCAGGAAATCGACTGGTACTCCTCGTACGGGTATGAACACAACGGTGATTTGGGCAACTATTTCATTGAAGGGTATCTGACGGGAGTCATTTTCACGGCCTATGGTACAGACGGCGCCAACAGCCGCAGCGCCGAATTCAAAGTTCTTGCAGATACCTGCATCGGCCGCACGTTCGGGAGGCTCGACCAGATGCTGCCGGGCGGATACGGTCCGCAGGGCGAATATACCAACGGGACTGCAGGCGACGTGCTCCAGACATTCACCATTTACAAAAGCCTGACTGGCGCGGACCTCCTGTCGAAACTGGAATGGACGTCGAATATTATCCCGGCAACAATCCACGGGACAAAGCCCGACCGAAAGACCTTCTATGACGGTGGCGACTGGTCCGACCTTCCCGCAACGCCGCTTACCGGACTCGTTGATGCCTTTCTCACCTATCTTCCCAATCAC
This sequence comes from uncultured Fibrobacterota bacterium, assembly GCA_963753345.1. GTDB lineage: Bacteria > Fibrobacterota > Chitinivibrionia > Chitinivibrionales > FEN-1185 > FEN-1185. Next base: position 207,036 of record CAVWBU010000032.1, read on the forward strand.
GCAATGGCGCCATACGCAAGACAATTCCTGAATGATGTCGGGTTCGCCGACAGCTTTCCGGGCCCAACAAAGGATTACAAGACCGATTTTCAGCCCGCCTATCTGGCAAAGGTGTCCGGCCCTATGTATGCGAGGTCAGACTGGAGCACCGGCGCCGTATGGGTAAGCCTTGCGGCAGGGGAAATTTTCGAGGACCACCAGCATTACGACCAGGGTCACATCACCATCCAGCGCGGCGCGGACTATCTGCTGGTTGACGGAGGAGGATACGGCGAATACACCACCGACAAGCACAATACGCTGCTGTTCGACGATAGGGGAGCCGGGGACATTTCCACGTACCCGCCTGGACAGGGCGCATGGGGATTCAATAGTGTCGCCATCAAGCGCTTCGAATCCGCGTCCGGGTACGTATATGGCCAGGCCGACTTTACGCGATCCTATGCCCAGGCGCACGAGGGCATCGCGAACTCGGTAAAGGCAGCTGTGAGGTCGGTTGTGTTTGTGCGGCCCGGCATGTACGTGGTGCACGACAGGGCGCAGACGTTCAACGCCAATGTGAAGAAGATTTTCAACTGCAATTTTGGTAATACTCCAGCGCAGGGCAACGGCGTGTGGAAAACAACGGTCGGCGCGAGCACCCTGTATATGAAATCGCTGATGCCGGGAACGCCGTCGCCCACAATCACGGCTATTGCAAACGAACCGCTTGCCAAAAGCAACTACCAGGAACTGCTCACGGGCCAGGTAAACAACGATTTTCTGCATGTGTTCGAGGCTGCGGCGTCAACGCAGGTCGCAATGACGCCATGCTCGTACATAGACGCCGGGTTGTGCGAAGGTGTAGAAATAAAACTCACGGATTCAGCATGGACAACGCTTTTCGCAAAGACCGACAGTGTGGTAACCGGGCAGATTTCGTATTGGTATCATTTCACAGGCCCACAGCGTCATCTGGTTTCAGATATGGTGCCGTATGCAGGCTATAGCGTGAAGGTGACCTGCAATGGGCAATCCGTGCTGGTTGACAGTTCGCACACGGCATCGGCAAATGGGGTGGCGTCGTTCGCATTTTCTTCAGCAGACTCGGGCGTGGTAACGCTCGTTCCGGGCAAAGTGCCGGTTTTGCGAAGGATTGTTTCCGCTGTCGCCAAAGACGGTGAACCGGTAGTGCGGATGCAGGGAAGGGTTCTTTGGGTTTCCGTGGGGCTGGCCATGGAGTCAAACGTGAATGTTTCGTTGTTCGATTGCGCAGGAAGGAAATTAGTCACCATTGTCAATACACCACTTGGTGCTGGAACCCACACGATCCGGCAGGATTTATCAAAAGTGCTTTGCGCGGGAAGCTATGTGGTACGGTTCACCGCGGGCAATCGTGAGAAAGCATTCAGAGTGGTTGCGGGAATGTAATTGTTAGTTGCTGAGAGTGGGGTCGGGAGCAGAATGTTATACATGGGAGGCATGAGCATGCGCAACGCCACACGTGTTTCAAGGTTGGTTCTCCTTGCCTTCATCGTTTCGTGTGCCGGCTCCACGGTCGCGGCTGCGGGACAGAAATTCTTCGGGTGCTGCTACACGCCCCAAAGCAATCCGGTGTACGAGGCAAAATTCAAGGATCTTTTCACCATGGTTGTGCCCGAGAACGCCGGCAAATGGGACGATGTTGAGGATACACGAGGTGTATTTACCTGGAGTGACTTTGACGAAATGGCTGCCATGGCCGCGAGTGGCAACAAAGGAACATACGTTTGTATGGGGTTCCGGGCAGGGACAGCCGCCCTGGCTTGGCGGTATTACAAATTCCGATTCTGTAAAGGCGATAGTCCGCGATTGGATGAGTCATTTGCTCACCCGCTATCCCCTGGTCCAACTGGTTGACGTGGTGAACGAATTTCTCCACGCCCCTGCACAATTCCGGGATTACCTAGGCGGGTACGGTACCACGGGATTCGATTGGATAATCTGGTGTTATCAAACGGCGCGAGATCTCTCCCCGAATGGCAAGCTAATACTGAACGAATACAATCTCTTGCGGAACGAGTATGGGGATATTAACACAGTGCTCACTGTCGGTCGCCTGCTCAAAGCACACGGCCTCATCGACGGCATCGGCGAACAGGGCCACAACATAGATACCCTGCCCGCCTCGTTGATCAAACAAAGCTTGGATTCTTTGTCCACTCTCGGTGTACCGGTTTATATTACGGAATTAGACATGGGTTCCCCGGATTTTGTTGTCAACGACAGTGCTCAGCTAAAGACATACCAACGTGTTTTCCCTCTCTTGTGGGAGCATCCCGCTGTGGCAGGGATCAGCCTGTGGGGTTTTTTCGAGGGCAACATTTACCGCAGTGATGCCTACTTGGTTCACGCTGATGGCAGCGAACGGCCCGCCCTCACTTGGCTGAGGGGATATCTTTCTACCCATTTCACATCGCTTAACCGGGATTGCAATGCCGCGGTGTCAACCGGCGGTAATCGGCTTTGCGTTTTTCCCAACCCCAGTCATGGGCATGTTACGGTTTCACTTCCGGGGCGGGATTTATCGCAGGTGATTATCTATAATCTAATTGGGCAAAGAATGTATTCTCAATACGTCGTGGGAAAAAACGATTTTGAAATGAACATGGCTGGGTTTCCCAATGGACAGTACATCATAAAGGCCATAGCCGGCGGCAGGGTGGAGCCATGCACTGTAAACCTTGCCCGATAAAAAGGGCATGCCGCCAGTGTGAGCCGTCAGCGGAAAGTGGACCAGTCAATAGAATAAATTAAGAGATGGTTTTGGGTATATTTGATTACCAAAGGGCGGTAATGAATGGAACCCAAGACCAAACAAGCACCGGAAGTCATTGTTAGAGAGATCCGTCGCCAGACCCGCCGCAAGCTTTCCTCAAGGACAAGATTCGGATCATTCTGGAAGGCCTCAAAGGGGAAGAACAAGCAAGGAATAATATTTCATACTGGAGTTAAGAAAGATGTTTTCAACCAGGTACAGAATAACTCGAAATTGAATCCGCGAACGTCACCAGGTCTCGGCAAGCTGCACCAGAGGAACCCAACACAATGCCGCGTCCGGCTGGCCCCGGAGGCTCCATCACCCCGGCTATCAATACTACGATCGGGCAAGGTCGAAGCGATCCGCGTTCATCACCTTTGTCCAAGCTGCCACGAAGTCATGAATGAACTTCTTTTGTGATTCGTCAAATGCATAGACTTCCGCGAGTGCTCGGAGCTGCGAGTTCGAACCGAAGATAAGGTCGACACGGGTGCCGGTCCACTTCAGTTTGCCTGATGCCCGATCACGACCCTCGAATATGTCTTTGTCTTTTGAGGTTGCCTTCCACGTCGTGCCCATGTCCAGCAGATTCACGAAAAAGTCATTTGTGAGCGTCTCCGGCCGCTTGGTGAAGACGCCGTGTTGGGACCCTCCAAAGTTTGTTTTCAGGACGCGCATGCCGCCCACGAGCACTGTCATTTCTGGTGCGGTCAGGGTCAGCAATTGCGCCTTGTCAACCAACAATTCCTCGCTCGACACCGCATAGCGGCTTTTTCGGTAATTGCGGAAGCCGTCAGCGATTGGTTCGAGCACGGCGAAGGATGCTGTGTCGGTTTGCTCCTGCGAGGCATCCATGCGTCCCGGAGTGAAGGGAATCGTCACCTCGTGACCAGCTTTCTTTGCTGCCTGCTCGACGCCCGCGCAACCGGCCAAAATGATCAGATCAGCCAATGAAACCTTTTTACCGCCTGACTGCACGCTATTGAACGTGCTCTGGATGTCCTCCAAGGCCTTGAGCACCCTCTTCAGCTGAGCAGGTTGGTTGACTTCCCAATCCTTTTGTGGGGTCAGTCGAATGCGGGCACCGTTGGCACCACCGCGCTTGTCGGAGCCACGGAAGGTAGATGCAGACGCCCAAGCGGTCGAAACCAGCTCTGACACAGACAGGCCACAAGCCAGGATCTTGTCCTTGAGTGAGGCGATGTCCAGTGCCTCAATCAGTTTATGATTAACGGGAGGGATGGGGTCTTGCCAAATGAGCTCTTCGGCCGGAACCTCCGGGCCGAGATAGCGTGGACGTGGCCCCATATCGCGGTGCGTTAACTTGAACCACGCCCGGGCGAACGCATCCGCAAACTGATCAGGATTTTCCATAAAACGCCTTGAAATTTTCTCGTAGATAGGGTCGAACCGCAAAGCGAGGTCCGTGGTCAGCATGGATGGCGCATGACGCTTCGACGGGTCATGCGCATCCGGCACGGTATTGGCACCTGCTTTATTCTTCGGCTTCCATTGGTGCGCACCGGCTGGACTCTTCGTCAGTTCCCATTCGAAACCGAACAGGTTCCAGAAGAAGTTGTTGCTCCACTTCATTGGCGTGGTGGTCCAGATGACTTCCAGGCCACTGGTGATGGCATCGCCGCCTTTGCCCGAACGAAAGCTGCTCTTCCAGCCCAAGCCTTGTTCCTCGATCTCGGCAGCTTCGGGCTCAGGCCCCACGTGTTTCGCATTACCGGCCCCATGTGTCTTGCCGAAGGTGTGGCCGCCCGCGATGAGCGCGACCGTTTCCTCGTCGTTCATCGCCATTCGGGCGAAGGTCTCGCGGATATCCCGTGCTGCAGCAAGCGGGTCCGGTTTGCCATTCGGGCCTTCCGGGTTGACGTAAATGAGTCCCATCTGCACGGCGGCAAGCGGGTTTTCCAGATTCCGGTCGCCGGTGTAGCGCTTGTCATCCAGCCATTTTTTCTCGGAGCCCCAGTAGATGTCCTTTTCCGGTTCCCAGGTGTCCTCGCGCCCGCCTGCGAAACCAAAGGTCTTGAAACCCATCGATTCCAACGCGACATTGCCGGTGAGGATCATCAGGTCGGCCCAGGAAATTTTCCTGCCGTACTTCTGCTTGATCGGCCAAAGCAGTCGGCGTGCCTTGTCAAGGTTCGCATTGTCGGGCCAGCTGTTGAGGGGTGCAAAACGCTGGCTGCCGTTGCCTGCACCGCCGCGGCCGTCTCCGGTGCGGTAGGTGCCGGCGCTGTGCCACGCCATCCGGATGAACAAAGGTCCGTAGTGGCCGAAGTCCGCCGGCCACCAGTCCTGCGACTTCGTCATCAGTTCACTCAGGTCCTTCTTGACTGCCGCAAGGTCGAGACTCTTGAATTCTTCTGCATAGTTATAAGTTTCCCCCATAGGATTGGATTTGACACAATTCTGGTGGAGGATATCGAGCCTCAACTGATTGGGCCACCAATCCCGGTTCATGGTGCCGCCGCCGGGAATATGTTTTTGATCTTTGCCCTTCACCGGGCGCTTGTTTTTTTTAACTCCTTGGCGTTTTTTATTCATAAAGGTTCCTCCCTTCATCGTCTGAGTTTATGCACCGTGCAGCTATGAATAACAAGACTTTTATATCCATGTAGCGAACAAGTGTTTTACTTGAACAAGATAGATTGAAGACGGCTTGAAATGCAAGACCCAAGCTGCTGCGGGAAGCGAATATAGATTTGCTAACCGTTTGACAGGACGGCAAGGCACCGCATATCGACAGGTGGCTCCTGGAAAATCAGGGCAAACATACCTGCAAGTGTGGATGTGGCCGGGTAATTCTAATCCACCGCAGACACCACTGGATTGGGATTCCCAAGTTCATCTGGAAGCAACGTACCGCCAAGCAAGCCCACTACGTTCACCAGTACAATCAACAGGGCCTCATCACGGTTGGCGAGCTTTGCAAACGTCTCGGGATCGGGCATGAAAGGCCTGTCCACCAAGCTGGGGTTCGCCCAGTAGATATTCCATGGATAGGGTACGGCTCAATTGGGTGTCAAGGGGCGGGGGCTTCATGGAAGCAAAGCAAGCCCAGTCGATCTAAATGCTAAAAAAAACGCTGCGAACGGCCGGCCATGGTGGTAATATTTATATAATGACTTGCTTTGTGCTTTCCGTCACCCGTTTCGGAGAGGTGCATCATGACAAGATCTGCGCATCTTTGTGTGGTTATGGTGGTCCTGAGCTGCGTTTCCGCACAAGCCGCAATAACCGTTTCGCACGACACCGCCTGGGGGCCGGACTCGGTAAAGTTGGCAGACTCTGTACGGATAAATGATGGAGTTACATTGACAATACAGCCGGCCACCGTAGTTTGTTTCTCAGGCACCGGCACCTATGCGATATGGGTTAATGGCCGGATACTGGCGGGGGGCACAAAGCAGGATTCCATTACATTTACTTCAAATTCTTCATCATATAAATGGCATGGCATTCGATTTATAAAGACTCCCTGGACCAATGATACTTCTCGATTGGCTTACTGCCGATTGGAGAACGCGCAGCAGGACTATTTCAACCCAGGCGGTGCGGTCGCCATCGACAGTTTCCCAAAGGTCAATATTTCCAATTGCACAATCGCCAACAACGGTGCCTCCGGAGGGAATTTTTACGGTGGCGGGATCTATGTCCGCAAGGCCGCTCCCCGCATAATCAATTGCAGCATTGTTAACAACCACGCCGATGGCTCGGCGAGCGACGGCGGAGCAGTGTATTGTCAGGAGGCAAGCCCGGTCATCATCGGAACTCTCTTCTACCGCAATACCTCGTACGGCGCGGCTGACGCAGGGGGCGCGGTCTATTGCAACCATTCCAGTCCTCTATTTGTCAATTGCACGTTTGTCCAGAACAAATGCAATGGCGCTGCGGGTTTTGGGGCCGCCATTGCATGCTATTACCAATCAAGCCCGGTTATAATCAACTCAATTCTCTGGGGCAATCTCGATGATCAAATCTGGGTAACGGACTCGACGAGCAGACCGGTAGTCCGCAATTGTGATATCGGCGGCGGCACGCGGGGTTTGAGCGCATTTTTTGGATTCAAGGGTGTGTGGGGACAAATCATGAGCCTGGATCCGCGGTTCGTCAAACCGGATTCCGGCGATTTGACGCTGCTTTCGGCTTCCCCTTGTATCAACAAGGGCATTATGGACACCTTTTCTACTATGCTTCCGGCCTATGACCTGGCCGGAAATCCCAGGATTTCCGGCGGCATTGTGGATTTGGGCGCATATGAATTTCAGGGTACGCCAGTGGCGCCGCAGGTGACCATAGTTTCCCCCACAGGAGGTGAAGTGTGGGACACGCAGCATCCGCACGACATAACGTGGACCGCGACTGACAATAGCACCATTGTTGCGCGGTCGATTCTTGCAAGTTTGGACAATGGAGTAACCTGGACGCGCATCGATAGTCAGGCCACTCAAAGCACATCGTGGTCATGGACCATTCCGTCCGCCGACACATCACACAATTGCCTGATTGCGGTAATAGTCTATGACAACGACGGCAGCCAGGGATGGGGAATGTCGCCGACAAGCTTTTCCATAATTTCCTCCAACGCGGGAACAATCCTAGCGCACCCCCGCGCACCCCTGCATGCTTTGCAGCCGGTAATCATGCTCCGAAGACTCGGGGGCACGGGCGCTATCGGCGAAGTATATCTGCCGTTGCCGGGCCTCTATTCGGTGAGTCTGACTGATGCGCGCGGCAAAAGACTATTTTCGCAGACAGTAAGGGCTGCGCGCGCCGGCAATTTTCGAATTGACCTTTGCCAATTGGCGCCTGCTTCAGCGCAGGGCATTATCCTCGCCGATATTAAACTTGCAATAAAATAAGACTACGAAAAGTACTCAGGACTTTTCCAAAAGAACCACAGCCACCGCGAGATGCAAAGCACTCGAAGCGTGGCTGCTGAAAACCTACATCATCAGGATAACCTTGAACGGAAAAAGTGTCACCTAATTTTCGGGCTAAAAAGGGCCACTATCTTGTTGCCGGCACACGCACGATAGAAATTAACAAAATGAAAAAATTAAAGCCGCTTCTCATTTTCTGTCTTTTGGGTTCTTGTTGCATTCCTCAAACTACGAGTGTGAAAAGCAATTCGAAACGGATTTATGTCCGTGGCGCTTCAAAAAGAGGAGATAGGACAAAAGAAAATATCACTGAAACTGTGGTTAAGAACAGCAACATTCTAAGGCAATACTATTTTGACAGAGGCAAAATTAATCCAGAATTGAGGGGAAAAATAACAATTCATTTTCATGTCGTTTCAACGGGCAAAGTGTTGTCCGCTGAAATTGCAGCAAATACGACCCAAGACACCGTATTTGCAAACTTAGAGCTTATCCATAAATAAGAATTGTGGTTAATGTCGGCATATATGATATTATTTCCATGGAAGAACCAAAAAAACGCAGGCTCTATTCATGGGAGATATCGGACGAGTTCTGGGCGAAAGTTGAACCGTTAATACCGAAAAAGAAGCGTGATCGCCGTCAGAAGTTCGTTCGTGAATCAGGAGGTGGACGGAAACCCATATCACCTCGTCTTGTTTTGGCTGGGATAGTTTTTGTTCTTCGGACGGGAATTCAATGGAAAGCGCTTCCGAAGACTCAATTTGGCAGTCCAAGTGCAATCCATCGCTATTTTCTTGAGTGGCAAAAGGCCAGATTCTTCGAGAAATTGTGGAAAGCAGGGATTGCCGAATACGACGATATGGAAGGCATAGCCTGGCAATGGCAAAGTATTGATGGTGGGATGAACAAAGCCCCACTTGCACTTGAAAATGTCGGCCACAACCCAACTGATCGGGGAAAAAAATGGCAGCAAGCGAAGCATACTCGTCGACGGTCGTGGCATCCCGCTGTCGCTCGTCGTGAGCGGAGCACAGAAGCACGACGTGAAGTTGCTGCCTGATACACTTGACAACATTATGATAGAACGTCCAACAACAAAAGCTCGTCGGAGACAGCATTTGTGTGCTGATAAAGGGTATACAGGAGAGCCCGCGTTCAACCAGTGTGTCGAGCGGCGATATATCCCTTGCATTCGGCAACGAGGAGAAGAAATTGAAATGAAGCGCAGGAACCCAAGGTTCAAGGCGCAAAGATGGGTTGTGGAGCGATGCTTGTCGTGGCTCAACCGCTTCAGAAAATTGCTGGTTCGTTTTGAAAAACTTGCTCGTAGTCATACAGGTTTACTACAGTTGGCTTGTGCAATAATATGTTTCAGACAATCAACTTTTATTTATGGATAAGCTCTAAGCCGGACAGAGAAGAAGCGGGCTACTTTGACGCCTCCGTCTGGGAAAACGCACGTCGCCAGGGTGAAACTGCTCTAAAGCGACTTATAAACGGCGGCCTTGAGAATACTACAAACACGTGTGTGCTTATCGGGTCCCAAACGCATGCGCGTCCCTGGGTTCGATACGAACTTCTGAAAAGCTTCCGGAGGGGAAACCATCTTTTTGGCATTCACATAAATGGTATCAAGTCGAAAGACGGAAATGTCAAGTTGCCAGGTCCTAATCCGCTTGAGTATGTTGGCGTTACATTTTCCACCGATGGGTCAACAGCTACGCTCTGGGAAAAGAATAGTAGCGAGTGGGTTAGATACGATAAAATAGACGGGACGGCTGACTATACATTCCAAGTCGAGCAGCAATTCCGGGGCAAAGGATTCAATTTGGGAAATTGGTATCCGGTTTACGATTGGAACGTTGACGATGGGTACAACAACTTCTCAACATGGGTGAAATGATGCCTACCCAACAAAACGAGTTTCAGCTTTCTGAGACCTCTCCCTCCGTTCAGGCTCACTTAGGCATCCTGCAGTCGGTTATTCAACGAATGTCTACCAACAGTACCTCGTGCAAAGCTTGGTGCATTACTGTTGTGTCGGCAGTTCTTGTTATAATTGCGGACAAGGGCAAACCGAATTTTGCATTTATTGCTTTTATTCCAACCATCCTTTTTCTGGCTCTCGACGCATACTACCTTGCATTGGAGAAAGCATTTCGTGCCTCATACGCCGAGTTTGTCAAGAAGCTTCACACCGGCATGGCAAAGGCAGAGGATCTTTACGATATCGTGCCAGAGGGAAGCCAGTTTAGACATCAGATTGCTGCGCTTAGGTCGTTTTCAGTTTGGGGTTTCTATGTCACGCTGCTTGTCCTCATCGAGTTGACTCGTTCGATTGTATTCAAGTAGAGACCCAAAATACTACTAAGAGTCACTTGTCAATATTCTTCCCTGAGGATCTTCGTTAAAAGGATATATTTTACCTTTGGGAAAAGTCCTAATGAAAACATGATCAAAACAAAGAGCAACGGTTTATGAATATCGTATTTCTGATTATCGGATTATTGATAGGGACTGCTTCAATCTGGCTCTTGAATCGAACGCGAATTCGAGCGTCGTATGATCGAGGCAAGCTGGAAGGTGAGGCGGAGAGAAGCGTACTGAACGAGCGTCTTTCAAACTATGACAAGCAGTCTCAAGACGCGAAAGCCACCCTCGAAAGTCTGCGCGCCGAAAGGGAGAAGCTGACCGATCAAATTACTACCCTTTCAGCAAGTAACTCTGCCCTCCTTGAGAAAAGCTCTCGTATTCCTGAACTTGAAAAGACGGTGAGAGACAAAGAAGGCGTTGTCGACAAACTGAATGCTGATATTGCTCACTTGAGGGAGTTGATTTCTGAGGCCCAGACGCAGCTTGATGAAGAGCGCAAATCAGCTCGCGAGAAACTTGCCTTGCTTGACGATGCACAAAATAAGCTAATGGATGCATTCAAGGCTCTATCGTCAGATGCGCTAAAGAACAACAATCAATCGTTTCTTGAACTGGCAAAAACGCATCTCGATACTTATCAGCAGACGGCCAGAGCGGATTTGGAAGCTAGGCAGACTGCGATTTCGAACCTTGTTGACCCTTTAAAACAATCGCTTGAAAAATTTGATGCAACCGTACAGACAATAGAAAAATCCCGGAACACCGCTTATGGGAGTTTGACAGAACAACTACAATCCCTTTCAAAAACCCAAATGCAGCTACAAAGCGAGACCGCAAATCTTGTCAAGGCTCTCCGGACGCCGAATGTTCGTGGTCGTTGGGGTGAAATACAGCTCAAACGCGTCGTAGAGATTGCCGGCATGCTGGAATATTGCGATTTCAACACTCAGGAAAGTGCCGCAACGGAAGATGGAACTCTAAGACCGGACATGATTGTCCGCCTTCCCAATTCTCGAAATATTATCGTTGATGCAAAGGTCCCACTTCAGGCTTACCTGGACGCACTGGAAGCGGTAGACGAAGGGACAAAGCTTTCAAAACTCAAGGATCATGCGAGACAGCTTTCCGATCATGTTAGCAAGTTGAGCAAGAAATCGTATTGGCAACAGTTTCAACCTGCACCCGAATTTGTTGTACTCTTTTTGCCCGGCGAGAACTTTTTTAGTGCAGCCTTAGAGCAGAATCCGCGGTTGATTGAAACAGGGGTTGAACAAAGGATAATTCTTTCAACGCCTACTACCTTAATCGCGTTGTTGAAAGCTGTCGCATATGGTTGGAGGCAAGAACAGGTTGCTCAAAATGCTCAAGTGATCAGCAATTTAGGGAAAGAATTGTACGAGCGAATTCAAACGATGGCTGAACATTTTGAGGCAGTACGTAATGGTTTGGAAAAGGCCGTTGCCGCGTACAATAGAGCAGTCGGCTCACTTGAAGGCCGTGTTCTTATTTCTGCAAGGAAGTTCAAGGAGTTGAGTGCGTCGACCGTTACCGAGATCGAGCCACTGAAAATGATCGAGACTTCGACGCGAAGTTTGCAGATAGGACCAAACGAAGAACCAGACGCGACCCAAGACTGATTGTGCCGAGCATATTCTCTTGGTATGAGAAGTGACTCAGGCAATCAAATCGCAGAAGTGAAACTGATTATCCCGCAAAACAATACCACCCTTGGTGAAAGAAATTTCATCTTTGAAAATAGGACCTCCATAGACGAAAGAATGGAATTCACCATTTTCTCCGCAAGGGTCGACATTTTTGGGCAAATCGGACAGTAGGGAATTGTCATAAGTTCGGCCGCAGAATTTTCCATCGAGTTGTTTGCCGTCAACACACGTGATAATCGCCTTGAACCCCAGATCGATGAATTTCTTTGCCAGGATATAGCTACTCTGTTTCCAGAGCGGAAAGATTCCTTTCATGTCGATCTTTGATAGATTTTCTTCCCTGTGCTTTTTCAGGTCTTCAAGAAAGATATCTCCGAACGCGACTGAAACCACTCCTTCATTTTTGTATTTGAGAAGGGCAGCCTCCATCTTTTCCTCGTATTCTTCGTTTGAGGATTTCTTCGAAATCATGACTTTCTCAAGAGGCAGTCCAATTGATTCCGCCTGTTTCTCAAGAAGTCGAAGTCTCACCCCGTGCATGCTTATCCGCTCGTAATCAGAAGTGACGGTTGTCAGCAAGGCGACAATCTCAAACTCCTTGTTGTTCTTCAGGCTGTGCAGAGCAAGGGCGCTGTCTTTCCCGCCACTCCATGAGAATAGAATTTTATCAGGCATCTTTACCTTTTCTGAGAATCATCCGAAACCCTTTGAATGAACTTCTCCGCTATGCGTTCCGCAGATTCAAGGTCATCAATTCCTGCTTTCTTGGCCAATTCTTCGATGTTGTAGTCCTTACCCGCGTTTAGACGCTTCGCTAATTCCCGCAGGAAACCATTAATCTTGTCGAGTTGTTTTTGATCCTTCTGAAAAACCGGTTTTGCAAAATGCTTTTCATATGGATTCATTTCTACGGTGGCGTTCAAAACCTGCTTTGCCATATGAAGCATCGTCGGAGTCGCAAGAATTTCGGGATTCAAGGGAAACTCGTTGCCTTGTTTGTTGAGAGTTGAGACCAGTGTGTCGTATCCGCGTTTCGTCATTGAGGTTAGAACCAACAGATTTTTCTTAGCGTGAAAGAAGCATTTTGCAAAGTGCGGAAAAGAATGCCATCGCTTGAGCGACAGCATGTATAGCGGATGTTTCTTCTCGATAATGAAATCAGGTTCATATCTTTCGAGAGATATTTCCTTTACATGAAACTCTGATTTGTGGAATACTGTCATGTCTTTTCTGCAATAGGTGACAGGGATTTCTGCCCATCGAAAGAGCATGGAGAACGGAATGGGATTTGATTCGATCACTTGTTGTACTTCGTTTTGGAAAAGAATCTCAGGTTTGATAAGTCTTGCAAAGAAGAATAAATCAAACGGCTGAATGCCTCTGAAATACGCCAGCGGACCATATGACTGATAACATTCACCGTTGAACTCAAGCAGCAAGAACCATAATGGAAGCTGGACGCCCGCTTCAGTATTCGTTTCGGAAATCCCTGGAGAATAAAGAAGGAACTTCTCCTCTGTAATCACGTCTTTCATTTCATACATGTCATGAAGCAAGTAATTCTCTATCGAACAAAAACAGAATCGCCATGGATGTTCAATTTGAAACCTCAAGTATTCGTGTTCTTCAATGTTTCGTTTCTGTACATCGGAATGGTTGATTATCTGGTTGATTCGTCCGTTTTCCTTGAACAGGTCGTGAGCTAGAAGCTGCGACATGAGCATTCGGAACCAACTTTCGGGCATCTGACTGGTAACATGTCGAAACTCTGATAGATTCTGAGCAATTCGTTTAGCCTGGCCCTCCCTTTCACCGACGAAGTAAAGAAGAAACTGATCCACAAGCGGGTTTGAAATTCGGCTATTCTTATCACATGAGGCTTTTATTCTTTGGAAATCAAGCATGAGGATGTACTCCGTTTTGATTTTGAAAGTAGGCGACGGCTTCAAAGATTCGATGTCGAAAACGCGCCTTTAACCGGAGGTTGAGCGTAGCGCCGAGAAAAAATGGTTAGGGATAAAATAACTATTACCATCAATCCAATTGAAATGTCGATCTTGTTTCTATGGCTAATTCTTCCAAGGACTTCATTGTTATTTTCAATCGTCACCAAGACTCCCTTGACAGGCTTAATCTGCCCCTGTCCTTAATAACCTTTTACCTATCCTAAACGCTATTGGTACACACTACGGCTCTTGGTTGTACAAAGGCCGGATAGACGTAGATGTATCCAAGTCTCGGCTGAAAATGTTGACATGGGTTATGATCGAACGATATTTTTAGACGCTTACTGCCAATTACGAAAAGTTACAATAATACAGAAAAATGAGGTCACCATGAAATCCACTAAACATGGAAAAGAAAAGAAAGCCGGGGTCTGCTATGCACTAACGGTTGAAGGCGTCGAATTGCCAGTTATTGATATCACGCACCCGGCATTTACGGTTATCGAACCAAATGAGGCGGAAATAGCCGTTATGACTAAAAAGGCGACCGAAGATCAGGCAAATTTCGAAAGTATGCCTGCGCCGCTTCGTAAAATGTTTTTATGGTTTTTATCCCGGAAATCGCTTTTGATGCGCGGACTTCTCGGTGCATCAGGAACCTATTTGAGCGGGATGAATACTTATTTACTGAAATTAGGGCCGGATAATTTGGGAAAGGAATATAGTAAACCGCTGGATATGGTTATTGCTTCTTCGCTCCCGACTTTGTCCACGAGATTGCGATTGCAGGACATGGCTTACATGACTGCGAATGAGATTGCACCCATGCTCGGAGCCGCCCGGTTGGATCAGCCTTTTCATATAATCAATATCGCAGGCGGGCCATGTGCAGACAGTCTCAATCTCCTGATCTTGTTGTACAAAGAAAAACGCAAGTTGCTTGACGGCCGCACGATAAAAATCCATGTCTTAGATCTTGAAAAGGCTGCGCCAATATTTGCTGGCCGGGCGTTGGAGGCTTTACAGTCACCGGGTTCACCCTTGCATGGGTTGAAAGTCAACTTAGAATATATTCCATATGATTGGCGAGAAACGCAGAGGCTGAATGATTATTTGACGGCCTTAAATCTGGCCCAAAGTATTGTTGCCGTCATGGTGGAAGGCGGTCTTTTCGATTATGGGACCTCGGAAGAAATCTCTGCGAATTTGAAGGTTTTGCATGCTTTAACGCCGGCGGAAACCGTATTGGCAGGCACTATCACCCCCGTCCAAAGACCAGGAGAAGGGTTTGCTCAGGTTGGCGGAGCCCGGACCATTGCACGCAGCCTTGAGGAATTTAGAGACCTCACCAATGAGTCCGGTTGGGCAATAATGGAGAGCCGGGATCGGATGATAAATTATGTTATCCAACTATGCAAACTGTCTGGCAGAAAAGTTTGAACATTTTAGTGCCACCTACCCATCGGTAGAAAATGTTTTCGTATCAATAAGAAACATGTGTAAGAAGGGATACTTATGAAATTAGAAAGACAAATGCTTGAAGTGAATTCAATTCAAATTCCAGCATTATCCATCACAAATGACAGCGATTTGTTAGCGATCGTTATTCACGGGTATGGAGGAAACAAAGAGGAAATTTTTGGATTAAGTTCATATTTATCCTTTAACAAAATAGACACGATTACCATAGATTTAAGAGGACATGGCGAAAATGATATCTACTATACAATTGATGTAATGGATGACATCAATTCGATCATCCATAAGTTTAGAGATAGAAAAAGAATAGTCACGGTTGGGCATTCGATTGGCGGAAGATTGGCCTTGCTTTCCGAAGCTGATATGAAAGTCGGCATTTCACCGGCATTGTGCAAGACTTATTCTGATCAAACAAAATCGGTAATTACTAATTTGCGAAAATACAGAGTTAAAGAAGAACGCGGTGACAACAATTTTAAAATTGCGGCCGAACTGCCTTTAACAAATAGTTTATCGGATAAATCTCTTGTCATATATGGCTCTCGCGACGTACCGGAAATCAAAGAAGCCTGTGAAACATTAAGAAATCAGGGCATGAATGTTGTAAAAATAGAACACGCGTTACATAATGATATTTACAACTTGAATGAAACATTTTTAATAATAAGTACGTTTCTAAATAAACACAACAGCGCTTCTGCCTGAAAGGGAGTTTCAAACTGTGAATGTTAAAAATAGAAAAGGTAACTGACTGAGCAACGTCCAATATGGAATTGTTGGAGATTACAAATGAGAATGTTATTGTGTTTCGTTGTAGCGTTGTTTTGTCTGCCTTTGCAAAATTGTTCATACTCGAAACATCTGGCCCAGCGTGAGGCACAATCGGCATTGGATCGCATGCGCCGTCCGGCCGTACCGGATACAATTCGTCTTTCGGACCTTGACAGACTGCCCGCACCAGTTCGCTTGTATTTGATCAGAACCGGGGTTGTCGGCCGCGAACAAGTGCGAACCTTCCGTGCCAGATTCGAGGGAAAGATGCGGATGAAAGAGGGTGGAAGCTGGCTGCCTGTTCGGGTAATTCAGTATTCATTTCTGGATTCAAATTTCACAAGGATTTTTTATATCGAGGGCGCCATGTGGCATATCTTTCCGGTCAAGGGCCGGGACAAGTATATGAATGGAAAGGGGAATATGCTCATCCGACCACTGGAACTCTTTACCGCTGTCAATCAAACAGGCGAAACCATGGACCGCACCGCCCTGGTTACATTTCTCAATGACATGCTCATGTTTCCGATGGCCATGCTCAACCCCAAGGTGACCTGGGAGGCAATCACGGACAGCTCTTCGCGTGCTGTTTTAAATGACTGCGGCCACGCCGTTAGCGGAATCTTTTATTTCAATAAGGACCATGACTTGGTTGATTTTGAAACTAGCGACCGAACTTATGATGACGGTCGCGGTGACGTCCGTAAGGCAAAGTGGTGGACTCCCCTAAAGAATCACCATCAAATAAACGGTCTCTGGCTCCCCGGAGAAGGACAGGCGGTATGGGACTTCGGCGACCGTCGGTTTCCTTACGCTTCATTTAAGATTCTGGACGTTGGCTACAATCTTTACCAGCTTTATGACGAATAATTTTCCATTGCCAAGTAGACGATGAACACACTACGGCTCTTGGTTGTACAAAGGCCGGAAGAGGCGGTTTCTTCGATATAAAAAAGGTATGAACAATGACCTGTTCCAACTTTCCCTGAAAGATTTGAACCTATTATTCGCCGGAAGAGGTGGAGGCGCTGAAGAGAACAAATAGGGTATCTTGAAGATGTCCTTTCCGGTTTACACCATCATTATTTCAGGAAGGCGGCATAACGGATGGTATTTTTCCATAGGTCGAGGTCGACCTGTGTGTGCTCCTGGCAGGATTTATGCAACGCCGGGTAGAGATAATTTCATTCGCCCAATCTTTACATTCATTATGATCGGTATTCACATTCTTTGTGCATGAAATGCAAAAGCGTTCGTTTTGGGATTCACCTATTGTCTGTATCCGATGACGAACCCCTGCTGTTCCAACCCGTAAATCTCGCTTGCGGCCCCGATGGAATAGTCGCCTGCGCTCCTGTCTGCAAACATCGGATCCCAAATCCAGTATAAAGGCGAAACCGCGGGCGACAGGGACAAGGCGGTCCGGTTGGAATCAATGTCGAGTGAATCGAAGGAAAGCTGCGAAACGGTTGAGTCCCACAGGCCGGAAATGCCGTCGCCTGCGTTAAAGGAAATGATTGATGTTGCCACGGTCACCGCGCCCGCGGGCGTGGTGACGGTGATGCCGTTTCCGCCGTTGTCGGAAATTGTCGAATGCGAAATAGCCGCCGGTGCTGCGATCACGTCCACGCCATCCTGAACATTATGGGCCATCAATGCGTTTTCCATAATTACCGTGTGCGAGCCTGACGCATCGCCGTTTATCACAATTCCGGCTTTCTCGTTTCGCACGAAGGTGCAGTGGGACGCCTTTACGTCGCTATCCGTTATTTCCAATCCGTCAAACGCGTTATCTTGAAATGCGCAGTCAGAAAAGACGATGTCGGATGATCCGTTTTCGATTTTGGCGCCAGAGGCGTTGCTCGAGTCGAAGGTCATGTACTGGAACCTGAGGGAATGTTGCGCGCTTATGTAAAGAATGCCGAGCGTGGGTTGGGCGCGCAACACCGAGCCGGTGTCGCTGCCGAGTACCACAATCGGTTTATCCGCTGTGCCGCTATTGTTGAATCTGAGGGAAACGTGATAAATCCCGGGAGCAACAACGATTGTGTCGCCTGCCGATGCGGAGAAAATCTTTGCTGCGAGAGTGTCTGCGTTGGATACGAGGGTTCTTACGCCGGGGAAGAGCGCCGGGCTGTTGATGGGATCAAAGGGATTATTCCTGGTGATGCACGAAAGCGAAACAAATATGACAAGTGCACACACCGTAAAGCATTTTCTCAACATGGCATTGTCCGTGATGTTCCGAAGGTTCCTGACGGATTGTTTTGTTGCAGGACAGCTGCGCCCGCCTCGATGCCGTTGTGCCGCAATGCTGCCGGTGGTTTTCCTCTCCGTACGGGTGCTGTGCGAACCTGAGCCGGCAGTATCGCATGAATCAAAAAATACTATCATCGTCATGGCCGACACCACGCTTGATTCCATGATTTTTCCCGGGTTTTCCACCGCGCTCGTTTCCCAGCTGGAAAACGACCTTGCCTCTTCGGAATGGACCGTGCTGTTGGATCGCCGTTTCATCAATAAATTGCGGACGGCCGATTCCGGGGCCTCGGTCCTGATGATAAGAGCACTGCCGATGCAGTCCGGCCCGCCATCGATTTATGCGCTGATCGAACCGCTTTCCTCATGGAAGGCCTCGTTGCCCGACACCCAGTATCAGCCGCTTGTCAACTTTGTGTATTCCCGGGCCGATACTGCGGCGGCCGCTCTGCTTGTGGCGAAAAAAATCGTGGAAAACCTGCGCGGCCGCTATGCGTGCCGGCTCCTGATAACCAGCGCACCGCCGCAGGCGGCAGTACGCAGCGCCACAGGCATGACCGGCACATGTCCCGTTCAATGGGACGTGGCTTTCGGCATCATCGATGTTGAGGCTCGCAAACAGGGCTACCTGCCGAAAACCGTGCGCCTGAACCTTTCGGACTTCCGGAAGGCGGACACCGCGGTGATCGTACTCACCAAACGGAGGCTCTATCACTCACCGGCATTCTATCCCGCAATCACGCTCGGGTTGGTTTCGGCCGCGCTCTATGGCGGTGAGTATTACTATTATCAGAAATATAGACGTCTTGACGGAAGCGATCTTGCCAATAATCCGGGCGCCTTCGGGAGCACCTTCGGCATTGCACAGAACTGCGAATACGGTGCGGATATATCGCTTGGACTTGCAATCGCTTTGTTCTGTGTGACCTTTTTCTGGTGAACCGCGGCTTGCGTTTTTCCCACTAAGTAAGCGGGAAGAAGGACTGAGATGAAAACGATCGTGGAACCCTCGCGGGAAACGATTGCCGCGTGCCGGGCCGGCGACCAGACCGCGTTCAAAACGGTCTTTACTATGTATAAGACATATGCATACAACCTTATTTACAAAATCACCGGCCCTTATTCGGACCATGAGGACCTTGTCCAGGAGACGTTTTTCCAGATCTACCTGTCTCTTCGCACGTTCGAGGGCACCTCGTCGTTCACCACGTGGTTCCACCGCGTGGTGGTGCAGGTGTGCAGCGGCAACCTCAGGTATAAATTGGCCGGGAAACGAAAACCTGACGGCGCCGTGATAAACTATGACGACATGCAGGATTCGGTTGCGGACAAGGGGCCTCGCAGGAGCATGAGTTCGAAATGAAAAACCTTGTCGAAAAAGCGCTTGCTGGCCTCAGTGACACGCTTCGGATTCCGCTCGTATTCAGCGTGTACAGGAAATGGACATTGGCGAAATCGCCGCGGCCTTGGAAAATCCCGGAAGGCACAGTGAAGTCGCGGCTGTTTACGGCCCGAAAGCAGATGAAAGAATTTATTCAGAACGCAGGGTAACCGGGAATTATCACCATGGACATGTTGCCTAATAACGACGATTCACTTAACGATCTTTCAAAAACAGGTTGTTCCGCCTGACGGTCTTCTCGTGCGTGCAGAGTCGAGGCTGTTTGAGCGGATCGGGAGATTCGAGCGGGAACACAGTTCCGATGCAGCCCGCACAGCATTAGACGCCGCGCTTTTTCTGGAGCGCTGCGCGCCGGCTGGGCTGTGGAGCGGGTTGAGGAAAAGCTGTTTGTTCGCATTTCGCAGACAGACGGAATTGAGCCATGGGAACTGTATCTCAAAAGAGACAAAGACAGCGGCCAACCTTGACAAAATGGAGGATCACGCTCTGCTGCTGCGCAGTCGCAGAAAGCGACGGCGGTTTCATTCCCGCTTCTGTTTGCCTCAACCGCTCTGGCTCTTGTGAAGCACCGAACGGCCTCCTTCACTGCCCTCGCAGCGCTCCTTCTTGCCGCCGGCACGGCAAGCTGGCAATACTGGAGTGGGCATTACGCCCCTGTCACGACCGTTGTTTACGTTTCATAATTGCGGCCCGCACATCAACGGTGCGGGAATCTCAAACGGTGAGTACGATTCCCGGCCGGGCGGGTGCTCCTCAGCAATACTGGGGGTACGGTCATCGTGGAAAATGGTGCCTCGATAACGGTCACAAAAGCCAGGCAGAACCGCATGGAATATACTGTTGATTTTACGGAACAACCGGCCGGACCTGCGGCACGGGCGGTTTTTTCTGTCACCAAGAAAAGAGACGGCCAAACGTTTTCCGTTGCCACAAAAGATTATGCGATCAAGGTAGTGGGCACCGTGTTCAGGGTCAGCCCGGCGGCTTCGGGCCATATCACCACCGACGTTCTTGAAGGAACGGTTGCCATTGATGGGAATGGCATTGCAGTGACCCGGGTGTTCGCGCCCGGAAGATTCGTCTTTGTCCAGAAAGAGGCCAAGTATGCCTCAGCAGATTTTGATACGGCGCAAGAATCCGGGGACCATCCAACTTCGCCTGCGATACAGGAGCCGCGCAAAGCGGCTATCGCGCCGCGGCCCGCGAAAATTGCGGCTTTGCCACAGCCGGGGCCGCGCGATTCGCTTCTCGAAGCGGCGGTCCGTCTCGAATCATCAGATTGGAAAAAAGCGGCGGAGTGCTATATCGCGGCACTTGCCCGCCCGGGCGCCTCCCGCTACGAGCGCGAGATTCGCGCTGTTTTCAATTGCACGGCTCCGCGCGGATCACGACGCCTTCCCAGAATTAGTGCGATCCTCGTTCGACACGTACCTCAAGGAATTCCCGAACGGCAGCTTCGCCGGCGAATCGTATTTGCGGCTGGCCGATCTCGAATACAGAACCGATCCCAAGCGCGCACTTGTCTGGTACGAAAAGTACCTTGGCGAATTTCCATCCACGCAAAACACGGCA
>CAVWBU010000033.1:0-7118 GCA_963753345.1 uncultured Fibrobacterota bacterium
GGGGTTTGCAAATGCGGGATGCACCGGGTGCAACCAGCAGCGCCGGTAAAGGCTTCAAAGGCTGCAGTAGCGCGTAAGGGTATTAATACCGGTTGTCATTGCCGTGACAACCTGCCGGTTTCTCATCCGCAAAGCAACGACATTATTGCCCCAGGTGCATCAAGCGATGGTGAATTCCAGTTTCTTCATTCTTCATCCGCAACGGTCTTTCTGGCGCCGGTCCAAGCCGACCTGATGCCCGGAAATTCCGTCATTTTCAACACCGGTCCGCCGGGCCTGTTCCGTTCGATTCCCCTCAGAATTTAACTCCATCCTATACATTGCCTGAGATTGGTCAGCGCTGTATTTGGGGTTGCCATTCCATGCTTCGGTGAATGAAACCCGACCGATCCGGGCATAGTTATTGCTTTCTTCCTAGCAGTAGGCATCGGTACAATAAAACAATTTGACGAAAGGTGGTTTCCATGAAGCTCTCATTACAGGTTATTGCGGCTTCTTCACTAATTTCAGCGGCCGGGATCCTCTGCATCGCAAACGCCCAGACCGACACCGTTTCGCAGAACCACGGGGCCATGACGGGCCGTCATCACGACTCCACGATGACCATGTCGGGGAAAGCTCAAGCGCAAACGAAAACGGCCATGAAGCATTCCAAACAAAAACTCGTGCCTCAGAAAACCTGCCCCGTGATGGGAAATCCGATTGACAAGAGTGTTTACGTCGACTACAAAGATAAGCGCGTGTATTTCTGCTGCGCCGGGTGTCCGGAAACGTTCAAACAGGACCCGGAGAAGTATCTCAAGATTCTCGCCGACAGGGGCGAGGCGCCGATCAGTATTCCAAAGAAGTAGCCTGTGTCGAAGAAAGGGAAATGTCGCATGAACGGACACTGTTTCAACCATCGGCACGAAATCTTCCCGATCACGCGCCTTATGGTATCGGCGTCGGCGATCATTGCGCTCCTCCTTGCCGCGACCGGTTTTCCGCAAAGTGTCAATAGGCCTGCGGACCTTGGTGCAAACCAAAGGATTGTTGACAAACAGTTGTCCGAACTCATCGGAGAAGTGTTGAAGGACAATCCCGACCTCAAGGCGGCGCGGTACAAGACGGATGCCGCCGCAGCGTCCGTCGGGTACCGGAAAAGCCTTGATCCCCCGCAGGTGAATGTGGAGTTTTACAAGTCGCCTGTTTCTGCGTTTCCCAACCTCTTCAAGGAGCAGATGGAATACGACTATTCCATTCAGCAGCTGTTCCCGTTTCCCGGAAAACTTTCCGCCATGGCAGGCGTAGAGAAGAACCGCGCGAACATGTTCGGGGCCGACAAGGCGGTGCTCGAGCTTGACGCGGTGCGCGATCTGAAGGCGTATTTCTTCAATCTCTATTCAATCCATCGGAAACTGCAGGTAAACGCCGAAACCCAGGGGTTGGTTAAAACCTTTGTCGCCGCTGCGCAGAAGCAGTACGAGGTCGGCATGGGCAGGCAGGCCGACATCCTGCGGGCGCAGACCGAGCTTTCCACGCTTGTCAACGACGAAATCGTCCTGCGGCAGGAAATCAGGTCGGCCGAGGCGATGATCAACGCGCTTCGGAACAGGCCGGTGGACACGCCCGTCGATCCGCCGCCCGAAATCGAGCCGCCGGCCGATACCTTGACATTTGCGCAGCTCGCGCCGCTTGCCGAAAGCAGCAGGCCGGAGCTTTTGTCCGCACAATACGGCATGGCCATGCAGAAAAGTGAGCGTGCGGCCGCGTCGAGGGAGTTCTATCCGGATTTCATGGTGCGGGGAATGTACAAGCAGATGGTCGATTCGCCCGACGACTGGTCGCTCATGCTGGGCCTCACCCTTCCCGTTGCGCCATGGTCCTACGGCAAGTATGCCTCGGCGGCACGGCATGCCGAGGCCGGCGAGAATGAAGCAAGGGAACAATACGCCGCCAGGAAGAACATGGTGCTGGCCCAGGTGCAGGACGCGCTTGTAAATGTGCGCAGCGGCCGGGAGCGGGTCGGTCTGTACAGGAATACCATTATACCGCAGGCTGTCCAGACGCTCCAAGCTGTTTTGGCCGGGTATCAAACGGGCAGGCAGGATTTCCTTTCACTCATCGACGCGGAACGCATGCTGCTCGGAGCCAAAAAGGACTATCACATTGCCGTGACAAACCTGCTTGACGGACGCGCACAGCTTGAGCGGGCGGTGGGGCTTACCATGAGCGAAATCGAACACGCGATCCAAGGAGGCAGGTAATGCAGCTGCGATTCGTTTTTCTGATGTGCATCGCGGTCCCGCTGGGGCTTTCCGTTGGCGTTGCCTCGTGCGGCAAGGCCAGGGAGCCGGCGCATGCCGCTGCCCAGAAACAATACTATCAGTGTCCCATGCATCCGCAGATCATCAGGGACGCGCCGGGAAAATGTCCCATCTGCGGCATGGACCTTGTGCCGGTGAAATCGGATCAGCACGAAGGTGCCGCGGCAGGCGAGGCCGGCGTGGTGAAGATCGACCCGGCAACGGTCCAGAACATGGGAGTGACCGAAGAGAAAGTCGCAATGCGGTCGCTTGTCAAGAAGATCCGCGTTTCGGCAACCATTGACCTCAACGAGACGGCGCAAAGCATCATCAACACGAAAATCGGCGGGTGGGTGGAGAAACTGTATGTCGATTACACCGGTCAGCAGGTGAGAAGGGGCCAGCCGCTCCTCACCCTGTACAGCCCCGACCTGGTGAGCACGCAGGAAGAATACCTGCAGGCGATCCGCTTTCGCGAAAGCCTTGGACAGGGAGCCTCGGCCGACGCAAAAAACGGCGCCGACGAGCTTGTCGCAAGCGGCAGGCGCAGGCTGCTCAATTGGGACATCGGCGCGCGCGAAATCGAGCAGCTCGAAAAACGCGGAACGCCGGAAAAGACAATGACCATTTATGCCCCGGCAAACGGCGTGGTGCTGGAGAAAATGGTGGTGGCCGGCCAGAACGTGACGCCCGGCGCGGCGCTTTACAAAGTGGCCGATCTTTCGACCGTGTGGGCGATGGCAAACGTCTATCAGGAAGATTTGCCCTATGTCAAGATCGGGCAGGAAGCGGCCGTGGAGCCGCCTTCCATGGCAGGAAAACAGTTTTCCGGCCGCGTCCGGTTTATTTCCCCGGTGCTCGACATGGCGACAAAGACCGCGGCCGTGCGCGTCGCGATACGCAACACCGCGGATTTTGCGCTCAAGCCCCAGATGTTCGCCACCGTGGTGATCCAGTCGCCCGCAGCGTCCAAGACCATCACCGTTTCACGGCAGGCCGTGCTTCATACCGGCAAGCGCGATGTCGTGATCATTGCGCTCGGCAACGGACGCTTCAAGGCCCGGGAGGTGACGCTCGGTATGAGCGCGGGCGGCTTTGTCCAGGTTCTCTCGGGCCTCAGCGAGGGTGAGACCGTGGTGACCTCGTCGCAATTTCTCATCGATTCGGAAAGCAATCTCAAGGAGGCGCTTGACAGGATGGACACACGCGATGAAGCGCAGGGCAGTGTTCCGGCGCGATAGTCCTGCTGGGATTCTTCAGCGGAAAGAAAAAACGGTATGCTCGAAAAACTCATACAATGGTCCATAAAGAACAGGGTTCTTGTCATCCTGCTTGCGCTGCTTGCGGTATGCGCGGGGATGTGGGCGCTGGTCACCACGCCCGTGGACGCGATTCCTGACCTGAGCGACGTGCAGGTGATCGTCTACACCGAATATCAAGGGCAGTCACCCCGCATCGTGGAGGACCAGGTGACGTATCCGTTGACAACTGCGCTTCTGTCCGTGCCCGGTGCGTCCGTGGTGCGCGGGTATTCGTTCTTCGGCTATTCGCTCGTGTATGTCATATTCAAGGACGGCACCGACATCTACTGGGCGCGCAGCCGCGTTCTGGAATACCTCAATTTTGCCCAGAAGCGGCTGCCGGCGGGCATCGTGCCCACGCTGGGGCCCGACGCCACGGGTGTGGGCTGGGTGTACGAGTATGCCTTGACGTCGGACAAAAGGTCGCTGCAGGAGCTGCGCTCGCTCCAGGACTGGTACCTCAAGTACGGTCTGTCAAGCGTCGAAGGCGTGGCCGAGGTGGCGAGCGTCGGCGGATTTGTCAAGCAGTATCAGGTGACCGTTTCGCCGGCACGGCTGCAGTCGTACGGTATTTCCGCCCATGACGTTGAAATGGCCATAAAGAACGCGAACAGCGACGTTGGCGGCGAAGTGATCGAGATGGCGGAAATGGAATTCATGGTCCGCGGTCTGGGCTACATCAAATCCATCGACGACATCAGGGCCATTCCCGTGAGGACCGACTTGCAGCGCGGCGCGGCCGTGCGCATCGGCGATATCGCCGATGTGGCCATCGGCCCGGAAATGCGCCGAGGCCTGGCGGACCTTGACGGAACGGGAGAAGTGGCGGGCGGCATCATCGTGATGCGCTACGGCGAAAATGCGCAGAAGGTCATTAAGGCTGTGGAAAAGAAACTCGCTGTTCTCAAGGCCGGATTGCCGCCGGACGTGAAGATCGTCCCGACGTATAACCGGTCGAGTCTCATCGAGCGGGCCGTTTCGAATCTGCGGGACAAGCTGTTTGAGGAAATGCTCATTGTCGCGTTTGTCTGCATCCTGTTTCTCTTTCATGCGCGCAGCGCCCTGGTCGCCGTCTTCACCCTTCCCACCGCGATCCTTATGGCATTCTTCGTGATGCGCCTGCAGGGACTCAACGCCAACATCATGTCGCTTGGCGGCATCGCCATCGCCATCGGCGCCATGGTCGACGGCGCCATCATTATGATCGAAAACGCGCACAAGCACATCGAGGCGGAACAGGCAAAACCGCCCGCAGATCGCCGGCCGCACTGGCAGCTTGTCACGGAGGCGTCGCAGGAGGTGGGGCCGGCGCTGTTCTGGTCGCTTCTGGTGATCACCGTTTCCTTTGTCCCGATCTTCACGCTCGGCGCTCAGGAAGGCAGGCTGTTTCGGCCCCTCGCCTTTACAAAAACGTATTCGATGGCTGCGGCCGCCATTCTTGCCGTCACGATCATTCCGGTGCTCATGGGATATTTCGCACGCGGAAGAATCAGGCCCGAACGTGCGAATCCTATTAATCGTTTCCTCATGGCCGCATATAGCCCCGCCGTGGCCTTTGTGATGCGGCGGCCAAAAACAGTGATTGTATCCGCGATTGCCCTCGTTGCCGTGACGGTGGTGCCCTTTTCCAGGCTCGGATCAGAATTCATGCCGCCCCTGTATGAGGGCGATCTTCTGTACATGCCCACGACGCTGCCCGGCGTGTCGGTATCCAAAGCGAAGCAGTTGCTCCAGCAGACCGACAGGATCATCGCTTCGTTCCCCGAAGTCAAGCGCGTGTTCGGCAAGGCGGGCCGCGCCGAGACCGCAACCGATCCCGCCGGGCTCGACATGCTGGAAACGATCATCCTGCTCAAGCCGGAAAAGGAATGGCCGCGGGGCATGACGCCGGGCAAACTCATCGCGGCGCTCGACAAGGCGATTGCGTTCCCCGGCCTCACCAATGCGTGGACCATGCCCATCAAGACCCGCATCGACATGCTGAGCACGGGGATCAAAACGCCGGTGGGGATAAAAATCTCCGGCGCGAACCTTGACACCCTGCAGCTGATCGGCCGCCAGGTCGAGGCGGCCGTGCGCACCGTGCCGCACACCGCGTCGGCATTTGCCGAGCGCGCGGTGGGAGGAAATTACCTCGATGTCAAGATCAGCCGTAACAATGCGGCGCGTTACGGCCTTAACATCAGCGACGTGCAGTCGGTAATCGCCACCGCAATCGGCGGCATGAGCATCACCACCACCGTGGAGGGGCTGGAGCGCTATTCGGTGAACCTGCGCTATGGCCGGGAGCTCCGCGATGATATCGACGGCCTCAGGCACGTGCTTGTCTCGGCGCCGTCGGGCCAGCAGGTGCCGCTGGGTCAGGTGGCGGACTTCGAGATCAACAAGGGTCCCATGGTGATCCGCAGCGAGGATTCGCGGCCGAACGCATGGGTATTTGTTGACATGCGCGGGACCGACATGGGTTCGTACATCCGCTCCGCGCAGAAAGCGGTCGCCTCTCGCGTGGCGCTGCCCACGGGCTACAGCATCATCTGGAGCGGGGAATTCGAATATATGCAGCGGACGGCAAGGAGGCTTGCGGTTGTTATTCCCCTAACCCTGCTCATCATCCTTATCATCATATTCCTTAATACCAAGTCGCTTGGCAAAACGGCAATCGTGATGCTGGCAGTGCCGTTTTCGCTGGTGGGCGCTGTCTGGTTTCTGTTCATGCTCGGCTACAATATGAGCCTGGCGGTGTGGGTGGGGCTCATTGCGCTGGCAGGGCTTGACGCCGAGACCGGCGTGGTAATGCTCCTGTACCTCGATCATGCGTTTGACGTCGCCAAAAAGCAGGGAGCAATAACGCTGCGCGCGCTCAAAGAGGCAATTGACCATGGCGCGGTGAGGCGCGTCCGTCCCAAGATCATGACCGCGTCGGTGATCGTTGCCGGTTTACTTCCGATAATGTGGAGCAACGGCACCGGCTCCGACGTGATGAAGCGCATTGCCGCGCCCATGATCGGCGGCGTGGTGACGTCGGTGATATTGGAGTTGCTGGTGTATCCGGCGATTTATTTTTTGTGGAGGAAAAGGGAAATCAGGAAGTAAGAGAGAAAAAGAAAATGGGCGCCCCGCTGCTTTGCAGCGGCGGCCGTCCTTCCGGTCTCGGCCTTCGGCCTCGGGCCGCCACGGCCCTATGCCGCGTAGCCGCGGGTCCGGGCGGCACCGCGCTTTGGCGCGGCCTCCAGTCCTGCCTGGCGCACGGGCAGAAGTATTCTTGCCGAATCCTGACAAAAGATATTGACTAACGATAGAACGATGCGGATTTCATCAACCATGAATGAAAATCAGATAAACCAGCCTAACAAAGACCCAGTCTGCGGCATGACCGAGACGCCGCAATGGACGCGATCGTACGTTTACAAAGGCGTCACGTACCGATTCTGCTCAGAAGGCTGCCTCGTTAAATTCAAGAATGATCCCGAGCGCTATTTGAATCCGGTCAAGCAACCTGAGCCTCCGACTCCGACGGCTGGCACATTTTACC
>CAVWBU010000034.1:0-95483 GCA_963753345.1 uncultured Fibrobacterota bacterium
GGAAGGAGGGCCGCCGCTGCGAAAGCAGCGGGGCGCCCATATCTTTCTTTGTATTTAGTATTTGTTGTCTAGTATTTAATACTCACCATTTATCGTCCAATAATAACCATTAGTAAACGCCATTATCGTCCCCTCCGTACTCGTCAAATACAACTTCACATGCATCTGAAACAGTAAATCAAGCACATTTTGCGCCGGATGTCCGTACGTGTTATCCGCGGAACAAGAAATAACTGCTATCGACGGCGCAACGTATCCATAGAACACCGGATCAACGGAGTATGCCGACCCATGGTGCGGGACTATAATTACATCTGAAGCCAGTCCGAAGCCGTATTCCGCGGCGAGCGCCTGTTCTGCGGCCGTGTCGATGTCCGATGTGACAAGGACCGTGTTGGATTGGTACCGTACGAGGAAACAAAGGCTGTAGGTGTTTTTGTATTCGTCAACAATAGGCATCGTGACCGCGGCGCTCCTGGGCGGCCACACGCACACCGCAAACGCATCCGAAGGTCCTGCCACGGTGTCTCCCCGCGCCACGGTCCTGAACCGGACGCGCGAGGCCCACGTGCCGCAGGTGCTGCGGATCAGCGCGGTGTCTTCGAATACGCTCGCGACAATCTCTCCGGAGAAATTGATGGAGTCGGGCAGGTTTCTGAGTCCGCCCATGTGGTCGACGTGGCTGTGGGAGATCACGATGTCGCGGATGCGCGGCCCGCCCGCGCGGCCGTAGGCCTCGATCCATTGCGGCGTGGCGTCGGTGTCGCCCATGTCAAAGACGACGGCTTCGCCGCCCGAGGATGCGATCTGCGACAGCCCCTCGCCCACGTTTACGACCGCGAAGCGCAGGCCGGTTCCCGACCCCAAAGGCGCCTGCGTCCCGCAGGACGCGCCCAACAGCGCGCACAGCAGCGCGCACGCCGTCGCCAATCTAAAAACAGAAATAGGCTCGCGCATCGACATTCCACTCCTGTCTGTTGTTTTCGTCCAACGACGTTGACGCATCACAATCGCACCATGTCTCGCCGGTGATGCGGAACTCTTCCTTGAGGCCCGCCGTGTAACTCCGGTCCCGTGAGGTATTCGCGTAGATCGCAGCGTACGGCGTGATGTTCATGCCGCCCGGCAGCGACACGACCACCGGCAGCCTGGTGTTCACGCTGCCGAATCCGTCGTTTCTCACATACCCATTGCATGAAAACTCGGGCTTGACATACCGCGATAATGCGCGCTCGACAAAGAGCTGCGCCTTGTGGGTCTCCTGCGCCGCGGCCGTGGACATGCGGTAGTCGTACGACAGCCGGTACTTGACCAGCCACGTTCCCGCAACGCCCGCTCCCGCGGCCAGCGCGGCCCGGCTCCCCGACGTCACGTACGAAAGCGAGGCCGAGGTCGCGAAGGATTTCGACAGCGCGAGCGATGTGCGGCAATCGGCAAGGGTGATGTCCGAAGCCGAAGCGCTGTCGCTTAAGTCAAGCTCGTTGCGGCAGTCGAAGGCGATCTTGCTCCGCGGCAGCGCGCAGCCGGCGGGCAGCCGCGCGACCAGGACCGAGAATGACGCGCCGTCCCGGGCCCTGCGCGAGC
The DNA here is from genome assembly GCA_963753345.1 of uncultured Fibrobacterota bacterium. Taxonomy (GTDB): domain Bacteria; phylum Fibrobacterota; class Chitinivibrionia; order Chitinivibrionales; family FEN-1185; genus FEN-1185. The sequence goes on from CAVWBU010000034.1 coordinate 1,585, forward strand.
ATTGCGCCTCGACCGGCACCACAAGCGGGCTGCTGCGTGCCGTGCCAGCGTTTACCCGGTACGAAAATCCGGCCGCATCGCCGGACAGGCCGTAGTGGACAAAATAGTCGTCGGTCAATCGGCTTGTGTCCAACGGGCCGCGGTCGAGGCGCGACACGCCCGCCGTTACGCGCACCGCTTCCGATGCGCCGGCGTCGCAGAATACGCCGAACGCCCTTTCGGTGGGCCTTTCGTGGAAAAAAGCGGATATGCGCGCGTTGTCCCACCGGGCCGATTTGAGGCACAGCCCGTTCCACGCGCGCGACCCGGCAAATTCCCAGTTCGACAAGGTGGTGACCGGTGCTGCGGCGGCATCGGGGAAATATCCGTAAAACAGGCCGTTGTCGGCATTGAGCGAAAAGTTTCCGGCATCGAGCGAGACAATCCCCGGCACCGACGCCGAGACCCTGCGCTTCACCCACAGTGCTGTTGTGTCGGCGTGAGCGATGCTGCCCGAAACGTCAACGCCCGGCGCGAGCCTCAGGATAAAGCGCGACAGCGCCGAGGTCCTGAGATCGTTGTCGACCGAGATCGCAAGGCCTGCGTCCGACAGGCGGCGGCCGTTGCCCTCGGAAAAAGACAGGATAGGTTCGTATTTGGCAAGTTCCGGATAATCCCGGAAAAACCGCTCCTGTGCCGTGGCATCCCACGGCCGGTACGCCGCGAGCTGGTCCCGCGAAAGCGGCAGGTTTTCAACCCTCATGTCGAACAAATCGTTCAGGAGCGAAAGTTCGCCGCGCGGAACGTTTATCGGCTGCACGTAGTACGGCTGCAGAAGCTCCCATTCCAGGGAATCGAGCGAGCCTTCACGGAGCATTATTTCCGCCTCGTGCATGTCGCGCGGCAACGAGGTTGTCTTGAGCGACAGGGGCCACGCGGCAATCACAAGCACCAGGATGAGTATTTGTGATGCAAACCAGAATGGATTCTTATCAAGAACAATCACGCATCACCTTCTTCAGACAAATACACATCTTTTGAAAATACGAAAAAGCAATCGGGGACAAAAGGCGTTTGCTGCATTGCGGAAAGTATTTTTACTAAGCAGTTCATTAGTATGAGTATGATCACATAGCTTCGATGTCACCCTGAGCTTGTCGAAGGGTCTATCGGTGAGAGACGGTTCGACAGGCTCACCGTGACAGATTCAATGTGGTATTACTTATGAACTGCTTCGTAAGCGGGTCACCATCAATCGATTCCGACTTCCCTACTCCTCTCCTGCAACGCGGGGTTCGTATCAACATCCAACAGGAAACAATCTCATCGGGTCCAGGGTCGGACCGCGCGACCGTTTTCGGCACCGACCTCGCGATATACACGCTGTTTGCGGGCGTGTTCGTCTTCCGGTTGATCTATGCGTCTTTTCTCGGCCTGCTTCCGGACGAAGCCTACTATTGGGACTGGTCGAGGAGCCTTTCTTTCGGCTACCTCGACCATCCGCCCATGGTCGCCTGGTTCATCGCGCTTTCCCGCGCCATGTTCGGTGACACCCTCCTTGGGGTGCGGTTCTTCATGTGCACGGCGGCGCTCGCCGCATCCGTTGCATCGTATCTCCTGCTCAAGCGGTATATCTCGGATCGTTTTGCGCTGATCTCGTGGGCCCTGCTTTCGAACGTTGTTCTGCTGTTCGGCGTGGGATCGATGCTCGCAACGCCCGACCTTCCACAGGTGCTGTTCTGGTCGCTTGCGCTTTTCGCCGGTTACCGGGCCGTTTTCGAATCGAAGACGCTGTGGTGGCTCCTGCTCGGGGTGTTTTGCGGCCTGGGCATGCTGTCGAAGTACACGTTCGCGCTGTTTCCGGTTTCGCTGGCGGTCTTTCTTCTTGTGTCAAGGGATTCACGGCACTGGCTGGTGCGATGGCAATGCTGGGCGTCTGCGGGCATAGGGCTTCTGGTGTGGCTGCCCAATCTTTTGTGGAACCAGCGCCATCACTGGTGCGGCATCCTGTTCCAGATGAAGCACGGCGTGGGTGCGCACGCCGCCCTGCACCCGGCATTCCTGGGCGAATTTATTGCCGGCCAGATCGGGGTTCTTTCGCTCGTGCCTGCGGCGCTTCTCGCCTACGCCGCGTTTCTGGTCATCGGAAAAAAAACCGCTCAAGGGCACGCCGCCTATCTCACGACATTCTTTCTGGTTCCGTTCTGTTTCTTTTTCATTGCAAGCCTCCAGAAGAAAGTGGAAGCGAACTGGGCTGCGGCCGCGTACCTCAGCGGTCTCATGCTCATTCCGATAGCCCTGCAACAGCTTGACATAAAGAAGAAACCGTTTTTCCGCGGGTTTGTCCTTGCTTCCGTCGCGTTCGCCGCGATAACCACCGTCGCCGTCCTTGTGCAGGTGCAGAAGCCGATTATCCATCTTCCGCCGCAGAGCGACCCGGCCGCGCAGTCGCGCGGGTGGCGGGAGCTCGCCCGCCAGGTTGACGCCGTAAGAATCCGCATCGATCCGGTCCGTGCGCGCCCCGTGTGCGTGAACCGGTACCAGGAGGCCGCGCTGCTGGCGTTTTATCTTCCCGGGCACCCACGGACCTTCACCCTCAATTTCGAATCGCGCGACAATCAGTACTCCCTGTGGCCGGAAAGGCGGCCGCAATCGCGGGCCGATGTTATTTTTATTCATCCGGCCGACAATCTCCACCTGACCGACCTGTGCGAGAAGAATTTTTTCTCGTACGGCCTGTTGGCGAAGGTCTCCCTTTGGCGTGGCCCGAAGGACACGGAAATCTGGGCCGTCATCATCGGTGCATTGAGGTAAGCCACGATGAACCTGCCAGGCCGCACAACGGCGACGACGTGCTTCTGCCTCCTGCTTGCGGCGGCGCTCGTCGCGCCTTTATTTCCGTCCGCGCGAAAACCGTTCGTGCTCGCCCTGAGCGGCGGCGGCGCGCGCGGCCTTTCCCAGATCGGAATGCTCAAGGCGCTTGACGAGCAGGGACTCAGGCCGGACGCCATCGTGGGCACGAGCATGGGCGCGATTGTAGGCAGCCTCTACGCAGCCGGCTTTGCGCCGGACAGCATCCTGCGGTTCGCCAAATCGCTCGACTGGTCCACCATCTACAACAATTCGGCCCCGCGCAAAGACCTGCTCATGAGCCAGAAAGCGGAGTCCGGCAATTATCTCTTTGAAGCGCGCATCGGCAGAAACTTCAACATACTCCTGCCGCAATCCATATCCGACGGTCAGGTGTTTTACCGGGCGCTCGGGCCGCTTCTGGCGCCGGCCCAGTGCCGCTGCGGCGGCAACTTCGACAGCCTGTCGGTTCCTCTGCGCATCGTGTCAACCGACATCCTCGCCGGGAAAAGAGTGGCCTTTTCGAGCGGCGACCTGATGGCCGCCGTCCGCGCGTCATGCGGCTTCCCGCTCATCTTCTCGCCGGTCGCCATCGACTCCATGGTGCTCATGGACGGCGGGCTGCTGTCCAACATCCCCGTGGAAGCCTGCCGCGACCAGTTTCCCGATTATGCCATTGTCGCGGTGGACGTCACCTCCCCGCTCTGGAGCAGGCAGGACATGGACAACCCCGTTCGCCTGATGGACCAGGTGGTGAACATAGGATTGACAAAGCAGAAAGCGGCCGAGCGCGGCCTCGCGTCGGTCCTTGTTGCGCCCGATCTGGCGGGATTCCGCAACACCGACTTTTCGAACATCGACAGCCTTGCCGGGCGCGGATACCAGGCCGTCATGCATAGCCTGTCCCGCATCCGCGCCGCCATCGGAACCGATTCGGCGGGCCGCGGCGACACGGTGCGCCGGCCGGTGAAGTTCCAGAACGCGCCCCCGGCGGCCGCCGGGGCGCTGGCCGCCGCGCTCGGCGGTAAAGGACCGCTGGCGAAACGCGAATTTCTGAATACCGCGTTCAGGGTCCTCCGGGGCTGCGGTTACCCGTTTGCGCGCATCCGGATCCTGCGCGAAACGGATTCCGGCACCGTCGCCGATGTTTCGACCGTTAGGGTGCGGCGTTTTACCGTGCGCGGCAACGAGGTGACGCGTTTGTCCACGGTGCAATCCATGGTCGGCATTCACCTCGGCGACACCCTTACCGAACGCGCAATCGGCAAAGCGATTTCCGCTCTGTACGCATCGGCGCTGTTCAAGAACGTGGAGGTGGTTCCGGATTCCAACGGCACGGTTGCCATTGTGTTGACGGAAAAGGAATTCTGGCGAGTTCGTCTCGGCCTCAGGTTCGACGAGTACCATCTTCTCGAAGGCTATCTCCAACCGGCCTACGAAAACCTTTTCGGGCTCGGCATCGAAGCCTCACTGTACGCTCAGTACGGCCCTCTGCGGGAAAAGTACGCCCTGGCATTCGAGCAATCGCATGTTTTTTCCTCGGCCTTTGCGAACATGGCGCAGGTGCAGGCATACATCTCCCGGGAAGGAGTGGTGACGCGCACCGAATACCAAGATTCACTCGATTCGACTATCACCCGGGTGAAGCTGGAGGAACAGACGCTCAGCAGAGGCGGGGTGCTTGCGCTTGTGGGAATGCAGCTCGGCAGATTCATGATGCTCGAAGGCGGGATCCGCGCCGAGAAATTTTCGGTCTACGAATCCCCGGGATTCAAGAACCCCTTCGGCGGGTTCGAGCAGGGCATGCAGTACCTGATGGCGCGCCTGACCGGCGACAATCTTGACAGATTTCCCTTTCCAGAAAAAGGTCAAAAGACCTATATTTCCCTGGGCGTCGCCCACGACGTGGTCACGGGCAAGGAAAGCTTCGCAAAGGTCGACGGCGGGGTCGCCCCGTACTTTACGTTTGCAAAAATTCACACGTTTTCTCCGCAGCTGCAGTTCGTCTGGTCGACGACGTCAATGCCCGATGTGGAAAAGGTGTATCTCGGAGGAACGGTCCCGGAGGAACAGTATAAAGACATCGATGTGTACAACTGTCTTCCGTTTTTCGGGCTGCGGCCGAGGACGCTTCCCGGCGACATCGCGTTTCTCCTCCACGGAAATTACCGTCTGAGGATCCAGCAGGGGCTGTATTTCCTCTGTTCGCTCGACTGGGGGTACGCGTGGCCGTGGAGCGGCAGAAACATCGGCGCATTCGGCAGGGATTTTCTTGACAAAGCGCCCGTGGGCATGGGCGTGGGGGTCGCCTACGAAATCCCCGTGGTCGGTCCCATCCGCTTTTTCTGGGGAAGGCTCCTGAGCAACAAACTCGATCCGGATCTTAACATCCTGTCCGAGAACCTGTTCTACCTCTCGGTGGGGCACGATTTCTAGGGACAGCGCCTCCCGGCATGCGGGAAGGCGAACACAACCTTCACGGCAAACGGGCACCGCCATGAGACTCACCATTTCGCCGAAACTTTTCCTCGGATTCCTGTTTGTCATTTTCCTGAACGTGGTCTACGTCGTCATCGTCAACAAGCTGTCCGATCTGAACGGCGTGGCCAACATCCTCAAACGCCAGGACGAGGTGAAGAACGGTCTTTTGCGCGTCGCGAACATGCAGAGCGACAAGCGCAGGAGCACGACGTCGTACGAGGCAATCGGAAAATCGGAATCGGTGGAGAACTTCCGGCAGACCGGCAGGGTAGTGCTTTCGCTTCTCGACTCGGTGACCGGCGAGCTGAACCTGATTTCGGCGCTCGATTCGGCGGTGTTCCGCAAGAACGTCGCCGGCTCCTCGCATTACGAGAACCACCTGAAGCTCCTGTCAATCATGACCGCCGTCGTCCGCAACACAGCCTTGTACGACACGGCGTTCGCCGCGCTCGCATTCTCCAGGAAGCCCCCCGACTCCATGAAGTTCGTGCTCAACAGCAAGGGGGTCCCGCTCATTGCGGTGCTCGATTCCGCCGACCGGGAGATAAGCAAATCGCTCGCCGCGACCGACGCCATGATCGACGAGCAGACCAAGAGCGTGATAAGGGACGCGGAACAGCGGATCAGCGACATCAAGCAGATGACCATCGTGATTCTCATCATCGTGATCCTCGTGGCCAGCGGGTTCGCCCTCTTTTTCTCACGCGCCATCACTAATTCGCTGCGCCGGCTCAAGGTCTCGGCAAGCGCGATCGGCAAAGGCGATTTTTCGTTCGATCCTTCGGGCTATCCGAGCGACGAGATCGGCGATCTTGCCAACGCGTTCCACGACATGGCCACCGACCTCAAAAGAACGCAGGAGGAATTGGTGAAATCAAAACGGCTGGCGGCCATCGGCGAAGTCGTCGCATCGGTAAATCATGAGATCAACAACCCCCTCATGATCATTTCGGGAAATGCGCAGTTCCTCGAAATGTCGATGAAAGACTTCCCCGAGGAAATGCGGGAGCGGGTGAAGGTCATTCTCCAGGAAACCGACCGTATCTCCCTCGTAACCAGGAAACTCCGCGACATACGGAACCCCGTGGTGGAAGAATACACCTCGAGCGGCGAACAGATGATCAACCTCGACAAGTCTTCGAAAACCTGACATGCGGGAACACGGCGAGGGGAAGGAAACGGAATTGTAATGATGCCAAAGGCGACCCTGCCGGGCTGGATTCGTCTCGTTCTCGCGCTCTCGTGTGCGGTTGCATGCGGGTGCGCCGCGAACCGCGTGGCGGCATTTACCTACGAGCGCCGGCTTCTCTCCGACGCCGAAGAGAAATTCGCGCAGAAACAATACGCGGAAGCGCTCCGGATCTACCAGGAACTCGTGACTTCTCCCTCATACTCGCAGACGCCCGCAGCCAAGCAGGCCTTGTTCAGGATAGGATACCTTAACATCTATTACGACAATCCCAAGGCCGATCCCAGGATGGCGCTCGAAGCGTTCAACTCGTTCCGCGTCCGCTACCCCGACGATGCTCTTATCGGCGAGGTAAACACCTTCATGAAAATTCTCGTGGTGCTCAAGAGCTTCGAACAGCAGTACGACGAAACCACGGCGCGCATCAGGCGGCTCCAGACCAAGTCGGCCGCCACAAACGGCAGTCTCGACTCGCTGCTCGAGTCGGTCCAGCGCTGCTCCACGGAACGCGATTCGCTGGACTTGGAGCGGTCGGCGCTGCTCAAGAGGATCAACGATCTTGAACAGACCATTGTCAAAATGGAAAAAACGAAGTAGCATCCCTAAGGAAACCCTCCCGTGCTTCGCCAGGAAATCGCGCACAGCGAAACCATCGTTGTAAAGGTCGGGAGCAGGATCCTCACCTCCCAGGAAAATGTTCCCCAGAGCGGGAGGATGCGTTCCCTGGTGGATTCCATCGCGGCGCTCATGCGCTCGGGAAAGCGGGTGCTTCTGGTTTCATCGGGCGCGATCGCGCACGGCATGCAGACGCTCCGCCTTAAAAGGCGGCCTTCCACGATCCCGGTGAAGCAGGCCTGCGCCTCCATAGGCCAGATCCGCCTCATGAACGCCTACGACGCCTGTTTCGCCAGGCACCGGATACCCATCGGCCAGGTGCTGCTCACCTGGGACGACCTGCGCGACAAGGAACGGTATCTCAATCTCAGGAACACGCTTTTTCAGCTCGCCGACTGCGGCGCGATCCCCATTATCAACGAGAACGACTCGGTGGGCGTCGAGGAGATCAGATTCGGGGAAAACGACACGCTTGCGGCGCAGATCTCGCTGCTTGTCCAGGCGGACTTGTTTGTCAACCTTACCGACATCAACGGGCTGTACGACGCCGATCCCTCGGCGAACCCCGGCGCGCGCCACATTCCGCTCGTGGAAAACATCACCGCCGCGGTGCACGGGTTCGCGTCCGGCAAGGCCGGCGCCATAGGCGTGGGCGGCATGGCGACAAAACTGCGCGCCGCCGAAACCGTCACCAAGGCGGGCATTTTCGCGCTCATCGGAGACGGCTACCGCCACACCCTGATCGAGACGCTTTCGGACCGCAGGTTCGGCACGCTGTTTCTCCCCAACGCAAAGAAAATGTCCTCCCGCCACCGCTGGATAGCGTTCACCGGCCAGCCGAGCGGCGCGCTTGTCATCGACGACGGGGCCGCGCGCGCCGTTGTCAAGAACGGAAAAAGCCTCCTTCCCGCAGGCGTGCGGAAGGTTTCGGGTTCCTTCAACGTCGGCGACATGGTCGACATCCAGAACGAGAGGAAGCAGACGGTCGCGCGCGGGCTCGTCAACTATTCTTCGGAAGAAGCGCAGAAGATTGCGGGATGCAAAACGGTTGACATAGCGCAAAGGATCGGTCAGAAGACCTTCGACGAGATCGTCCACCGCGACAATCTGGTTGTCCTGTAGCGTCCTCAACAAGGTATTTTTATCCGCGTCGCACCGTACGGAGGCAACCATGCCCGTCTCTTTGCTTCAGAAAAAAATCGACGCCATGGCGCGCAGTGCCCTCGCCGCCAGCCGTTGCCTCGTCGATATTCCACGCGCCAAGGTGGACGACTGCCTTTGTGCGATGGCCGCCCTGCTCGACGAGCAAAAGGATGCCATTGTCAAGGCAAACCGGAAAGACCTTGCGCTGGCGGAAAAGAAACATCTTGCGGGTCCCATGATCGAGCGGCTCACGCTTTCGGACAAGACCTTCGAGTCCATGAAGCGCGGGCTTGTCGACGTGGCGGCGCTGACCGCGCCCGTCGGCGAATCGTTCGACGAACGCGTGCGGCCCAACGGCCTGGTTATTTACAAGATGCGCGTCCCCATCGGCGTCATCGCCATCATTTACGAATCCCGTCCCAACGTGACGGTCGACGCCGCCGCGCTGTGCCTCAAGTCGCGAAACAGCGTAATCCTCCGCGGCGGCAGCGAGGCGTTCTATTCCAACAAGGCCCTGGCCGCGCTCTTCTCGCTCGCCTGCGAACGCAGCGGTCTCCCCTGCCGCGCAGTGCAGCTCGTGCCCACCATCGACCGCAAGGCGGTCGATTTACTTCTGCGCAAGGACCGGGAAATCGACCTGGTGATTCCCCGCGGCGGCGAAGGCCTCATCCGCGCCGTGGTGGAGAAATCGCGCATTCCCGTCATCAAGCACTACAAGGGCGTGTGCCACGTGTTCGTTTCCCGCAACGCGGATATGGCAAAGGCCGCCGCAATCGTCGTGAACGCCAAGGTGCAGCGTCCCGCGGTGTGCAACGCGATGGAGACCCTGCTCCTCGACGCGGGACTTCCCGATGCCGACAAAAAGGCAATTCTCGATGCACTGATCGTCAAAGGGGTAACGCTGATCGGCGACCCGGCCGTGCGGCAGCTTGTCAAAGGCGTAAAGCCCGCAACGGAAGCGGACTGGTACGCAGAGTACCTCGATCTGCGGCTCGCCGTATGCGTGGTGGACGGCGTGAACAAGGCAATCGCTCATATCAACAAATTCGGCTCGCGCCACACCGACGCCATTGTCACCGAATCGCAGGAGGAGGCGGACCTGTTCTTGCGCCTCGTGGATTCCTCGTCGGTGATGCACAACGCCAGCACCCGTTTCTCCGACGGCGGCGAATACGGTTTGGGCGCGGAAATCGGCATCTCCACCGACAAGCTCCATGCGCGCGGGCCTATGGGACTGGGTGAGTTGACAACGTATAAGTGGATTGTCAAGGGCAATGGGCAGGTTAGAAATTAGTTTTGTCAATAAAGATCTCGGGGGAGAAGGCTCTCCCCCGGCCTCGGTCAGCTTGCGCTGTCCTCGGCACTCCCCTCTCCAGGGTGCACCCCTAGAGGGAGCAGTCGCAAGCATAAACCTTCGGCTGGGGGGCACCCACGAAGAGTCGTTGTTGAGTGAAAAATCAAATGATTTCCTTCTTGTTTCTTGACTTTGTTTGTTTTTATTGCCGCGCAGCGGCATACCGCAGCGGTTGCGTTGCGAAGGGGCGACGCCGCGCGAGCGCAAGTCGAGCGCCTTAGGCGCCCCCCTTTGCTGGAGGGGGGAGCGGAGGACATCGCAGGCCGTAGGCCGAGGAGGCCGCAGCGAGGGGGAAACGCGAAGCGGTGCCCCCACCAAAAGTAATAATTTCAAATTATCGACTAACCTATGAATATCATTGATAGCATCAAATTCGATTCCAACGGTCTGGTTACCGCTATCGCCCAAGATGTAAAAACCAATCGCGTGCTCATGGTTGCGTACATGAACCGCGAAACCCTCGATGAAACGCTCGCCACCGGCACCATGGTCTATTACAGCCGCAGCAGGAAAAAACGATGGCGCAAGGGCGATACCTCGGGCCATTTCCAAACCGTGCGCGAGGCGCGCATCGACTGCGACGGCGACGCACTGCTGTTTCTCGTGGACCAGACGGGCGCGGCCTGCCACGAGGGGTATTTCTCGTGTTTTTTCCGCAAACGTACCGGCGATGAGTGGACCATTGCCGACACAAAACCTTCCTGATGCGGCCGGCGAATGGGCACACCATCATCCGATACCCTTGGACGCCTGCTTGACATCGGCATTATCCCCATCGTTCGGTTTTCCGATGCGGAAAAGGCCGCGCATGTAGCCGAAGCGCTCATCGCAGGAAACGTGCCGGCCCTCGAAATCTCCCTGTCCCTTCCGGAATCGCTTGCCGTGCTTGAATCGGTTGCTGCCAGATTTGGCCACAGGCTCCTTCTGGGTGCAGGAACGGTTCTCGATGCAAGGATGGTGCGCGATGCAATCTCGGCCGGCGCGCGTTACATCGTTGCCCCGAATACCGACCCGTCGGTAATTGACGAATGCAAAAAGGCATCAGTGCCGGTATTCCCCGGCGCTCTCACGCCCACCGAAATCGCAGCCGCAATGCGCGCCGGCGCAGACGCAATAAAAGTCTTCCCGTGCAATGCGGTGGGAGGACCCGATTACATCCGCTCGCTGCTCGCGCCCTTTCCCGATGCAATCCTGTTTCCCTGCGGCGGGGTAAGTGCAAAAAACGCCGCAGCCTATTTTGCGGCGGGCGCGCGTGCGCTGTTCACCGGAACGCAGCTTGTCGACCGGGAAACCGTGAACAGCGGCCGCTATAACGACATCACCCAAAAAGCCCTTAACCTCTCGGCAATAGCCGCCGCGTCGAGAAAGAAGGCCGCATGAACTGCCAGCACCCCTGCATCGAGGTTTCGCTCGACAACGTCCTGCACAACGTTTCTGAAATCCGCCGCGCCGCAGGCAAGGGAAAAGGCATAATGGCGGTTGTAAAGGACCTTGCGTACGGCTGCGGGTCTGTTGTGGTGAGCAGGGCGCTTGCCTCGTGCGGCGTTGAATGGCTGGCGGTGGCGACCGCGGCCGAAGCGCGTGCGCTGCGGGACGGCGGGATCACGCTCCCCGTGCTGGTGCTTGGCGCATGCGACACCGATGAACTGGCATGGGCAGGTGCACACAAGGTGAGCGTCTCGCTCAACGATGTTGCCGATCTCGGCGTGATGACCCGCGCAGGCACGCCTGTCCGGATTCACGTTAATGTTGACACCGGCATGACCAGGCTCGGGCTGCTCCCGACCGAACTCGGCGCGCTCGTGTCCGCTTTGCAAAACAACTCGAAGCTCGTGTGTGAAGGCGCGTACACGCACCTTGCGTGCGCCGATGTTCCGGGAACCGGCACAGTTGACATTCAGACAAGCAAGTTCAGGGCCGCGCTGGATATTCTTCGCAAGAACGGCATTTCTCCCAAGTTCATTCATTACGCAAACAGCGCGGCCATCATGAGACACCCGCTTTCTTCTGAATGCACGCTGGTGCGTCCCGGGATCACCATTTACGGATGCAAGCCTGACCCGCTCCAGGATTTCCCGCTTGCACTCAAGCCTGTGGTTACGCTCAAGGCGCCGGTCACCAAGATCAAGAAAGTCTCGGCCGGCACCGCCATAAGCTATGGCGCGCGATACGTAACCTCAGCCGAAACGCATATCGCAACGATCCCGCTCGGCTACGGTATCGGCCTCCCGCGAAAACTCACGGGCGCGGGATCGGTGCTCATCCGCGGCAGGCGCTACGCCATTGCGGGAACGGTTACCATGGATTACATCATGGCCGACGTGGGATTAAACACGGATGTTTGCGTCGGCGACGAGGCGGTGGCTATCGGATGTCAAGGGAGCGAATGCATTTCACCGGATGAGGTTGCCGCAAAATGCGGTACCATTGCCTATGAAATTCTATGCGGACTGAGCACGAGGCTTGACAGATACTTTGTTTTGAAGGGCGAGGTGGTGGGAAGGCAAGAGGGACATTATTTCTAAACTTAAGAAAAGATCTGGGCGCCCCGCTGCTTCGCAGCGGCGGCCGTCCTTCCGGTCCACCCCTTCGGGTGCTTCCAAGGGTCGTCGGCCTTCGGCCTCGGGCGGCCCTGCCACGAGGGCCTTATGGCCGTGGACAGGCCGCACCGCGCTCTGGCGCGGCCTCCGTTCCGGCCTGGCGCTGGGCAGAAGAAAGAGTGCCATCTTGACTGTATTCGCCTAAGCAGCAGGGGTATTTCTCTTAGAACCGCTGGTTTTCCTGCAGAAAACACTTTATTGATAACTCCGTAGCAGAATCCTCAAGATTTGATTATATTACTTAAATGACGTGGCAACGCCGTCTGCACCCCTTGGTTTCCTTCGGACACGTCCAGGTTTGGGGGCAACTACCAGACAATCTCCTTTTCACGGGAGGATGAAGCATGATTAGGACTATCTCCTTGGGACTTCTTCTTCTGTGTCAATCTGCCCTTGGCCAGCTTCAGGCGCCATACCTGTATACTGCCACTGCAGTTGGGGATGCGGTTTTCGGAGATACAGCCGTTTCCCTCACGTGGAGGAACAACAGTACGGCCTACCAGGGTATAACTATTCTGCGAAAAGACTCCACCGACCTTCAGTACACCGTAGTGACCACTGTTTCTGGAACCGCAACGTCATTCACCGATATTTGCAAACCTCTGTCGCAGATTACCTATACCTATGCCCTCACCGCAATTTCGCAGACTGAGCATGCAGACACTTCCAACACCATCTCGGTTACCGTAGTGCCCAAGCAGGTCATAACGCTGCCGATCTTTGCTGCACCGCTGCAGTTCAACGTAACTTACGGCATCTGGACGCAGCATGCCAGTCAAATCACGTTTTTCCAGTTCGACCATCGAAGCCGGCTACAAGATCTACAGGGCCTTGAACTTTGGCACCTTCGAGCTACTAAAGGATATTCCTTCAGCTATTCCCTCTCAAGAAGGCTTGGTTATTGACACAGATTTCACGGTTCCTCCGAACACCTGGTGCCAGTACTACGTCGCTGCATACATGGGTCAGCAGACGCTTGCGTCGCCCATGGATACCCTGTACACTCTTGACGCGGATGCGATGAGGGCTAACGCCTCAAGAAAAGCTGTCGGGCTGACCAAAATCGCAAGCTTCCCGATACAACCCGTTGGCTGGAGTTTAAGATCAGGCGACTCGATAGTTTTTCCCGAGCAACCCACACCAGATACAGTTTTCTCCATAATAGACGTATCCAATCCGCAAAACCCAAGGTTTTCAGGCCTAGGGGCAATCAGGCCGCTTTTTGGCCTTATAGGAAAGGCTTTTACAACCGGGAGAGATCTATTTCAGGGTATGGAAGGCGGGGTAGCATACCTCCGTTGGTACCAGTATCAATCCGGGGTACTTCGTTTGATGGATACTATCGGCCGCACTAGCGCCGGGACACATATGATCTACGACCCTTGTGTATCGCTCGGGGACTCCACCTTAATTGTTCCTTCGATGTTCGGGACGGGGTGCAAACTCGTGGGATGCTGTGTGTATGATTCCTTTTGCTTGGATAGGGTTACCTACAAACAAAACAAACTCTCTCTTGCAAACAGCAATCTGATTTTTGACTACTATACGAGTCGCATTTGCGCAAACCAATATGGTAGCGCGGGCTATTGGTATAACGGGACGATGGTGTTGGAGGGGTCTCCGAACATGGCTGTCGATTTCAACTTTCCTGGTTTGCCTAATCACTCTGTTTTCTTAACCGGTACTGCCCAATTGCCATGCTTTGCAGACGGAATTCTCATTGATAGCCTTACGATCGCCGATGCTTTTTTTGGGGTCTTTATCGACAGTGTGAGAAACCTCGTCTTCGTCCTTTCCGATTCCGACCTCACGGTGTGGACCTGTCAAATCCAGGTAAAAACCGTGCAACCTATCACCCGCGCCGGACTCCCATCGCCGTTTATGCGCATCGGCAGCAGCGCCGGGGCAATCATCATTCTTCTTCCCCACCATACTCAGCCGGCTGAGGTTTCCGTTTATGATATCTCAGGTAGGCGCATGGCTTCCCTCAAAGGAATTCTCGAGGAGAAGGCAGTCTGGCATCATCCTGTTGGATCGGGGTTATTCGTCGTGAGGGCAACGGTCGACGGCAAAAGCTATTCCGAAAAGGTAGTTTTGACGAGATAGAACGACTCAAGGACAAACAGTAACAATGTGTTACATTTTTTAATGTGACGGGGCCCTTGCATCGTCCCTGGTTCTGCCTGGCGCGTGGCATCTGGGATATTCCACCATCAATACACACCTAAAAAAAACTCACTTGCGTTGTTACATACTAAAATAGCGCAAATGTTAATTCTTGACAGAATATGTTTCTGTTGCCGCGCGTTAGGTGGACCGAAGGGTGAGCCAGAGCGAATTGACGGACGACCCGGCCGCAAGGCGTAGGGCGGACGGCAACGAGGCGAATAGCCGAGCCCGAAGGGAGACCGGCCCGAGCTTCGCGAGGGCAACGCCCAGCTACTTTTCATTGTCACGCTGCGGCGGCATCTTTCCATATGGCTCTATCCCAAGCGCCTTCATCGCCTCCCCGACCGTAAAGAACGACCCAGCGACACAGATCACATCTTCTCCTGATTCAATCCCTGCATTTACAGCTTCCGATACGAATGGAATTTCAACAATATCTCCAGTAAAATTTGCCGGCAATTTCGCTTTTAACTCCGCCGTTCCCGCACTGCGCTCGACGTCAGGTCTTGTCAGGATGATTTTGGAAGCGACACTGCAATAACATCTCAGTATTCCCGCCGCATCTTTGTCTTTCATGATTCCTGTAACTAGACATGCTTTCCTGCCCGGGAAATTCGCCTCGTACGTTTCTGCAAACGCCTTTGCGGCGTCGGGATTATGACTCACGTCGAACACAACGGTTTTTCCTTTGACCTCAACTGTCTCGAACCGGCCGGGCAAAAATGCACTTTTTATTCCTTCTGCAATAGCTACCTTATTCTCAAATCCTACAGCATTAAGTGCGCATATCGCAACCAACGCATTTGCGATCTGGTAAGTCCCGGCCAGCGGCAGATCGTACCGCTGATTATCATACGTAAACCAGGACGTTCCCCCGGCCTGCCCTATTTCCCGCGCCATGGATGCCGACACGAACTGGCACCTGTTTCCGTTCTGCAGGCACAAGTCAAGGGCGAGTTTTCGGATTTCGAGCTCATCCGGCTCGGCCATGACAAGCGGCATTCCTGCCTTGACAATGCCGAGTTTTTCCCGTGCAATAGCGACAAGGTCGTTGCCGAGCAAATCCATGTGGTCCATTGCCAGCCGCGTGACCACAGCGGCTTCCGGCCTGATAATGTTCGTGGCGTCGAGACGGCCGCCCAGGCCTGTCTCGAACACCGCCCATTCCACCTTTTCGCGCTTGAAAAGCTCAAAGGCGATGAGCGTCGCAGCCTCGAAGAATGTGAGGCCGAGTTCCTCGATAACGGGTTCTATGTCCCGGTACACCGCCACCCACGATTCGCTGGCCACCGGCCTTCCGTTGATGATGAACCGCTCCTCGAAATCAACAATGTGCGGGGACGTGAAGAGGCCGGTCTTGAAACCCATGCGTCGCAGGCATGAATCGAGATACGCGCAAACCGAGCCTTTCCCGTTGGTGCCCGCGACGTGAACCGAAGGATATTGGTCTTGCGGATTGCCGATTCTGTCGGCCGCAGCACGCATTCTGTCAAGACCGAGCTTGATGCCGTGCGTGGTGCGGAGAAATAGACGTTGGGAGATTATTTTTGATGAGGTTTCCATAATATCAATATCACTTGACTTAATCAATTTTTGTGGGGGGGAAGGTTCCCCCTCGCTCCGGCCGTACCGTCCTCCGCTACCCCCTCCTGGGTGACCCCCTTGGTAGTGCAGCAGCAAGTGCGACACACTCGTGTGGGGCACCCACAAGCGGCAGTTGAAAAGATCCTGTTATCTCAACGTTCGGCGGGAATAAAATCAACCTATCAAGCAATCAGTTCTTCAAGGTTTCCAAACGATATTCGTTCCAAACTGTCAACAATCAAATCCGCTACTTTCAATTCATTACTCGGATATGTATTGGTCACTGCAATCACCTTCATCCCTGCGGCCTTGCCTGCGGTCACCCCAACCTTTGCGTCTTCAAACACCACGCAACGGTCCGGTGAGGCTCCAAGCCGGCGAGCTGATTCGAGAAATATTTGAGGGGAAGGTTTTCCGAGTTTCACGTCATCGCCGGAAACCACAACGGCAAAGTACTTTTCAAAGCCGAGTATTTCAAGTCCGACGGTGATATTCTCTCTTGGCGCCGATGACCCGATGGCACATGGAACTCCGCGTTGTGTGAGTTTATCAAGTATGGAAGCGACTCCCGGCAACGCAGTGAGGCCTTTCTCCCGCATGATGTCCCGGTACATGGCCTCCTTCTTCCTGTCGATGCGCCGTATCTCGGAAATATCGTTTGTCCATTTCCACAACTGCGGGATGATCTCTTCGTTCTTCATGCCGAAGCTCTGTTTGAACAGATGCTCGGGAAAAGCAAGATGTTCCTCTTTGGCAAGCCTCCGCCATCCCTCGATGTGATGTTCGGAGGAATCGATGATGATGCCGTCCCAGTCGAAGATACAGAATAAATTCATAGGTATTAGATCAAGTTGGGCGTTGCCCTCGCCACGCTCGGGCCGGTCTCACTTCGGGCTCAGCCGTTCGGCCTCGTTGCCGGACCGCCCTATGCCTTGCGGCCGGGTCGGCCGGCAATTCGCTCTCGCTCACCCTCCGATCCACCTAACGCGCGGCAGAGGAAATTTTGTCGGGTAACTACTTCTATCCGCGCCAATTGGGTATCCTTGAGAAGTGAGAATTGCCTATCTCTTTCTTCTCAACTGCTCAACTTCCCAACTTTTCAACTCTTCAACGTTTCAACAGCTCTTCGGGGGTGCCCCCCCAACCGAGGTTCCATTCTCGCCAATCAACTTCCTTGGGGGCCACCCAGGAGGGGGTAGCGGAGGACACCGCAGGCCGAAGGCCGAGGTGGCCGGAGCGAGGGGGATACATCCCCCTTTAAGAAAATTTTATTTTACAAACAGCAACATTATCCCCTTCCTCACCATCATCACCCCTATGGCGGCGAGGAGAAGACTCGCAAGCTTTGAGACCGCTTTTGCACCTGTTGACCCGATCACTTTTATAATGGCGCCGGAGAACCACAGCACCACGCCGGCGATAATCACGTTTATCGCGGCCGCTGCGGCAACAATGACCGGCGCGTCGGGATATTGACGAAGGAGAAGAATGGTGGTGGTGAGGACCGCCGGCCCCACGATAAGAGGCACGCCGACAGGCACCGCGCCCAGGCTCTGGACATCGACGCGGCGATGGTGCTTTTCAACCGCGATCAGATCGTACAGCGACAGGGCGAACAGGAGCGCGCCGCCCGCGATCATGAAATCGGACACCGTGATATTGAGGAGGCTGAGAATGAACTCGCCGAGCGCGCAGAACACCAGCGCCACGGCCATGGCCGTAACCACCGACTGGACAACAATCTTCCGCACCCTGCGGCTGTCCACGCCGGCAGTCAGGTTCATAAAGAGCGGCAGGACTCCTATTGCGTCAACCGCCACAAACAGCGGGACAAAACAGAGCCAGAAAGTTTTCATCATGTCGGGGTACCGCAATGTTGATGACGGTCGGCAGCAACCGCGCTGACTTCACACTTTCAACTTTCAACCTGTCAACTTCCAACTCTTTTCACGCTTCTTTGAAATCGTAGGTAATATGATACATGTCTTCCATCTTCTTGGTGGAGACCTTGAACCCCGAATTGTAAAATACCGCGAGCATGGGCTGGTTCTGTTCGAGCACCTCGGCGTCGAACCCGAGCACGCCGCGCTTCCGGGCGATGTCGGTGAGCAGATTGAGAAGGTCGGTGCCCATGCCCTTGTCCTGCCATTCATCGCGCACGAGAAACGACACCTCTGCCTTGTTAGTAGATTTGTTCAAATGGTAGCTGCCGAGCCCCACCATCTGCTCCCCGCCCATGTCCTGGATGAGCCCCACGATCACCATGTCCTTGGAAAAATCGCAGTTTGTAAAGTCCTGCACGAACTTGTGGGGAAACGCCTTGACGGGCTTGAAGAACCGGAACGCGATCGACCGTTCCGACAGGGCATAGCACATGTCGCGGAGGAGCTTGTCGTCGGTGGGACGGATGGGCCGGAAATACAGCTGTGTGCCGTCGGCAAGGGCCTTTTCCAACTCGAATTCCCCCGGCTTGGGCGCGTTGGCCGACGGTAGTTCTTTCTGGTGCGGGTAAATGTAGTTGCGCAGTTTGGCCTCTTTGAGGATCTCGTTGCGGAAGTCGGGATGGGCCACCTGGGCGAGGGCGAGCACGCGCTCGCGTATGTTCTTGCCGAACAATTCGGCGATGCCGTACTCGGTCACCACGTAATGCACGTCGGCGCGCGTGAGCACCACGCCGGCGCCCTCGGTGAGGCGCGGAACGATGCGCGATTTGGTCCAATGCTTTGCCGTCGACGGCAGGGCGATGATGGCCTTGCCTTCCTTTGCCCGCACCGCGCCGCGGTTGAAATCCACCTGGCCGCCCACCCCGCTGTAAAAATTGAACCCGATGGAATCGGAGCAGACCTGGCCGGTCATGTCGACCTCGAGCGCCACGTTGATTGCGATCATCTTGTTGTGCTGGGCGATCACGAAGGGGTCGTTGACATATTCGGAAGGCCGGAACTCGAATACGGTGTTTTCGTGGATGTAATCGTACAGCCGGCGCGTGCCGAGGCAGAAGCTCGCCGTCACCCGCCCGCGGTTGATAGTCTTGTGGCTGCCGTTGATCACTCCCTTTTCGACAAGCGGCATGATGGCGTCGTTGAACATCTCGGTGTGGATGCCGATGTCGTTCTTTTCCCCCAGGTACCGCAGCACGGCCTGCGGTATGTTGCCGATGCCGACCTCGACGGTGGAGCCGTCGTCCACGAGCGAGGCCACGTTCCGCGCGATGGCGTCGATGGTGGCGTCGGATTCCGGAAGGCTGTATTCGAGGATGTCGCGGTCGCTTATCACCATGGCGTCCACGAGGTCGGCGGGGATAAAAGAATCGCCGTAGGTGCGCGGCATCTTTTCGTTGATTTCCGCGATCACCATGAGACTGTTCTCGGCCGCGGCCTTCACGATGTCCACCGAGATCCCGAGGCTCAGGTTGCCGTTTTTGTCCGGCGGGCTGGTCTGGATGAGCGCAACGTCGAGCGGGATCCTGCCAAGCTTGAACAGCGAGGGAATTTCCGAAAGGAAAATGGGGACATAATCGCCGCGTCCGCTTACGATGCCCTCGCGCACGTTGGGCGCCAGAAAAAAGCTGCACGTGCGGAATTTCTTGGCGTATTCTTCGCTGATGTACGGCGCTTCGCCCTGAGTCAGCAGGTGGTAGATTTCCGCGTCCACGATTTCGTTGTTGCTCGAAACAAGCTCCTGCACCAGCAATTGGGGCTGGCCGCACCCGGTGCCGATGAGGATGCGCGCGCCGGGCCTAATCCTCGAAATGGCCTGGTTCGCTGTTGTCAACTTTGCCTTGTACCGTTCCTTCCAGTCGGTCACGCCTGCTCCTTTGCAAGGATTATCCTTGCGTCAACCACCACGGCGCCGTCGCCCTCCTGCCCCGCCTTGAGCGGGTTGATGTCGATCTCTTCTATTTCCGGGAAATCCATCACGAGCTGCGAAAGCCTCTGCAGGTTGAGCACGATGGCGTCGATGTCGACCGGTTTCTCGCCCCGCACGCCCTTGAGCAGTTTGAAGGTCTTTACGGATTCGATCATCGCCCGGCATTCCTCGGCGGTCACCGGCGCGAGGGAAAACGTGACGTCCTTGAGCACCTCCACGAAGATCCCGCCCAGGCCGAACATGAGCATGGGACCGAACTGCGGGTCGCGCTTCATGCCGAGGATCACTTCCCTGCCGCCCATGGCCATTTTTTCGAGCAGCATGCCGCGGATGTCGGCCTCGGGCATCTTGCGCTTGATGCGCAGCATCATGAGCTCGAACGCGTCTTCGACGGCCGATGCGCTGGCAAGGCCGATTCTCACCCCGCCGACGTCCGATTTGTGAAGGATGTCGGGACTCGAGATCTTCATGGCGAGCGGGTACCCGGCCTCGTTCGCGAAGCGCACCGCCTCGCCGACCGTTGTCGCCAGAATGCCGCGCGGCACATCGAAATTGTACGCCTTGAGGATTGCCTTGGCATCGAATTCGCCGATCTCATACATTTTTCTGTAGCGGTAGGAACGCAGGAGCTTGATCACCGGGTTGCGGTTGACGGCGAACCGCTCGACCATCCTGAGCCGGCGCGCCTTGTACCGCGCGTACGCCACCATCTCGTTCATCGTTTTCGCGGTGCGCTCGGGAATCGGGTACTGCGGAATCCGGTTTTCGCGCAGGATGGCCACGCCCTTCGAAATGATATCGGCGCCCATGAAGCAGGCAAGGACCGGCTTCTTGAATTTCTTCGACATGCGCACGATCTCCTGCGCCGCGCCGACGTCGTCGGTGACCTTCTGCGGGGTGAGGATGACCACCAGGCCGTCCACCGCCTCGCTCGACAGCAGGATTTCCATGGCCTTGCCGTAGGTTTCGCCGGTCGCATCGCCCAGCACGTCCACGGGATTGTGCACCGACGCCGCGGGCGGCAGCAGCTTCTGAAGCTTCGCGCAGGTGTCGTCGTCGAGCTTCGCCATTGCGAGGCCTGCCATTTCAATGGCGTCGGTCATCATGATGCCGGGGCCGCCCGCGTTCGTGACGACGGCGATCCTGTCGCCGGCAGGCAGCGGCTGGTATGCCAGGGCGGTGACGACGTCGAACAGGTGCTCTATGGATTCGACCCGGATAACGCCCGTGCGCTCGAACGCGCTGTCGTACGCCGCGTCGGCGCCCGCCAGGCTTCCCGTGTGCGACGACGCCGCCGCCGCGCCCGCCTGG
Organism: uncultured Fibrobacterota bacterium; assembly: GCA_963753345.1. Classification (GTDB taxonomy): domain Bacteria; phylum Fibrobacterota; class Chitinivibrionia; order Chitinivibrionales; family FEN-1185; genus FEN-1185. Next base: position 22,730 of record CAVWBU010000034.1, read on the forward strand.
GTGCGGCCCGCCTTGAGGATAACAAGGGGCTTCTGTTTGCCGAGGCGTTCCGCGACCCGCATGAAGTCCTGGCCGCGCGGTATGTCTTCGAGGTATGCGGCGACGACCTTCGTGTTTTCCTCGTTGCGAAGGTTTTCAAGCAATTGCACTTCGTCAAGGGCCGCCTTGTTGCCCATCGAAACGAGGAGCGAGAAGCCGACGCGATTGCTGGACGCGATGTCCTGAATCGCCGTGATGAGCGCGCCCGACTGCGACACAAAGGCAATGTTTCCCGGCTCTCCCAGGGGCTGGCCGAACGAGGCATTGAACCGCTGCACGGGGTTGATGATCCCCAGACAGTTCGGCCCAAGCAGGGTGATGCCCGCCTGCCGCGCCATCTGCGCGATTTCGTGCTGGAGCTTCTTCCCCTCTTCGCCGGTTTCCGCGAATCCCGCGGTAATGATGATGACGGCCTTAGTGTTCTTTTCAATGCAATCCTTGAGGACCGCGGTCACCTGGTCGCGTTTGACGACAATCACCGCGCATTCGACGTCGCCGGGTATTTCCGCAAGGGACTTGTAACATTTTTTCCCGAGGATTTCGTCCACCTTCGGGTTCACGGGGTACACGGCGCCCGTAAACCCTCCGGCAATGATGTTATTCACCACCGCATAGCCCACTTTGTCCGGTTTTGCCGAGGCGCCGACAACGGCGACCGATGCGGGGTTGAGCAGCTTGTCAAAACTCATTTTGGTCGACCTTTTGGCGGGAGATTCGCGTATATTTCATGTTTGGCGCCGAACGCGGTTTCGCATGTCGCGCTTTGAAAAGGGTATCAAAATACATCGTGCGCCGCTGCTTTTCATGCATAGGTGAGACGTGCAGTCGGCGGCATGGTTTTCATCCGTCAACAACCGTCCCGGACGTTCATGGGCCAGACGCAGTTCGCATTCATCCACTCGGCCGAAATCGAGAACTACCACTATCCTGAATCATGCCCGTTCAAGACCGAACGTGCGGCGCTGACCAGGTCGATCCTCATTTCGGGCGGGTCGTTTACCGGCGGGAACCGCGCGGAAATCGCGCCGCGGCCGCTTTCCGACAAGGAAATCGCGCTGTTCCACACGGCCGATTACATTGGCCGCCTCAAACGCGTTTCGTCGGGAAGCATCGACGCGTCCGACCTTTTTGCCGGCCTCGGCACGCCCGACACTCCCATCTTTGGCGGCCTGTATTCCTATGCGGCCCTTGCCGGAGGAGGAACGTTCACCGCAGCCGGGCTCATCCTCGATTCCGGCATCACCATGGCCTTCAACCCGTCCGGAGGTTACCATCACGCTCTGGCCGACAAAGCGGGCGGGTTCTGTTATGTCAACGACGTCGTCCTCGGCTGCATGGCGCTTGTCAAGGCGGGCAAAAAGGTGTTCTGCCTCGACCTCGACGTGCACCACGGCAACGGAACGCAGGCAGCATTTTACCGGGACCCGCGCGTGTTTACCGTATCGCTGCACGAGAGCGGCGCAACGCTGTTTCCGTGGGGCGGGTTCGAAACCGAAATCGGCGAAGGCGAGGGCCGCGGCTTTAACGTGAACGTCCCGCTTCCGGCCGGCACCGACGATACCCTGTACTGCCGTGCGTTCAAGGAAATTGTCCCGCCGCTTCTTGCCGCGTACAAACCCGACGTGATCGTACTCGAGCTCGGCATGGATGTGCTGTCCACCGACCCGCTTGCGCATTTCAAGATGACCAACAACGCCTTCGCCGACCTCCTCCCCCACGTCGCGAAGCAGGGCGCGCCCATCCTCGCCGTGGGCGGCGGCGGCTACAACCCGGAAAACACCGCACGCGGCTGGGCGCTGTTGTGGACCGTGCTGTGCGGCATAGAGCCGGAGTCCGACATGTCAATAGGCATGGGGGGCGTTTTTCTCGGAAACGCCGAGTGGAACGCGGGGCTGCGCGACATGAAGATTTATGTGACCGGGGATGACAAAGAGAGAAATGAGAAGGAAGCGGACCGGGTTGTTGAGTATATCAAGAAGACTGTTTTTCCGATTCATGGGATTTAGATAAACATTAGAAATTGGGCGTTCCCCTCGCTTAGCTCGGGTCGGTCTCCCTTCGGGCTCGGCTATTCGCCTCGTTGCCGGACCGCCCTAGTCGCCTGAGGCGAGGGTCGGCCGGCAATTCGCTCTAGCTCACCCTCCGGTCCACCTAACGCGCAGCAACAGAATTCCATTCAGTCAATCAATTCTTCTCGTGCCGCATGGCATCCGCAACAAATCAATTAGGGTTTACGCTTTGAATCTTACATTTTTCAACTTCTCAACTCCCTTTCTCGGTGCCCCCGCAGCAGAAGCTGCTTGCTCGCAGCTCAGCTCACTCGGGGGGTCACCCACGAGGGGGTGTGGGTCCAGACAGCCGGCGCGACAATAAAAAGCAAGGGCACATTCTCATGTGCCCCTATATTGCGCCGGTTGGCTGGACCCCAGGGGGAAACTTCCCCCTCCAGGATATCTTTTTGCAAAACGATATTCTATTCTCTTAGCGAATCCACACTAACCTGGGTATAGAGCCCGTCTTCGGCATGCAGGGTATCCCCCTTGTAATTAAGGCCGAAACCGAACGGCCATTGCGGCACTTTGGTGCCGTACGCCGCCTTGCCGTTAAAAGGATATCCCCAGTTGATCGGCTCCTGGCTCAGGTTGGCGCGGCAGGCATAGGATAGATTGCCGGTAAAATCTTACTTGCCAAGCAGGTCGGTAATTCCTTCTCCCTCCGATCCCGGCCACATGGCAATGATGATCGCATCGCAATTGGGCACTGCGGCCGTGATGTCGACCGGCCGTCCGCTCACGACCACCAATACGACTTTTTTTCCCTGGCTTTTGTAGGTGCCGGGCTGGTCTGTTCCCGCAATGTTGATATCGGGGAAAGCTGTTTCGGCATAGGGGCTCTCGCCGATGCCGACGATCACGACATCCGCGGCGCCGGTGTTTCCCAGGGTAACGGGAGCATTGGCACCCGCGACCTGCTGCATCCCTTGGTAGAACGTGGTCCCGCCCGGAACCTGGACCAGGCTTTGCCAGGAGAGCGTCCATCCGCCGCATTGCAGACCGACGCTGTTCATATAGTCGCCGACGAGCGCGACTTTTGAGGCAGCGGTGAGAGGGAGAACGCCGTTGTTTTTTACAAGAACGGCAGCCTTTCTTACCGCCTCGCGGCCGATGGCGCGGTCATCGGCGCAACCGATGAGGGCGGCCATTCGATCGTCAATCGGTTTGTTGTAGAAGCCGTGATCGCCAAACATCCACATCTTGGGTGTGAGCACGCCCTTGACGCCCTGGATTCCTCTCGCCGCAGTGGGGTTGGCGGTGAACCAAGTCGTGGCCTGGCCGCGCGAATCCAACCCGTTGCTGACGTTCATGCCGCAATCGAGCCCGTATTGAAAGTTACCCCAACTAGTGCCCCAGTCGCCGTTGACAAACCCCTGGAAATGCTGTTCCCCTCTGAGCCAGTCGATATTCATTGCCGTATTCTGGGAGCACGTGGTGCCCATCCATGATCCGAACTGGTCCATGATCGAAATGGCATACACCTTGAAGCACTCGATGTATGGAAGTAGATGAATATATTTGAGCTGTTCATAGGTGACGTGTTCGTATGACGTGTCGCAGGGGCCGGCCATCGTGCCGTTGGTGCTTCCGCCGTCTCCGCAAAAGTGTTTGCAGCAAACGCCGACGGCGTTCGGGTGTCCCAGGTCGCCTGTTGACAGACCGAGAACTGCCGACTTTGCAATTGCCGCGGTCAGATCCGGATTTTCGCTGTATCCTTCGTACAACCTGCCGTAGCGGTCGTCGCGGCACACGGCCACGCATGGCGCGAGCATCCAGTCCTGTCCGGTGCCCCGTATTTCGCAGCCGACCATTCTATATGCCTTTTCGCAGAATTGCGGGTCCCAGGTGCAGCCCATAGCGCAGTTGTGCGGGAGAATCACACCATTATTGCATGTGCAAAGTCCATGAACGTTGTCGACGCCGCATATAATGGGAATATGCAGGCGGGTTGCATTTACCAAGGGAATTTGAGCTTTCGTAAATGTCGTCCAATTGCTGATGTCGTGTCCGCCCGGCCCATCGGCGCCGCCGGCATAAAGGAGCCCGACTCCACTTGCGTTTGCGCCATCGTCAAAATTCCCTTCGGTTACGGCCATCCCCTTTTCCGCCGGGGTCATCAGGGCGAAAATGGAGTCTACCTTGCCCGCGACGTCCATTTTGACAATCTTGATTGTGCCGACAGGATCAGTATAGTTTGAAATTGGAACGATGTTTGAATAATATCCGGTTTTCCCGACTCGAACGGTGTCGATGAATGCCGCAATCTTACCGAGTTTATTTATTTCGCGGGGATCGGACTGCGAAAACGCATGACCGGACACCGCGCCGAACTGGTTTACCATCTTGACGCATTCGGACTTGCCGTCAACCGAAACCTTTGCCGTGTACACCGTATGGGCCCATTGTTTTTTTGAACCGGCAAAAGGGGAAAAAGAGAAATATCCCTGCTGGTCCATGGTCTTGTCCAGGACTGCGCCGAGGCTGCGGCCTTGTATATCAAACAGCTCGACCGATGCGTGCGATCCCCGGGAAACGAAAAAGGAAAGCCTGTTTCCCTGGACCGACAAACGAAGCGCGCTTGCCGGCAGGGCGGCGGGGAGCTGATGTCCGATTCCCACGGTGCCGCCGAAATTGCCGTTGTTGTCGCTCCACGACCAGGTAAAACGTTTGGGAAGGGTCACATAGGAGATGTAGGCGTTCCTTACGGGGTTGCCGCTCGAATCCACCACCGTTCCGGGGTTGGTTACATAGCCCCGCGGAACATCCGCATTCGTGATGAAGAACAACGACAACAGAAGCAGAACGGGACTGAAAAAAATCGGAGACTTCATAAGACCCATCCTTCCTTGAATTGAATGTTTATCAAGGACACCCCAATCGTTAATCTTCAATCTTCGGACTTGAGGACACGAATGAGAATATAAGATTTCCTTATGTTAATAGCAACTATACATAGTGTAAAAAAAACTCACAAATAATCAAGATTTTTTTGGGGGGAAAGCGTGTCAAGACAAGAATAAAGAGTTGGGCGTTCCCCTCGACCTCGCAAAAGCTCGGTCTCGGGTCGGTCTCCCTCCGGGCTCGGCTATCCGCCTCGTTGCCGGTACGCCCCGATGGCCTTCGGCCGGGGTCGTCCGGCAATCCCGCTATGGCGGGACCACTCCGGTCCACCTAACGCGGCAAGTATGTCAATCGCCCAATACATGCAATGTGTTTGTCAAAGCACTAATAATGAGAAATGGATTGGGCGATTGACTTACTAGCCGCGTTAGGTGGACCGGAGGCTGCGCAAGAGCGCATTGCCGGCCGGACCCCTTTCGCAGAAAGGCGACTCGGGGCGTATCTACAAAAGGAATAGGCCGTGGCGGCCAGAGGCCGAAGGCCGAGACCGGAAGGACGGCCGCCGCCTCAAAGCGGCGGGGCGCCCAAATTCTTCTCTTCTATCAACTATTACTTTTTTACTAATCCCAACGGCAACACTGTCTTCCCGTACACTTCATTCAGGATTTGCGCGATGGCGGCATACATGGCCGAAAGCCCGCAGACGATCCCTTCCCACCCGGTGAATGTCTTGAGACCCGCGTTCCCGGTGGCGTCGCCGGCGGCGAGCAGGAAGAACAGAAGGGTAAGCGTGCCGAATACCACCTGGAGCGCTTTGTTGATCTTGAGCGTTCCGATAAAGAGCAGCAGGGTGAAGATTCCCCACATGCCGAGGTAGCAGATCATTCCCTTGCTGGAAGCGGCATCGACCCACCCCATCTTCGGCATCACAATAAGGGCCACCAGGGAAAGCCAGAAGAGCCCGTAGGAGGTAAACGCTACCGTGCCGAACGTGTTCTTCTTTTTCCATTCCATAATTCCCGCTATGATCTGCGCCAGCCCGCCATAGCAGATCCCCATGGCGAGGATCATGGAGCTCATCTCGTAGATTCCCGCATTGTGAATGTTGAGCAGCACCGTGGTCATGCCGAAACCGAACAGGCCGAGCGGCGCGGGATTCGCCGTCGTGTCTTTTATCTCCAGAATTCCATTCTCGCTCATACTTCCTCCTGTAAATGATGGTTACTGCCGGTTCTTGACAAGCGAATCCACGACGCTCGGATCTGCCAGGGTCGACGTGTCGCCGAGACTGGTGATGTCGTTTTCCGCAATCTTGCGCAGAATGCGGCGCATGATCTTTCCCGAGCGGGTCTTGGGCAGACCGGGCGCGAACTGGATCTTGTCCGGTACCGCAATGGGACCGATCTCCTTGCGCACGTGGTTCATGAGTTCCTTTTTGAGTTCCGGGCTTTCCGCGACCCCGTCCACAAGCGTGACGAACGCGTACAGGCCCTGTCCCTTGATCTCGTGCGGCATGGGCGTCACCGCCGCCTCCGCCACCTTGGCGTGGCTCACCAGCGCGCTCTCCACTTCAGCGGTGCCTATGCGGTGGCCCGATACGTTCACCACGTCGTCGATGCGGCCCATAAGCCAGTAGTCGCCCTCCTCGTCCACGCGGCAGCCGTCGCCCGTGAAGTACAGGTCGTTATACATTGTAAAGTAGGTGTCGATGAAGCGGTTGTGGTCGCCCCACATGGTGCGCATCATGCCGGGCCACGGCCTTTTGATGCACAGTTTGCCGCCTTCGTTCACCGAGCACTCGGTCCCGTCGTCGCGCAGGACAACCGGGTCCACGCCGAAGAACGGCCGGTTGGCGCTGCCGGGCTTGAGCGTGTGCGCGCCGGGCAGCGGGGTAATGAGGATGCCGCCGGTCTCGGTCTGCCACCAGGTGTCGACAATGGGGCATTTCTTGTGGCCGATTTCCTCGTAATACCAGATCCACGCTTCGGGATTGATGGGCTCGCCCACGCTGCCGAGCACCCGCAAAGAGTCCATTTTGTATTTTGCCGGCCACGTCTCGCCTTCCCTCATCAGAGCGCGAATGGCAGTGGGCGCGGTGTAGAACACGGTCACCTTGAATTTGTCAATAACGTGCCAGAACCGGCCCGCGTCCGGGTAGGTGGGCACGCCTTCGAACATGATCGACGTGGCGCCGTTGGCGAGCGGGCCGTACACGATGTAGGTGTGTCCCGTCACCCAGCCGATATCGGCCGTACACCAGTATATGTCGTCGTCGTGAATATCGAAAATGTACTTGTGGGAAATCGCCGCATGAAGCAGATATCCCGCGGTGGTGTGCACAACGCCCTTGGGCTTGCCGGTCGAGCCGGACGTGTACAGGATGAACAGGTTGTCTTCGGCGTTCATGGTCTCAGGCTTGCAGTCGGCCGATGCTTTTGCAATCTCCTCGTGATACCACGTGTCGCGGCCGGCCGTCATGTTGCACGGTTCCTCGGTCACCTTCACCACGATCACCTTTTCGATGCTCGGAGCGTTTTTGAGCGCTTCGTCGGCAATTTCCTTGAGCTTGATGTGCTTTCCCGAGCGGAGCGACACATTTGAGGTCACCAGAAGCTTGCACTGGGAGTCGTTCATCCTGCCCTTGAGCGAATCGGCCGAGAACCCGCCGAACACGATCGAATGGATCGCGCCGATCCTCGTGCAGGCGAGCATGGCGACCGGAAGCTCCGGCACCATGGGCATGTAAATCGCAACGCGGTCGCCCTTCTTGACGCCCTTGGACTTGAGCACATTGGCGAATTTGCACACGAGCTCGTGCAGTTCCTTGTAGGTGATCTTGCGGACATTGTTCTCTTCCTCGCCCTGGAAAAGAATCGCAACCTTGTTCGCTGTCGGCGTATTCAGATGCCGGTCGAGGCAGTTGTACGATACGTTGAGCTGTCCGTCGGCAAACCAGGTATGCTGTATTTTTCGGCCCTTGGTGTTCCAATCGTACTCAAGCGCTTGTGTGGGATTCTTGATCCACGAAAGCGTCTTTGCCTGTTCGAGCCAGAACGCGGTCGGGTCCTTTATCGATTTCTCCCACATCGCCTTGTACGCTTCGAAACCTTTTACGTGCGCGCGATTCCGCACTTCCGCAGACGGCGGGAATTTCCGCTTTTCCACCATGAGAGACTTCATCGCCTTTGGTTGATCCGCCATAGCAGCTCCCTTTTTTGTGAATATTTGAATTTTTATGATATGAAAGGTGAAGATTGAGATTGTGAAATTTTTCGAAAGTCTATAAATATAATACAATCAATGATGATGGTGGGGGAAGTGTCCCCCTTGGGTGCCATGTCGAGACTAATGGCCAAAACCAAGAATCCAGCGTCTCGACATTGGCACCCACACCCCCTCGTGGGTAGCCCCCCAGAGAGTTGGATTGCGAGAAAGCTGCCTCGGCTGCGGGGGCACCAAGAAAGAGAGTTGAAACGTTGAAAAGTTGAAACGTTGAAAAGCAAAGACCAAAAAGCTGAACAAAAGAAAGCAAGTGTCATGGCGAGTGAGCGAAGTAATCTTCTGTTAATTTTTCAAAATAATAATCCCTAATGCAAATTGGGCAGTGCCTTCTGCCCCGCGCCAGGCCGGAACGGAGGCCGAGTTAGAACGAGGTGCCGCCCGGACCCGGCCGCTACCGCGGCATAGGGCCGAGGCGGCCGGAGGCCGAAGGCCGAGACCGAAGCGAGGGCCGCCGCTGCGGAGCAGCGGGGCGCCCAATTCTAGCATTAGTATCGCGTCTAGGCAGGGCGAAATCGATTTCGTTGACATTGGAACCGGCAATAGGTAGAATTGATAGTTGAGAAGTAGAGAAGTAGATGCGTGAAAGCGTGAAAGCGTGGATGCGTGAATGTGTGGATGAGAAGATGAGGATGTGCGGGGATGCAGGTGATACCAATGAAACGATATAACATCTGCTTTCATTTGTTAAGTGTTGTTGTCTTGCTCAACACTGCTCTAGCATTTTGCGAAAATTGGAAAGATACCGTTGAACCAAACTACCAGCAGGCAGTAATCGATTATATCGAAAACAAAATGCCTTACAGGAATGAAGGAAAAACATTTGCCTATTGTGACTTTTTCGGCGAGACACCTTACAATAACGGATTGACAATCTGCGCAGAGTGTTCTTATCTTACCTACCTGTTGAAATATGGTCAGATTATTTCAACCGGCGGCGGCAGTTTTGACGGGCTTTTTCATGTCAAGACCGTGGACAACAATCCATCCGTAGACTCAATGAAATGGAACTTGATAGCAAAATATTCCAGCGGCTTTTTCCCCAACCGGTACTATGATCGTTATCTATCGCATGTAAAAAATCCCACTCCAGATTTTGTCTCCAAAAGAAAAGAAAACAGAGAAAGGATCATCTCCTATTTCACACCGCTCATGTTGAAAACCCGTTTGGTTAAAGTCAAGCCTCCGGATAACCGTCATGACCCGCACAATCACCCGGTGGATATTTACAGCTTTATGAATCTCCGGGATTCGTACAAATATCTCTCTTTTGTTCTTTTGTCCGACAGCGCAAGGCAGCACATGAAACCCGGCTTCGGGAACATCAGTTCATTCAAGTTCGATGTCTGGGAGACAGCAGACCCGAACGGACGTCTTTACTTCCGAGATAGAACGCGAAATGACAAGGTGTATGAAATTGTCGATCAGGTCAACTGGAGGCTCAGCGACATAAAGTGGAAGGACAATAGCACACTGGTTTTTGACCAGGACAACGGGACCAACCCGTTTGATGAAAAGGCCGTTTCGCCTGACGTTTACGGGGTTCATTTTGAAGTGGACCTGGAAAAAAGGAAAGTCGTTTGGGCTGCGCCGTTTGGATTGCTCGGTTTTCCGGAAAGGATTCCAGCGGATCGATAAAAAGGACGGCGGCACGCGGAAAAGGCAGGAATGAAGAAATCGTCATTGGTCATTGGGAATGGGGGGAAGAAGGTGAGGTGTTTGGTGAATGGGAGAAAAGTGGGAGATGGGGATATTAATCGGGGAAAATTGCAAGAGTTAAGATGATTGAAAACAGATGAATGGATGTCCTATGGCTCAGCAGGTTTGTATAAAACTGCGACTTGTTAATACCGTTTTTATTTACCGGAGCTTATAAGTGGAAAAGTTTTTTGATTTCTTCATTAGCAAGCTTGAAAGCATATGGCACAATTTCTACTCATCCATTTTGCTTTCCGCGGTCGTTATTTTGAGTATAATTGCTTTTTTTAATAGCTCTCCTCATTGGTGTTTAATTTCATTGTGCCTAGGTGCTGCTGTAATTGTCATTTTCCTGTGGTTTGCTACGCATCATTTGCCAAAAGTACCTAAAGGTAAAATCGGAATTGCTATTTCCTTAATTTATGACCGGGAGTCTGAAGCCAAACAGGTCGAATTGGATTTCATTACTGCTTTACGCAATTTACTTCAAAGAGATCCTGATTGTGCAAATATCGGAATGGTTGTCTTGCCAGAATATGTGTCGCTGAAACTGCAAGATACTGCCAAATTTGAAAAGATTCTCAGAAAATGCAGAGCGCATATGCTTCTATATGGATCTGTTAAGCGGCGCAACATACAAGGGAAGGAAATGCATTTATTGAATGTTGAAGGTTTTATAAGACATGCTCCAATTCCGGTCGAGATAAGCAAGAGATTTGCCGAGGATTTTGCATGCTCAATACCGCGAAAGTTAATGCTCCCGACCGAAAATGATGCTCTCATCTTTGAAAGCGCATCTACTTGGTTTGATTTGAGTGCACGTTATGTAATTGGTGTTGCTGCATATCTTTCGGGATCGGTGGCGTATGCTGAGAAAATGTTTCTTCAAGTTGAAGACTCACTAAGGAAGTTAAAGTCGGCCCCTCCTTTCCTTCAAACGATTGCTAAGAAACTGCCATTCCGCTTTATCGAATTATATCAAATTTGGCAAAGTGCAGTTCATAGTGCTTACATCGCATCAGAGGATATTAATCTTCTTACATTCGAGGATACTCTGAACGACAAACTCTTAGCAAGAGACCCAAAACACTATAGCGCTTGCCTTGCGAAATCGATTTCTGAATTTGTCTTACGCAGAAACATCAAAAAGGCAAAAGAATATTTACTCAATGTAGGTAGCAATAAAGATGCGACATGGCTTTATAACCTTGCTTTTTTATTCTGTTATGAAGGTGATTTGCCCAATGCACATGAGCATTACCGAAAAGCATTTAGAATTGCAGTTGGAAATGTAACTGTCCCTCTTCAGTGCGAGGAATTTATTCAAAAAATATTGATAAAAGAGCCTGGAAAAGACCAATTGTATTTCTCCTTAGGTCTTATAAACTACAATGCAAAAAAAGACTACTATGCCGCAAAAGATGATTTTACACAATTCATTGGAACAAAATGGGCAAATAATTTTCCGAATGAAAAGACTTTGTCTGAGAAACTGATAAAGCGGTGCAACGAAAGAATAGAGAAAATGACTTAGAAGGCCACCGCGATAGCAAATAGAGGAATCACAGCCAACAACACGCAATGGAATACCATTTCCGCTGTCGCCTTGTCGCATTGCTGATGGTGTCATGTCAGGCAATAGAAAGTCAAATTTATGAAAAGTCACATTACAGTTGGAACCAATCAAGATGACCAATATCTAGTTGACCATTTTTTAACAGGCGATCAAATACGCTGGCCTGTTCCAAAAGATGCAGAAATTGGTGATACTGTGTATTTACTTATTCCCTCATTATCCGGTTCTATTATTGCCAAAGGAATTGTTGCGACAACTCCTATCAAAAGCAATACTTGGCAATCAAAATATGAGTGCGCCTTGGAAAAGATTCGGTTCTCAGTCAACCAGCCGTATATTGAGGAAATTGCGGAAAGTATTCCAGAATGGGAGTATCCTAAATACGCTCGTTCCTACACAACAATACCCGATGCACATGTAAATAACTTTGTTTCAATAGTTGGGGATTTTGATGATAGACCGCGTCTTTTTAGAGAAGTGAAAGAAGAAGAAATCATGAATGCTCTGGAAAATAATCTTTTCAGCAAAGTTGAAATAAAACTTCTTGGCTATTTTCTTGCAGCGCCAAACAACACATTAAACGCGATGCAAATGGCATCACTCATGGGGTATCCCAAATTTAATTCCGTCAATCCAATTATTGGATCGATTGGAAAGAAAATCAGCGAAAAGTATATGATTCATCCAAGTTGGTGGTCTCAAGAGGACCCCAATTGGTGGTCAGTAATTGCTGACGGAGAAGAAGATGAATACTTTTTTTGGACACTAAAGCCGCAAATCGTGAAGGCTTTGAAGAATGCAAATTTCCCCATCAAAGACGGATTAGAGTATGAGCCTGATGAAATCGCAACCATTGAAGATGGTAATGAAGAAGGTAGAAGAATAAACGTCTTTGTGAGCATTTATGAACGCGATGCAGCCAATCGCAAGGCATGCATAGCGTTCCATGGGTACAAGTGCTCGATTTGTAACTTTGATTTTGAAAAGGCCTACGGAAAGATTGGGAAAGGTTACATTCAAGTTCATCATATCATTCCCCTAAATGAAACAAAAACCATTGTAAAGGTGAATCCCAAGACCGATTTGGTTCCAGTATGCGCAAATTGTCATGCGATGATACATAGAAAAAAACCTGCATATTCCCTATTGGAAATGAAGTCCGAGTTGACTTAGTCATAACTCCTACATTCCCCCGCCGGGTGCCCTGCCCCTCTTACCAAACTCCAACATGACCCGTGTGCCACAATTATCCCTGCTCATGCATCATCAATCCCGCACACTCTTTTCATTCCCCCGCCGTCAACCCCCCTCCTAAAACCCACAATTCCCCCGGTCTTCATTTATTGTAACGAAAGACAAAGGAGCACATCGCCGTCGCTCATTCTCTGCTCCTCGCTCCCCGCATCCCTCGCCTATTTCTGTTTCTCCGTCCTCACATAGATCCCATTCGCACTGCGCCCCGACACCTTTCCCGCTTGTGTTGCGTCCCGACGGGTGGCCGGATCTTCTCTCTAATTTTGAGACAGGCTGCACATCCCCCGTCAGGATATTTCTTTTGTTAGTATTTTGTTCTTGGCCTATTTTGCTTTGTGAAGCGAGATGGAATTACTATATTATCCAATGCACCCGCAAAAGGCAATACAGCGGATGTGTCCAGCCTACGCAAGAAATCATTCGCACGCCGCCCGGCAGAGTGCCGTTTGTTCGTCTTGACCGATTTCATTTGAAGACGGGCAGGAGCCCGCCTGGTCCCGAACGGCCGGACCCATTCGGGAAAACGAACGTCACCGGAGAGGAGTTGAGTATTCCATGGAACCCCAAAAAACAACCTTGTTGAGACAGGCTGTTGCAGCCGGAACGATCGTCGTTGCCGTTGCCCTGTGCGGCGCGAATTCGCTGGCCGCGACGCCGGCTTCGATGGCTGTTTACAAGAAAGGGTCTGCCCCGCTGGTTTTCAATCTATCTTCCGTAAAGAATGTGACCTTCGGCCCGACGGCTGCCGGAAAGCTGAGACCTGTTGCCAGGGTCGTGCATTCGATCAGGTTGCTTTCATCCGCTGCCGGCTGCAAGTTCAGCCTTACGGGCGAACCAGGGACCACGGCCCTGTTCAAGCTCTTCGATCTCAAAGGGCGCGAAATACTCTCCAAAGATCTGCTGTTGGGCAATGAAGGCGTCGGAAGAATGACGGTCCCTCCCATTGCCACCGGCCTGTACCTGGCCCAGCTCAAGAACGGCGCATCGTCAATCATGCAGCGCATCACTCTCGGTGAATAAGGAAAACCCTTATGAAAAAAATCAACTTCGCGGCCCTTCTCGTTTTCGTTGCCGCGTGCTCCGTCCTGGCGGCCAGAATGACCATCACCAGCTACGGCGTGCCGCACCGCTATCCCATCGGGCCTTTTGACCAGATCACGTTCGACGCAACCGGCCTGGTTGCCACCATCACCAGCCCGGGTTCACCGCAGCCCGTCGTTACGAAATATTACCTTGGCTATTCGAATTCCGTCGTCCTGGACACGGTTGGCGGGCCGATTACTTCGCTCAATGTCAACGCTACGGATAACACCACCATTGCAATAGATTTCAACAGCATCGACAGCATCGTGTTCAGGCCGTCCGTTGATTCCACGGGCGACGACGACGCGGACGGGCTCAGCAACTATCTCGAACTCATGCTCTATCATACCGACCCGGAAAAGAGTTCCACCTCGGGCGACGGCATAGTGGACAAATGGAAAGTGTCGCATCAAAGCAACGGCATGCTCGTTGCGGACCTTCCGGAGCTTTCGGTCGCCATGGCAAAATTCCCGCAGGTATGGCTGGTGACCTCGTTGGATTCCACGGCGTCGGTTGAAAACACCGTTTCAAATACGTCCGGTTGGGGAAATCAGGAGCAATCCACCACGTCCACGACGGGCTCGCAGACCGCCAGCAACGAATTCGGCGTCAGTTTTGCCGAAGAGATGGGGTATTCATGGCAGTTTGGGTCGGTGGGGGCGCACGTTACTTTCACCATGGGCCAGCAATACAGTCATACCTGGCAGCAGGAAGTTTCCCAGGAAGTCGCGTCCTCCCGGCAGAGTTCGTACAACCAGACGCTCGGCCAGACCCAAACCGCAATAAGGCAGGCAGGCAAGACGATAAGCGGCGGTAAAATCACCGCGATGCTCAATCTCAAGAACACCGGCGCCGTCGGTTTTACCATGACGGACCCGCAATTCACGCTCTATGGAATCACGTTTGTCAACGGCGTTGTGGCGGAAACCCCCATTTGCAATCTGGCGACCGCCCCGGAGCTCAACGGCAGCAGCAGTGTGTTCAGCATCAATCCGGGCGCGACGGCCGTGGCCGGCGTGCAAGGCAGTCTGACGCTTGCGGAAGTGGCATATATCGGCACCTTCCCCATTCTCAAGGTCTCGTGCACGAGCGAGAACATATCCTACAACCCCACGCTTTCCGCAACGCCCATGAATCTGTCCGACGTGATGACCAATGTCAGGTCGGCGACCGCGCAGGTGATCGTTGATTTCGACAACGAATTGGCCGGCCAGCAGTCTCCCCTGTCGCGGTACGTGGCCACGCTTAACAAATACAACCCCGCAAACCCGACGGTAGCCGGGTACGGCCCGGTCTACCTCGGTGAAATGCTGACGGAAATGGGGCTCACCTATCATTTCGACTCTCTCGGATTCGTCGATGTAAACGGGCTCAAGCGCGGCGCGGCAAACGATTTCTTCAGCCGCCGATGGATTACAATGATCATCCACGCAGCGGGCGGCGCACAACCGGGCGATACCGGTGTGGTGAACGTAGGGGCAAACGGCGGCCCGGACAGCGTCGTGGTAAAAACGGGCGACATAGTTTACGTATGCTATTCGGGCGACGACGACCGGGATTCGGTCCCGAACTGCGTGGCGAAACTCTATGGGATTTCGGACACGACAAAGTCCAAGAAATGGCATGATTTTGACGGCGACGGCGTTTCGAACTTCCAAGAGATTTACGGTTGGGTGCCGATAGGAGGCACAGACACGGTCCACACCGACCCGGCAAACCCGGACTGCGACGGGGACGGTATCCTGGACGGCGCGGATCCCTATCCGCTCATTCCACACTTGACAAACGCGTCGAATCTGCTGTCCTTCTCCACGCTCGACAACACCGTGCTCATCGAAACGATCCAAATTTCCCCGCAATCCTCATTCGGCGCCCTTACCCGACCCCTCCCGGCGTTCCCGCGATATTATGCGGACCTCGATTCAATGCCTCTGCACTGCGTTGTAGTGCAGAACAGTATCGATTCCATCCCCATGGTGTACGATACCACGTTCAAAGACACGGTATCGACCTCGCCGCTCACCACCCGGTCGCGCTACAGGTTGATGTCCACATCTCTCGCTCAGCATGTCTTGGCGCTCGGGCCGGATACGCTTACCGTGGTGACGCAACCGATGACCGGCGGCTCTCCGAAAACATGGAAGATATCCGGTATTTCAACGCTTGAGAATGTGATGGGCGCTCCGCAGGCTTCCAACCTGCTTCCCGCAAACGTCTCCTCTACGGGGAGCCGATGGGCACGGATCGATATTTCCGTTCAAATGGTTTCCGAGCAAATCGCGGCCGATCCAAGGACAAGCGGCATCATCGTATTCCGATCGAGCGGTCCGAACTCCGACACGTTCGATCTCACCTCTCGAAACAGTCCCCTTGGCGCCGGAGAAAAGATAGGCACTCAGTCAAGCTGGGAAGTAGACACGGTTCTGTCCGCCCTAACGGCAAATGTCTCGTACACGTCGACGAACTTGAATTCCGGCACCGTGTGGAACTACCGCTCGGTACCGTACAATGTCGCAAATGGGAATATCTATTACTACGGAGCCAGTGCGGGTTTCACGTCCGCAAAGACATGGGAAATCTGGGTGTCCACAACTTGGGACTCCTTTACGTGCGCTCTCAGCAATTTCGGCTCGGCAACCGTGCTTGCGATGAACATGCGTTACCGGAATGTCAACGGAGACACCGGCGCACTTTCCACGGCGTGGGTGAGCGGGCCGTATTCCTATATTTGCGCCAACGGGACCAAGTATCCGGTGAAGTGGGTCGATTCGGCGCAAGTGCATGTGCATGACAGCGTCTGGACCAATATCAGCATGCTCAATTTTACCCAAAACGTGCAGCTTCTGACAATCAATGTCGACAATCTTGCCGCGGGAGGTTTTACCGATCCGCTCAAGGTATTCAGCGGCGGCGTCGTGGCGGGGCAAGGCGCGTTCTGGGAACCCGGTCGAGACGGAAGCGCAACGTGCACCAATGTGCAGTTTACAAACAATATCGCCGTGCCCACGGCATCCAGCCCCAACGCGGTTACATTCCAGTCCACTACCCATACGGAAACAAACTGGGGGGCCGGAACCTGGGCGGCCAATATCGGTCCGATGAAATTCAGGTGGTGGTTCAAGTAACGAGGGCGCCCTGGTGCTCCCAAAGAGATATTTTGGCGGACGGGTGCCTGCCCCATTCCTCCGTGTGCCACTATCATCCCTGATCGTGCATCATCAACCCTGCACCCTCTTTTCATTCCCCCGCCGTCAACCCCTCTCCTAAAATCCACAATTTCCCCTTAATTTTCCCGGTCTTCATTTATTTTAACAAAAGACAAAGGAACATCCTGCATGCTTGTCGAAAACGACGGTCTTGTCATTCCGGAAGTCGGCGCCTGGGCAAAAGAGAAGTACGGCCTGGTCCAAACCTATTGCAGCATGTTTACTGGAGCGATGAAACCTCCCAAATGGCAGGCGCTTGTCTATATTGATTTGTTTGCGGGCGCTGGTTTTGGAAGGATAAAGAACACTTCGGAAATCGTCCCCACTTCGGCGCTGCTTGCCATTGACATCCCTGTGCGTTTTACGCGATACATTTCTTGTGACATAAACGCCGACAACATCGCGGCACTTCGGAACAGGGTTTCGCGTCTCTTTCCCGGTGTTGATTCCCGCTTTCTCTGCTGCGAAGTAAATACGGCTGTTGACCAGATCATCGCGGAAATGCCCGCGGCGGGCAAGGACCATAAGGTACTCGCTTTCTGCTTCGTCGATCCATTCAAGCTCGACGACCTTGCATTCTCAACCATTGAGAGAATGTCCAAGCGGTTCATGGATTTCCTTGTTCTTGTAGCTACCGACATGGATGCCAACAGGAATGTCGCGCCATACATGGCCCCGGAAAATACGACCGTTGCCCGTTTCACCGGAAAAAAGGATTGGCGAACAAGGTGGGACCCGCTATCAAATAAATCGTTCGGCCTATTTGTTCTTCACGAATTCTCCGCCCACATGCAGGACTTAAATTATAAACCGCAGCCAGTCGAGGAATCGGTCCTTGTACGGAATTTTCAAAAGAACGCGCCATTGTACCGGCTGGCATACTTTAGTCGGCACGATCTCGGCAAGAAATTCTGGAGAGAAACGAAGAAGTCTGCCGACCCTCAGCTGAACTTATTTGAATAAGGACGACGCATGTCTTCCAACTCCCGCATCGAATGGACCGAAAGCACCTGGAACCCCATAACCGGATGCACCAAAATCAGTCCGGGGTGCAAGAACTGCTATGCCGAACGCATGGCGAGACGCCTGCGGGCCATGCGGCAGCCCAACTATCGAAACGGGTTCAAGGTCACCATTCACCCGCACGCACTGGGACTCCCGCTCGCATGGAAGAAGCCCCAGATGGTTTTTGTAAATTCAATGAGCGACCTGTTTCATGCCCAGGCGCCGAGGGAATTCATTCTCGAAGTCTTTGGCATCATGAACAGGGCGTGTTGGCACGTGTACCAGATCCTCACCAAACGAGCGGATCGGCTTTCAACTATGGATTCTTCTTTGCCGTGGTCGGAGAACATCTGGGCAGGCGTGACGGTCGAAAACCGGGAGTATTTGCAACGGGTCGAAAACCTTCGTAGGTGTCAGGCAAAGAACAAATTCATTTCCTTTGAACCCCTGCTGGGCAGCGTTGGACCTGTCAACCTTGACGGAATCAACTGGGTGATCGCAGGCGGCGAATCCGGCCCCCATGCGCGTCCCGTCCAAAAGGAATGGATCACCGAAATCCGCGACCAATGTATTGCCCAGGACAAGCCCTTTTTCTTCAAACAATGGGGCGGAGTTCGAAAAAAGAAGAACGGCCGAGAACTTGACGGCCGCGTCTGGAGCGAGTTTCCGGCGCGCTTGACAGTCGCGTAGGTAGACAGCCTTCACCTTGTACCCTGACCGCAACCTCGGTTTACTTTAGGCAAGACATGTCATCGTCGAGAATTCACTCCCATGCTCCCCCGCCGTCACCCCCTCTCCTCCCGCCCGCAATTTCCCCTCAATTTTCCCGGTCTTCATTTATTTTAACGCCGGAGGAGCACTGGAAATTCGATCAAGCGGTGCATGAACTTTACATTTAACGTCATATGAGGATGTCTATGAGAAAGGTTGTTTTTGCGATCAATATTACCACCGACGGGTACTGCAACCACACGGACATGATTGCCGACGATGAGTTGCTCAACTTCTATGCCGGGCTGCTGGGCAATGCAGGCATCATCCTCTTCGGCCGGATCACCTATCAACTCATGGTTCCCTATTGGCCCGACGTCGCCAGGAACCAATCCGGGGCAGGGCCAACCAAGGAGTTCGCTCGCGTGTTCGACTCGCTCGACAAGGTCGTATTCTCCACCACGTTGAAACATGTTGAGGGAAACAACACGAGAATCGTGCGCGCAAACCTTGCGGAAGAGGTGCTCACGCTCAAGCAGCAGCCTGGAAAAGACATTTTCATAGATAGTTTGAGCATTGCGTCCCAGCTTTCGGACCGCGGTTTGATTGACGAGTATCATTTCGTGGTTCACCCGGTTGTTGCCGGTAAAGGACCGCGGTTATTCGACACCGTAACGCTGCAGGAGAGGCTTCTGCTAGACTTTATCGGTTTGAAAACCTTTCAATCCGGCGTCGTTGCCCTTCACTACAGAAAGCATACGTGAGGAGAAACGCCGTACGAAACCTGGCGTATTCGAAAATTGAGAGCAAAAAGATGAAAGGAACGCGCCGGGTGCCCTCTCCCTCATCTCGGTCTCAACCATAACTCGTGTGCCACTATCATCCTCAATCGTGCATCGTCCCGCCTAAACACTCTCCGCATTCCCCCGCCGTCAACCCCTCGCCCTTGTCCCACAATTTCCCCTCAATTTTCCCGGTCTTCATTTATTTTAACGCCGTAGGAGCACAGTGCCGATGATTACCAAAACACCAACCATCAGCAACGTTACCTTCGCGCGAAAGGGGGCTTGCATGAAAAAATCTCCGGTGCAGCTTATTCTTGGTATCGGGTTGCTGATTTTATTTACGAGCGCGGGGCATGCCCAATGGGTGCAGACAAACGGGCCGTATGGCGGGGACATCAACGCCCTCGCATTCAACGGCGCCACTATTCTTGCCGGCACTGAAGGAAGCGGCGTTTTTCTCTCCACCAACAATGGAGCAAGCTGGTCTCCGGCCAATAACGGGCTCTTGGTCGGCTATATCTCTTGTCTTATGGTGAGCGGAGATACCATTTACGCCGGAACCAACGGCGGGGTCTTTTTCTCCACCGATAACGGAACAAGCTGGGCCGCGAGCACCAGCGGTCTCACACGTCTCAGCGTCACGGCCCTTGCGAAGAGTGGCGGCACTATCTTTGCCGGAACCGGCGGCGGGGTCTTTCTATCCACCAATAACGGAACAAGCTGGACTGCGGCCGATAGCGGGCTTTCGAGCGCCAATATCTACGCTCTTGCAGTAAGCGGGAGTGCCATCTTCGCCGGAACCTGGGGCGGCGGCGTTTTTCTATCCGCCAATAATGGAACGAGCTGGACCGCGGTGAATAGTGGGCTCACGAGCCTTAATGTTATGGCTCTTGCGGTGAACGGGAGCGCCATCTTTGCCGGGACCAGTGGCGGCGGCGTCTTCCGTTCAACAAATAACGGAACAAGCTGGACTGCGGTTGATTCTGGACTTACGTCGACAAGTGTCCGATGTTTTGCGGTAAACGGCAGCGACATCTTTGCCGGGACAAATGGCAACGACCCTGTTTTTCTCTCCACCAACAACGGATCAAGCTGGACCGCGGTCGACAGCGGCATTACCATTGCCAATGTCTTGTCCCTCGCAGTAAAAGGCAGCGACATTTTTGCCGGAACTTTTTACGGCGGCGGCGTCTTCCATTCAGCCAATAATGGAACAAGCTGGACCACTGTCAACAATGGTATTACGAATAGCCGCATACTTTCCATCGCGACAGGTGACAGCGGCGTCTATGCAGGTACGTGGGGCGGCGGAATTCTGTTTTCCGCGGACAAAGGAACAAACTGGGCCGCGGTCAATGCCGGCAATCCGGCTTACAAAAATGGTTTATACGCCCAAGTGCTTTCTCTTATCGCAAGCGGCGGAAAAGTGTTCGCTGGCATTGAAGCATGGGGCGTTTTCCTTTCTACGGATAAGGGGTTGAGCTGGACTTCGGAAAGTATTTCGAGTGCAAGCGTCGAGTGTTTTGCCGCCAAAAGCGACACCCTCTTTGCCGGGGCTTACCAGGGCGGCGTTTTTCTTTCCACCAACAGCGGTACAAGCTGGACCGCGGACAATAACGGACTAACGGACTCTGATGTCGTGTCTCTTACAGTGAGCGGCGGCAATATTTTTGCCGGGACCTCCGGCGGCGGCATCTTTCGTTCAGTCAATAACGGATCAAGCTGGACCGCGGTTGATTCCGGACTTACGAGCCTGACTATCAACGCTCTTGCGGCAGTCAGCGGCATTGTCTTTGCAGGGACGACTAGCGGGGTTTTTATATCCGCCGATAACGGCGGCCATTGGACCGCAAGCGATTCCGGCCTTACCCGTCTTTACGTCACATCTTTTGCCGTGATCGGCAGCAACATTTTTGCGGGGACTGATGGCGGCCGTGTTTTTCTCTCCGCCAATAACGGCGTAAGTTGGATTGCGGAGGACAGCGGGCTTCCGAATGCCTCCGAAACATATCTTGCCGTAGGCGACAGCACGCTCTATGCCGGAATTTACGGCAGCTGCGTGTGGCGGCGACCGCTCCCTGAAATGACGACGGCAATCGATAAAAGCACCAAGCGAGCGGCTTCACAGCAATTACTTATCAAGATACGCTCGCTTGGCCATGGGAGCACGGCCGCTAGGATTGATTTTTCACTGCCACATTCCGAGCGGGTCACGATGAGCATTTACAACCTTGCCGGCCGTGAAATAGCATCTCTTGTCAATGACTTTCTTGGATCGGGCCCGCATAGCATACTTTGGAATACCCAGAACATTGCCGCAGGTTGTTATACAGTAAGAATGAAAGCGGGATCGGATACATTCATAAGAAGTATTCCGATTTTACGTTAGCTTTCTTTTTTCGCAAGAGCCCCTGCGAAGAGAGGAGATCGTTGCAGGTTAAGAACTTCGGCCAACAAATAAAGGAACGCCATTTTTGCTGGACACTCAATTTGTAAATTAATGTAGATAAGGGCGCGGTATAATGGAGTTCATTGCTTTATTGGTTTTCATCATCACCCAGATTGTAATTATTCCCTTGGTGATTATCGGCGCAATCATCGCTACATATAAACAGGTCTTTGTCAGCAAGAAGTTGGGTGTCTCTAGCACGGCCATTTCCGTTATCAGCGCCAGGTGGTTAATGGATGTTTTTGGCCTTAGAAAGGACACGGCTTCGGTTAGGTTATACCGCGTTCTTCCCAATGCTTACGTATTTGGCATGTGGCTCCTTTTTTTCCCCGCCTACCTGCGGTACAAAATCAGCGGAAAACATAGAGGCTTTGCATCAATTAAAGAAGAGGGCAAGGAGGGCATGGCAAACGTAGCCATTACCAGAACAGTTCATTTTGATAGCCTGGTCAATAACTCAATAAATCAAGTAAGGCAATTTGTCGTTATGGGAGCCGGATACGACACAAGGTGTTATGGACATCTTAAGCAAAACAACGTAACGTTTTTCGAGCTTGACCAGCCGGCGACACAAAGACTAAAAGTAAAATGCCTGAAACAAGCCGGCATTGACGTATCTCATGTTACGTTTCTTGAAGTGGATTTTTCCAAGGATAACTGGCTTGAAAAGCTAAAGGATGCCGGTTTTAGTCCGGACAAAAAAACCATCTTTTTATGGGAAGGCGTAACACTTTACATCTCTGAAAATGATGTCCGAAAAACAATACACGCGGTCAAGGAGCATTCTTCTCGTGGCAGCATACTGATCACAGATTTGTATTCTAAAAGATTAATCGCTCTCAGAGGTGTGAAAGCGACAAATGAGCAGTTTAATTTTGCACTGGACTTCTCATCTGACAGAGAAAATGTTCTAAAAACATTCCTGGAAAGTGAAAATGTAAAAGCAGGCAACTTTTATTTTATGGGGCACAAAACCAAGAAAGGTGCGTTTGGGGTAGTCGTTGAAATTATTCTGTAGGGTTTTATTCTTAATTGATTTTCTCGAAATAAAAGTGTGCGCCTCCTCTCTCTCCTCTGCATTTTCTTTTTCTTTCTCATAACCCCGCCCTCCCTGTTGCGGATTGTGGATTTCGGATTGCTTCATAAAAAGATATCACGGTGGGGGATGTCTCCCCCTGGCCCCCGGCTTCCGGCACTGCGCGCCGGTGATCCGGGGGCACACCCCCTCGTGGGTAGCCCCCAAGCAAGTTTGGTTACAAGATAGACACATCGGCTGCGGGGGCACCGAGAAAGAGAGTTGAATAGTTGAAGAGTTTCAAATTCAAAGAGGAATCCCCGCCTGATTCATTGCGGATACCGATTTGCGCGAGAAAAAGTAATTGACTGAATAGAATTCCGTTGCCGCGCGTTAGGGGCGACTGGAGGGCGTGCTGGAGCACGATGCCGCCCGGACCCGCCGCGCAAGCGGTATTGGGGGCCGTGGCGGCCCGGGGCCGAAGGCCGACGACCCTTGGAAGTACCCGACGGGGTAAACCTCCTCCGCTTTGAAATCTTTGATATCTCTAACGCAGCAGCAGGGTGCCCAAATCTTGATACCACAGCCTTGTTAGGCATTATCTAATTAAATTCACTTGTTTTGCAAAGGTGTGATTCCCAATCGTAAGCTGGAAAAAATATGCGCCATTTCTAAAGCCCCTTGCATCAAATAACAAATTATATGATCCTGCATCACAAATACTGCTGATTAATGTCTCTAGTTTTCTACCCTTGGAATCAAATACATTGAGCTTAATAAAAGCTCTTTCAGGAATTGACAACCTAAAAGTCATGGTTCGCTCAATTTGATTGGGATAGCATTGGAATTGTATAGACGTTTGTGAGATTTCAGTTCTATTTCTTTCTATCCCGGATGTTACTCTATCATAAGTTGTGGGTGTATTGAATGAAGTTGGTGTTGCAACTTGCGGTAGGCCGGTATGCCAATAACCTTCTATCTGCAGACCTGAGGAATCTGATGAAATTTGATATATTCCTTTCCACCCTACTATACCGCTTTGTCCTAAGTCGATTTCTCTTAGGCCGGAAGAAGGAATCGATAAAGTTGCATAGTTGGCCGTCTCCGGCGGTGTTGTTTGAAATTGAATGATTACCGTTGAATCATTCAAAAAGATATATCTGATCGGGTCGCCGGGACCGGAGACGTTGTCCCAGGTTCCTGTCAAAGATTGGGAGGAAGCGTAATTGGTGATTCCTAAGACTAGGAGTAACAACAAGTAGATTGAAGATAATGATTTTTTCATACAACGAGTCTCCTTGAGGTTGATGATGAGTGTATAATGTCAGGCGAGCCTGTAGAAATCCCCACTTTTGACTAGGGTTAGATGCGGTGTAATTGTATCATGATCCAAGTGGACATACCAGACGTAATGAATCTATCGTGCTTTGGGCACAATCAACAGTAGGTTCGCTTCGCGGCTACAACTGTAGGATTACGTTTTCTCTCTTCAATCCGCATTCCGCAATCATCAATCAAAATGCTCCATTCTTTCTTGAACCTTGTCCTCGGTTTCATCGACTATTATTTATATTAAACCTCAAAGGGCGGACTGCGGGGGCACGTATGAAAAAATCGAAGATTCCTGTCGTTGCCATTGGTTTGCTGCTTTTATTTACGCATGCGTCAAATGCTCAGTGGGTGCAAACAAACGGGGTGTTTGGTTCGGGCCCGACTGCGCTTGCCGTCAGTGGCAGTAACATCTTTGCCGGAACTCTTGATAACGGCATTTACCGTTCCACCAATAACGGAACAGACTGGATTGCGGTTGATTCGGGACTGCCTTATTGCCAGTGCCCCCCGCACATGAACTGCCTCGTTCTCATGAGAAGCAATATCCTTTGTCTTGCCGCAAGCGGCAGCAATATCTTTGCCGGGACTTCCTGCGGCGGCGTTCTTCTTTCGGCCAATAATGGAACCAGCTGGACCGCGGTTGATTCAGGACTCCCGATTTATTCTGTTCTGTCTCTTGCCGTGAGCGGCAGCACTATCTTTGCAGGGACCACGGGTGATTTTTACCGTTCTACCAATAATGGAACAAGCTGGACTGCGGTTGATTCAGGACTCACGAATTATCCTGTTTTGTGTCTTGGCGGGAACGATAGCCATATCTTTGCCGGGACAAATGGTGGTGGTGTTTTTCTCTCCACAAATAACGGAACAAGTTGGACCGCGGTCAATTCAGGACTCCCGAGCAGTACTGTATCGTGTCTTGCAGCATGCGGCGCCAATATCTTTGCGGTGGTGCAGCCCACGATTTATAACGGGCCGAATATCCCGGTAATTTCCGTCGATTCCAGGAATGGCGGCACTACTGCCGTTGCGCCGGACACTGTTGGAATGGAAAGCGGTCTTTACGTTTCCGCCGACAACGGCGCAAGCTGGACCGCGGTCGATTTCGGGCCGCCAAGCGCGGAGGTCTCTTGTCTTGCCGCGACCGGCAACAATATCTTTGCCGCTACCTGGGGCGGGGTTTACCTTTCCACCAATAACGGAACAAGCTGGGCTTCGGTCAATGCCGGACTTACGGTCAGTACTGTTTCATCAATTACGGTTATTCCCGTTTCATCTTTTGCCATAAGCGGAAACACTGTTTTTGCCGCGGCCGGCAACGCCGTATGGCGCAGGCCGCTTTCGGAAATGATACCGACAAATAACCGTGAGTTTCACAATAAGCAACCGTCCGTCGGCAATCTCAGAATCAACATCAACAAAACCAGCGTCGCCGTATCCTTTCCCTCGTCCGATGGCCCGGTCACGGTCGGATTGTTTACCATCGCAGGGAAGAGAATTTATTCAGCCACGCATGAAGCTGATAACGGAATCCTGAGTATTCCGCTATCGGGATTGTCGGCAGGCGCCTATCTAATGTCAATTACCGGCAGGAATGGCGTACTTCGTTCGTCGTTTGTTGTGACGAAATAATGGATTGGCAAGACCTCAGCTCCCGTCATGTGTATGCAGTCAAAGTCGCGGTCCCGCTTTCGCGGGAATGACAAGGCCGAACCTTGCCGCTTTGGTGTCTTCATTTCTTTGTCTTTCTCCAACCGCTCTTCGTGGTGCCCCCGCAGCCGAAGTGTCTATCTCGCAAACGAACTTTCTAGGGGGCTACCCACGAGGGGGTATGGGTGCAGACCCCGCAGGAAAGCTTTACAAATCATGAAAACATACGCTTTCCGAGGAGGCTGCACCCTAGGGGGACGCCTCCCCCACCAAATGCTTTTATTTTGTTAGCAATAGCAAATAAAAAAGGGCGGCTAACTTCACCGCCCTTCAAATCAGAACCATCAAAAATATTATCGCATCTTAATCAAGATAAAATTGATTCACATTGTCTACTATTTTCGACGAATTCTTCAAGCTGTTGTACCAATTTTCGAAGTTCTTCTCCGCCGTCTCGGTGACAAGCCTTACTTTGATGGCGTTGATTTCCGGCGAATCCCACTTGATCGCGGCCGGCGCTTTTTTGTGAAACACCGGTTTCACGACGCAGAACGCGCCGCTCACCGCTATCATATCCGACACCTTGCCGTCGGGCAACGCGAAAGCGGCCGCCACCGCCTGATTGTCGAATCCCACCGCCGTGTACTGCAGGTGCGCGACCGTGTCGGTGACGCCCGAGGCCACGAGCGTGTCGTATTTCGAATAGTGGGCCACGTCGTTCTTATCCGGCACCTTGGCGAGAAAATCCTCGAAATGTTTCTTCGCCTTTGCCAGCCTGCTTTCCTCGCTGAGAATGGATTCGATGTGGTCCTTGGCAACCTCGAGGGGCAGGATCCCCTTCTTCACCTTGCGCTTCACCTGGAAAATGTAGTACCCGTCGTCGTTTTCGAGCAGGTCCGACACCTCGCCCTCGGCGCGGTTGAACGCGTGCGATGCGGCGCCGTTGACGATCCCCACTTTCGGGACCAGGTCGCCGCGCTTGAAAAGCCCCGTGGAATCGACAATGGCGACGGGGATCCTTTTCGATACGTTCTTTATTCCTTCGGAAGCAATGACGGCGTGCGCGCTGTCGGCCAGGGCGTTAAGGCGGTCTATGGTCTCCCCGGACGGCGCGATCTTCCGGAGAATGTGGCGCGCCTTGACCATCTGCTTGCCGTCCTTCGTCTCCTTTTTATCAACATACACCAGGTGGTAGCCGAGCTTGGTGCGCACGGGCATGGAAACCTGGCCGGCGGGAGTCGCGAAAAGGACCGAATCAAACTCCGGCATCATGGGTAGCGAGCCCTTGGCGATCCACCCGAGATCGCCGCCTTGCGGCGACGTCGACTCGTCGTCGGATTCGAGCTTGGCTTCCTCGGCGAACGAGGAATCGCCGGGTTTGATCTTCACCCGCAGGTTCATCATCTCCTTATAGATGGAGTCGATGTCGGCCTTGGTGGGGGTCTTGGGGATCTTTACAAAGTAGAGATCGGCCTGGTCGGGCGTGGCGAAGGAGTCCTGGTGCGCCTCGTAGTACGCGGCGATCGCGGCGTCGGCAATCTTGTCGGGCGAAAATGAGCTCACGTTCACCCGCGCGTACTCGAACCTCGCTTTCTCGTTCTCCAATTTGAATTCGTAGGCGAGCTCCGCGTTGGTGGGGAAATCCTGCACCGAGAGCAGGAGCCGCAGGGTCTGGACCGGGACCGAGAAATCGCGGATGGTATGCTCGAATTCCAGCATTCCCTGGTTCTCGTAGATTTCCGGCTTGTTAAGGAACGACACGAACTTCGCGGTGTCGAACACGCCATTGGTCTGGAATTCCTTGGCCGCGGTCACCTCCGGCGGAGGATTCCGCCGGATAAATTCGAACACTTCGTCGGCCGACGCGCCGATCTTCATCGCGTCGAACACGTCGCGGAGAAGGATCCGTTTCACCTCGGTCTCCCACACCTGGTGCGGGATCATCCTGCTCTGGTACGCGGCGGCCTCGGGGCCGCCGGTCTGGTCGCGCTCCTTCTCGCGCGCCATGCTCACTTCCCGCTCGAACGTCCGCAGCGAAATTTCCTTGCCGTTCACCTTCCCGATGGCGTCCTTCACCCGGTTGCGGGACGAAAGGTCCATGCCCCAGGCGAACACGATGGTCGCGATGAACGCGACGATCACCACCCACATTATTATCGCGGCATTGTTTCTCAAATACTGGATCATGGCGTCACTCCCGTAAGCGTTCCTATGGAACGTTAGCTACTTCTTCGAGGACTCCAGCTGCTTCGTTTTCACCTTCGGCTTGAGCAGGTTCTCGTACATCGTCTTGTTCGACATAATGGCGAGCGCGCTCTTGAACTGATCGTCGTTCTGCAGTTTGGCGCGGTACACGGCATCGTTGTCCTGGCCCAGCTCCCTCACCATGAGCGACTCGCGGAGGTAGTTGCGGATCTCCGCGTCGTCCTTGACGAGCTCGCGCCTGCTCTCTTCGGCGAGGATCGCGGCCATCTGCTGCGACACCTTCTTGAGGACGCCGGCCTCCTCTTTGGTCCATTCCGGTTTCTTAACAAGAGAGTACGCCGACGAATCGGCGGCCTTCTTCGCCGTGTCCTTCGAGGAATCGGCGATGCCCGCCCTGTTCTTGAATTCGTCGAACACGAGCTGCGCATAGCTCTGGTACTTGAACCCGATGGAATCCGTGAAATGATTGTAGTCCTTCATCACCTGGTCGGTGACGGTGAACTTCTCGTCGGCCTTCAGGTGCCTTGCCGCGAGCCTGGGGTACTCGTAATTCGCGAATGAAAAGAACACGTCCTTGAGGAACAGCGTGCGGATCGCGAGATCGGGCATTTTCCACTGCACGATGGTGTCGGGAATGATGCCGCCGCCGCCGTGCACGATGCGCAGGTTCTTGGTGCGGTAGGTGGTGGTGTCCTTGCCGGAGGTCTTCGACGTGTCGGCGGCCTTTCCGGTTGAGTCCTTGCCCGCGCCCTCCTCCTCGTCGTCCTCGGATTTCTTGTTCTTGCCCCTAATGCCGTTCTCCGGTTTGTTAATGCACCGGCCCGACGGCGTGTAGTAGAACGCGGTGGTGAGCTTGAGGTGGTTCACCTCGTCGATGGGAAGAATGCTCTGGACCGACCCCTTGCCGAACGTTGTGTCTCCCACGATGAGCCCGCGGTCCCAGTCCTGGATGGCGCCCGACACGATTTCGGATGCGCTGGCGCTGCCGTTGTTGACAAGCACGATAAGCGGGATGTCGGGCGGCAGCACCGGATTGGAGCCCGCGAAATATTCGTGGTTCTGCCCGGGCACGCGGCCCCGCGTGTACACCACCAGCGATTTTCTGGGCAGGAATTTCTCCGCCACATCGATGGCCTCGGGAAGCAGCCCGCCGGGATTGTACCGCAGGTCGAAGATCACGCCCTTGACATTGTGCTTAAGCAGCTCGCGGAGCGCCTTCTCCACTTCGCTGCCGGCGTCCTGCGAAAACTGCTTGAGCGAAAGGTAGCCTATGCCGTCCCCGAAAACGCCGGCGTACGGCACCGACTTGATGCGGATGATGGCCCGCGTGATCTTGTAGTCGAGGTCCTTGGGTTCACCGCGCCTGCGTATGGTGATGCCCACCTCGGTGTCCGGGGCGCCGCGCAGTTTCGACACCGCTTCGTCAATCGTTATGCCCTCGGTGGATTTGCCGTTTATTTTGAGAATCTGGTCGCCGGATTGAATGCCCGCGCGTTCGGCCGGCGTGCCCGGAATCGGCGTCATCACGGTGAGCACCTTGTCGCGAATCGCAATCTGGATGCCCAGGCCGCCGAATTTTCCCTCGGTCTGGATCATCAGTTCGTCGAACTGTTTCTTCTCAAAGTAGTTGCTGTGGGGGTCAAGAATGGAAAGCATGCCCTCGATCGCGTTGTCCACGAGCTTCTTGGAATCGATTGCTTCGACATAATTCTGGTGCACCTTGGTGAACACGCGGTCGAACCGCTGGACGTCTTCATAGAAGTTGTCGCTGTCCGCCTTGGTGACGTCGAAGGCGAGGCCGGCGATAATAACAAAGAAAACCACGATTCCTATGAAAGGAATGCGGCCACCCAAGACTCCGTAATCCCGATTGGCGTTCTTCTGCATTAATGCTCCCCTGTTTCTTTGACGCGGCGCGAAAGGCTATAAAATACATTAGAATCAAAAGGTTCCCCACTACTATTTCTGGGGATGATTTCAATAATAACATAGCAACTTGGTGGGGGAAGGATCCCCCTCGCTTCAGCCCGGCGCACTTCCGCAAAATCCAACTCATTACCAATCGTGCGCCGGTCTTCCGCTACCCCCTCCTGGGTGGCCGCCTTGACAAAGCAACTGCAAGACCATGCATTGTTGCGGCGGCACCCACGAAGAGCTGTGGTATGAAAATACCCCGCCTGACGTGCGTTCTTTCTTGGCAATTGTCAAGAGTATCGGTGTCATCGCGGGCGGAGCGAAGCAATCTACATAAAATAGAACTCAAGTCATTCCAAGTCACTAAGCATCGGCGACATCCCGCTCGAGCGGGACCTCCAGTCGCCCCTAACGCGGCACAGAAGAACATTGCCCAATCCGGGAAACCGCGTTTGCTTCTGTCAACTCCCCTCTCCCCGTGGGAGAGGGGCGCCCAAAGGGCGGGGTGAGGTTAAGCGAAATAACAAATGAGGGTTACACCCGACAGGGCATTTCAATCCCTCAACTTCTTCATTATTCTTTCACACACAATCTTCGACAACTCCTCCGCCACCTTTGTCCCATCAAGCAATATTATTCTCTTCGGATCTGCCGCGGCGAGGGCCAGATACCCCTTGCGCACTTTCTCGTAGAATTCCCTGCCGCTGCCCTCTAAGCGGTCGGGGCGCTTGCCGGTTGTTGCGAGGCGTGAAAACGCCGTGGCAACGTCGATGTCGAACACGAAGGTGAGAGAGGGCGCGATGCCGCCGGTGGCGAAGCTGTTCATCCCGGCAAGGGTCTTGAGAGGAATGCCGCGGCCGTAACCCTGATAGGCGAAGGTTGCCTCCATGAACCTGTCGCACAGCACAACGTTTCCTTTGTCAAGCGCCGGCGCGATCGTTTCGCGCACGTGCTGGGCGCGCGCGGCAAAGTACAGGAGCACCTCGCACCCGTCGCTCATTGCGCCGTGGTCCGGCGAAAGCAGAATGTCGCGGATGCGCTCGGCAACGGGCGTGCCGCCCGGTTCGCGCGTGACCGTGCACGGTATGTTCCTGCCGGCGAGCGTGCGCTGCGCAAGTCCCACCTGCGTGCTCTTCCCGCATCCGTCAATTCCCTCGAACGTCACGAACAGGCCGCTCATGCGGTGGCCCCGTGGCATTTCTTGTATTTCTTTCCGCTGCCGCACGGGCACGGGTCGTTCCGGCCCACTGCGGGCATGGTGCGCACCACGGGCGCGCGGCGCACCGGGCCCTCGGCCTGCGGTCCATTGCCGCGTCCTTCGGCAAACTGCTGGCGGGGGGCCTGCGGCGGCTGCGGCTCGGCCTGGGCCTCGACCGGCGACGAGAATATGTCGAACGCTCCGTGCATGGTCTGACTTCGGTTGAGTCCCATGCGGTCTTCCTCGGCCGTTACCGCCTCAAGCCTGAACAGAAAGGACGTCACGTCCCGCGCGATGCTGCCGCGGAGCTCCTCGAACATCTTCATGCCTTCGCGCTGATACTCGTACAACGGATTCTTCTGGCCGTACGCGCGGTATTGCACGCCGCCTTTGAGATGGTCCATTTCGTAAAGGTGGTCTTTCCACAGGTTGTCGATGACCATGAGGCACACGCCGCGCTCGAACTGCCGCATGATGGGCGCCGTGAGCCGCGCCTCCTTTTCCTCGTAGCGCGCCTTGACAAGTTTCCACATCTCGTCGAACAACGAGTCCTGCGAGGCCTGCGCCCGGGCTTCGTCCGGCAAGGCATAGACAACGCCCAGGAGCGTCTCCGCCTCGCGGAAAAGGTCCTTCAGGTTCCACTGGTCCGAAAATCGGCCTTCAGAGGTGTATTTGTAAATGAGCTCCTCAAGCGACCCCGCGAGCTGGTCGAGGACCTCGTCTTTTATATCTTCGCCCTTGAGGATCCTCTGGCGCAGGCCGTAGATCTCCTTGCGCTGAAGGTTCATCACGTCGTCGTAGTCCTTGAGGTGCTTGCGGATCTCGAAGTTGCGCGCCTCGACCCGCTTCTGGGCATTGCCGATGGCGCGCGTCACGAACGGATGCGAAATCACCTCGCCATCCTGCGCGCCCAGCCTGTCCATGATCGAGGCGATGCGCTCCGACCCGAAAATCCTCATCAGGTCGTCGTCGAGCGACAGGAAAAATTTCGACGAGCCGGGGTCGCCCTGGCGGCCCGAGCGGCCGCGGAGCTGGTTGTCGATGCGCCGCGCCTCGTGGCGCTCGGTCCCCACGATGTGGAGCCCGCCCAGCTCCACCACCTTTGCGTGCTCCTCCTCGAGCTGTTTGTAAAGCTTTGCGTACCGCTGGCGTTTCTCCTCGAGGGTGAGATCGTCCAGCGCGATGCCTTCCTTGAAAAGTTCGTTGTTGGCGTTGGCCTCGAAATTACCGCCCAGAACGATGTCGGTGCCGCGGCCCGCCATGTTGGTGGCGATGGTCACGCCGCCAAGACGTCCGGCCTGCGCCACGATCTGCGCCTCCCGGGCGTGCTGCTTGGCGTTGAGCACCTCGTGCATGATGCCCGCCCGCAAAAGGAGCTTTGACAGCAGTTCCGATTTTTCAATGGAGGTTGTCCCCACCAGCACGGGACGGCCGATCTTGTTCATCTCGGTGATATCCTTGACAACCGCGTTGTACTTCTCGCGGTGCGTGCGGTAGATCTCGTCCTCGTGGTCTTCGCGCTTCATGGGCCGGTGCGTGGGAACGGTCACGACGTCCAGTTTGTAAATCTCGTTGAACTCGCCCGCCTCGGTGATGGCGGTCCCGGTCATGCCCGAGATCTTGGCGTACATCTTGAAGAAGTTCTGGAACGTGATGGTGGCAAGCGTCTGGTTCTCGCCGGCGATCTTCACGCCTTCCTTTGCTTCCACCGCCTGGTGCAGGCCTTCGCTCCACCGCCTGCCGTGCAGAATGCGGCCCGTGAATTCGTCAACGATGAGGATCTGCCCGTCCTGCACCACGTAATCCACGTCAAGCTCGAACAGCGAATACGCGCGCAGGAGCTGGCTCACGCAGTGGATGCGCTCCGACCGTTCCGCGTGCGCCCGGTGCGTCTCGTCCCGTTTTTCCGATTTTTCAAGCGGCGTGAGCGCCGGGTCGGTGTCGATCTTGTGAAGCAGCTCGGAAAGGTCGGGCACGACGAAGAAATCGGGGTTCGACTGCGACACCAGCGCGCGGCCTTTTTCGGTCATCTCGGCGGTGTGGCCGGACTCGTCGATGGTGTAAAACAGCTCCTCGTCTATCTCATAGAGTTTTTTCTCGCGCAGGTAGTCGGTCTCCACCTGCTTCATGTACTTCGAAACGCCCTCCTCCTTGAGCAGCTTGTTGAGCTTCTTGTTCTTGGGCGCACCGCGCTTGACAACAAGGAGCTTGTAGCCGAGTTCGTATTCCTTCCCTTCCTTGCCGACCAGCGGTTCTATCTCGTCGAGCACCTTCTGCACCTCCTGCGACTGCGCGCTCACCAGGCGTTCCACGCGCGGCTTGAGCTCCTCGTATTCACGGTTGCTCTTGGTGACCGGGCCGGAGATGATGAGGGGCGTGCGCGCCTCGTCGATAAGGATGTTGTCGACCTCATCGATGATGGCGAAGTTGAGCTCGCGCTGCACGAGCTGCGAGGGCGAACTGGCCATGTTGTCGCGGAGATAGTCGAAGCCGTACTCGTTGTTGGTGCCGTAGGTGATGTCGCATTCGTACGCCAGGCGCCGTTCCGGCGTGCCGGGTTCCGTTGTGTCAAGGCAGCCCACGGTGAGGCCGAGAAAGGTGTGGATGCGCCCCATCCATTCGCTGTCGCGCCTGGCAAGGTAATCGTTCACCGTCACCACATGGACGCCCTTGCCCGTGAGTGCGTTGAGGTAGGCCGCCAGGACCGACACCTGCGTCTTGCCCTCACCCGTCTTCATCTCCGCAATCTTACCCTGATGCAGCACCGCGGCGCCCATGATCTGCACGTCGAAGTGCGCCATGAACGGAATATCTTTCTTGAAGTACGGATCGAACACGGTGCGCCGCTCGCCGAGTACGCGGTGGGTGGCTTCCCTGCACACCGCGAACGCTTCGGGAAGAATGTCGTCGAGCGTCCGGCCTTGAGAGAGCCTCTCCTTGAATTCGGCCGTCTTCGCCTTCAGCTGCTCGTCGGTGAGCGCCCGTATCGCCGGGCCGAAGCTGTTTACTTTTTCAACAATCGGGCGCAGTTTCCGCATGTCCCGGTCCTGCTTGGACCCGAACACGGCGCCCAGCACTTTCAAAATAAGCATGTCATTCCACCTTGTTGTATCGGAATCTTACGGATTTTCACTGTTGATGCAAACGGGACCTTGGGCGGCTTCGGCGGCACCGAGTGCCGTGAGGGTCATCGGCCGTGCGTCATTTTGCCCCCGCGCTTGCCCGAACCGGGCAGGTTCCGTTTTCCTGTTTCGGGATCTACCCCTCGATGGAGCAGGATATCGGAATACCGCGGGAGAACTTGTCAACCAGGTCGCCCAGACCCGTCTTCTGGTCGGGCGTCAAATCACAGAACTGCATCCCCACCCTGAACCCGTCGGTGCGATCCTGGCAGTATATCACCTGCGCCTTGAGACGGACAGCGTTGATTTTGACAAAGGCAAATGCGCCCTTTTCAAGCTTCTTCGCGCTGAACCCGCACACGCCGGTCTTGCTCAGATCGAACAGCGTCGGCTCCGTGGTCCCGTTCAGTTGAAGGAACTCGATTCGTTCGCTTTTTCTGTCTTTCATAGATTTCTCCTACGTTCTCCTAGGTGTTCCAGACCGGCGGGAAGAACCATTGGCAACCTGCGTGAAAGATCCCGCCGCGCCGGATGCCGGGGCCCTTGCCCCTATGCCTGCGCTTCGAACACGAACGGATACACGACCTCAACCGGTCCGCCGCCTTCCATGACCGGGAAGGTCCAGCGTTGGATATACCGGACAAGATTGTCGTCAAAGTCCGAGTTCTTCGTGGAGGAGCTCATTACGGTGACGTTGGTGACTGATCCATTCGGCATTATCGTGAACTTGATCTTGATCTGTCCCGCAAGCGACGGGTCCCTCTTGAGCCACGTTTCGTATACACGTTTGAGCTGGTTGCTTTGAACGTCTATCACCTTCTTGATGGACGACTGGCTCCGCGCCTCCGCGTTGGTGGTGTTCCCGGTCACTACCGGTATCGCAGAGGAAATCGCCACGCCGCCTCCCGACGAAATGCGCTCGCTGCGGGCCCGGCCCACGCTCTCGCGGGTGATGTCGACTCCCTGCGTCACCGTGCCGCGCCTCGCCTTGAGTTCGCCTATGTCAACGTTGCCGCGGGTCGCGAAGGTGCCTTTGGACACCTGTATGCTTCCCAGGTCTCCAACCCCGCCGGCGGCGGCTCCGAGAAGGTCGGTAACGCTCCCGCCGGACGAAGGTCCGGCCTTGCCGCCGCCCGACGACGTGATGGCGGCGAAGATGCCGGCGGTCTGCACCGCGGCGGCCACGCGCTGGCGAACCGCCTGGCGCTCTTCCCTTGTGGCTTCCTGGCGGGCGTGGCGGTCCGCGAACGTCTCTTTTTCGTGGTCCACCTTCGCCGTCTTCGCCGTTTCCTTGGCCGCGGTCTTGCCGGTCTCGGCGGTTCCCGCGCCCTTTTCCGCCTTTTTTACCTCGGGAGGTTTGGCCTTGGGCTGGTTGAGCACAAGCTGCGCGTACCGTTCCTGAATCTTTGCAATGTCCTTTTCGTTCACCGTTTCGGTCACCTTGACGGAGGAGAGGATGGACACCGTCACAAAAGCCACAAGGAAAAACGATCCGAAAATAATGGTGAAACGGGGTTCCACCCGGGAAAGCAGGTTTCTTCGCAGGTCCTTGGGAAACACCTGGAGTGCGGCCCCGCCTGCGCCCTGAATGAAGAAAAGACCGGACTGCCCTGCGTTGGCCATTATGCCTTCCTGTACACAACAAGGTTCATCACCGGGTATCCCGCCTGGCCGCAGGTGTACATGACCCTGGTGAGAACGTTGTACGGAATCGCAACGTCTCCCTGAATGGAAATTTTTCCGGAAAACTCCGTCTTGAACATTGCCGCCGATTTTTTCGCTTCGTCCGAGTACTTCTTGAGAACGTTGTACAGCGGTTCGATAAGAAAGTCTTTCTGCGTGAGAATCGCCTGGTATGCCTTTTCGTCGATGACGACGGCATTTTCGACCATGATGTTGCCCGCGGACACCTTGACGCTCAGCGCCTCGCCCGCGTTCTTCTCGACGGAAGACGTCGGCAGCAGCAGGTTGGTTGCCGGCGTCACGAGCTGGCCCTGCGCGGAATAGTTCTTGAGCAGAAACACCACCATAAGCGTGAACATGTCGATCATGGACGTAATGTTCAGCTTGACCGTGCCGTCGCTGCGTTTCCGGTGTTTTCGCCGGGTGGATTGCTGTGCCATTACTGGATTATGCCTCCCGCGATCGATACGTTCGGAAACATGGTGACATTGCCGTCGGGCGTGCGCGTGCCTCTGGCGGCATCCATCACCGCAATAACCGTCTGGTACTTGATCTTCTCCTCGCCCACAAGCTTGATCGCTTCGTGGTCGGAGAACAAGGGACTTCCGCTCATGTCTTTGGACGTGTATGCCTTGTACAGCTGATACAACGATGCGTCCGGCGGAATGGTCGGTGAGTAGGACTTGACAATTTCCAAAAGCGCCTTGCGCTTGACTTCCGCAAGCCGCGCGTTGAGCGTGTCGTAGTTGTACTGGCCATTGACAAGAGGGATATCGGGCGGCTTTTCCCCGAGGGTCTGGTTCGCCTGAGCCGCCTTCTCCGCCTGGTTGAAATAGTGGAAGATGTTGAATCCCTTGGCAGTGATGACGACCCCGAGCTCCAGCTTGCTCTGCTGCTGATTTTCGCCCCCGCCGCCCCCGCCGCCTGCCTGCGACGATTCGGGAAGCTTGAGCTCGATGGCGCCCATCTTGACAAATTCTGACGATGTAAGGAGAAACGGGATGAGCATCACCATGAGGTTGAGCATGGGCGTCACGTCGGTGTCGGCGACTTCCTCATCGCCCGAGCGGCGTATCAGCGAATTGAGTTTCTTCTGTTCGCCGACGGGCGGATTGAGAAGGTTGAGAATGGCGACCGAATAGCGGTCCAGCTCGACAAGCGCCTGGTCCACGCGGGCGCGCAGAAACGCGAATGCCATGATGCAGGGCACGCTTATGGACAGCCCTACCAGCGTGGAGTTCATTGCCGTTGAAATGCCGGCTGCGAGCAGCGCGGATTTTTCCACCGCCGCCACGCCGGGCCTCCCCACGGCCGCAAACGACATGATGAGGCCGAACACCGTGCCCAGCAGCCCGAGAAGCGTGGACACGTTGCTGAACATCACGAGCAGCGAAAGCCGTTTTTCCATCTGCGCGGCCATGTGGGTCGATTCCTCGCCCATAGCGCCTTCGACAAGGTGGGGCTCCACCTGGGCCTTTTTTATTCCTGCGCCGAGGATCCGCGGCAGCGCCCTGTGGCCGCCCGACGCGCAGATCCGGAACGCCTCGTCGAGATTTTTCTCCACAATAAGACGCTTTATCCGCTCAAAAAGGCTCGCGGCGTCGTAATCGGTGCGCTTGTTGGTGGACAGCCAGCGTTCCCCGGCGAGCAGCACGGCCGACAGGCCGAGCGCGGCGAGCAGCCACATGAATAAGAAAGCGTCGTTTGACGGAAGAAAACATTTGAGGAGTTCGGTAAAGATACCCATAGCTACAAAGTCGATTGTTGACAGTTGATGGTTGACAGTTGACGGTTGACAGAATCAGAAACCGTATGCCGTACCTTGCAAAGGCCCGAAACCACAGGCCCTCATCAGATGTTGATTTCCTTGATAAGCTTGTTGTCGGTAAAGATCTTGATGTTGTTGTGCGTTATATGCAGGCCCACGCCTTCCTTGAGCTGCGAAGCGCTGATGTGGTACTTGTGGGTCTTGAACGATTTTTCGATGAGGGAATTAAGCACGCGGACCGAATATTCGTCGAGCTCGTCGATAATCCTCGTGGTCTTCGCCTTGAGAAATGCATAGACCATGATGGAAACAATGGCCACCGACAGCCCCGTGAACGTGGAGTTCATGGCGGTGGCGATACCCGACGCGAGCAGTTCGGACTTCTGAGCCGCATCGATGCCGGGACGGCCCACCGCGGCAAACGACATGATAAGACCGTACACCGTGCCGAGCAGTCCGAGCAAGGTTGCGACGTTGCCGATGACGGCAAGGTATCCGGTCCGTTTCTCAAGAAGGGGAATGATCTTGAGCATCGCCTCATCGATCGCGTTGCGGATGCGCTCGGCGCCCGTGTTCGCCTCGTCGAGGCCGGCCTTGATGACGTTTGCAAGCGCCATGCGTTTGCCCTTGTCGCATATTCTGATTGCGCTGTCGACATCGTCCTTCAGGATATCCTGCAATATGTCCCGGATGAACGACTCGGATTTGCGGCCGGACTTTCTCTGCAGGTAGATGAACCGTTCGACGATTACCGATACGCTGAACACTCCCACCACGAGAATGGCCCACATGAACAAGAATGCATCGGACTGCGGGCTGAAAGCATGCAGGAGCTTGGTTACAAATTCCATGTCAGGTCCTCCGTTCCTTGGGTGTCCATAATGAATAGGTCCGTCATGCTTTTTCGCCTCCATGCGGAAGCTGTTTGCACGAACGGACGCTTGTGATCGACCCGGGACCGACGCGCCCGGTTTTCTTAGAGCTTATCCTTATTCACGGATAAGCTCTTAGTCAACAGTCTATCAAAATATAATATTTCATGATTGCGGACGCGCATATTATGAAACGGTCTATCCCCCGTTTTCGTTTCAAATTTTCTTGAATCCCACGCGAGCGCATTCCTCGAAGGTTCGCTGTTGCGGCTACCCCTGTAGTGTTGTATGCAGTTGTAGTCGTGGTGCTTCGGGGTTGGCGAGCGTCTATCGATATGTTTTATTCCATAGGGATGGAAAGATTCCTCGTCGCGCGGGACTGCGGGGTCTTTCAAATCCGCCGTTAAAAGACCTTTACACCGATTGCAGCCAACCACGGCGAAGGCGCGCGGTCGGGGACCCCTATTTGTCGGCGACATATTCGATCTTTATCCTGCCCAGAAGCCTGATAAGGTTCACCGCGTTGCGGCCGCTGTCGTCCAGCACCAGGGGAACGCGGTCTTTGCAAGCAGGAAAGACCCCGAACGCGGGGTCGGCAAAGACCCAGGTTCCGGTCCAGACCATCACCCACGCGTGCCCGCCATAGGTTTTTTTTGCGGGGACGTAGATACAACCCGAGCACCACGCGCGCCGGAATGCCGGCGCTCCGAAGCAGCGCCGCCA
Source organism: uncultured Fibrobacterota bacterium (assembly GCA_963753345.1). Lineage (GTDB taxonomy): Bacteria > Fibrobacterota > Chitinivibrionia > Chitinivibrionales > FEN-1185 > FEN-1185. The sequence goes on from CAVWBU010000034.1 coordinate 62,192, forward strand.
GAAGCACGGCATGTTCCCCGCAGTCGCCGAACCCCGCCTTAAGGGTCTCCACCGCGTTTGAGAAGGTCGCGGTCGGCCGTTTTTCAAGGGACGAAAACACATGCATGTTGAAGGCAAGTGCAATTGCGCACGGGTCCGTCTCGTTTCCCTTGAGCTTGCGGGCGAGCTGAACGATTGACGGGTGGTTCGACTGGAGCGTGGCCGTGGGCCTGGTAAAAACGGAAAGAGCCGAATCCGGCGCGGCCTGCGTAACGCACGAGCAGGGCATCTGCGACGGTTCGAGCACCCACCGGTCTCCCGTGTGTGCATACATCGCCGCCACCGAACCGTCCAGTGCCGTGCCGGGCGGGAGCGCCAGGGCGATGCGCTCCCCGCTCTTGGCGGCCCTGGGCGCCGGGACCGAAAAGAGATCGCTCAAATCCGATATGTCAATCGATTCGCCGCGTTTTTCCTTCCGGTCCCGTGCAGAGGCCCGCTTCGCCGTGAAAATGCCTTCAATTTCCTGCACGAGCGTTCTGCCGGACGCGTCGATCTGCCACGCCTGGTGCCGGCCCGAAATGTTGTCGGTGACGTCAAGCGTCACGTTTCTCGCGGCCGAGTCGACCGCGGTGCAGCAATAGGCGTTTGCAATGATTTTTCCCGAGACCAGGTCGATCTCCGTGTCGCGCCATGTCTCTCCCCGAGCAATGAGCATGCGTTTGAGGCGCTTTGTCATTTCCAGAGTCGGAAGAAGGCTCTCGTTGAAATCGTCGATGATGCTGGCCGTGGTTTCCCCGCCTGTTTCAACGCTCAGGCGCCAACCCTGCGGACTCTTGAACAGCAGCCATGTGCTGGTCCCGCTCGTCGATTTGATTGTCTGGCGCGCACTGCGAAGCAGCCCGCAGGCATCGTAGCTCCGCTGTTCGAACAATTCCATCTGGCTCACGCCCGTTTCCTGGCCTGCAACCGACAACGACATGGTGCTCACAACGGCCTGCATGCTGTCGGCAATGGACACACTGTGCACCAGGATCCCGGCGAGCCGCTCCTTGTAGAACACGTCGAGGGTCTCGGCCTGGACCATCGCCCGCCATTCGGAAAGAGGCAACGCGCATGACGCATGCGCACCCTGCCACGGGGCGAAAACGGCGATTATCGTTGTGTAAAGCAGACGTTTCATGATTCCGGGGTGGGTTCCGCGCCGGGCGGCCGGGCGCCTTTTCCATCGGTTCTTGTGTAGGAGTCAAAGGATACTCCGGTGACCTTTCTGAACGTCGCGGCGAACAGCGCCGCATCGGCGAATCCGGCTTCCTGTGCAACCGATTCCATTGACGCGGCCGGGTTCCTGCCAAGGATCATTTTTGCGCCGTTGACCCTCACCTGCGAGATGAAATCGGAAAGACCCATGCCGAGGTTGCGCTCCATCAGGACTTCCAGAAAAGATTCGCCGGTGACAAGCGCCTCGCACGCGCTCTTTGCGGTAAGGCCGGGATCGGCATAATGCTGCTCAATATAGCGGCACGCCTTCTGAACTTCCTTGTCCATCACGGAAAGCCTCGTTGTCGTCAGGAACCTGCGCCTGTCCCTGCTGTTCCGGACCGACATCACCACTGCCGCCGCGCCTGCGCCGGCAACGATTGCGATAATCAGAAAAATCGGCAGACGGGAGAGAATGGCCTTTCCCGAAAGAACGGCCCCGGGCAAGTTTTTTGCGGCCGCCACGGCGCTCAGGACGAGCGCGAAAAGGAAAAGAAGCAGGGCGATCCTCAGGCCGGAGGCAAGACGCCGCAGGAACGATTTCCTATACGGAAGCATGCCGGTCCATCTGTTCCTTGAGCATGGCAACGTAGTTATGGCGCAGCGCCTCCATCTTGCCGCTCAGGCGCTTGCAGAAGCGCGATGCTTCGGCGAAACCGCCGGCCTTTACATTCTGCCACAAGTCCCTGAGCGCGGCCTCATTGAGAATCTCGTTCGTGGACACGGGAAAATGCATCATCCGGTTCTCGGAGACTCTCTTGCAGGCATCGCGGATTATCTGCAGCAGTTCGGCCTGCGCTTCGGGATCGGCACGGTCGGTGAGGACGTCAAGCGCGCCTGAGAGCCGATCGAGGAAAAACCGCGCGTTGTATATGTAGTGCCTCTTGTCCCGGGGAACCTTGGGATCGTAATAATACTCGCCGATAACGCGCCCTTTGACCGTCTTCACCACCGATTTTGGAAACAGGGCCGCCTCGGGTTCCATGCTCTCGCCGGCGGTTTCCTGGCCGCCCGCCTTCCTGAGAGCGTCGAGGGAAAAGGACGAGGTTTTGTCTTTGTCAATTTCAAAGATGTCTATGTCGATGGGAGCGTCGGCGACGGATGCGTCAGCCGCCTTTGCGCGGGGCTCAGCGACCGGGTCGCTTTCCTCGGGGGCCGGTTCGGCTTGCGCGGACGGTTCCACCTTTGCAACGGACGCGGACTCCTTTGCCGGGGCGCCGGCGATTTGCCCTTTGAGCTTTCCGGTGAACTTCTCGACAGGATCCTCCCCTTCGGCCTGGGAAAGGATGATCTCATACAATCCGCTCACAATTTCATTCTCGTTGACTTCGAGCTCCTTCCTGACCCTTACGTCGGCAAGCTCGAGGTCCTTTTCCCTTGCCCTGAGCTTTTCGAGTTTCGCGGTGAGCTCGGCAAGCTGGTTTGCGCAATCGGCGATTTCCTTCTTGAGCGCCTCGATTTCCGAATCGCGCCTCTGCTTTTCTTCAAGAAGCCCGCGCGAATCCCTGGTCACCGTCTTTATGTGTTCCTCTTTGCTGCGAACCACGTCCATCTTCTTCTGATAGTACTGGATAAGCTGGCCCACGGTCGCGATCTCGCTTTCATTGCGCATGGTCTTCTTGAGGGACCAGAGGTGTTCGAGCGCCGCCCTCGCGTTGTCGGTTTCGCCGCGCAGAAGTCGTTCGGCGATGTCGTAGGTGCTTTCCGAAACGCTCGATGAGCTTGCATCGAGAAGGATGGAGTAGAATTTGTTGGACTCTTTGGTGCTTCCGGACAGGTTTACAATTGCCTCTGAGTGCTCGCGTGCGCGTGCCATGACATACCCCTTTCCCGGGCTGGAAATGCAACGGCGGGCCTGATCGGGCCCGCACCGGCGCTTCCCTATTTATATGAAAGGACAAGGAAGGTTCGCGGTTGCGTACCGCTCTAGTGCAATTCGAATTATACAACATCGCATAAGGTGTGTCAACAGGCAGATTCCATAACACTACCCAATATCAACAGGTTAACAAAATGATGTGTGGCGCATCACGCCAGATACCACCCGTGGTACAGAGCGCGCGTCAAACGACCGCACCCGTTTGCCTGCTGCGCGATTCTAGCTGACAGTGCCTTCATCAATATCGTATATTGTAAAGGACGGCTTACGGATTTTGATACGTTTGACCCAGGAATAGCGAAGAAAGCGGATTGTTGTCATGGACAAAAAGCAACTCAAGGAACAGGTCGAGACCATCCGGCAGGCCTTCAGCTACATCACCCGGTTTAGGGGCCAGACCTTTGTGATAAAGATCGAGGGCGGCCTTATCGGCGATCCTTTCTTCCCCGTTCTGATAAAAGACATCGCGCTGTTGCACCATATGGGGATACGCATCGTGCTCGTGCCGGGCGCAAAGGACCGGATCGACGACATCCTCAACACGTACAACGTCCGGTTCGACGTCGTCAACGGCATCCGGATATCCACCCCGGAATCGATACCGTTTATCAAGATGGCGGCGTTCGACGTGTCGAACAAAGTGATGACCATGCTCGCGGAAAACCGGACCAACGCGGTGATCGGCAACTGGGTGCGGGCGCGGAGCATCGGCGTGCGGAGCGGCGTCGACTACCAGAGTTCGGGTATGGTGGAGGCGCTGGAAACCGGCATCATCAACAACGTGCTCAACGAGGACCTGGTCCCGATCTTCCCGAACATCGGGTGGAACGCGCAGGGGAAGCCCTACAACCTTTCGTCGAACGAGCTCGCTTTAACCATCGCGACCGAGCTCGGGGCGGCAAAGCTGTTCTTCGTCACCGAGACCGGCGGCATCAGGGCGAAGGGGTTTACCGTGCCCAGAAGCGTGTATGTGTCAAGCGACGGGATCATCTCTCAGTTCACGCTTGCCGAGGCGGAGGAGTTTACGTCCGCGAACAGCGGCGCGACCGTGAAGCCGGGGTACGAGCTTGTCTCCCTTGCGTGCAGAGCGTGCAGGGGCGGCGTGGCGCGGGTGCACATTGTGGACGGCCGGGTGGAAGGAATGATACTCAAGGAGATCTTTTCCAACCGGGGCCTCGGGACCATGATCTACGCCAACCAGCACGAGAACATCCGGCAGATGAACCACGCCGACGTTCCGGAAGTGCTCAAGCTCATGGAACCGCTCATGGCAATGGGCGCACTTGTCAAGCGGACCGCGCAGGATATCGAGGACCGGCTCGCCGATTACGCGGTCTACGAGGTCGACGGCACGCTGCACGGCTGCGGCGCGCTGCACCGGTATCCCCAGCATCAGGCGGAACTCGCCGGCATCGCCGTGGACGACGTGTACGCAAGCCTCGGCATCGGACAGAAAATCGTCTCCTACCTGCTCGACAAGGGCGTGCGCATGAAACTGAGGCGGGTGTTTGTGCTCACGACGCAGACGTCGGACTGGTTTTCCCAGCTCGGGTTCAAGAAGGCCGACGTTTCGGCGCTGCCCGCGGAGCGGCGGCAGACCTACGACAGGAAGCGGAATTCGCTCGTGCTGGTACACAACATTTCGCAGGCAAAGAAAGTGCATATTGTTGAGTAGCCAGTAAGGAATTTTAAAAAAGTTGGGCGTTCCCCCGCTTTGCGGGGTCGGTTCCACCCCTTCGGGTGCTTCGAGGCGTCGTCCTTCCGGGCTCGGCAATTCGCCTCGTTGCCGGACCGCCCGAGTCGCCTGCGGCGAGGGTCGGCCGGCAATGTGTTCTTGCACACCCTCCGTCGCCCCTAACGCGCGGCATGAGAAATCTATTCTGCTAATTTATTCTTCTTGCGCTCAGCCTCCAACTTTCAACAGTCAACTTTCCACTCTCTTTCTCGGTGCCCCCGCAACCGAGGTTTCTTATTTGCAAATTAATTCTCTTGGGGGCTACCCACGAGGGGGTGTGCCCCCGGATCACCATCGCCGCAAAAATTTTGCCTTGGGTAAGGACATGCGGCGATGGAAGCCGGGGGCCAGGGGGACACTTCCCCCACCCAAGTTATGAGATGATTCGCTTTTAGTCTCTCCTAATTTCTTCCATTTCCCCGAATAATTACTTATACTTATTAAGTGGGGTATTTGATGATACCCAGGCTCACACAATAGTCAACGAACCGGGAGGCCCCATGCGCAACATCATCTTCCTTGTCGTCGCTATCTCGGCCATCATCGTCATCGCCTTGAACGTCACCCGGCTTACCACCGTGCCGAAGCAGGTCAAGGACGCCCTTCAGACCGAAAAGGGCGATACGATCAAGTCCATGCCGCAGATACCCGACCATGTGCGGAAAGTGCTGGAGAATTCCAACAGGGTCGCCGATTCCAACATGAACGAAGGCGTGCGGTCGGTTGACAAATAGCGCTGCGTTGACGAACACCGAGTGGGAGGACAACCCGATGACGAACCTCCACTACCGCCGGTGCTTCCGGCCGCGTTGGTGCATTTCCTCGTATGCGGCAATCGCAGCGATTGTTCTGTCATCGCTTCCCCTGGCCGCCGCCACCTATTATGTCGCAAACAACGGCAATGACCTCGCCGACGGGAAATCCCCTTCATCGGCGCTTGCTACGCTGGCCGCGGCCGCGGCAAAGCTCAAGTCCCGTGACACCCTGCTGCTCAACCGCGGCGACGTATTCCGCGACTCCATCAACCTTGCGGCGCTCACAAGCCCCACAATAGCCCCCTACGGCGCGGCGAATCTTGCCCGGCCCGTGATAAGCGGCGGCATTGCCATTTCGCAATGGACGGTGTACAAACCGGGCGTGTGGGTCGCGCCATGCCCCGCAAAAATTGAGAACTTCTATGCGGACGACTCACTCATGACGCTCGCGCGGTACCCGGACACGGGCTGGCTGCGCATCGACACCATGACCGAAAACAGTGACGGCTCGGCAACGGTGATCACCTGTGCGGCGCTTGCGGCAAACCCGCGTAACGCCGCCGGCTACTGGACAAATGCACAAATCCGCTGGCGGCGGTGGAGCTGGTGGTTTGAAACGCGGCGCATCATCTCCTACGATCCGTCCGGCAGGCTCACCCTCGCCGGTGCGAGCATCATCCACATCATGGGGACAAAGGGCTGGGGATTCTACGTCGACAAGAAGTTCGAGGAGCTGGACGCTCCGGGCGAATGGTATTACGACAGCACCGCGAAGAAGGTCTATTTTTATCCGCCCGCGGGAAAAGACCCGAACACGATGGCGATCGAGGGCTCGCACGCCGCATCGGGTCTGATCTTGACAGGAGGGACTATCGACAACGTATGCTTCCGGCACCAGACCCTGAGCGGCGTGACGATCTCCCGCACCAGCATCATCACCAACTGCCTGTTCCGCGGCATCGGCGGCGACAACGGCGGCTCCGCGCTGCAGGCCTCATGGGACATCGCCGATTCGCACATCGCAGGCAACCGTTTCGAAAACAATCTCAACATCGGCATTTCGTGGTACGAGAATTCGGGGCGGCTCGGCGCAACGGTGATCGAGAAAGACACGTTGCTGTCCACGGGTTCGGTCCCGGGCTACGGCGGCAGCGGCACGTGGCACGCGGTGGGGATCCTGGTCCACTTGAGCAAGAACGTGACGGTGCAGAACAACTACATTGACAAAACGGGATACGCCGGCATCCTCCTCGGCAGCGACAGCAATTACGTGCAGTACAACATCATCAGGAACGCCATGTACACGCTCAATGACGGCGGCGCGATCTACGCCGACTGCGGGCACAGCTTCATTAAGAACAACATCATCTACGACACCAAGGGCGATCTCACTTCCTCCGGGCCGTGGTACCCGCTGGGCCACGGCATATGGCTCGAATTCCTCGGTGATTTCACGGGCAGCGTGGTTGAAAACAACACCATCGTGCGGAGCGGGTGCAACGGCATCTACCTGCCCAACAATTTCTCCGCCACCGTGCGCAGCAACGTGCTCTTCGACAACACGGTGTCGCAGATGGACCTCGACGGAGAATTGACAAACAGCAGCACCGGCCGCACCCAGAACCTGCCGCAGAACAACACGTTCCAGGGGAACGTGTGCTATGCCCTGTCGCGCGCCGAAAAAACGCTTACGTTCCGGCCCGAATACGACTACGGCACCATGGCCGGCGATTACTTCTGCGATCCCTATAGCGACTCGGTGGTTTCCGGCTACGGCACGGGAAACAACTATTACACCATCTACGACTACCCCATTGCCCGCTGGCAGCAATTGTATTCGTGGGCCGACAAGACGGCAAAAACCGACCCGTTCAAACGGCCGCTCGGCATGGCAAGCGCGAACCCGTACGGCAAGGGCGAAATCTTCATCAACGAATCGCCCCTCGACGAAAACCTTCCGCTGGGAACCGCGCAGTACAAGGACCTCGACGGCAATCCGGTGAGCGGGCTGGTAAGCGTCCCCGCGTTCTTCTCAAAAATTCTTGTCAGATGCGACAGCTCGAGCGGCGTCGCCGGCGGCGTATCGGCCCTTTCGCGGCGGGCTTCTTTTACGATCCTGTCTGTGTCGTCAGGCCGGCTCACCTACTTCCTCGCGCAAAAGACCGGCCTTGTACTTGACGTGTACGACTTGAGGGGCCGCCTGGTGTTTCACTGCAATATACCCGAGGAAAACGCGGGTGGCCATTCGTTGAACCTTGCACTGCGGCCGGGGAGCGGGCTTTCGCGCGGTATATATTACTACGAGGCTACCGCAGGGAGCGTTGCGCGGCGGTCCGGCATGTTCACGGTGTTGAAGTAACAGGTTCTTCGCCTCTCATATTTTGCAGGACGCCTCTGCCATGGAATACAGAAAAATCACCTCTGACCATGACTGGCACGATCTCTGGCTTGGCAAGTTTACCGCGGAGCTCGGCGCCAGAAATTTCTCCAAGGAGGAAACCTCGTCGCATCGCGCGGTCATCTCGGATTTTCTGACCGCGCACAAGGGAAATCCGCGGGAAATCAGCGAGCGCGCACTGCGGGCGTTTCTTGCAAAACGCCCGCCGGCCGACATCGCTCCGCTTGCCCTGTTCTACGATTGCGTGGCGCATTCCGAGAAACACCTTGAAGTGCTTGCGCGGCTCTCCGTTTCCAGGACCAAGACCGCGGCAAAGAAACCCTAACACGATGACGCCGTTTCCGAATTTCCGCGACCTGGGCGGCCTGGCGGCAGGCAACGGGAGAAAACTCAAGACCGGACTCCTCTTCCGGTCCGGCCAGTTCGGTAAATTGACAAATAGTGAACTGGAAAGTCTGGTCTCCCTCCGCATTCGCACCGTGGTGGACCTGCGCTCGGCCCGGGAATCGGGCAGGCGCCGGGACGCCGGCGGCGCAATCGCCACCGTGCGCCTGCCCATAGAACTGGAAGACAAATACCGGAAGCGCGTGCGTCCGCTCCTGTACCGGCGAAACGCCGGGAACGCCGTCGCCGCCGTCGTTGAGTCTCTCTACGCGGAACTCGTAACCGACCAGAAGCCGGCCATCGGACAGCTTTACGGAATCCTGGCGTCGAAGGACCGCTACCCTCTGCTGATGCATTGCCGGGCCGGCCAGGACCGCACCGGGTTTGTGACCGCTGTCGTGCTGCTTTCGCTCGGTGTTGACAAGAAGGACATCGTCTCAGATTACCTTCGATCCACCGGCTATTCGGTTCCCAGGGTGCGCATCATGACGAGCGTTTTAAGGGCGTTTGGCCTCGGGCTCACGTTTGTCGCCAATTTCGAGGCCGCCTTCACCGCGCACGAGCGGTACGTGCGCGCGGTGTTCGGGGAGATTGAAGCCAAGTTCGGCACGGTGGAGCGGTATCTGCAGTCGTGCGGGGTCCCGCAGGAGCGGCTTGCCGCATTCAGGGAGATCGTGCTGGAGTAAGAGATCTACAAAAGGAAAATATTGTATGAGATTTGGCGGTTTTATCTCGTTTCTCCTTCTGCTTGCGACAATAGCCTACAATCAGGATTCCACCATCGTCAATGTACGTCCGCGCACCGACTCTCTCTCTTCTTCCCCCGCCGACACCATATCCAAGGCCGCCAAACCCGCCCACTGGGACAGCGCCGCGTCGCTTGACAAAATGGTTGTCACCGGCACGCGCACGCCCCGTTCCATCAAGGACAATCCGGCCGCGGTCTTCGTGGTCACCGAAGGAGCAGATCGAAGCGTCGCCCGCGAACAACGTGAGCGACATCCTGCTCTACCAGCCGGGGCTGCAGGTGCAGCGGTCGGTGGGCATGGGCGAAGGGGTCCCCACGAACATCAACCTGCGCGGCGTGCCGGCCGCCACCGCCGGTCCGCGCGCACGCTCATTCTGGTGGACGGCATTCCCACCAATGCGGCAGGCACGCCGTTCCTCATTCTCAACGAAGTGCCCCTGGAGTCGATTGAGCGGGTGGAGGTGGTGGAAGGACCGTATTCCGGTTTGTACGGGCCCAACGCTTTCGGCGGCGTGGTGAACATCATCACCAGGAATCCTTCCCCCGGCATTCACGGCTCGGTTTCGGGCGGCGGGTATCTTGGCTTCTACGACGTTGACGGCGAGGGAAGCGTCTCGCTGGGCAGGTTCTCCTTGCTTGTCAACGCGGCGGCGCGGGGTATTGACAACTGGACAGGCAGGGATTCCGTGGACCATTTCTGGGTGGGCAGCGACTCCGCAGGCCACCCCATTGCCCACCATGACCGGATTACAAATTCGAACAACTACGGGTACTACGACCGCCGAATCTTCGGGAAACTCGGCTATGCGCTTTCGAGCAGGGCTACGCTCACGCTGCAGGCGCGGTATTTCGACAGCGACCTGGGGTTTGGCACAACCGAGTACGGCAATCCTCCGAGCAACATATCCACTCTTGGGCAGAAATTCCTGATAGGTCCCTCTCTCAAGATGAATATCTCGCCGGCATTCGACCTTCATGTTGCGGCGTACTACGACGGCCTCCTTGGCACGTTCTACAGCCAGGGTGTCGAGCGCACCGATTCAACGCTCGACACCGCAGGCAGCGTGTGGAAAACCCAGTCCAACGACGTGGATCTTGACGCCCAGGCGGTGCTGAAGCTGGGCGGCCACAACACCGCGACCATCGGGTTCGACATCCTTGACAACATGATAAACTTCGGGCCCAGGCGGAACCCCGCGACCGACAGCCTGATGTACGACCCCAACGCCCCGGACAGCCTCTCCGACAGCGCGAACAAATCCATGATAAACGGCGGCGTCTATGTTCAAGACGAAATGCGTTACGGACGCTTCGTGGGCATTGCCGGCGCCCGTCTCGACTACAATTCCGTTTTCGGCGCGGCGATATGTCCCAAACTCGGGATCGTTTACAAACAGAACGACATGTTCAGGCTCAAGTTCTCGGCGGGCAGGGCGTTCCGCGCGCCATCTCTGGGTGAATTGTATCTGCCGGACATGCCGATCAACTCCGGTACGACGCTTGTTTCGAATCCCCATCTCGTCCCCGAGTATATCTGGACCGTGGACGGCGGTCCCGAATTCGATTTTCTCAGGATGATGAATGTGAGGATAGCGGGTTTTTACAATTACATGAATGATCTGATAACGCAGGAAGTCATCAACCAATACTACCAGCAGTTCCTTCAGAACGCGCTCCTCAGCCACAAGAACATAGAAAACGCCTGGTCGGCAGGCGCAGAAGCGTCGCTGCAGTTCAGGCTCCCGAAGTGGGGCATGTTCTTCTTCAATTACACGTTCACCGAGTCGGAAAACGAGCAGATGCACGGTCCGCTCGATTACATTCCAGAGCACGCGTTCAATGTCGGCGTCTATTTCGGCAAGGCCTTCGGTCCCGTCACGGTGAGCGGATCGATCCTCGAAGATTTTGTGGGCAGCCGCGAGTATCTCGATTTCCAGGAGGCGGCGCTGTATCCGCTTCCCTCAAACCCGCAGGACATCAGTCCCGCCTACGTGACCCTCCCCTCCTATTTCCGCACCGACGCATCCGTAAAGATTGCGTACCGCATGGTGTGGATCGGCATCGAGGGCCTGAACCTGACAAATGCGACAATCATGGAAGAGGCGGGGACCTTTGCGCCGCCAAGGTTTGTTTGGGGCCGGGTCGGAGTGAAGTTTTAGTCAATAATTCAAGAAGAAGAATTGGGCGTTCCCCCGCTTCGCGGGGTCGGTCTCCCTCCGGGCTCGGCTATTCGCCTCGTTGCCGGACCGCCCTAATCGCCTGCGGCGAGGGTCGGCCGGCAATTCGCTCCAGCTCACCCTCCGGTCCACCTAACGCGCGGCAGCAGAATTCTATTCAGTCAATTACTTCTTCTCGCGCTAATCGGCATCCGCAATAAATTGGCTAGGGGCTCTTCTTTGCATTTTCTACTTTTCTACTTTTCAACGTTTCAACTCTTCAACAACTCCCCAAGGGTGCCGCCACAGCAATGCACGGTCTTGCAGCTACTTTGTCAAGGCGGTCACCCAGGAGGGGGTAGCGGAGGACTTTGCGAAGCAAAGGTCGAAGCGAGGGGGAAACCTCCCCCACATGTAAGACTGTGCTAAAGAAGAAACTTGAGGTTAAGCCTGAGTCGCACCCAAACCCGGTTTTGCCTGCTGGTGAAACTTGTCATCCGCGCCTTTTTTCACCACGGCCGGCGAATACATGTTCTCCAGCCAGAGGCACTTCTTGGGGCAGGCGTCCACGCACGCGCCGCACGAGATGCAGCGCAGGCGGTTGATCTGCCAGTCCCCCGCCGCCTTGGTCACGATGATCGCGGCCGTGGGACAGCGCTTCTGACAGATGCCGCACAGGATGCATTTGTCGATGTCGATGGCGACCGCGCCGCGCGTGGCCTTGAAAAACGGCCGCTTCACAAACGGGTACAGGCGGGTGGCGGGGCGCGACAGCACGCTCCGCGCGATCACTTTTCCAAACGACATATGGCGATCATGGTTACCGCTCCGTGCAGCTGATGCAGGGGTCTATGGTGAGAACGATCACGGGCACGTCGGCCAGTTCGCACCCGCCGAGCATCTTGACAAGCGGCGGGACATTGGCGAACGTGGGCGTGCGCACGCGGAAGCGCTCAAGGTTCTTCGTGCCGTTTCCCTTGACATAGTATATGACCTCGCCGCGCGGCTGCTCGGTGCGGCTGAAGTATTCACCGGAAGGATTGCCGGTCACCTTCACGTCGACCGGGCCGTCGGGTATTGTGGCGATGGCCTGGTAGATCATCGAAAACGACTGGTACACCTCGCGGCAGCGCACCATGCACCGCGCGTAGCAGTCGCACCCCGTCTCCACCACGGGCTCCCAGTTGATTTTCGCATACGCTGCGTAGCCGAGCTTGCGCATGTCCGACGACACCCCGCTGCCGCGGAGCGTGGGGCCCACGGCGCCGAGCAAATGAGCGTCTTCCTTCGAAAGCATGCCCACGCCGACTGTCCTGCGCCTCACCGAGCTGTCTTTTTTGAAAACATCGGTGATCTCGCGGCTCATTTTCTCTATGGTCCTCAGCTCGCCTTCGATGCGCTTGAGCGTGGGAGTGTCGATGTCGCGGCGCACGCCGCCCACCTTGGCCGTCCCGAAGATCACGCGGCCGCCCGTGGTCTCTTCGATGATGTCGAGAAGCTTTTCGCGCACGCGCCACGAATGCATGAACAGGCTTTCGAAGCCGAACCCGTCGGCGAACAGGCCCAGCCACAGAAGATGGCTGTGGATACGGGACATCTCTCCCCAGATGGTGCGCAGAAACAGGGCGCGCTCCGGAACGTCAATCTTCATGACGGCTTCGATTGCCTGGCAGTACGACTGGCCGTGGATGAAACTGCAGATGCCGCAGATGCGCTCAGCGACATAGGTCATTTCGAGAAAGTCTTTTTTTTCGACGAGCTTTTCCAGTCCGCGGTGGATGAAGCCGATGGACGGGATCGCCTGGACCACCTTCTCGTCTTCGAGAACGAGATCGAGATGGATGGGCTCCGGAAGCACCGGGTGCTGGGGGCCGAACGGAACAACGGTACGGGTTGCCATAATCACTTTGCCGGTTGTTGAGGTTGCGGTGCAAAAGGCGTCGGGACCGACAGTTTGTAGAACTTGCCGCCAAAGTCAAGCGCATTGCCCTTTACCCGTATGCCGAACAGGTCGTGCAGCTCGTTCTCATACGTAAACGCGGCGAAATACTCGCCGGTTATGCTCGGGAGTTCCGGATCGTTGACGGGCAAAATCACGCGCAGATGCGAGCACTTGTAGTCTTTGTCAAACGAATAGGTGACTTCGAAGGAATCCTTGGCGAGGCAGGATATCTGCACCAGGCGCCAGCCTTCCCTGTTCATCTGCGCCGCCTTTTCGACAATGGCGGCCTTGTCAACAACCGCCAGCGATTGTTCTTCCACGTGTACCATCATGCACTCGCTTTCATTGAGGCAAGCGCCGCCGCCTTCTTTTCGAGCACGCCGAGCGCCGCCACCACGCCGTCGATGATCGCCTCGGGCCTCACCGCGCAGCCCGGAATGTAGATATCGACCGGGATCACGCTGTCCACGCCGCCCTTGACGTTGTAGCATTCGCGGAAAATCCCGCCGCTCGTGGCGCAGATCCCGATGGCCGCGACCACTTTGGGGTCCGGCATCTGGTTGTAGATGTTTCGCACGACGTCGACATTCTGTTCGTTTATTGAACCGGTGATCAGGAAGACATCGGCATGTTTCGGGTTGCCGGTGTTGATGATGCCGAAGCGCTCGATGTCGTACAGCGGGGTGAGGCAGGCAAGGACCTCAATGTCGCAGCCGTTGCAGCTCGATCCGTCGTAATGAATGATCCACGGTGATTTCTTGAGAAAACTCATTGCTGGCCTCATTTAATCAGAAAGGCGACACAAAAAATATTGACGACGCCGAATACCCCGGCGACGATCCACGATGATTTCACGGTGAAACGCCAGGTGAGACGGGCAAAGGTGTTATCGATGAAGATTTCGATGAAATACGTAATAACGACCGCGCAAATTGCCGCGATCCAGCTGGAGGCGAAGAACAGGTACACAAACCCCATGAGCAGCACGTTTTCGTACCAGTGGGCGATTTCGATGACGGCGAGCGCCGGGCCGGAAAACTCGGTGGTGGCGCCCTTGACAAGCTCCTGGTGGCCGTGGTGCGACGTGGAAAGGTCGAACGGCGACTTTCTCAGCTTGATGGTGAGCACGAAGAGGAACGCGACGAACACGCCCGGAAGATACGCAAAAAGCAACTGGTGAAACCCGGCAATCGCGTCCACGTGCCAGCTCTTGGTGACCATGAACATTCCCACCGCCATGATGATGAGCACCGGCTCGTACGACATCATCTGCAGAAGCTCGCGTTCGGCCCCGATGTTCGAGTACGGCGAATTGGGCGAGAAGGCGCCGAGCACGAAAAACACGCCCGCCACCGCAAGCGCGAATATGGTGAGCAGGAGATCGCCGCCTGAGAAGAACAGGCACCCGGTTACAATGACGAAGACGAGAAAGCAAATCATGTAGAAGTTCTGAAACGCATTCACCACATTGCCTTTTTTGCCGAAAAGCTTGAGCACGTCGTAGAACGGCTGGAGCACGGGCGGACCCACCCGCGACTGCATGCGCGCGGTTATGATGCGGTCCACACCGGCCAGAAGCCCGCCGATAAACGGGGCGAGTACAACCCAACCAACGACCCAAAGCGCTGTTTTCATAATTTCACCGCCGAGAACATCGTTACGATCAGGAGGATCGACAGGACAATGCCTGCAACCGTCAGTTTCTTTTCGCTGAAGAACCCGGACAAATAATAATTGCGCACCGTGGCATGCTGCGTCGCGCCCATTGCGCCGACGAACGAGTCATTTTCGCCGGTGTTGGCGCCCCCGAGATACCGCGCCGCGTATATCGGCTTCTTGGGATACGCGAGAAACCCAAGCGGCAGGACCACCATGAGGCCGAGCAGTATCAACATGATGATGATGTTCCCCTGCGTCAAGCCGGCAGCCGCCTGCGATTCCACGTGGTACAGGCCGGCGATGTACGGCGCGACCGACGCCCACGAGATAACCGGGAACAGCGCGGCGGTCGCAATGGTTGCGAAAGCCAGAACCGCAAGAGCGGTCCACTCGTCGCCTGGAACGCGGCCCTCCCCTTTCTTTATATCCCCGGGCACGCTCACGATCTTGCCCAGCCACTTTGTCCAGAAAAACAGCGTGGGCGCGCTGCCGTAGGCAAGGATCACGGCAAGGAGCGGCGTGTACTTGACATTCACGAAAGCCTCGAGGCAGGCCCACTTGCTGATGAGCATGCCGAACGGCGCGAGGAACATGCCGAGAATGCCCACGATCATCACCACGGCAAGCCCGGGCCTGTTCACAATGAGTCCGCCCATGTCTTCTATGTCACGACTCCCGATCTTATGCTCAATGGAGCCCACGCCGAGGAACAGGAGTCCCTTGGAGACCGCGTGGAAAATGGTGAGGAGCACGGCGGCCCACAGGGTCTGCGGCGTTCCCACGCCCGCGCATGCCACAATAAGCCCGAGGTTCGCTATCGTGGAATAGGCCAGCACGCGTTTTGCATTGTTCTGCGTCACCGCGATAATTGACGTCAGGAGAAACGTGACGCCGCCCACGAGCGCGAGGAAATACCCCGCCCAGGTTCCCTGCAGCACCGGCGCGAACTTGATGATGATGAAAATTCCCGCCTTCACCATGGTGCTGGAGTGCAGGAGCGCGGACACGGGTGTGGGCGCGACCATGGCCCCGAGCAGCCACGAGGAGAACGGCATCTGCGCCGACTTCGCGAGCCCGGCAAAACAGATCAGAACAACGGGGATCAGCACGACACCGGCATTAATCTTGCCAAGGGTCCCGGAAGTAATCTTTCCGAAGGTGATGATCTGGTTGAGGTCGACGGTATGCAGGCCGCTGAACTTGACAAGGTAGAGAATTCCTCCGGCAAAGCCAAGACCGCCCAGCAGGTTGAGGCCGAGGGCGAGATAGGCGTTTCTCGTGGCCTCTTCGGTCTTGGGATAGCCGATGAGAATGAACGACGAGAGCGTGGTGATTTCCCAGAACAGGTAGAGCCATGCAAGGTTGTTGGCGAACACCACGCCGAACATCGCCGACAGAAAGAAAAACAAGATGAAGAAGAAGCTCCTCTGCCGGTCTTTCATCTGCGGATTGTGGTGATGGTAATCCCGCATGTAGCTGGTGGCGTAGAAGCAGATAAGACTGCCCACGATGCCGATGATGAGCGCCATGATAACCGAAAAGTTGTCGATGTACAGCGCGTTTTCAACCTTGGGCATTGCGCCGGAAAGCTCGCAGTAGGCCATGATCCCGGCCTGTGCGATGATCAGCGCCGGTATGTACCACTCGCGCCTCTTGATTCCGATGCACTTATAAAGAAGGAACAGCGACAGCAGCATCTCGCCGCCGAAAAAAATCATGTCGAGGTATGGAAGTTCAACCTTGAAAAACTGGTCATGGCCGTTAAACACGACCGCCGCGCAAACCGACCCGGCCGCGATGAGAATCGCGCTTATGCGCACGAGCATGTTTCGGAACGCATTCGGGGGCAACACCGCGAAAACCAGGGACATAGCAGCGGGAAACAACAAAAGAAAGAGCAGAATGTTCATCGAAAGCCTCGCAGGCAGTCAAATGAGTTGAAAAAGACGTATAAAATGGAATATGGCGGAGGTTAAGGCAAGGAATATCTGGGCCGGTATTTTCGTAAATAACAAATTAAGAATTGGGCGTTCCCCGGCCTTCGGCCGGGTCGGTTCTCCCTGCGGGCTCGGCTGTTCGCCTCGTTGCCGGATCGCCCTATGCCTATCGGCCGGGTCGACCGGCAATCCCGCTATGGCGGGACCACTTCGGTCCCCCTAACGCGCGGCAGCAGGACTCTTATCAGTCAAGCACTTTTCTCCCGCCGATCTGTATCCACAAGAGAAAGTTACAAATCTCTTGAACGTTTCAACGATCACGCTCAACTTTCAACGCTTCAACTATTCAACGTTTCAACTTCTTGATAGCGTATTCAAATCCCTCAAACGACCTCGTTATCGTCTCCTCACTCACGCAGAACACAATCCGGAAGTAGCCCGGTGCGCCGAAGCCGGTGCCGGGAACGGTGAGCACGAGCTTTTCCTGGAGGACCTTTACAAATTCGACGTCGTTGCCGCCGGGCGCCTTCGGGAACAGGTAGAACGTGCCGCCGGGCGTGATGAAATCGTATCCCATCTTCTTGAGGCCGTTGCACAGAAGGTCGCGGCGCTTTTGGTAAAGGCCCGCGTCCACGCCGGCGCCCTGTATTTTCGCCACCACGCGCTGCATAAGAGCAGGGGCATTGACAAACCCGAGAATGCGGTTGCACAATATCATGCCGTCCACAAGGTTGTCGAAATCGTCCGCGCCGGGATGCACGGCAATGTAGCCGAGCCGCTCGCCCGGGATCGACAGGTCCTTTGAATACGAATTCACCACGATGCTGTTTTTGTAATTTGAAAACAGCGGCGGGACCGAAAGCCCGTCGTAGACAATCTTACGGTACGGCTCGTCGCTCAGGAGGTAGATGGCCCTGCCGGTCTCGGCGCTCTTGCGTTCGAGCATCCGGCAGAGTTCACGTATGGTGGTCTCGGGGTATACCTTGCCCGTGGGGTTGTTGGGCGAGTTGATGAGCACGCCCGCTGTTCTTTTGTCAATCGCCTTTTCGATGGCCGCCACGTCGAGGTCGAAGTCCTCGCGCGTGCGGGCGAGCACCATTTCGCCGCCGTGGTTGCGGATGTAGAAATTGTATTCCACGAAATACGGCACGTTTACCATAACGGTATCGCCCGGATTCAGGATGGTCTTGAGCACCACGTTGAGCCCGCCGCCCGCGCCGCAGGTCATGATGATGCTTTTCTCGGTTGTTGTCGCGCCCTGTTCCTTCGACACGTAGTCGGCCACGCTTTTGCGGGTCTCTGCATAGCCGGCATTGGCCATGTAGCCGTGCTTGAGCGGGATCTTCCCGTTGACAATGTCGACAAGCGCCTTCTGAAACGCGGCGGGCGGCTCAAGGTCAGGGTTGCCCAGCGTGAAGTCGCACACGTTCTGCTCGCCGTGCTCTTTCTTGAGCTGCGCGCCCAGCTCGAACATCTTGCGGATGAACGACGAGCCGGCCATGGTGTCTTTGACGGTTTTTGCGATTGCCATAATGTAAATCCTTTCTCTTTAATAAATATCTGGGCGTTCCCCCATGTGGAGCCGCAGGCCTCGCGGCTCCACATGGGTCGGTCTCCCTGCGGGCTCGGCTATTCGCCTCGTTGCCGGACCGCCCCTATGCTTGACGCGGGGTCGACCGGCAATCCCGCTATAGCGGGACCGCTCCGGTCCACCTAACGCGCGGCAGAAGAATTCTTATATGTCAAACGACTCTTATCACGCCATTCGGTATCCACAATAAATAAGCTATGGCTTTTTCTTCTTTGTCCTCAACGCTTCAACTATTCAACGTTTCAACCTTTCAACTCTCTTTCTCGGTGCCCCCGCAGGCGAAGTTTCTTTCTCGCAGACCGACTTTCTAGGGGGCTACCCACGAGGGGGTGTGGGTGCCAATGTCGAGACGTTGGGTTTTTGGCCTTTGCTTTGAGTCTCGACATGGCACCCCAGGGGGAAACTTCCCCCACCATATGCTCCTGTATTTGATCTTATTATTCGTAAACCGGCACTATTTTGTATTCCCGTATCTTCCTATACAATGTCTTTGGATTAATCTCCAGAATTTTCGCCGCCTTCCCCTTGTGGCCTTGCACGTGCTTGAGCACGTTGACAATGTGCCTGCGCTCGATTTCCGAGAGCGGCGCGATGAGGGCCTCGGGCGCCTTCGGCGGCGCGGCTCCAGGGACATTCTCCTCCGGGCGCCGCTTGACTGTAAGGAACGACACGTCCGCGGCGGTGATGGTGCGCCCCGGGCACAGAACGCAGGTGCGCTCCACAACATTTCTGAGCTCCCGGATGTTCCCAGGCCAGTCGTAGATCTTCAGCGCCGCCATGGCGTCAGGCGTGAAGCTGTTCTGAAACCCCTGCAGCCGCATGACGTTCTCCACGAGCAGGGCGATGTCGTTCTTGTGGTCGCGCAGCGGCGGCACCGTAATCGACAGCACGTTGAGGCGGTAATACAGGTCTTCGCGGAAAAGTTTCCTGGCGACCAGGTCTTCGAGGTTCCGGTTCGTGGCGCACAGGATGCGGACGTTCAGGCTTATGTCCTTTGTCCCGCCCACGCGGCGTATCTCGCCCGTTTCCAGAAACCTCAGCAGCGTTGCCTGGAACGCGAGGGGCAGATCGCCGATTTCGTCGAGGAACAGCGTGCCGCCGTCGGCGACCTCGGCAAGGCCGCGCTTCTGCGTCTTCGCGTCGGTAAACGCGCCCTTTTCGTAACCGAACAGCTCGCTCTCCAGCAGATTCTCGGGCAGCGACGCGCAGTTGACGGCCACGAACTGCTTCTCCGCGTTCTGGCTCTTTTCGTGGATGGAGCGCGCCACGAGTTCCTTGCCCGTGCCGCTCTCGCCCAGGATGAGCACGTTCGACTGCGTGGGCGCCACGCGCGTGATGATGTCACGCAGACCCGCCATCTCGCCGCTTTTCCCGATGATGGCCCCGTAGCCGGTTGTGCGCATGTGCTCGCGCAGCATGCGACGCCCGAGCTGCGTCTGCTGGTGCTCGAGGGCGCGGTCGATCTGAATGACCAGCTCAGGGAGCTGGTACGGCTTCCTCACGTATTCGAACGCGCCGAGCTTCATGCATTCGATGGCGCTTTCGATCGTGGCGTTGCCGGTGAGGACGATGACTTCGCTGGCGATGTTCTCGGCGCGCATGGTGCGCAGCACCGCTATGCCGTCGACCGCGGGCATCACGATGTCGAGCAGCACGCAGTGATAGGAATCCTCGCGGACCCGGCGCAGCGCCTCCTCGCCGCCGGACGCCACATCCACCGCGTATCCCTCGCGCGCGAGCTCCCTGCCGAGGAGGATCCGCAGGCTCTCCTCATCGTCGACCACGAGAAGTTTCCCCTTTGGTGCCATGGTTCGCCTTTCTTGCTTTACCGGACTTCCGGCGCGGACGGCGCGCCGGGAATTTCGAGGATGACGGTCGTACCCTTGCCCGCCTCGCTCGTGACGTCGATCGCGCCGCTGCATTCTTCCATGATCACGTGACTCATGGCGAGACCGAGCCCCGTGCCCTGCCCCACCTGCTTGGTGGTGAAAAACGGGTCGAACACTTTCGGCAGCACGTCGGCGGGGATTCCCGGCCCGTTGTCGGTCACGCGCAGGCGTACGAACCGTCCGTCGGTTTCCGCCGTGATCGTCACCGCGCTGCCGCTCGGGCAGAAATCAAGCGCGTTGGTGAGGATATAGACAACTGCCTGCTGGAGTTTCTGCAGGTCGGCCCGCACCAGGAACAGAGGCGGGACCGACGAAGCGATGGCGACCTGCTTCCTCGCCGCCGCGGACTTGACAAGCAGCAATGCGCCGGCGATGCATTCGGCAAGCGAAAAGTCGCGGATCTGGACCTCGCCCTCGCGCGCGAACCTCGACAGGTTTTCAACGGTGTCGCGGCACCGCACGGCTTCGGAATTTATGATAGAGATGTACTGTTCAAGTTCCTCTTTGTCCATGCTTTCGTTGTTCTTCAGGCGCTCCAGGACCGCGCCGGAAAATCCGAGGATCGCGGTGAGCGGGTTGTTGAGCTCGTGCGCCACGCCCGAGGCGAACGTGCCGATGGACGCGAGGCGGGCCGAACGGTACATCTGTGTCCGCGCCGCCTGCTGCTCCTGCTCGTATCTGTTCTTCGACACGAGCAGTTCCTGCTGGAGACTGCGGATGCGCAGCAGGACCCTGATCCGCGCGACAAGTTCGTCGGCGTTGAACGGTTTGGTGATGAAATCGTCGGCAAGGGAAAGCCCCGTGATTTTCTCGTCCTGCCCGGACAGGGCGGTGAGAAAGACGATCGGCACGAATTCACTCTTGCCGAACGTCCTTTTCATTCTGCGGGCGATTTCGAATCCGTTCATGTCCGGCATCCTCACATCGAGAACCACGAGGTCGACCGCCTGCTTCCGAATAAAAGTGAGCGCCGCGGCGCTGTCGGTGCAGATGCTCACGCCGAGCCCCGCGCGTCCCAGCACCTCCGCGATGTACTTCGCGGCGACCCCGTCGTCGTCTACGACAAGGACCCTCTTTTCAGGCGCGGGCGAGGTTTTTTCCGAACCGTTCATCCAGCATTCTCCTGAGCGCGGCAAGCGCCCTTCCTCTGTGGCTGATCGCATTTTTTGTCAACGCGTCAATCTCGGCGAACGTTCGCGAATGTCCGCGTGGAACGAACACCGGGTCGTACCCGAACCCGTCGGTCCCGCGCGAAGCAAGCCCGATGGCGCCTTCACAGACGCCACTTGCGACCAGTTCCTCGGAGGCCGACACTTTCATCACGACAACGCACCTGAACCGCGCTGTGCGCCTGTCAATGCCGCACTCACGGAGCGCGGCAAGCAGCTTGTCGAGGTTTTCCCGGTCGGTCGCGCGCTCGCCAGCGAACCGCGCGCTGCGCACGCCGGGCGCGCCGTTGAGAAAATCCACTTCAAGGCCCGAGTCGTCGGCAAGGGACCATATTCCCTTCTTGTCAAACACCCATCGGGCTTTTGCCTGCGCGTTTTCGAGGAAGGTTGTGCCATTCTCTGGTATTGAGGGTACAGGGTTCCAATGGTCCTTTAAAGATGTAATCTCGAATGGAAGACCAGAGCAGATTTCCCTGATCTCCCGGAGTTTGCCCATGTTGTTAGTTGCGACGATTACTTTTTGCATTATAATAATTTGGGCGTTCCCCTTTGTAGAGACGCACAGCCGTGCGTCTCTACAAAGGGTCGGCCGTCCTTCCGGTCTCGGCCTTCGGCCTCGGGCGGCCTGCCACGAAGGCCCTTCGGGCCGTGGTCAGGCCACACCGCGCTTTTGCGCGGCCTCCAGTCCTGCCTAACGCGCGTCAAAGGAAATCAATTCTGTCAATTAATTCTTCTTGCGCCAATCGGAATGCTCAGAAGATCATTTTGTGCCATTTCTTCGGGTGATTGCTTCGCTACGCTCGCAATGACACTTGTTTTCTTTTATCTGCCTCTTAAGTATCGGCTTTTCAACTACTCAACTCTCTCAACCTCTCAACTACTCTTCTCGGGTGCCCCCACACAGGTGCTGGTTCTAGCAACCGCCTCCGCAAGGGGTGCACCCAGGAGGGGGTAGCGGAGGGATCCGCAGGCCGAAGGCCGAGGAGACCGTAGCGAGGGGGAATCTTCCCCCACATTAATGTTTTTTTTAAAATCGATTTAGTTATCCAACTACTATGTTCACCAATTTCCCGGGAACTACAATTACCTTCCTTACCGATTTCCCTTCAATATGCGGCTTTACTTTGTCAACTGCCATCGCGGCATCTTTCAATTGATCTTGCGTTGAATTCACCGGCGCCAAAAACTCCCCTCTCAATTTTCCATTTACTTGAACTACGACCGTAACGGTGTCTTCTTTGGTAAGCGCCTCGTCGTAAGTCGGGCCATTTCTGGTTGAGCATAAAGCCCTTGTTCCCCAGCATTTCCCACGCCTCGTCGCAAAAATGCGGGGCGTAGGGCGCCATGAGCCGCAGCATCACCTCGAGGTCCTCGCGGGTGGCGCCCTTTGCCGACAGCTCGTTGAGATATTCCATGAGCCTGGCAATTGCAGTATTGAACTGCATCCTGTCAAGGTCGGCGTGCACCTGCTTTATGGTACGGTGGCGGAGGCGTAGGTGCGGGTCGCCCTGCGGGCGCCTCTGCCTGCGTCGAATTCGTCAACGAGGCGGAACATCCTGCGGAGAAAGCGGCTGCAGCCCTCAATGGCGCGCGGGTCCCACGGCTTGGGAAGCTCGAAATCGCCCATGAACATCTCGTACAGCCGCAGCGTGTCGGCGCCGTACTGGCGGATCACGTCGTCCGGGTTGATGCCGTTGAGCTTTGACTTGGCCATCTTTTCCACTACCGTCGAAAGCTTCTCCCCTGTCGACCGCAGAAATGCGTCCTCACCCTTTAATTCGGTTTCCGAGAACTCATGGTATTTCTGTGAAGCATCTGTAAATGTCCGGGCCAGTACGGTCCCCTGGTGCCGCAGCTTCTTGAACGGCTCCTTGGTGGAAACGAACCCGAGGTCGTAGAGCACCTTGTGCCAGAACCGCGCGTACAGCAGGTGCAGCACCGCGTGCTCGGCGCCGCCCACGTACAGGTCCACGTTCATCCATTCCCTGTCGTGCTGTTTTGTCCATGGTTCTGCGCCGTTGCGCGCGTCAAGATAGCGCAGATAGTACCAGCACGACCCGGCCCACTGGGGCATGGTGTTGGTCTCGCGCTTCGCGGGCCCGCCGCACGAGGGACACGTGGTATTCACCCACGCCGGAATCGTTGCAAGCGGCGAGTCGCCGGTGCCCGATGGTTCGTATCTGTCAACTTCCGGCAGCAAAACCGGGAGCTGTTCTTCGGGGACCGCCACAATCCCGCACTTGTCGCAATGGACAAGCGGTATGGGCTCGCCCCAGTACCGCTGGCGCGAAAACAGCCAGTCGCGCAGCCGGTACGTTATCGCTTTTTTGCCCAGGCTCCGGGCCGCAAGCTGCGCCGTGATCTTCTCCTTCGCCTTTGCGGTGGGCAGGCCGTTAAGATCGCCCGAATTGACATTCACGCCCTCGCCCACGTACGCGGCATGCGGCAGCGTGGTTTCGTTGTTGTCCGGACGAACGACTTCAATGATCGGCAGTTTGAAGACCGTGGCGAATTCGAAGTCGCGCTCGTCGTGCGCGGGCACGGCCATGATCGCGCCCGTGCCGTAGGTGGAAAGCACGTAGTCGGCGATCCAGACCGGGATCTTACCGCCGTTCACCGGATTCACCGCATACGCGCCGGTAAAGACGCCGGTCTTTTCTTTTGTCAATTCCGTCCGTTCCAGATCGCTTTTCCTGCGCGCCTCCGCCTGATATGCCCGGACCGCGGCCCTGCTGTTCCGGCGCGGTGAGTACGTCGACCAGGCGCATGTTCCGGAGACAGCACCATGTAGGTGGCGCCGTACAGCGTGTCGGGCCGCGTGGTGAAAACGCGCAGGTCCTTGCCGTCGGCTGCGCCGCCCGCAACCCGGAACACCACCTCGGCGCCCTCGGAACGGCCGATCCAGTTCTTCTGCATCAGAAGCGTGGATTCGGGCCAGTCCACTTCGTCAAGGTCCGCCAGCAGCCTGTCGGCGTACTGCGTGATGCGCAGCAGCCACTGGCGCAGGGCCTTGCGCTCCACCTGGGTGCCGCACCGCTCGCACAGTCCGGCCTTCACTTCCTCGTTGGCGAGCCCGGTCTTGCACGACGGGCACCAGTTGATGGGCATCACGCCTTCGTAGGCAAGGCCCTTCTTGAACAGCTGGAGAAATATCCATTGCGTCCATTTGTAGTATGCCGGGTCGGTGGTGTTCACCTCGCGGTCCCAGTCGTAGCAGAACCCCACCGAATCTATCTGCCGCCTGAAATTCGCAATGGATTTTTCGGTGGTGATGCGCGGGTGGATGCCGGTCTTGATGGCGAAATTTTCCGCGGGCAGGCCGAACGCGTCCCACCCCATGGGGTGCAGCACGTTGTAGCCCTGCATGCGCTTGAACCGCGTGATGATGTCGGTGGCGGTGTAGCCTTCGCAGTGTCCCACGTGCAGGCCCGAGCCCGACGGGTACGGGAACATGTCGAGCGCGTAGTACTTGGGCCGCGCGGGGTCGAATTCCGTTTTGTGAAGTTTGGCCTCGCGCCACCTCGCCTGCCATTTGGGTTCAATCTCATTCGGCTTGTACTCAGACACGGCTTGCTCCTCTACACCCATCTTCGTGTTATCTGTGTCTCCGTTGTGATATTTCTCACCTTATTTAATCGTCGTCCTGAAATATTCAATCGTCTTCTTCAATCCCTCTGTCAATTTTACCTTCGGCTCCCATCTGAGCCGCTCCTTAGCCAGCGTGATGTCCGGGCAGCGCTGCTTGGGATCGTCCGACGGCAGCGGCTTGTACACGATGCCGGACTTACTGCCTGTCAATTGTATCACCTGCTCGGCCAGCTCCTTGATGGTGAACTCGCCGGGATTGCCGATGTTCACCGGCCCCGTAAAGTCGTCGCAGTTCATCAAGCGGCACATGCCCTCGATAAGGTCGTCGACGTAGCAGAACGAGCGCGTCTGCGATCCGTCGCCGTACAGCGTGAGGTCGTTGCCCCGCAGCGCCTGCACGATAAAGTTGGAAACCACCCTGCCGTCGTTGGGGTGCATGCGCGGCCCGTAGGTGTTGAAGATGCGCATTACGCGGATGTCAACCTTGTTCTGGCGGTGATAGTCGAAAAACAGCGTCTCGGCCACGCGCTTGCCCTCGTCGTAGCACGAGCGGATGCCCACGGGATTCACATGGCCCCAGTAGTCCTCGCGCTGGGGATGCACGTTCGGGTCGCCGTACACTTCCGACGTCGACGCCTGAAGGATCCGCGCCCGCACGCGTTTGGCAAGACCCAGCGTGTTGATGGCGCCCAGCACGCTGGTTTTGATGGTCTTGACCGGATTGTACTGATAGTGAATGGGCGACGCGGGGCATGCCAGATTGTAAATCTGGTCGACCTCCAGAAACAGCGGGACGGTGACATCGTGCCGGATGAGCTCGAAGTTGTGGCAGTCCATCAAGTGCTCGATGTTCTTCTTGCGCCCCGTAAAGTAGTTGTCGAGGCACACCACGTCGTTGCCTTCCTTGACGAGCCTGTCGCACAGGTGCGATCCGAGAAACCCGGCGCCGCCGGTGACCAGGACCCGCTTCGTTTCATTGTAGCCTTTCATAGTGCCTTCACCTTCACTTCCTCCATGAGTTGCCATACCTCATCGCGCGTTACGCAACCGGGCCCGCGATGCATCGCCTTTGACGCGCCGCAGGCGACCGCCATGCGGCACATTTCCGAAAAAGAAAACTTCCGCGCGTATCCTACGAGCAGGCCGCCGAGCAGCGCGTCCCCGCATCCCACGGTGTCGACGGCCTTCACCGCAGGCGCGCCGCACAGAAGGCAGTCGTTTTCGTGGATCGCTATCATGCCGTCGGAACCGAGCGTGACAAACACATATTCCACGCCCATGTCCACCAGCCGCTTCCCCTTGAGCGCGATGTGGTGCACGCCCTGGATTTGCTCGCCGAAGAACTGCTCGAGCTCGCTTTGGTTCGGCTTCACCATCATGGGCTTTGCGCGCGCGCCCACCTTGAGCGCCTCTCCCCTTCCGTCAAGGACCGTTGAAGCGCCCTTTTCCCTGCAGAAACGGACGAGCCTGCGAAACGCCTCCGTCTCGAACCCGCGCGGCAGGCTGCCGCAGAACGCCCACACATCGCCCGCGGCCATGTACGAGCGGACAAAATGCAGGGCCTCGTCCTGGCAGCGCAAAGAAAGCGGCCGACCCGCTGCGCTGATGTGCGTGGTCTCGCCCGAAGCGCTCTCCAGAATCGTGGCGTTCACGCGCGCGCTTCCCTTTACGGAAAAGAAACGCGCCCCTATGCCGAGGCCCTTCAGGTAATCGGTGAACTGCTGTATGCTGTATTCGGGGACGATGCCGACAACGGTCACGTCTTCGCCGAGGATCCTTGCCACAGTCGCCACGTTGATGCCCTTGCCCGCAGGATACATGCTCGACGCCGCATCCGTAACGGTTGCGCCCGGCTTGAGTTCCGCAACATCGTAGACAACGTCGAAGGCCGGGTTGAGGAGGGTGGTAAAAATCAATGTCGCGGACTCCTGGCAAATTTTCCGAGAGTTTACAAAGGACTAATCGGATTTGTCTGTTGATGAAAATACAATACTTTGAAATTGCATGGGGAAAAAAGTGCGGAAATCGGGCAAAAAGACACAAATTAGAGCTGGAATCAAAAAAGAATTGCAAGCCCGCAGTGGATTCGTTATATTTGTATTACAACGATGTTGTTGTATTTCAGGAGGAACAAATGACCACCTTAATTTCATTGCGGTTGCCTGCGAATATTCTGAAACCCTTGGACAAATTATCGGTAAATTCAGAACGTCCCCGTACCTATTTAATAAAAAAGGCATTAGAAAACTATCTCGAAGAATATGAAGATTATCAAATTGCGATGGACCGTCTGCACGATAAGGAAGACGAGATTATTTCGCCGGCCGAACTAAGGAGGAAACTTGGCGTATAAACTCTTCTATAAAGCCTCGGTTTCCAAAGATTTAAAAAAACTGGACAAAGATGATATAAGCCGAATTCTCAATGGAATTGAAGAAAGAATTGTTCCCGATCCATATTTGGGAAAAAGTCTCAAAGGTGATTTCAGGGGTTGCTACCGGTATCGGTTTGGAAACTTCCGAGTAATCTACGCAATATCAAAACAAGATATCTTGATACTCCGCATCGGTCACCGAAAAGAAATTTATCGATAATACGCTGTATCAAGCGGTTCAAACCATGACCGAACGCTGGTCCCAAACGCTCCCCTTGGTCGCGTTTCCCGCGTCGGCAAATTAACCGTACGTTAGGTCATTAAGGGAAATCTTTATGCGCTCGTTATGCATTTTATTACTATCTTTGCTGGCTTCCTGTGGAAATATCAAAACAATAAATCACCTGTCTAACCTTAAAGGATCGGTCAGTTGGTGGAAAGAAATTGATAGGCATAATAGGGACAGCCTTACCACCGATTCGTGCCAATGCAGAAAAAGAATATTCACTCTATTCAGAGTGTCGAAATCGGATAGCAACAAATATCATTATTCATATATTTATGCGTCAGACAGTGCAAATGGACAGTTATTATTCACCTATCCCCATTATTATTACAGCGACAGCCGCATACTATTTAATGATAGCTGTAGGATAAAGGAAATGTTATTTGGGCAATAATCAAATCCATCAGGAATAAACTAACGAAACATATCAACGCCTTCAAGCATGACACCACTGCGGTTGTACCGGCGGCCTAACGCGGCCGTAATCTTCTTCCAGGAGAAAGAATGAAGCTCCTCGTCCATCATGTTTTGTTTTTTATGCTCTTTGTATTTCTATCCTGTTCCTTCCTCGGCTGCGCCTCCTCCCTGTCCGGTCGTAAAATCTTTGAAATCACCGATGAAACCGAGATGCAGGGATGCACGAAACTGGGCCTTGTCACCGGGAAATCACATTGGGGCGGACTAACGGGCCAGGAAGCGAGTTTACAAGTAGCAAAGAATAGAGCGTTGAGTCACGCCAGGGCCAAAGGAGCAACGCATGTTTTGTGGCTGGATATGAAGACCGGCTATCTTGGCGCTTCGGTTTCGGGACAGGCGTATGCCTGTCCAAGCGCAAAGAGTGCAACTGCAGGAAATTCCGATACCGCATCGAAAATAATTCCCCTGTCAAAATCGCTGACGTCAAAGAAGCGGGCAACCGGGGGTAATGCGGCGGTCATGCGGTTTGAATTCACCGGTGTCGACAGCGGCGTTTCGATGGTGATCACGGATATTTTCACCAATCAATTACAGGCCGCGGGGAAATACAGGGTCATGGAACGGTCTCAAATGAACAAGATTTTGAGCGAACAGGGATTCCAAAGCAGCGGCGCGTGCAACTCGACCGAATGCGCGGTCGAAATAGGAAAATTGCTGAGTATTGACAAAATGTTTATCGGCAGCATCGGCAAGCTCGGTGAAAGCTGGTTTATCAGTATCAGAATTGTGAATGTCCAAACCGGAGAAATAGTATCCAATGTATCGAAACAGGTTGTAGGCAAAGTCGACAATTTAAGCGCGGCGGCAATTCAAATGGCAAATGAGTTTTCTCTGGAAAATCAATAGATAAAATGCCAACATGCGGTTCGGGATAACCTTTCAGAAGAAGCATTATGATTAAACGCTTGGCCCTGGCGCTCCTTCTGCACGCATCCGCCATGTACGCAGGACAGGCCAACCTTTCGTGGTACACGAGTCCCCTCCTGGGCGAGACGGTTTTCTACGCGGTTATTCTGCCCGATTCGTACGCACAGGATGCGGCGCAGGGCAAACGCTTGCCCGTCCTTTACCTGCTGCACTGCGCCGGCTGTGACGATGCGACATGGCTCCAGCCCGGTATGGGCAACCTGGATACGCTCATCGACAGCGCGCATTTTATCGCGGTCGCGCCCTCCGACGGCGGCAGGTACGGATGGTGGCTCGACAGTCCCAAACATGCCAATTACATGCATTCCCGATTTTTGGTGGAAGAGCTCAAGCCGAAAATCGATTCGCTCTATGCAACGCTCCCCGACCGTCTCAGCACCGGCGTGGCAGGCTGGAGCATGGGAGGTTTCGGCGCCCTGCATAATGCCATAACGCATCCGGACGTTTACGGTGCCGCCTTCAGCATAAAAGGCGGTCTGGACCTCACGCTTCCGCTCAACCCGAACTGGACCAGCGACTTTGGATTATACAACGATCTGGGAGATTCACTGGCAGATTCGGTGAACTATAATGCAGTCAACATTTTGCTCAATATTCACCGCCTTAAAGGAGCAAGCGTCCATCTGGGGTCGTACGGCGGACGAAATGATGCATGGTTTGCAATAGAGAACCGGCGGCTCGACACCATCATGACCGGCCTCTCCATGCCTCATCTCTTTTTTGAGACCGACGAAGACCACGTTGGCGTTCCGGACAGCTCCATGCTCCGGGTGCTGCGGTTTTTCGACTCGGTATTTGTCCATTCCGCCGCCGCGGTCCGCCCGGTCGCAGGCTTTAACGCCCGGACACGCCGGGCAATGCCTGCGGGCAATGTGGTGTGGTATGACATCCGTGGACGCCGGCTTGCGGTGTTTCCTGCGGCTGACAAAAGGTATTTTCAACATGATGCGTCAGGAATAAGAATTGCGGCAATGCCTGATGACGTTTACCGGGTTTTCTTTTACGCAGCGCCTTGACCGGCGCCAACATCGGCAAACGATAAAATCCTTTTTTTCAACCTTGATCCATGCGAAGAAAAGACAAAGAAATATCGGCCATTGCCGAAATTGAGGCCATACTGCATTCCGCGCCGGTCTGCCGGATCGGTATGTTCGGTCCGCGGTATCCGTACATTGTGCCGGTCAATTTCGGTTATCGCGACAGGCAACTATTTGTGCATTCTGCGAATAAAGGATTGAAGCTGGAATTAATGAGGAAGAATCCAAACGTTTGTTTTGAAATCGACACGGAAATTGAAATAAGAAAGAGTGAAAAAGCCTGCAACTTTGGAACGAGCTACAAGAGTGTGATTGGATTTGGAAAGGCTATATTTGTTAAGGATACCGCTGACAAAATAATGGGGTTAAACTGTATCATGGAAAAATACTCGCCCGGGAAAACATATGATTATGATCAATCTGAAATTGATAAAATAGTAATGCTGAAAATCAACATAGAATCAATCACGGGAAAAACCTCGGGGAATAGGAGCTAACAGGTTTTAGCCGTCATGAAAAAACTTTCCTCATTTCTTTTCGTCTTTGTCGTCGTGCTTATGGTCGGCTATCCTGTCGCCTATTGTACCTATAAACAGCACAATTTTGCTTTAGTTCCCCACGACCACGAAGCCTACTTTGCCATGACCGACGATCTCCTGAATAATGACATTGGAAATCCCTATAAATACCGGGTCTTAACCCCGCTGATCGTAAAAACACTTTCCGTACTGCCGGCCTACGATCCTGAAATCGCTTCCGCATTGACGCCTGCGCATAAAAAATATTTCTTCTATTTTACGCTCGTGGACTTTGTCTTTCTCTGTCTTTCGGCGGCATTGCTCTTTGTTATCGCCGTATCCGAATTCGCGATAACCCCGTCACTCGCGCTTTTCGGGTCCGTTGCTTTCGTGTTTTCATTTTTCAACGTCACCTTCGGTCTGGTCGCCTCAACCGATGCGGGCGCATGCTTTTTTATCGCACTTTTGTATTATCTTTTTCTGCGAAAAAACGTTCTGCTATTTGCGGCAGCGGCGGTTCTGGGCATTTTGCAGAAGGAAACGACATGCATCGTCATGGTGCTTTTTCTTGTTGTAGAGTCGGTTCGGCAGGGCAAACCCCAGTGGAAATGGTTTGCGGCCATTATCCCCGCTGGCCTCGTCTATTTCCTTTTAAGGGCAGCCTTGCCGTCCGCCGGGTTCGAACACTATTTCAGCCCCGGATCGTGGGTCCATTCCCTATTGCTCCTGTTCTCGCCGGCAACCTACACAACGACTTTTCTTTTTCACACGTTTCTTGGCCACGCCCCCTTCCTCACCGTGCTTGTGCTCGACGTTTTTCTCATCATGCGAAAGCAGGCGCCTTTGTTCCCGCGGGCGTATCTTCTGCTGGTGCCGGCCTTGTTTTTGGTCGGCATGATGCTCGATCCCGGCAATAATGCGGGAAGAATAGCGGCATTCTCCATGGCCTGGATGCTGCCCTACGAGTTGACAATAGTGCAAACCATCATGAAACGGCTGAGGATGGTTTGACAGAGCGGACAAAATCAATCTTGGAACCCTACGTATGAAAGCGATGGTGTACACAAAATACGGGCCGCCGGATGTTCTGCAATTGCGGGAGGTCGCCACACCCGCTCCCCGGGACGATCGGCAATGGCAGCGGTACACAAAGCTAATTGCTGAAACCGGCAACTGTGTCGATGATTGCTCATGATACGTTGCTTTTGCAAAACAGTTGCACGATAGGCAGAGTGGATGCGCGATCCGCGCACTTGAGTTTGGAGTTGACAATTCGTTGATGCAAGTGTAAATTATTTTGTCTGATGATGTGATGATGATGTCGTTTGAAAACTGACACCGGTTATGAGGGGAAAATGGGAATAATTAACATCCCCGCAGAACTTTTCGCGAAAGAAAATCGCATGCGATTTGCAATATCTGTAGCATTAGCCGGTTCTACAGCAATTCTAGTCAAATCTTGGTATTTTCCAGTTTTCGATAAGAGCCTCTATTACTCATTGTGTATCCCATTATTATTTTGTGTTTATTGGTTTCTTCTTGAAGGATCGGTTGACATAAGAAATGGCGTAAGGAAATATGCTAAGAAAAAAAAACTGAAATTAAGGGCATTTCTTTACAATCCTCTAGATAATTCAGACGAGAACATTAAATATTGGAAGGAATACGAAGAATTGTATAAAGGCTATTTCTCCGAAGAATTTGGAGACCCAACTACGTCAGAGACATTGAAATGGTTGATAGACACTGCAAGAAAGTATCCGTATAAAAAAGGTGACGATTTGGATTTAATGATATTTGCTAAATCAAAATCAAGAATATGCGGTTTCCTGAAAATCTATTACATTTTTCGGTCAAATAACTTTGCATATTTTTCGTATGTTTTAAACAAGGAAGAAGCTAGAGACGCTGTTTTGATTGTTCCAGAAATGATAAAGAAACTAAATCAGATTCTAAAAGACGAACTGCAAGGCTGCCTAGGGATAGTAGGCGACACTGGCAAATACGACAAACTGAGAATCGAGCTTTTTCAGAAAAGGGCCAAAAGATTTTTTCATTCTACGCTTTGGAACCTTAACGACTACGGACTAGAATATGAATTACCTTGCACTGAGCCTAACGATGAATTTAAAAGTGAAACAAGGAAACCTACTACACTTCTTTATATTCGCACAAAAAACCACGCTAATTACAATATGGGTAATCACCCTGGTCAGGAAGAAATACGGCAAATATTGCATTTTGTTTACAAGGTAGTATATGCTAATTGCTTTCCAGAAGATAAGGAGAAAAACGAAAGGTATCGGAAATACGCAGAGGGAATTCATAATAGAGTCTGGCCAAACTATTTGAAAACCATTAAATTGCATGAAGTAATCCCCTCATAACAACGCGCTCAATCATAACCTTCCGCATTTGCAAACACCCTTGTCTCGCGGTCGGTCGGTTCTTCATACAAGATTCGTGGTTTGTGGAGAGAAAATGTGGTCGTAGTCAGGCATATTAGGTCCGCCGTTAGATTTGAAATTAAAAATTCATGTTACAGCAACCCATCCAGGAAGTTTTAACCGAACAGGAAAGTACGATGAAAAAGAATGATATTGATAA
>CAVWBU010000035.1:0-225301 GCA_963753345.1 uncultured Fibrobacterota bacterium
TGACCTGCCCCTGGTATGATTAGAGACAAGGCTAAAGCTACATATCTGTCCTTTTTTTCACCTCTCTTTGTGTGAACATGTTCCCTTAACTGCCGAATAGTTTTGTCATCGATGTACATCATAGTCAACTCCTCCTAATTCTCCCATGTATTGTTCCAGTATTGCCTTGGGCGTTGACGCGTTATTGTATAGCAAGTTCCTTTACATTCACCTAAGTACATCGTAATAGACCTTTAGTTATTGTCATTCGGCTAATGTTCATAATCTTCATCTTTACAGTCAGATGCTGGACAAAGTGATCGGTTAAATGGTTTTCCGGTTAATTGAGCGTATTCTTTCTTTAGTTTTGCAATTTCGCGTTGCATTACTTGCATCTCCCTTGGCGTATCAAGTGACTGCTGGTAACCACGCTGCCAAAGTTCATTTGTTCGGCTATTATGTTCACGGGACATTTGTCTGTATGTACACAAGTCCCCACAAATTTCGGAAATAAGGCCATCCGGATCAGCATTCATTTGAGCTTCTTTTTCCTCTTTTGCTGCTATTTTCTCCTCATCTGTGCTATAATTATCCCTAAGCGACCTGTGCCAGAGCTTATTCTTCATACCTCCAGCTGCGAAAATACTATTGTTGCTTATCGCAAAGAGTAATGCGATCATTTCTATGTTTGGAAGCCCTACACTGATTGTTTCCCAATTTGTGCCATTATCGTTGGAAAGGAAAACACCATCTGTAGTTCCCGCAAAGATATTGTTGCCAC
Source organism: uncultured Fibrobacterota bacterium (assembly GCA_963753345.1). GTDB lineage: Bacteria > Fibrobacterota > Chitinivibrionia > Chitinivibrionales > FEN-1185 > FEN-1185. The sequence continues at coordinate 761 of CAVWBU010000035.1, forward strand.
TAACGACAAGAGAAAAAAGGACTCACTTGTGGGTAAGCCGAAATTGACCGCAGTCCAGTTTGTACCGTTGTCGGTGAAGCGGAAAACACCATCACTAGTTCCCGCAAAAATATTGTTGCCACTAACGACAAGAGAGGCAATAATAGTATCATTTACGGATTCAGAATCGATTCCGGTCCAGCTTGTACCATTATCGTTGGAAATAAAAACACCATCATTAGTTCCTGCAAAGATATGGTTGTTGCTAATGATAAGTGTGTTAATTCTTTGATCTGCTAGACCAGTAGAGGTATAAGTCCAACTTGTGCCATTGTTGGTGGAAAGAAAGACACCACCCCCAAGAGTACCGGCGAAGATGTAAACTCCCGCTGACAGCAAGCGAAAGAATGGCAGTATTGGTGAGGCCATTATTGACCGCAGTCCAGTTTGCACCATTGTTAGTGGTTAGAAAAACGCCATTGTCACGAGTTCCAGCAAAAATGTTATTGCCATCTACCGCAAAACAAAGGACACTATTATTTCTGAGACCTGAACCAACTGCCTTCCAGCTTGTACCATTATTGATTAAGCGGAAGACACCATTATGAATAGTTCCAGCAAGAATATTGCTGCCTTTTACTCCAAGTGCCCAAACCTCGCCGCTATTCGGAACATTTATTTGTCTCCATTGAGCACTTGATGCTTGTACCAACAAAACGATCAATCCTACGTAAAGAAACAGTGATTTTTGCATAATCATTCTCCAATGGTTTCGATGGAACGTCATTGTTCCTTCTCTATAGTTCTACCAGATTTGGATGGTTTATAACGCTAATTGTATTAATTAGAGCCTTTCAGTCAAATGGCTTTGCAGAGAGAAAATAGGAAGCCCTCCCGCTACCTTTGAAGAAAGTCATGGGAGCCCTAGTCTTAAGCTTTCTCGCCTGGAAAGCTATTTCTTGCCGTTTATATTTATTTGTCTGCATATTGCATAGACTGCCGCTATCGCAGGACCCTTGGTTGTTCCCAAAACGTCGTCAGCCATGTTGTTTATGTCATTTAGAATGTCCAGAACCAGTCCTGCTTTTTTATGGAGTTTTGTTAATGCTTTCGTAGGAATACTCTTTCCCTTATTTTTGTTTGAGCCTCCACCCTTATTTGCCATATTATCCAATATGATAATCTCCAAATCCTTTTCAGATGCATCGGCAGGAAACACTAATTCCAGATGTTCCTCAATAACCTTTATCAATATTTGTCTCCATGACAAAGCAGAAGCAAATGGATTCAGTTGTTCGAATCTATTCTCTAGTCTAGTGATGATGCCATTCAAATTGTGATCAATTATTATTTTTGCTTCATTTTCAGCAGTACTTTCCATTTCATCAGGCCAATCAAAATTCAACGTGAGCCTAATATGTCTCTTTGCTCTTTGCTCATTGTCATTAAGGCATCAATAGGACGGCGAAGGGTTTTCCAATCTGGCGATCCACTCATAATGACTTCTCCTGTGAGTGCATTTCTTGAATCGGGAGACTGTGCAGGCGAGGAAATAAAAAAGCCCTGCCGCCAGCCTCTGATTTTCTGCGAAGAGAACCAGAGAGATGTAACACATCCATAGCTCACGACAGAGCGTTGAGCCCTGTTCAGACGGATGTGTTACATTTCTCGATAAAACGAGATCGGTTTTAGGCAGAATATGCCCAAAACCACAGGTATCGACGTATCAATACCTGTTCACTGGTTCTCTTCGCTATTACAATTATAGCTTGTCAGCGGTGATGAATCAATAGAAATAGGGTGGAAAAAGAAGGCCGTATCAAGGAGGCGGGATTACCTACTCAGTGGTTGAATTTATGGAACATAAAAGGAACCCCTTCAACGTAGTGTCTATGGGTCAGGTACTCCGTGGTTTGAGCAAGAGAGCAAGAAAATGAGTCACAAGCTTGAAGTCGTCGTAGTCGATGATGAAGAACAAATCACTGAACTTCTCAAAACGTTCATCCTGATCGTGGGTGAGGATATATGTGTCCACACCTTTACAGATTCAACAGTCGCAAAGGATTTTGTTTTACAAAATCCAGTAGATGTGCTCATTACAGATTACAAGATGCCTCGCCTCGATGGCATGCAGCTCATGGAGTCAGCTCCTCCTGAGGTGAAAAAAATCATGATCTCGGGATATGTTTCTGAAATTGGTGAAAAGAAGCTTCAAAAACTCAATGCCATTTATTTTGAGAAACCAGTGCCTTTGCGGGCATTGGCAAAGGTTATTTCGGAGTACCGCAAACAAATCTAAAGATGCGACAATCCTCGGGCTTGAGATGGAAACGATTTAAAAAAAAGGGAGATACTACATAAGTACCTCCCCTTCCCTCGCTTTACTTTACGTTACTTTGCCTTACCGTACTTTACTCTACTATGCCTTGATGACTCGCTAAACAGCAAAAGCTGCTCGGCAAAAACTCACCTCTCATCAAGCAAGTAAAGCAACCCCTCACGGAAACCGTGATTGGGGTTGAAAAGTAGGAGGCCTCCTTTTTGCGGAGACATGGCAGCGAGTAGGCCATGTAACTCAATTATAGCAAAAATTAATCAAAAATGCCAGCAATTTTTCTTCAAGGAAGTACGAAGAGGGGTGGAAGCCAGATCAACAAGGTTAAGGATATCGATTTAAAAAGGGAGCTGATGGGGACAGCTCCAGCCTGGTTTCTGCCAGAAAACACTTTCTTTCAAAGGGGCTTGAAAAGGGTGGAATTGGCAGTATATTATCTGGGGAAAGGGATCTCGGAAAATCTGTTTCAAAGGATAAAATATGAGAAAAATCCAATACCGTATTACTTTCTACGTTCTTTTATCTATTTCATGGAGCTTCGGATTGTCGCCTGTTAGGGATGACTGTAAGAGTAATCTTGCCTACAATTCATATCGTGGGCACTCCACTTCAATTTCGCCTTCAAAAAAGTGGGTGTTTGAAACAGTACAATACCGATCAAACGCTTTTGCCTATTATGATTCCATACAGCTATTTCTTTTTCAATATTGTTACCCTTCCGAACACATTTACATGACAACCTTATTTTCCCATTCCGCAGGTGGAATGTATTTCTGGTTTCCTGGAAATGATTGGGGTGGGGCGTGGAGTCCCGGTGAAGATTCCGTCTATTTTATGGTAAATCAGTCCACAATTAATACTCCTGGTATGGGTGATACCGAAGAAGTATTCACCATGGATGTCTCGTCCATTACTGGGGGAACCTTGAATGCACCTCGATCAAGCAGTACACCGAAACTCATGAAAGTTTCCAATCACCCTAATCCTTTTTCCCGTATGACAACTATTAACTACTCCCTTCCTCAAGAAGGATTCGTTGCAATCAATATTTACAATGCGAATGGCGAATTGATCAGGGTGTTAGGACAGGAAAAGCAAGAGCAGGGAAATCATTCTACATATTGGGACGGAAGGGATAATCTTGGCAATTCAGTAGCAACGGGTGTTTATTATTATCAAGTGATTTCCAGGGATATTATTTCTGTAAAAACAATGATAAAAACTAAATGAACAACCCATGGCACCCCTGACACATATGACATCCTGGTTGAGAAAAATGACGTGACAAAGTTGATAATCTTGGTAAAGGTTCACCGTTGTGCGCTGGAGGAATCAATGGGGCGATCCTGGAGCTTGTGGCGGTGGTTCAAGGACTGGTTCGAAGGTTATCACCAGAGCGGCGGTTCATTCGGTTTATGGGAAGATGGTTCTGAAAGTGCCGCAGTCTACAAGAAGATAAAAATACCCTTGACACCCTTGCCACCTGTGACGCCGTGATCAGGAATAGTGACGTGGCAATATTGGCAATATGGCACTATTGGGGCCGGTAGGTGCTGGGAGGCTCTAGGGGACGATCCAGGGGCTTGTGACGATTTCTGGCGCTTAGCTACTGCTTGTTGAAAAATGTGTGTGCTGCCTAGTTCAACGGTTGATTGTTGGAAAAGTGTCCGGTCAAGTGTCCGGTTTTACAGGGCACTTCAAGGTATTTTAGGGTATTTCGACAAAAGTAGGGTTCTTTGATACAAAAAGAAAAAGCCCGTTTTCCCCTATGAAAACTCATAAGGTTACGGGCTTTTTTAATCGTGCCTTGGGGGACTCGAACCTCCAACCTGCGGATTAGAAATCCGCTGCTCTGTCCAGTTGAGCTAAAGGCACATGTCAAGTATCGGGGTGACTGGATTTGAACCAGCGACATCTTGGTCCCAAACCAAGCGCTCTAGCCGGACTGAGCCACACCCCGGAAGAAATCGTGAGGCGCGAATATGGTTCGGTAAAATATACATTCTGGACGACGAAAATAATTTGGGCGTTCCCCTCGCTACCACGTCGGGTCGGTCCACCCCTTCGGGTGCTTCCAAGGGTCGTCCTTCCGGGCTCGGCTGTTCGCCTCGTTGCCGGACCGCCCCGATGACCTTCGGCCGGCACAAGGCAAGAGATACAATAATGAAGCGCGAAGCGCTATTACCACACCTTGGGGAACGAAGTGACAATTCGCTCTGGCTCACCCTGCGGTCCACCTAACGCGCGGCAACGGAATTCTATTAAGTCAATTGCTTCGTCTCGCGCCAATCGGCATCCGCAATAAATCGGCCGGGTATTCCTTTTTTTGACTTTTCAACGTTTCAACTGTTCAACTATTCAACTTCTTTTACCACTGCTTTCCATGGGTGCCGCCACAACAATGCATGGTCTTGCAACTGCTTTGTCAAGGCGGTCACCCAGGAGGGGGTAGCGCAGGACACCGCAGGCCACAGGCCGAGGAGGCCGGAGCGCGGGGCGAAACTTCCCCCGCCAAGATATTTAGAATTAAAGCTTAGTTTTAGAATGCAACTTTTACTCTCACCCCATATATCATTTCTCCATAGGGAAGAGGCAAGAGGCCATTTGCAGAAGATGGCAGGCCCTGCACATACACGATGAGGTCCGCGTTCTGCAGGATGTTGTAGGAATACTGGAGCGTGCCGACGCCGGATTTAGCGGTAATGTCGGCGATCGCGCTTGCGGAAATATCCATGAGGTCGTTGATCTTGTAGCGCATCATGAGAAACCCGTAATGGTTGTGCGTAAGCGCGATGTTGGTCTCCAACAGGGAAAACTGCGCCGGGCCCACGGGCGTCTGGGGCCGCTCGTTGTACAGATACTCACCGGTAACGTACCATGTGTTTGCAATGGAATAATCCGCGCCGAGCATGCCCACAAAGGCCCGGTAGCCGCCGTAGTGCCAATGCTCAACGAGTTCGCCGTACACGCCGGCAACGAGGTCGCCCTTGAACGTGAGGCCGGTGATGTACTCCCGTGTGCCGCCCTGGTAAATGCCGACGCCCGCGAGGTCGAAACTTCCCGCGTGGCCGTAGCCTTTTATCGCGCCGGCCACCCCGTCGGCCCGCGAGCTCACCTTGACAAGCGCGTCAAGTCCCGCAAGGTCGCCGAACGGCACGCGCACGCGCGCCACATCGCTGCCCCTGCGGCGCAGCGACAGGTCGAGGATGTTGACCGAGGAGAACACGTCGACGGGAGAGAACACCATGCCCTCGCCGAACGAGATGATCTGCCTGCCCAGCGACAGGTCGGCAAAGGGAAGGAACAACGCGCCGTACAGCTTGCGGATGTCAAGCACGACCGCCGACGACGGGGAGGGGAGAACGGCGAGGGCAAAGGAAGAGTCTGCTTTGCGGAAGGCGTCGGCATACGCGCCGAGGAGCAGCCACAGGTCGGCGCTGGCGTCGAACTTGACCACCGTAGCCTTCTCGTTCTGCGCGTTGAGCGTGAGAAGGTTTGCGCCCGCAAAGTCGAACTGGTTGCTCAGTGATTTTGTGTGATCAAACGTTTCCAGCGCGTCAATGTCGTTCTGCAGGGTGCCGAATAGAGTGATTCCCTGTTCCCGCGGCGATTGTCCCCAGGCGGCAGACATGAAAAATGGTAGAAAGATTATTAGTATAGATTTATAGAATCTTTCTTTCATCATGACTCCCGATTGCCTGCTGTCATCTGTATTATCTATTCAACTCTTCAATTATTCAACTTTTCAACTACTCTTCTCGGTGCCCCCGCAGCCGCAGTTTCTTTCTTGCAAACCAGCTCACTTGGGGGCTACCCACGAGGGGGTGTGGGTGCGGATCACCGGCGCCTTGTATGACGATTTACTTTGCCCGGAAGGCGCCGGAAGCCGCACCCCAGGGGGAAACCTCCCCCGCCAAAATCTCTCTATCTATCTCTGCAAATTCTGCAAACTGAAAACATTCTGATCTACCTTAACATCAAACGCAATATCATTCATCTCAAAAACTGTTTTTGTGTCCCTGCGCAGCTTGTTGACCATTTCCACTTTTACGGGAAAATGCCGCGCCCCGATTTTCTTGATGTCAAGCACATGCGAGACCTTGAGCAGGGTCCCGCTCTTGGCGTACATCTCCTCCTGCCGCTGGATAAAGAGATCCTTGTCGACCCACATTTTCCGTTTGTAGTACGGTGCGTCCTTGACCGTTGCGTCGAGCGTGAGCACGTAGCAGGGGTGGCCGTCGAAGTCCTCCTCGCCGGAAAGCGTTGCGGCATATTTTTTGTGCAGCGCGTCGGCCTCGAGCGCGTCCTCGTAGGAGACGTCGGAGCCCATCATGCCTTCCTTGAGCATGTGGCCGGAAATCTTGACAACGTCCTGTTCCGACGGGAAATAGATCCACAGCTCCTTGTTGATCTTGAGGTACTTGGTGCCCCGGTCCTCCGCATTGGTGAATTCGGCCAGCGCCTTCTCGGTGCCGAGGCCCAGGGTCTTCATGGTCTTGGTCCGCACCTCGCCGCCCACGTGGATCTCCATGGTTGCGGTATAGGAAATTGTGCCGTAGTCCCTGTTTTTGTCAATGGCCGAAAGGATTTCGGCCGGGGTGAGGGCGAAGACGGAGGTGCAAGACAACAGTGCGAAAAAATAGGGTTTGATTGTCTTCATGGTTTGCTCCTTTTAACTCACCCCTGGCCCCTCTCTTGAAAGAGAGGGGGACGGGAATGAGAAATGTCTGGTGATATCATTCAATACGTGTTTCAAGTCGCCGAGTACCTCTTCATTCCGGAAGCGTATGAGGCGGATACCAAATTTTTCCAGAAGCATCTGCCGGTGTTTGTCAATCTCAATCCGGCCATCATGTATTGGTCCGTCAAGTTCGATCCCGAGTTTTTCCGCATGACAGTAGAAATCAACCACCACAAACCTGTAGCGTCCCAGTTCCCGAACGGTGAACGGGTACTGGCGCACGAACTTTCGATTCTCAAGTCCGCGGTTTCTTAGATGCACCCAAAGCGCAGCTTCAGCCTTTGTCTGATTTTTCCTGAGCAAACGCGCGGTCTTCCTGATCATCTCTTCCTTGTTTCCTTCACTCCCCTCTCTTTCAAGAGAGGGGCCGGGGGTGAGTTGCACCCTTGACGGATACATCAATTTGCATAAGACAACTTACCAACAGCGCTCCGTAGGTGCCCCCACCAGCTGCTTCATTATATTTATCAGGTCAGACACTTTTTATCGCATCCACCACATTCATCCCCGCAGCCTGACGCGCGGGCGCCACCGACACGAGCGCGGCAAGCACCGTGCCCAAGCCGACCGAATAGAGTATGTTTGCCAGGCCCACCGTGGGATAGAGCACGTTGTCAAGCGGCACGCTTATCCTGCTCATGTATGCCGTAAGATCGAGCCCGCACGCATGGAAGATCGCCACTGCCGCGCCTCCCAGCGCAACGCCCGCCAGGCTCCCCACAAACCCGAGCATCATGCCTTCGGCAAGGAACATGACAAGGACTTCACTCCGCCTGAACCCCATCGACTTGAGGATGCCGATTTCCTTCCGCCGCTCCAGCACCGCCATCATCATGATGTTGCTGATGATGAACGCTCCGAGCAGGGCGATGACCACGTAGATCCAGTCGTAGATGCGCGTGACCAGCACGACCGTGGTGTAGGTGTCGCCGACGCGCGTCCACGAGGTCACGCTCATTGACGTATCGGATATATCGGACCGGATGCGGGCGGCGACCTTGTCCGCGTTGCGGTAGTCCTTGAGCATGATGATGATCTGCTGGGCCGCGTTGCCCGTGCGCAGAAGGTCCTGGGCGTCCGCAAGACCGATCTGAAACATCATGTCGTCGAACACGTTCATGCCCGTGGAAAAAAGTCCCGCGACAACGAATTTCTTCAGGTGCAGGGCGTAGTCGCTGCCGGAGGTCATCACGCGCACCGTGTCGCCCACGCGAAAGCGGAGGCTCTTTGCCATTGCGCTGCCCATGATGAGGTCGCGCGGCCCGCTCAGGTACCGGCCGCCCGGAAGGATCGACTTCTGCAGGAGAAGGAGTTCCTTCTCCTTTTCCGGATCGCCGGCAAGCGCGAGCGCCGACTTGTTGAGACCTCCGTTGGAAAGAAGCACGCCGAAGGTAATGCGCGGGGTGACAAGCGCGATTTCGCGCGAAACAGCGGGATCGGCCCGGATGACGCGGATGACGGAGTCCGGGTTCGCAACCGTGTACGAGACCGGAAAGAACCTGCTGCGCTCCTCGAACTTCTTCGCGGCGATGCGGATGTGGCCCGCGTCGTTCTTCGTGGCATTCTTCACAAACGATTGTACGAACCCGTTCATGAACCCCTGCGCGAACACAATGACCGTGAGGGAAATGGCGACGGACACAAACGCCAGAATCGAACGGCGCCTGTTCCTGCCCACGTTGCGAAAGGCGAGACGGATCAGAGAGAGCATGCATTACCTCGTCGGATGATTACATTCCAGATTGCAAAACGTCTGGACATTCGGTGTCACAAATCATGATCGGGAAACTGTCAACTGTCAACCGTCAACTCTTGGCTTTAACATCAATCAATTGAAACGGAGCGCCTCCGTCACCTGTATCTTTGACGCCCTGCGCGCCGGGATGATTCCGGCAAGAGTTGCAACCGCAATGCCGAGCAGAAAAACCACGACGATGGCCGGAATGTTCCATTCTCCGTATATTGTTCCGGCAACACCATACGAGGCGGTTGCCACGCTTCCCCCGAGTTTCTCCATGGGTATGCCGGCCGTCACCAGTTGCATGTTGAGCAGCGAGCCCAGTGCCACGCCGAGCACGCTTCCCAGAAGACCGGTGACCACTCCTTCCAGCATGAACATAATCGAAACGTCCCGCGGTTTCATGCCGTGCGCGCGCAGCACGCCTATTTCCCGAATGCGCTCGTACACGCTCATGAACACGGTGTTGAATATCCCGACCACGGCGATAATAAGAATGATTCCCATGATGACAAACCCGCTTGCCCGTTTTGCGCGCGTGAGCTCCATCACGCCTGCGCCAAGGTCGAGAAATGTGTTGACGCGCAGGGAAGGAAAATCCCGTTGCAGGTGTTTCTGAATGCCTTGCACGGTGCGGGAGAAACGCGGAAAGTTGTTGCTTTTCGCAACGGCAACGTCAAGTTCGGTCACCGAGTTCTCCAGATCAAGAAAATCGTTTGCCGCGGCATAGGTCATAAAAATGCCGCTGTGGTTGATGCCCGGATCAGCCGTGGAGAGCAGGCCTACAATCCTGAACACGTCGGCATTGCGGCTGTCGTATTTGGTAAGCGCATACAGGGTGATGTTGTCGCCCACGCCCACGCCCAGATCGTGCGCAAGCTGCTTTCCTATGATGATTTCCCGGGTGTTGTCCGCGCTGAAATAGGCGCCGGAAAGGCACGGCTTGAGGCCGAATACTAGGGTATCCGCGGCCGGGTCGATAACCGTGCCCACCGCAGGAACGGTCTCTTCGTAGTTGGACAACTGGCCGAGAAACTGCGTGCGCCGCGTGACGTGCGCAACGGCCTTGTCTTTTGCGAGTGCCGCCATGAGCGGTACGAGCGCGCTGTCGAGCGCAAAAGTGAGGGGGAAGGAATCCTTTTCCTTTTCGTAGGCGGCGGTCTGGATCTTGAGCGCGCCCGCCGACATGGTGATCAGGTTGTCGATGCTCATGCGGTCCACGCCGGTGAGCAGGGAATCCATGCAGATGAACGCCATGAGCCCTGCCGCGATGGTGATGGCAGAGAGCACGGTGCGGCGCTTGTGGCGGCCGATGTTGCGCAATGCGATTTTGAGGATCATTCCCATTACTGCCTCCGTTCGTCCTTTTCAATGGCGCCGTCCCTGAGGGTGATGATGCGTTTGGCATGGCGTTCCATGCGGAGGTCGTGGGTGGAGAAGACGAACGTGGTCGCGCGGTCCGTGTTCATGCGCTGCATGATGGAGATGACGTCTTCGGCGGTGGCCGAGTCGAGATTGGCCGTGGGCTCGTCGGCGAGCACCACGAGCGGGTCCTTGACAAGCGCGCGGGCGATGGCCACGCGCTGCTCCTGTCCGCCCGACAGCTCGCGGGGCAGGCGGTCGGCCATGGTGGCGAGCCCCACGCTTTCGATGACCGCCAGGGCTTTCTGCGCCATGTCGGTCTTGGAGTATTTCCGCTCGATCACGAGCGGGAGTTCCACGTTTTCCTGCACCGTGAGGACCGGAATAAGATTGTACGACTGGAAAATGAACGCGATGTTGTCGCGGCGGTAATCGGACAGCTGCCGTTCGGTACAGGCCGCCGAGCTCGCGGCCGTTATAGAGCACGCTGCCGCTGGTCGGCGTGTCGAGGCATCCCACGATGTTGAGCAGCGTGCTCTTGCCCGAGCCGGACGGTCCCACGATTGAAAGGAATTCTCCTTTTTCAATCGAGACCGTCACCCCGCGCAGGGCCTCCACCTTTTTGTCGCCCTTGAGGTATTCTTTGCGTATGTTGTTGAGGTCGAGGATGGCCATGCTGCCCTATCTCCTTTCAAAATTGCAGATTCCAGATTACAAATTCCAAATTGTCAGAAAGGCCAAAATGTTTTTAATTTGTAATCTGCAATCTATAATTTGGAATCATTTCTTTACTTCCGGCCTACATTTGGTCTGCAAAGCGCCACCATGCAGCGGTACCCGCAAATCCCGCAATCGAAGTTGCGGTTAAAATGAAATAACTTATTGCTCCCGCATGAGGCAATGCTTCCCTTCCTGCAATGCCGCTGTAAAGCGCAGGAATTCCCCATGGAAAATACGGCATCATATTCGGAACGCCCATCGCGACAAAATTGGTCAGGATAAGGGTGAATATGGCAAACCCGACCGGGAGCAGGTATCCGCGGCTTACACTGGCTAAGAAAGCAATGGGTGTGCAAAGGAGCATGGTCAGCAGGAAGCTGCCGGTGAAAATACTACAGATATGGATTGCGATTTGGGTCGACCAACCGGGCATTCCCACTGCCAGTCCTGCGAGAATGCCGGTGATGAAAAGCAGTGCCCCAAGAATGGTGCACCAGATCAGGATAACGATGAACTTCGAAACAACGATGACGGTTCGTGAAACCGGCAATGCAAGCAGGTCTTTGATCACCCGGTCGGAGTATTCCCTGCCGAAAACCCAAGCAGTGACCATTCCGAAACCAATGGGCCCCATTGCCAGGACAATCTGCACGAGCAGATAGAGAAAGGAAGACCAGTCGGCTTTCCCGACCGCCGACGTCTTGGCGCTTATTGTCGCGGACCTTCCGGCGATTTCAGGATGCATGGCCACATACATGAGCAAGCCCATCATGACTGCGATAAACGCGAAGAGCACTGCTGTTATCATGAACATTTTTGATTTTCGCACCTTAAGAATTTCACCCCAAAGTGCCGCAGACAGCCGATTCATGGTGTCCTCAATTTTGTCCGATTACTCGCAGGAAATACGTTTCCAGGTCTTCCACCTCAACCTTAAGCATGGACGGCGAATTTCCCGAGTTGACAAGCAGGGCATTGACTTTGTCGGGCCGGTCGAGCGCGTCCTTGCCGGTGACCTGGAGAACGTCATTATCGACGACGGCTGTTTCGAATCCTTGTTTTGCAAGAAACAACAGGGCATTTTGTTTGTCGTGCACGTCAATCAGGAGTCTTTTCTTTCTCAGGGCCTCCAGCGCATCCGTGTTCAATTCCTGGATGAGCCTGCCTTCATGAATGATCCCGATGCGCGTGGCGAATTTTGAAATTTCCCCCAGTATATGGCTGGAAATAAAAACCGTTGTGCCGTAATTATATGCAAGGTCAAGAATGAGTTCCCGGATTTCGACAATACCGGCAGGGTCCAGGCCATTCGCAGGTTCATCGAGAATCAAGATTTCGGGGTTGTGAATAAGCGCCTTTGCAAGCCCCAACCGCTGGGCGTTTCCCAGAGAAAGGTGTCCGGCCTTCTTGTTCCGATACTGTGCTATCCGGAGTTTTTCCATCACTACATCGACGGCTCCTGAATCCTGCAGGCAGCGGAGTCTGCGCACTATCTCCAGATTTTCCCATACGGTGAGTTCGGGATAAGCATAGGGGATTTCGACAAGGTAGCCGACGTTGTTCCAAAGTGCCTTGCTGCCGGGGCTCACCCTGATGCCGCTCAGATACGATTCCCCGGATGTCGGCCGTATCATTCCCAGCAGCATCCGTATGGTAGTGGTTTTGCCTGCACCATTCAGACCCAGAAATCCGAATATTTCCCCTTTCATGACGCTGAGGGAAATATCGTCCGCGGCTTTGAATGCGCCGAATTTTTTCGTCAGATTTTTTGTTTCTATGATGTTTTCCATTTGAGTTATTTCTTTCTCAGCCTTTTGATCAAACCGTCCATCTCTTCCATATACTGTTTGAGCGCCGCGCTGCCCTTTGCCGTGAGCGCCGCCCGCGTGAGCGGCTTGTTGTCGCGGAATTCCTTGGTGATGGCGACGTATCCCGCGTCCGCAAGCGTGTTGAGCTGCACCGAAAGGTTGCCTGCTGTAAATTCCAGCTTGTCGCGGATTTCACCGAACGCCACCGCCTTTGCGTCGCTGCTTGCCAGATAGGAAAGGATCAGCAAGCGCGCGCGTTCGTGGATGATCCTGTCGTTCACCAGCGATCCGAAATCGGGTTCCGCTGCGGTCATGCCGGTGTCCGTTTCTTCTGTGGCAGATACCAGATCGCCGAGAGAAGGAGCAGGCCGCACCCGAGTGTGAGGCAAAGCCCCAGAAGAGCCGAAACGGTATTGAATACCACCAGAATGCAGCCGGTAACAATGAACCAATACCCGAAGATCAGGAATTCGTCGATCCTCAGAAAGGTGTTGAACGTGTTGTACAGAAGCCCGACGCCGATCGAGATAAAGGGAATGATCAACCTTGCATTGCCCGTTTTCCATGCGAATATGCATGCAAAAAGCAGGACAAGGCCGGTGGGGATAAAATGGTGGTACATCTTTCCCGAATAGTACTCTCGCATAAGCCGGAACAGCGAGATACCGGGTTCGAATGTGCGGGCCGACTTCAGCACGCCCGTGTTCTTGAGCACCCCGAGGACGACGCCGTCAAGCGCGATGGCGCAGAACGCGATCGCCTTTTGGGACGCCGGAATGGCCGCAAATCCGCCGAAATGTTGTATCAGGAGATGAAACAGGCCGCAGAAGAAAAGCACCGATATTCCGGACAGCAGCACCGTGAGCCGCAGCGAGGAGCGGAAATCTATCTGGTTGAGGATCGTGGAGTTTTTTTCAATCGCCTTTTTCACGAATGAAATGTCTTCGGCGAGCCGGTCTATCTGTTCGCGGGAGAGGGTGTCCATAGGGCCTCCTGCTGCATAAAGTAGTTTATGTTGCAAACTTATTTATAATATAACGAAAAAATCGGGGATGTGTCAAGTTCTTTTTTTGATGGAGACACGAAAGGACTGAAGCCTCCCAGATGGGTTGGAGGCGTCGTGAGAGTTGGAGAGCGGGAGACTAAAGGAAGAGGGATTATCTCAGGAGCACCTGTTCTTCTTCACGTCTTCCCAGTGCTTTCGGAAAGCCTGTGCGTGCTTTTCGATCCACTCCTTGCAGATATCGTTCATGGAGCGGTCGTTGAGGGGATCATGTCCGATTCGTTCGCCGAGATACCACTTGTATTTCTCAATCTCGTCGATTTCCGCTTTGATCGTTTCTTCCATCTCCTTGCCGGAGACGGCAGAGTCGCTGTTCTGTTCCATAGCTCCATTCACCGCGTAAACGGTGCCCCCCGGCAATGCCTACACGTGGCGATCAATGCCGCTGTGATCGCCGCTAACCATAAAATAATACATTTATCGCGTTCCGAGGCATTCCTGAAGACGCTGCGGCCTGCAATATTCCAACTGCCGGCATGCAGCACCGGTTGCAAATCCAGTTCCCCATCTTGGTGCCAGTCTCTTCACCGCCGCGGTCCACACGCGGGACTCATTGCAATCCGGCATCGTCAAACGTATTTTTCTGCATCGCGGGAGGAATAGGATAATGGTAATCCGACGGTCTTGAAAACCGTTGCCAGTAATGGCTTGGGGGTTCGAGTCCCTCTTCCTCCGCCACTATGCGGAAGGGGTTCCTTGTCAAATGCGCAAGGGGCCCCTTTTTGCATGTATGTGTTGCATCCGGAACCGGAAGGGCATGGAAAAAGGTACATGTCATATTCACTTATTAATGAAGTTTGAACGGTTTTCTTCTTGGTTGAGAAGAGGCGGCTCGGTATGCCGCCCTTTCTTTTGCACTCCCCTTCGACAAAATCAAGTTCGAAATTCCATTCAGTGCACCTTGCTTTCATCTCAAAATCATTGGACACGATTTCGGCATGTGCCCCGGCGACAATTGTTTTTGCAATCATGAAACGTTCTTGATTTCTTCACATCAGTGATAAATTGATAGCTTCGTTTTGCGTGTTGACAATAAGCCGTCAGAGCGGTAGAATATGTTTCCGGATTCTCTCCCATTGTGTTCCACAGCAGATCGTCGCTCGCATACCATGAGAAAAGTGTGAAAAGTCGGCATGAATTCACCACTCAACCACCCGCGTAACCAGAACGTGCACATCCTTGTTGCCGACGACGAGGAGGTGATGCGGGACCTCCTGAATGACATTCTTTCCAGTGAAAAATATTCAGTGACGTCCTACGATCCATCGACATCTGATGCGCTCCTTCTTCAGATTCCCTGTGACGTGGCGATACTGGATGTTTTCATGCCGAGCACAAACGGGTTTAAGCTGCTTGAGGAGATCCGGAAATTCTCCCCTGATGCCCAATTCATCATCATCACCGGCATGCCGGACCAGGAGGTGCTTCAAAAGGCAATTGACCTCAATGCATATACGTTTCTCACCAAGCCGCTTAATCCCGAGCAGATCAAATACAGCATAATGGGCGCCCTTCGCCTGCGGGAATTGCTCAGGAAAAACCGTGAAATCGATGTGGGTGCCGGCACGCAGAGAATGGGGCTCATCGGGTCGTCAAAACAAATGGATGATGTGCGGCGGAAAATTGCCGAAATTGCCCCGCTTGAAATTCCCGTGCTGATAACAGGCGAGTCCGGTACTGGCAAGGAAGTGGTCGCCCGCTGTATCCACGAGTTCAGCCCGCGCGTCAAATGCCGCTTTACGACCGTCAACTGCGCGGGCTTGCCCCAGGGGCTTATTGAGTCGGAATTGTTCGGCCACGTCCAGGGTGCTTTTACCGGCGCGGTCAAAACCAAGCAGGGTTATTTTGAAGTCACCGACGGCGGCACCCTTTTCCTCGACGAAATAGGCGACCTGCCGCTTGAGCTGCAGAGCCGGCTTTTGCATGTGCTTGACAGAGGTGAATACAACAGGGTGGGCGACACGGAACCCAGGCGTGCCGACGTGCGGATCGTGTGCGCAACAAATTGCGACCTTGCCGCCATGATGGAAAGGGGGGCGTTCCGCAAGGACCTGTATTACCGGCTGCACGGGGCGCAACTATCGCTGCTGCCCCTGCGAAAGCGGAAAGAAGACATCCCCGAGCTGGTGCGGTATTTTCTGTCCGAGGGGGAGTGCGCTATTGTCCCGGATGCAATGCAGGCGCTCAAAGGCCACGAATGGCCCGGAAATATCCGGGAGCTCAAAATGACCGTGTCGAACCTGAAGGGCATCTGTAAGAACAGGATAATAACCCAAGAAAACGTGGCCGACATCATGGGGATCCGCGTACACGGAGATGACAACGCGGAGTCACCGGTACCGTACAGGGAATTCAAGAACAATGTGCTGTCGGCCGCGGAAAAGGAATATTTCAAATCGCTTGTTGATGCGTCGTCGGGAAACATCGCCAAGGCGGCCAGAATGGCTGGAATAGACAGAAAGAATTTTTATGAAAAGTTGAAGCAATTCGGATTGACAATCAAGAAAGATGTGTAAGAGAGAGGTATTATTGCCACAGTCATCCGCCCATATTCGCAACCCGATGAAACGAAACACGTAACGCCCGTTTTCCCTCTCATTCAGCTGCGGTAAAACAACCACGCTTTTCGGGTTGTTGATCTTCCTGTCGCCCGGCCAGCATTCCCATAGTAGACATTGGTTTACAATCAATAAGTTTCGAACCAGGAATTTGGCGCGGCAGTTGCGTCATAGATTTCGCAACTCAATCTAGGAGTGTTCAGTTTATTCGCGAAACCATCATGAAAATGAGTGCGAAATGGTTTGGGGTGAGCCGCAAAGAGCGCGAGGCGAACAAAGGGTGAATAAAAGGGGGAAACGGATGCGAAAATTACCTTCAGGATGGTCAAACCGATCAAGCGCATTTCTTCTGTCTTTGACAATGGCCGGGATGATCTTCGGTCAGACCACGCATTTTACATTCACGGCAAAGACCGGTTCCAACATGACCCTAATGGTGCCTCGCGCCATTAACCCGACCATCAACGGCAAGGCTCTTCAGTCAGGGGATGAAATAGGAGTTTTTACCACTGGCGGCCTATGTGTTGGGGCAAGTGTGTGGCCCGACACTGGAAATATTCCCCTTACCGCGTGGGGCTGGGATTCGGTCGACGCAGCCACCGTTTTTTCGGGTGCCCGGGCCGGTGAGGTTCTCGAGTACCGGATATGGAACAAATCCATGGAGATGCCAGCCACGGCGAGTTATTCGAATTCTCAACCATTCTACTCGGCTACCGGCGCATACTCAACTAACGGCATTGCGGTTTTGTCCTCTTTAACCGCCGTCTCCCTGCCACAACCGGGGTATACAGGAACCATGCCGGCTAAGAACACACCAGCCAAAGTAATAGGTCCGGTAAACCTGAAATGTTGCGATCTCAGAGGACGGTCGCTTCCGGCAACTTCGGAGAGCACGAATATTCGCGTTTCCGAGGCTGGCAATGTCATTAGAATATCAAGATAAATTGCATTTCAGCGGACATCTGGTATTGGAGCACCAGATTGCGTCCGGTCAACACCCTGCAGACAAAATCTGACTGATGCATATCACGGTAGCCTTGTTGCACCGCGGCCTCTTTCGGGATTCTCCCATGCTGCTGCAAAACCGGCCGAGTCAAAGCTGACATAGTTCCGCGTTTTCCATATCCTTTCCTGCCGACATACTTCTAACCCGAAAAAATTGCCTGCCGAGACGGCTTGTGTTTTTTGTTAATTGCTTGATCTGATCACAACTACTAATTAAGGATGTTTGTCCGGCTCTGCTCAGGACACAGTTCATTTCTGCATTCTTGCATTGATTTTACCTTTGAACAACCTTTGCTATTCGAAATGCAGGAAGCCTCCAGCTTTCTTGGGAGTAAGAAGATAGATCAAAAAATGTGTTGCAATTTTTCTATAATGATGTAAAATAGTGCTTAGGTTAACCGCATAACCTCGTTTCGGGAATCCATTCCGTGGATTTGATTTGAAAGGGCCTACCGGTAACCATTATGTCGAATCCGCCAGGATGGCAGTTTCGATAGCAAGGAAGCAATTGTTGCAATCAAGAGTTGGTCTTAAAACAACTCGAGGAAGCCGGCATCGAAATCAGGGGAGGCAAAGCAAGATGGCTGCCAAAAAGATTTTCCTTCGCAGCTGCACATTTGTTGTTGCGGCATTGTTCTTGATGATAATGCGGCAGGGAGCAGGTGCAGCTACCAAATATTGGGTCGGTGGCAATGGCACATGGAATGCAACTAATGCCAATTGGTCAAGCACTTCAGGGGGTACTGCCAATCAAACATTCGTCACGGGAGACGATGCCATTTTTGATGACACTGCCTGCGCTGTGACTGTGTCGGCGCCGAATAATCCTAACTCTGTTACATTTAATGTCAGCGGATACTCCGTGAGCGGCAGTACCATCACCCTGAACCCGAATGGCGCCGGCACCATTAACGTCAGCGTTTCCGGAATCGCCACTATCAGCTCAGTCGTTGCGGGAAATGGAACGGTTGCCTTGAACAAAACCGGTATTGGAACTCTCACTCTTTCCGGTGCAAACACCTATACGGGGGGCACCGCTCTTTCGGCTGGACAGCTCAATATCAACAGCGCCACTGCGATCGGCACCGGAGCCATCACGTACAGCTCGGGCACGACGATAGACAACACGAGCGGGGGACCTATCACGCTAAAGAATAATGCGCAGGTCTGGAACGTGAACTTCACCTTTGCAGGTAGCAATGCCCTGAACATGGGCACGGGTGCGGTCTCGCTAGGATCTAACTGTCAAGTTACTCTCGGCGGGAGTGCCTTGACAGTTGGCGGAGTGATAAGCGGCGGCAATTCTTTGACTCAAACCGGCGCCGGCACACTCACTCTTTCGGGCACAAACACCTTTACCGGTGGTTTTACCTTGAATGGCGGAACTCTGAATATTAACAATGCTTCTGCCTTGGGAAATGCGGCCGGGACTTTCACCATTGCAGGCGGAACCACCATCAATAACACCACGGCCGGGGCGATCACCATGGTGAATTATCCGCAGGTTTGGAACGGAAACTTCATCTTCACCGGTACGAATGCCCTGAACATGGGCACAGGCGCGGTCTCGCTGGGGGCAAACAGCCAGGTTACCGTGAACGCCAGTGCTTTGACAGTCGGCGGACCGATAAGCGGCGGTTATTCTTTGACCCAAACGGGCGCCGGCACCCTTACTCTTTCCGGCGTGAACACCTTTACCGGCGGCTTTACGCTGAATGCCGGAACGCTCAACATCAACAGTTCGTCGGCCTTGGGCAATGCGGCCGGGACTTTCACCATTGCAGGCGGAACCATCAATACCACGGCAGGGGCGCTCACCATGTCGAATTATCCGCAGGTGTGGAACGGAAACTTCACCTTTACCGGTACGAATGCCCTGAGCATGGGTGCGGGCGCGGTCACACTAGGAACAAATTGCCAAGTTACTGTGAGCGCCAGTACCTTGACCGTTGGCGGCGCGATAAGCGGTGCATATTCTTTGACGAAAGCCGGCGCCGGAAACCTTACTCTCTCCGGCGCGAACACCTACACCGGGGCGACGTCAATCAGCGCGGGAACACTGGCTGCAGGCTCAACATCTGCATTTGGCGCTAATTCTGCAGTGACATTGGCCAATATTGCGGGAGCGATTCTCAACATCACCGGTTACAACAACTCGATTGGATCACTCACTGGCGGCGGCGCAGCGGGCGGCAATGTGACTCTTGGAGCCGCCACCTTGACAGTCGGCAGTGACAATACCAGTCCGGCCGCCTATGCGGGGATTATTTCTGGCACCGGCGCCCTGATAAAGACCGGCACCGGAACCCTTGCGCTTTCCGGCGCAAACACTTTTACCGGCGGCTTTACGCTGAATGCCGGAGCGCTTAACATCAACAATGGGTCGGCCTTGGGAACCGCGGCCGGAACTTTCACCATTGCAGGCGGAACCACGATCGATAATACCACGACAGGGGCGATCACTCTTGTGAATCACCCGCAGGTATGGAACGGAAACTTCACCTTTACCGGTACGAATGCCCTGAACATGGGCACGGGCGCGGTCTCGCTGGGTGCAAACTGCCAGATTACCGTGAGCGCGAGCACCTTGACAGTTGGCGGATTGATAAGCGGCGGCTATTCTTTGGCGAAAGCCGGCGCCGGAACCCTTACTCTTTCGGGCGCAAACACGTTTACGGGTGGCTTTTCGTTGAATGGCGGAACGCTGAACATCAACAATGCATCCGCCTTGGGAACAACGGCCGGGACTTTCACCATTGCGGGCGGAACCACCATCAATAATACCACGGGTGGAACGGTCACCATGTCGAATTATCCGCAGGCATGGAACGGAAACTTCACCTTTACGGGTACCAATAACCTGAATATGGGTTTCGGCGCGGTCTTGCTGGGCGCAAACAGCCAGGTTTCTCTGGGCGCCAGCACCTTGACAGTTGGCGGAGTGATAAGCGGCGGTTATTCTTTGACTCAAACCGGCGCCGGCACCCTTACCCTTTCCGGCGCAAACACCTTTTCCGGCGGCTTTACGTTGAATGCCGGAACGCTGAACATCAACAGTTCGTCAGCTTTGGGTACGACAGCCGGGACGTTCACGATTGCGGGTGGAACCATCAATACCACGGCTGGGGCGATCACCATGGTGAATTATCCGCAGGTCTGGAATGGTGACTTCACCTTTACCGGTGCGAATGCCCTGAACATGGGTACGGGCGCGGTTACACTGGGCGCTAACCGCCAGGTTACTGTAGGCGCCAGCACCTTGACTGTTGGCGGTTTGGTAAGCGGCGGCTATTCTTTGAGTAAGGCCGGCGTAGGAACCCTTACTCTTTCCGGTGCAAACGCGTTTACGGGCGGCTTTACGCTGAATGCCGGAACGCTCAACATCAACAATACATCGGCTTTGGGAACATCTGCCGGGACTTTCACCGTTGCAGGCGGAACCACCATCAATAATACCACGGGCGGAGCGATCACCATGTCGAATTATCCGCAGGCGTGGAACGGCAACTTCACCTTTGCCGGTGCAAATGCACTGAACATGGGTATGGGCGCGGTTTTACTGGGCACAAACTGCCAGGTTACGGTGAGCGGGAATACCTTGACACTTGGCGGAGCGGTAAGCGGCAGCTATTCTTTGACTAAAGCCGGTGCAGGAACTCTTACTCTTTCCGGCGTGAACACCTTTACCGGCGGCTTTACGCTGAATGCCGGAACGCTCAACATCAACAGTTCGTCGGCCTTGGGCGATGCGGCCGGGACTTTCACCATTGCGGGTGGAACCATCAATACCACGGCAGGGGCGCTCACCATGTCGAATTATCCGCAGGCATGGAACGCGAATTTCACCTTTACCGGTACGAATGCCCTGAACATGGGCACGGGCGCGGTCACACTTGGCGCAAACTGCCAGGTTACTGCAGGCGCCAGCACCTTGACAGTTGGCGGCGCGATAAGCGGTGCATATTCTTTGACGAAAGCCGGCGCTGGGAACCTCACTCTCTCCGGCGCGAACACCTACACCGGGGCGACGACAATCAGCGCGGGAACTCTGGCTGCAGGCTCAACATCCGCATTTGGTAACAATTCTGCGGTGACGCTGGCTAGTACTGCGGGAGCGGTTCTCAACATCACCGGTTACAACAACTCGATTGGATCACTCACAGGCGGCGGCGCAGCCGGCGGCAACGTTACCCTTGGAGCCGCCACCTTGACAATCGGCAGTGACAATACCAGTCCGGCCGCCTATGCGGGGATTATTTCTGGCACCGGCGCCCTGATAAAGACCGGCACTGGAACCCTGACTCTTTCCGGCGCGAACACCTACACCGGCGCAACCACAATCAGCGGTGGCATACTGTTGGTCAACGGCTCGACTGCTTTGGGGAGCGCGGTAACGGTTCAAAGTGGAAGCACCCTAGGCGGCACCGGCGCGGTGAATGGCGCCGTTACAGTCAGCAACGGCGGTACCATTGAGCCGACTTTGAGCGGCAGCACAGGAACCTTGACCTTGTCAAATGCCACAGGTCCTGCTTTCAATGCCACTTCCACTTTGAAGATCAGAGCACCTTCGAGCACCCCAGATATGGTTTACCTCAGCAATGCGGGCGCGATTTTCACTGCCACCAATGTTCCACTGGTCATCGATGTCACCGGACTCTCCGGACCGGTAAGCGGAGTCACTATCGTGCAAGTTGCCAAGCCCGCAGGCGGCATCAGCGGCACCTTTTCGTCCGTCACAGCGGGCGGCTGCTATACTCCTACCGTTCACTACAATGCGACATCAATTACAGCGGATCTGAATTTGGCTCCTACGATTACCGCGAATCCTTCAAATGCCGGCGTCATTTCCGGACAAACTGCAACATTCTCTGTTGCGGCAACCGGCACTGGAACATTGAGCTATCAATGGTACAAGAACAGCACACTTATTACGAGTGGAGCGACCGCGGCAACGTACACAACGCCCACGACGACGCCAGGTGATAGTGGGTCGATCTATTATTGCATGGTCACTAATACTTGCTCACCTGGCTCTGCTACCTCGACATCAACATCAGCAACCCTTACGGTATACACACCTCCTTCAATCACCACGCAACCTACAAATCAGAGTACCACGGCAGGATTAACGGCGACGTTTACAGTTGCGGCAACGGGCAGCGGAACGCTGGCGTATCAGTGGTACAAGAATTCCGCCGCCATAGCCGGCGCCACCTCGGCTTCGTACACCACGCCGGCGACAAGCACGAACGACAACGGTGCCGCATTCTACTGTGTGGTGACCAGCTCGTACGGGTCCGCCACGTCAGCAAGCGCAACACTTACGGTGGTGCCTCTATCGGCGCCGACACTTTCTTCTCCTGCCAGCGGGGCGACCGGTGTAGCGCTCAACCCGAGTTTATCGTGGGGAAGTGTGACGAATGCATCTTCTTATGACCTCCAAGTGTCCTTATCTTCCAATTTTTCTTCAACGGTATATGACCAGGCCGGTCTCACTTCAACGTCTCAGGCCATGACAGGAATAACCTCCAACAACACGACATATTACTGGAGAGTCAATGCCTCTGATGCCGGAGCAACGAGTTCTTGGTCGATTGCATCGAATTTTACGACCATTGTAGCGGCGCCGGCAGCTCCAGCGCTCGCTTCTCCATCCACAGGAGCAAACACGCTGCCCAGTCCGACTTTGTCTTGGGCTGCCTCGGCGGGTGCAACGTCCTACGAACTTCAAGTATCCACATCATCTGATTTTTCATCAATTGTCTACGATCAATCGGGTCTCACTTCAACGTCTCAGGGAGTGACAGGTGTGGCCACGAACAACACCGTTTATTACTGGAGAGTGAACGCCACAAATGCGGGCGGGACAAGCGGATGGTCTTCTGCTTGGAACTTTACCGTGATTTATTTGCCAACGGTGCCGGCCCTCGTGTCTCCCGCCAACGGCGCCACAGGGGTGTCCGTAAGTCCGGCCCTGTCCTGGACAAGCGCGACAGGCGCTGCTTCTTATCGTCTCCAGATCTTTTCCGACCCGGCTCTTTCTACGCTGGCCTATCAGAAGGACAGCATCAGCGGCACAGCCTGGACGGTGGCCGTCAGCTTGCTGAACAATACTCAGTACTACTGGCGCGTGGGTGCGAAGAACGCGGGCGGTTACAGCGGGTATTCCGACACGTTCAACTTCTCGACGATAGTCGCCAAGCCGTCGGTGCCGGCCCTTGTGTCCCCTGCAAATGGCGCCACAGGGGTATCGGTAAGTCCTGCCCTCACCTGGACAAGCGCGACCGGGGCCACGACGTATCGGCTCCAGATTGCCACTGCGCCTACGTTTGCTTCGCTGGTATACCAGAAGGACAGCATTGCTGGCACGACGTGGCCGGTTGCCACAAGCCTGTTGAACAATACACAGTACTACTGGCGCGTGGGCGCGAAGAACGCGGGCGGATACAGCGGGTATTCTGACACTTTCAACTTTACGACCATAGTCGCCGCCCCGGCCATGCCAACACTTTCTTCTCCATCCAACGGGGCAACAGGTGTTTCGCCTAACCAGATTTTGACCTGGAGCAATGTTTCAGGCGCATCGTCTTATGAACTTCAGGTCTCCACAGTCTCCGGTTTTTCGTCAACAGTCTATGATCAATCCGGTCTCACTTCGACATCCCAGCAAGTGGCCGGATTGTCAAATAACACGGTTTACTACTGGAGAGTTGACGCCACCAATGCCGGAGGCACAGGGCCGTGGGCAACTGCATGGAATTTTACCACGGTCATTGGCGCCCCGCCGGCGCCGACGGTGTCCTCTCCGACAAACGGAGCAACAGGAATTTCTACCAGTCCAACGCTCACCTGGAATGCGTCGACCGGTGCAGCATCGTACGGGTTGCAGATATCAACAGTCCCTGATTTCTCGTCTACTATCTACAGTTTTGCCGGTCTTACTGGAACTTCCCAGCACATAACGGGGCTGTTGAACAATACGACGTACTACTGGCAGGTAAATGCCGTCAACGCCGGGGGCGCGAGTTCCTGGTCTGCCGCGGCAGATTTTACGACCGTGCCGCCGCAATCGGTAATTGCCGGCCCGGGGTGGAACATGGTCTCGTTTAACATGCAGCCGGTCGATTCCTCATGCGCTGCGATATTCGGAAGTCTGCGGGGCATCGTGCTTGTCAAGAACAACAGCGGACAGATCTACTGGCCTTTCTACAGCGTCAATACGATAGGAAGCGTGGCAACCGGTCAGGCATACCAGGTCTACACGGACACGCTTGACACGATAGCCGTGCCGGGCATGCCCTGCAATGTGGCGACGACGCCCATTTCGCTTGGAGCAGGGTGGAACATGTTCGCCTATTTGCCGCAGTCCTCCATGAACATTACAACCGCTTTAGCGGGCATAACTTCCCAGATAACCATAGTAAAGGACAACAGCGGCAATGTTTATTGGCCCGAGTATTCGATAAACAATATCGGCAGCATGAACCCGGGCCAAGGGTACATGAGCTACATGAACCAGGCGGCCACGCTCACGTATCCGGGCGGAAGCCTGCCAAAGAAGTCGGTGATTACAGAAAAGAC
Source organism: uncultured Fibrobacterota bacterium (assembly GCA_963753345.1). Classification (GTDB taxonomy): domain Bacteria; phylum Fibrobacterota; class Chitinivibrionia; order Chitinivibrionales; family FEN-1185; genus FEN-1185. The sequence continues at coordinate 25,651 of CAVWBU010000035.1, forward strand.
AATCGCACTTCCTCTGGCCAAGCATTATGCGTTCAGCAGGAACACCGGCGCCAATGCCACGGTGCTGGCGACTGGTGTGTTGTTGAACGGCAGGCCGGTCCCGGACGGCTCAGAGGTTGCGGCCTTTGACGTCAAGGGCAATCTCGTCGGGTCAGGGGTCGTCTTGAATGGCGTGACTGCGTTCTCGGTATGGGGCAAAGATCCCCAAACGAAGGTCAAGGACGGGCTTGCGGAAGGGGAAGACATGATTCTGAAACTGTGGGATGGTGCAAAGCAGTATCCTCTGGAATTCAGCGGAACCGGGTCGAAGTCACTTGCAAAAATGACCTACAACGGGAATGCAATATTCCTTGGAAGACTCTCGGTTCCGAGTTCCTATTTTATCAAGCAGTTCGCGTTGCACGGCACATGTTCGGGCCTTAACGGACAGATAAAAATCATGTTTGACGTGCCGTATGATAACAAGAGCACGCATAATGTGGCCATCAACCTCTTTGACGTAAGCGGACGTTTGGTGCGCCGGATTGCTTCCGGAGAGTACTCTGCCGGGCAGTTCACCGTGACGTGGAATGCCTCGACGGCCGGCGCAGGGATGTATATCGTGCAGTTGAAGGCTGAAAGTTTTGACACTAAGGTGCGGTTGATGATTGTCAGATAAGAAGAGAAGTCCTGTTCTCGCGCTCTTTGAGAAGAGCGTTTGCCAAGAAGAATAGAACAGTCCCAAAGCCCGGAGGAATTTCATGACATTTTCAAGAGTCAGAAGAACTTTTGCGCGCAGCGCGGCAATCATGTCCCTGATTATGGCCGGGACTGTTTACAGCCAGACCCATTTTACTTTCACCACGAACACGGGGAACAACATGACGGTGCTGGTCCAGGCATCAATCAATCCAATGGTGGGTGGAGCCGCCATTGCTACCGGCGACGAAATTGGAGTATTTGACGGCAGCTTGTGCGTGGGCGCCAGCGTGTGGACGGGAAGCAATATCGCCATAACAGTCTGGGGGCAAAACACCCAGACCACGACAATCGACGGCGCCACTGTGGGAGATACCCTCAGATACAGGGTTTGGCACGTCTCAACCTCCCAGGAGATTCCTGCCACCGTTTCCTATGCATCAGGCGGACCAACATATTCAGTCAATGGAATTGTTATTCTATCGAGTTTGGTCGCAAATGTCTATACGGTAACCTACGCCGGCAACGGGAGTACCGGCGGCACCGTGCCTACTGACGCGAACAGCTACCCGCAGGGAGCCACGGTCACCGTGCTTGGCAATATGGGAAGCCTTGCCAAGACCGGTCTTACCTTTTCCGGTTGGAACACGGCTGCCAACGGAAGCGGAACAAGCTACGCCGCTCCCGCAACTTTCTCCATGGGAACGGCGAATGTGACCCTTTATGCGCAGTGGAGCATAACCGCTTTTACGCTTTCATTGGCGCATGTCATTGGAACCGCCGCTCCGGTTGCCGACAGAGACACGACGGTCAATTACGGGGACACGATGCGGGCAACCGCTCCCGCTATATCCGGAGCCATTTTTGTGGTATGGAGAATTACCGCCGGGACAGCCGTGCTGGTCGATTCAACCGCCCAGCCCGCAAAAGTGGTTCTTACCAGCGGCAATGCAACGCTGACGGCGGTCTACGATGCAGCGAGCAGAGTTTTAAACAGAAGGAATTCTCTGCCCACCTCATTCGATTTTTCCTACAATGCCGGGCTATCCAGCATCCGAATAGCTGTGCCGTGCATTGCCGGATATTCCAGCGTTACAGTGCGGGTCTGTCTTTTCGATGCGAGAGGGCGTCTTGTATCGATTCTTGTGGATAGGGAAATGCAAGCGGGTTATCATGACCTGAGGTTGAATGAAGGAAATAGTGCGATGCCGGTTTGGGGTATTTGCAGAATGGATGCAAAGGGTTTCAGCAGGACGGTGAAGGTGATGTGTGTGAAGTAACATCAACACCTTTCCGACCCCAGGCAAGACCCTGAGACACTGATAAAAGGTGGAGGTTCACTAGAACCCACAAAAAATTCCTAAAGTAAATGATGCGGGAAAGGGAAGAATACAAATCGGTTCAACCGGGCGAATCCAACATGGCAGGTATGACGGCTTGTCAAGCAGCACAGAGCGAGACGTTGTTGCGTGGTTCTCAGCCCTGCCGCTTGCCCGCAGAAAGCCTGCACATCACCCACGCAACCAGCGCCCGCAGCAAAAATACTCCCGAATATTTTTCAAACAGCCTCATCACCACATACCCCCGCCACAACGGCTGTTTGGAGAAGAACACGCTCATCACGAGCCGCACCGGCAGAAGGATGAACGCGCCTTCGTCGAACATGAAAAAATTGTGGTGCCATGCAACGGCGACCGAAGCGAGCGCCTTGAGTTTCTTCAAGGTGAGCCGTCCGGGCTGATAGGCAACGGGCCGAAGGAAGTTGTCGTCCGGGGGCCGCTTGTTTTCGACCGTCCACGATTTCGGCAATGGGCGCGCCGTTGTAAACGCGGATACCGACGCCGATGCTCACAAGATCGAGCGGCGAAGCGGTGCGGGAAATGTTTGAGAACGTCTCCCGGACGGTATCAACGGTTTCGCCCGGCGCGCCGACAAGAAGGTACCATATCACGGGTATGCGGGTCTTATGGATTATATTCGCGGCAGCCTTGACGTCGTCCACGGTGAAATTCTTTGCAAGTGATTCCAGCATGGGCCCGCTCATTGCCTCAATGCCGAAGCAGACCTCGATGAACCCAGCCCTTTTTAAAAGCCCGGCAAGCTCGTTATCCATAGACCTCGGATTGAGTCCCATGGTCAACAAGCGCAGTTTCAGGCCGCGGGAAATGATTTCCGCGAGCACCGCCTTGGCGTGGTCGAGCGGCACGTTGAAGGTACTGTCGACAATTTCAACAGTGCGAATACCCGTGGAGGTAACGAAATCCTCTATTTCGTCCGCCACGGCCGCCGGAGAGCGCAGACGGTAGGCGCGGCCTTCGATGCGGTTGTAGGTGCAATAGGTGCACCTAAGCGCGCAGCCGCGCTTGGTCTGGACGGAAAATGGCGTATTGTACAGTTTGTAAAGGCCCAGGTTGAGGTATCGCTGCGGCCGCGCCACAGGAAGGCTGTCGAGGTTGTCGGCGAAATCCGGGGCGTTGACTTCAATGACGGCGCCGCTATGCCGTATAACGAGGCCCGGCAGGCCGCTTACGCTCTGCCCCGCCTGCATGCGCTGCGCAAACGCGCACATCGCGCTTTCGCCGTCGCCCTGCACGGCATACTCGCAGTCGAAATACGAAAGCAGCTCCGGACCGTTGATGCCGGCCGTCGCCCCTCCCAGCACAATGGGCCCCGCAAACGCCCGTTTGAGCGGGACAATCATATCTGTTTTTATTCTGTCAAGCATGAAGGCGGGGCGGATGCCGTTGGCCGTGTCGAGGTTGCGGACTCCCACGCCCGTCACGTCCGGCGAAAAAGAAGCGACCGCCGCGACGATGTCGCGTCCCGGGCTCGCGGAAAAGCACAGGTCAAGCACGCGCACTTCGTGGCCCGCGGCCTCGAGCGAAGCAGCCACCGAGCACAGTCCAACGGGCATGACCGGAAACGGGACCTTGCACCTGTTGGTGTTGATGAGAAGAATGCGCATCAGGAAAGGGCCTATTTCTCCTTCAGGAACAGGACGCCGAGCGAATCAAAATAATTCTTCACGGAAAGCCGGTAGCTTTCCGGAAAATTGCCGGAAAACGCGCGCTGGCGCAAGCGGTAGTACGCATCAAGGCCGCTTCCAGGCGCGTCGATTCGCCCGCCGGGCGTTGCGGAAGAGAAAACCGTCTTTGCCGATTGGGATTTGCGCTCCTCCTTGCCCTCGTCCTGCTTGTGCTGCGACAGGGCCGTTTCGAGCATGCGGGAGAGAAAGCGGTCCTGGCGGTCGCTCAGTTCCTGCGACGGGTTGTCGAACATGTTCGACAACCTCCTCGCCTCATCCTCGAGCTCTCTTGCCTTCCTGTCAAGCGACGCGCCGGCTTCTTTGCCGTACCGGTCGGCCAGTCGCTTGAGTTCGTCGGCGACCGCTTTCTGGGCGGCGCGTGCTTCCTTGTTCGCGCGCCTCGCGCCTTCGCTGCGGCCACCGGCCTCGCGGGCGTTCTCTTCTTCCGATTCGCCAAGGCCGCCGGAAGAGAGAAGGCTTCGGAGCAGGTCGCCGGTGGCCGCGTTGACCATGGCCTGCTGCGCCGACAGGCGCCTCAGGCCCGACATCATGCCGCCCATGCCGCCGCTCTGCGATTGGGACTGGCCGCCCAGGTCCGCAAGCGCGTCGAGCGCGGCCTGGGCGATGGCGCCGAGTTCCGCTTCGGGCCCGGGCGACACCGCGCGCCGGTTCGCATCGGTCAAGAGCTGCACGGCATCGCGCAGGGACAATGCGGCGTTGTCGTAGGCTTTCTTTATCGGAACAAGCGCCCGCGGGGACACCATGGCGAGGCGGTTCATCTTTTCCATGCTGTGGTCGAGCGCGCTTGACAGGTCCTGCTCGAGCTCGGCCGTCTGGCCCGCCGTGGTGCCGGGGGCCTGCGAGGCGTCGGCAATGGACTGCTGCATGCCGGCCATGCCGAGGGCATCGTGCGTTATGTCAAGCAACACCTCGCGATCCTTCTCGAGCCGCTTGGCGAGCGCGCAGCTCTGCATGTTCGAAAGGTTTTCCGACAGCTCGCTCAGCGAACCGGCCATGGCGTTCATGTCGGTGCTGGGCGGGATCCGTTTTTCGGACAGGCACGAGCGCATGGATTTCTGGAGCGGCATCAGCTTGTCAAGCGCGGGAAGCTTGAGTTTTGAGAACAGGGCCGAATCGGCATTCTGCGTGTTCTTGTCGATGTCGGCAAGGAGCCCGTCGACCCCCTTGCACACGCCTTCCTGTTTGGAAAGGCATTCGCCCGCGCTTTTCTCCTGCGAGGAGACCTCCTGCTGTTCCCGCGACAGCCGCATCGCGTCTGCCGCCAGTTTCCCGAGTTCCTGGTCGCGCTTGAGCATGGCAAGGAATCTGAGTGTGTTGTCGAGTCTTGCCGCAAGATCCGGGAGCTCCTTCTTCAGTTTCTCAAGCGACTCCCTCACGTCGCGTAGGGAAACGGTTTCATTTCCCCTGGGCAGGGAAAAAAGAAGGCTGTCGCCGTACTGCCGCCGCAGCTCCTCGATGGCCTTCTGCACTTCGTCCATTTTCGACAGCAGCTCGGAGGAGACCGGCTGCTCCTGTTTGATTTTGTCAACAGCCTCGCGGAACGAGGAGACCGCCTTCCCCAGCGAGTCGGCCTGGGCCGACATTTCCTGCTTCACATCGCGGATGATCTGCTGCTGCTCCCACGACAGGGATTTCTTCCCGCGGGTCGACTGCATCAGGTTCTCCACCGATTGCTGCAGGTTGTCCGTGCGTTTACGGGAGGCCGCCAGGGCCTGCTCGGTGTAGTCCTCTTCATTCACGACCTTCTCGTGGATCTCCTCGAAGCTCGGCACGCGGAAGAAGAACGTGTCCGAAAAAGCGCATTGCGGCCCGCCAAAGCGCCGGTTGTCGCATGCGGATGCCCAGTACCACAGGGTGTCGCCAGGGTACAAAGAAAAGCGGTTGAGGGCCAGCGGCAGTTCGAGGCGAACCAGCTTGAGGGGACTCTCCGCGCCCGAAAAGGTGTGCTCGCCGAGCAGAACGGCCGCTTCGCCGGCCTTGCGCGCACTCACCGAGAGCCTGCTTATTCCTATGTCGTCAACCGCCTCCGCCCACAGGGTCTCGGCCATGGCCGGCGTGCAGTCCATGTTGCGGCCCGGTTTTTCCATGACCACCGACGGCGGCGCGTCCGGGATGACGTCGATGGAGAAAAGCGGGATCGAGTCGCTCGCCTGGTTGAACGTGTCGGAAAGCGCGAAGGTGTAGCTTCGCTGCGACGAAACAACCATGTCGCCCTCCGCGTCGCACTTGACAACCGAGAGCGGGATGACGTCTCTGCCGGGCGAAACCAGCAGCGCCTTGGCCAGCGGATAGGGTGCGCTCAGGGAAAAATGGGCCCGCGTGCCGGGATAGGCCGCGAAGTTTCCCTGCCCGTCGGGAAGCGAGGCAGGCCCCATTCCCGTATAGCGCGGCGGCACCAGGCGGATTGCGAGCCTCGACAGCCGGGGGGCGGGAACGGCAACAATGGTGTCCGCAGGAAAGACGGTGTTCCCCAACGTGAACTGGTACGCCACGGAGCGGGATACGCGGCCCAGTGAATACGAGAAGCGGCCGGAGTCGCCCGGAAAAAGCAGGACGTCTGCCGCGTGCGATCCGTCAAGCTCGGCGCAGGTGATCCTGCACGACGGGAACAGAGATGAGACCGGCTCGAGCCGGAGGGTGCACGGCGCACCGACCGGCAGATACACGGTGCCGGGCTTCACCACGCCGGCCGCCGGCCTCAAATACGAAAAGGGAAGCTGCCAGAACGCGGCGCAGTGCGGCTGGAGAAACAGAATGCCGCCCGTAAACGCGGCGGCCGAAAGCGCCAGCGCCGCGGCCAGCGGGCGCAGTCCCCGGGAGTCCGGACCAGATGGACAAGAAGGAATTGCGGCGGCGGCCTGTTCGTGCACCGCGGCGGTGAGGTCGGCGGAGCCCGCGCCGCTTCCTGCCGAAAGTTCCAGTGAAAGCGAAAGCCAGGGGTGCAAAAGCCGCGCCCGTTCCTCGGCCGCGCGGGCCGTGGCGCCAAGGCCCGGTTGTCGCAGCCACAGAAGTTCCGCGGCCGACGCGCCGGCGCATGCGGCAAGCGCGGCGATCAAAAGGTCCCAGAGCAGGGGAAGCGCCACCCAGGGGAACACGGCGAAGAGAACCTGGACAAATGCGCATCCCCCGAGCGCGGCCGCGCAGAGCGCAGCGCACCGCCGCGCCAGGGCCGCAAGGGCGGTCCGCCGCCTGAGGCCGGCGGCATAGAGACGGACACGGTTGAGGTCGGGGTTCATGGGGAAAAAAACCACGCCACGATATTGACTCCCATGTCGAGGGCGGCGTGGTGCAGCGCCGGAGGGTCGGGGTACACGCCGATGTCTTCCATGCCGTCGCCGATATCCGAGCTGAACGCGTAGAACACCACCAGCCTGTTGTTAAAGAATATCCCGAAGCCCTTGGCGGGCAAACCGTCGTGTTCGTGGATTTTCGGGAGGCCGGCAAGCTTGTGGATGCTGGAATAGATCGGGTGGGACAGCGGCACTTCGACAAGCGGGTTCTCCGGAAACAGCGCCTTCATCTCGCTCCGGAACGATTTGTCCATGCCGTAATCGTCGTTTGCAAGCAGGAACCCGCCGCCGATGAGAAACGAGCGGAGCCGTATCCGCTCCTCGGGGGAAAAATGAACGTTGCCGTGGCCGGTCATGTAGAGAAACGGGTACTGGAAAAAATTCGGATCCATTATTTGGACCACTGCGACCGTGTCGCAGACCGGAATCGCCGTTTCCTTTCTTACTGCCTCAGCGAGGTTTGGGAGCGACGACGGGCCGTTGTACCAGTCGCCGCCTCCGCCGTAGTGCAGGCGGGCGATGGTGAGTTCGCATTTGTCGGCGGAATTTGCAAGTAATGACAATGAGAGGATGATCGGGAAAACTGCTGAAATCGTTTTCATCATTGGTTACACCGCAGTGAGGTGAAGAACCTGCGCATCAGCTAAAATACCATTTTCTCCGGGTATGCGTTGAAGGTGTTACAGGCTAAGATAATTAGGATCTTGAGGATATTTTATTGTGGTTAGATACTCAATGTTTCAGCGAGAATTCTTTTCGACCTTCTTTACTCAGCTGTACCACTGAGGAGTGAAAAGCAGGTGCAACCATTGCGTTTTGTTTTTGCGTTAGGGGCGACTGGAGGTCCCGCCAAAGCGGGATGCCGCCCGGACCCGCCGCTATCGCGGCATAGGGCCGAGGCGGCCGGAGGCCGAAGGCCGAGACCGGAAGGAGAACCGACCCCGAGGATGCAGAGGCGCAAAATTTTGCGCCTCTGCATCCTCGGGGGAACGCCCAATTTCTTCGTTTTAGATATTTATTTAATTTTCGGCGGGAACTGCTTATTCCACCACAGCACGATGGGGCTGGCGATATATACCGTGGAATACACGCCGCTTGAGCACCCCACGAGCATGGCTAGGGAGAAATCCTGAATCACCTGGCCGCCAAAGAAGGAGAACGCGATGAGCACGAACAGCACCGTGCCCGTGGTGATAATGGTTCGTGACAGGGTCTGGTTGATGCTCTTGTTGATCATGGACTCCACGTTCGGGCCCAGAAGCCTCCCGCCCATGTTCTCGCGCACGCGGTCGAACACCACGATGGTGTCGTTGAGGGAATAACCCACGATGGTGAGCAGGGCCGCAATGATGCCCAGGGAAATTTCCCTGTTGGTAAGCGAGAAAAAGCCGAGGGTGATGAACACGTCGTGGAAAAGGGAAAGCACGCCTCCGAGGCCGTAGGGAATATTGAACCGTATCCCCATGTAAATCACGATTCCCACAAGCGCCAGGACCACGGCCCAGAAGGCCTTGGAGGCAAGTTCGGAACCGATCTTGGGACCCACTTTCTCCTCCCGCCTAACCTCGAACTTGTTCTCGGCGTAGCCTTTGGAAAACGCGGCTTTCACCATGTCGCCGACCGTGGTTCCCTCCGCCTGTTTCTTGACCGTCACCTGTATTTCGTTGTTCTTCTCGGCGCCGATGGTTTTGATTTCCGGCTGTCCCAGTCCGAGCGACGTCACGAGGGAACGAACCTTTCCGAGATCTCTTCCGATGGGTTTTTCGAATTTGAGCTGGATCTCTGTGCCGCCCGTGAACTCGATCGAGGTGTTGAACCCCTTGTGGTAGATGATGGAGCCGATGGTGATAAGGAGCAGGGTGCCCGAAATCGAGAAGGCGATTTTCCACACGCCGATAAAGTTGATGTTGGGGACTTTCTTGAAAATCTGAATCATGGGATAACCGTTGTTCCTTTTTGTTAAATGCTGAGCTTTTCCCCGGTCTTGGGAGTGAAGATGTTGTACATGATATGGGTAACGTACAGCGACGTGAACATCGAAATGATGAGGCCGAACATGAGCGTGATGGCAAAGCCCTTGATGGCGCCGGTGCCGATCCAGAAGAGAATGCCCGCCTTGATGAGCATGGTGAGGTTTGAGTCCATAATGACGACAAACACGCGTTTATATCCTATGTCGATGGCGCTCCGCACCGTCTTGCCGAGGTGAAGCTCCTCGCGGATGCGCTCGCAGATAAGCACGTTGGCGTCCACCGCGACGGCAATGTTGAGGACAAGGCCGCAGACGCCGGGGATGGTAAGCGTGGCATTGACGCAGGCCATCGCCGCGAGCACGAACAGCATGTTGAGCGCGAGCGCGAACACTGCGTAGGCGCCGCTCAGCTTGTAGTAAATGAGCATGAACACGAACACCAGAATCGACCCGAGGATGGCCGCGATGACGCAGTCGTGGATCGAGTCCTTGCCGAGCGACGGCCCTATGATCCGCTGCTCCATGATCTTCACAGGCGCGGGAAGCGCGCCGGCGCGCAGCACGATGGCGAGGTTCTTGGCCTCCTCCATGGTAAAGCTGCCTTCGATCTGGGCCCTGCCGCTCGGAATCTTGGAGCGGATCACCGGCGCCGAGTATACGGTGCTGTCGAGCACGATGGCAAGGTATTTCTGGACGTTTGCGCCCGTGACGCGGGCGAACGTGCGCGCGCCCTTGGGATTCATTTCGAGTTCGACGATAGCGGCGCCCGCGGAGAATCCGCCGCGGTCGATGGACCCGCGCGCGTCCTTGATGGCGTCGCCGCGCATTTCAGGGCTTGACTTTACATAATACAGCATGCGATACATCGCCCCGTTCGCCACGCGCGTCTCGTGGCCCCACAGGAAATTAGAGCCGCCCAGGCCCGAACGCACAAGCGCATCGCGCACGTCCTTGCGGCCGAGGATCTTTTCGACCTTGGCCTTGTTGCTTTCAAGAACGCCTATCTGCTCGCCGATGCCGGAAAGAAGCTCGGAGAACGACGTGATCGCCTCCTCCTTCTTCGTGCCCGCGGCGGTGGACTCGGCCGCGCCTGCGGCAGTGTCCCTGCCGGCTTCCTTTCCCTCAAATAGGGTTTGCGCCTTGTTCTGGGCCTCTTTCGTCTTTACCACATTCGTGTCCGTGACTGCGGCGGCCGCGGCCGTGTCGCCCGTTCTGAGGCCCTTGAGCGCGTTGTCCACGACCTTTATTGCTTTGTCAAGCTCGGCTGGCTCGCGGAGCAAATTGAACTCGAGCTGGGCGGTGGAGCCGATCACCCTCGATGCCGCGCTTTCGTCGCGAAACCCGGGCAGCTCCACGATGATCCTGTCTTTTCCCTGTTTTTGAATGCTCGGCTCGGCGACGCCGAGGTAGTTGATGCGGTTCTCGATCACGGTGTACGCGCGGTCGAGGATGTCGGCCGAGGCCTCCTTGGGCAGATTCGACCTGTCGATCTCAAGCACGATCCTGATGCCGCCCTGGATGTCGAGCCCCAGGTTGATGATTTTCTTGAAAATGGTGGGGTGCGACTGGGCATATGAGTCCTGGTCGTCGGCGCTTTTCGAATAAAACAGGATGGAATCCTTGAGAAAGAAAAGCGCGGCTGCGATGAGACCCACGGTGACGATCAGGCCGACGGTGACGTTCCTGTTCATGGCGTTGTCACAATTCCTTTCGGTAAAACTGCGGCCGCTTCGGTACGTTCCGACCACGAGGGTCGGAACTGCGGCTGCGGCGTTCTCTGGTGATGCCGGCTACGGCTGCGGAAGCGCGCCCTCCCGCGCCTGCAAAAACTCGCGGACCTTTTCCACGATGTCCTTCGGGTTCTGCGGCTTCGTGAGGTACAGGTCGCAGCCGAGACGCTGTCCTTCACGGTAATCGTGTTCCTGGTTGAGGGCGGTAAACAGAAAAATGATAATGTCCTTGGTTTCCGGATTGCTTTTCACCCATTCGCACACCTCAAATCCGGTCTGGCCGAACAGAATGACGTCGAGAATAATGAGATGCGGCCTTTCCTTCTTGACAACCTGCATCGCCTGGTTGGCGGTAATGGCTTCAAAGACGGTGTATCCTTCCAATTCGAGAAACAGCCTCAGAATCTTGCGGATGCCGGGCTCGTCATCGACAAGCAGGATGCGGTATGGGTTCTGCTTGGCCACTGTGCACTGGTCCTGTCGCTTGAGCGGATTGTCCGCGTCGGCTCGGTGCCCGTCGGGCGTTGAAAGTGCGTTCCATGGGAGTGACGGGCGGCCGGATCAACGCGGATGGAAATTGTTCCGCGGTATACCCCAAAACCGGTCACCTAAAATACTATTTGGGGCTTCGGCATGCCTATGAGGAATGTTTCTTTTAAGAAATAGCCGCCTTCTAAAGCACGAGCGAATCCTCCGGCGACGGATACAGAACGTTCTTGTATCCTTTCGCAAGGAGCGCGTCGCGCAAGGGCAGGGCCTGGTCTTCTTCCCCGTGGACAAGAACAATGTGCGAAAGCCTTCCGGGCGGCGTAAGCAGGGCGTATTCGAGAAGCTCCTGCGAGTCTGCATGAGCGCTGAATGCGTCGATGGTCTTTATTCTGCATTTCACCGTGTGCTCGACGCCGAAGATGCGCACCACCGGGTTGCCGTCCATCAGCTTGCGCGCAAGCGTGTCTTTTGCGGCAAATCCGACAAAGAGGACGAGGTTCTTCGGGTTGTCGATGCTGTTCCGCAGGTGATGCAGGATGCGGCCGCCTTCGCACATGCCCGACGACGAAATAATGACGTGCGGATAGGAGAGGCCGTTTAAGGCCTTTGACTCGTTGATGTCGCTGATGTATTTGAGCCGTGAAAACCCGAACGGGTCCTCGTGGCCCGAGAGAAAAATGCGGTTTGTTTCGCGGTCCATGCATTCCGGGTGGTTGCGGAAGATGTCGGTGGCGTTGCACGCAAGGGGACTGTCGACATAGATCGGCATGTCCGGAATGCGGTCCTCGTTGAACAGCTTGTGGAGATGATACACAATCTGCTGCGTGCGTCCCACGGCGAAAGCAGGGATGATCACCTTGCCGCCGCCCGCCGCGGTCTCCCGTATGGTATGGGCGAGCTCCTCTTCAACGTGGTCCGACGGGCCGTGCCTGCGGTTGCCGTAGGTGCTTTCCATAAGGAGAATGTCGAGGTCGCGCAGGATGTTCGGGTCCTGGATCACCGCCATGTTGGGCCGGCCGATATCGCCGGTAAAGCCGAATCGCACCGTGCGGCCGCCCTCCGTGATTTCGAATGACGCGCCGGCCGAGCCGAGAATGTGGCCGGCGTCCCGAAACGTCACGCTCACGCCGGAAACCGGCGCAAACGGCTTATCGTACGGAACGGGCCTGAATTTGTCCATGCACGCCTCGGCATCCTGGATCGTGTAGAGCGGTTCGAGGGGGGTGTCGTGCTGCCTGCGCTTCTTTGCATTGGCAAATTCGAGGTCCTTGAGCTGAAGGTAGGCCGAATCCCGCAGCATGATGCGGCACAGTTCCACCGTGGGCGGCGTGGCGTAGATCGGGCCGGAAAATCCCCTCTTGACAAGGTTCGGAATGTTTCCGCTGTGGTCGATATGGGCATGCGACAGGATGAGGCAGTCGAGCTGCTTCGGGTCAAAGGGGAAATTGAGGTTCCTCTCGTACGATTCGCTGCGCCGGCCCTGAAACAAACCGCATTCGATGCATACCGAATGGCCGTTTACCGAAAGAACATGCAGCGATCCGGTGACGGTGCGGGCGCCTCCATAACAGTGAAGCTTCATGCAAACGGTCCCTCCAAAATGTCAACGGGTGGGTGGTCGCGACCCCCAAGCCAGGGGACTTTTCGGAAATCCGGGCTCCATCGGTCCGGCGGATGCAACCTGAAGATCCGCATTTCCGCATTCCAATTATACTATCACATCGATGGAAAGCAACACTAAAATGCTGGAACGCCAACGCCATATCGTCAATTCCTTGCTCCGTGACAGGGGAAAATTGTATACTTTCTTCATCGCCACGTTCATGAACAAACCGGAAGGATGGATCAAATGAAACAATTTTCTCTTGCACAGGCGGGCGCGGCCGCCCTTCTTGCAGCGCTGCTTGCGCAGTCCGCGCCGTGTCTTGAGTTGTCTCTGGGCGCGCGGCTCGGTCTCAACGTGTCGGGCATCCTGGGTGATACCGCGACGACGATGGCTCCCGGTTACGGCGCCAACGGGGAGGTGTTTGCAAGCGAGTGGATCAACCAGAGCTTCGGCCTGCAGGAGGAAATAGGCCTTAGCGCACGCGGAGCCGGATGGAAGGTTCCCGATGCCTCGGGGAATGCAACTAACAAATACCCCAACTCCTTCACCTATCTCGACATTCCGGTTCTTGCGAAATGGCGGTTTGTTCAGCGCGAAAACCTGCGCCCCGTGCTGTATGGAGGGTTCACCGTGGGATTTCCCCTTGCCGCTTCACTGGTTTACCAGGGCGGTATCGGGGACGACATGATGTCGGATATCAATCCGGTCGATCTCGGCCTCACCGCAGGCCTGTCGCTCGACATCAAACGCGGAAACCTTTTGATCCCCATTGACATCCGATACACATGGGGCGCCATCAATTTTCTCAACAACACCAAGGCCGACTACCCCGAACAGCTGCACCACAGCGTTTTTTCGATCTCCGCGGGACTGGGGTGGATTCTTGATGTGGGGAAGAAGAAGGAGTAGGGACAACGCGATTTTTATAGCAGGCGAATTGAAAATAAAAAATATCAGCAGTATCATATGTGAGAAAGTAATAGCAATCTTCCGATTGCAAACAGCCGGTTTCTTGTTTAAGGAAGTGACTTCAGATCAAAGCGCGCCGGGACACCGTTCGCAAACAATCGGAAGGTTCAGACCCGGATCGGATTTGCCGTTAATGCAGCGCCTGGCATAACGGTAGGCTTCATTGTTCCACACGCTGCGTATGGTTTCGCGCGAAACATTGCCGAAATGCTTATCGCCCTCATTGTAGCAGCAGGGGTCAATGAGTCCGTTGCAGTTGATCACCATTGCCCGCCAGGGCCAAAAGCAGTTCTTCTTCATTTTGCTTTTTTGAACAAAAGCTTCTTTAATTTTCTTGCCTTTCTGCATTTGCTCGACAAAATCGGGTCTGATAAACCGGGGATCTTTTGCCGGACGGATACTGGCAGTGACAGTGGCATCGGCCGTCCAGTCCGTGATGGGACTGCACAGCCGTACGATATCGGCACCCCACTCCTTCCCGGCGGCAACGACCCTTTCGACTTCGTGTTCATTATGCTCGAACACAAGGTATTGCATTTCTATACGCGGCCTTTTTGTTCCAAGCCGTTTTTTGCAAGCGGCGATTTCTTTCAGGTTCTTCTTGACCGCATCGAGCGATCCGCCCCGGCGATATTGTTCATAGGTCTCCTGCGTCAACCCATCGCAACTTACGATCAGATCGTCAAGACCCGAGCGGACCAACGCTTCGGCCCCCGTTTTCGGCAAAACATTAAGATTGCTGCTGACCAGAGTCGCGATCCTTTTTGCGTGAACGTACGATATCATGGCAATAATATCCTTATGCAGAAAAGGCTCTCCCCATTTATAAAGGTAGATCTTTGCTGCGAAGGGGCTGATCTCATCGACGATTTTAGTGAATGTCGCAAGAGACATGACGGTTTTCTCTATGGTCGAGGCATTGAGGCCGGTCGTGCACAGAGGGCACCTGAGGTTGCAGATGTTTGAGGGATCGATCATGTAAACATACGGCATCCCGACACAGCGCTCAAAACCTGCGATGCGACACGTTTCCGCCAGAAAAATATTCACCGTTTTCCGAAGGGTCGCATAGCGAACGAATTGCCTGCCATGGCGTTTGAGCCGGGACCACTGGTTACGCAGGAGGTGAATCCTGCTTCTTATCACCTTGCCGCTTATCATACATTTCCTCAAACATAGGAAAGGGTAAGAAATTGATTTTGTGGCGATACTGTTCGAGCAACAGCGCTCCACGGTCAATTGAATAGATGAGCTGCAAAAATTACTTCAGGCACATTCGGAACACAGGTTCGTTTATCTTTTTCAATCATTTTTACGGGGAACCTATAAGTTACTTTTTTGGCTAAACATACCGTTTAATAAGCGTTGGGGCCGGTATTAATTTTCGAAGGATTTTTTGATTATTATAGGTTTCCTATACTTGCATGTAGCTGATAAGTATAGCGTTTTTTCGGAGCGGGTGGGCGTATGTAAAGAGTTTCTTTACGGGCGCCTATAATTTCAACTATTCTTCCGCCTCCAATGTCTATACAATGAATGGCTTGAAAAAATAGATATTTTGGGGCGATATTGTCAAATCTAAAAATGCCGATCTTATGGCTCTGGGTTCAGGCTTAAAAAAATGTTGGACAATAGGTAATATTATACCATTCGTTACGATGCCCCGCTCATTTGTCGGGACTTCCGGTGTGCCCGTACCCAGTCAGCGCCTCTTTTACCCAGCATGAGTTTCGCTGTTTTCTTTATTGGGGTCATGCACCGGTATTTCAATTTCATCAATAAACGATACCCTCGGCCTCTTCCCGATACTTCAATAGGCAAAAGGTCACCAAAAGGGATTGCCGAGTTGTTGCTCCGGGTAATCCTGTCGCATTTCTTTTTCAGGGAGACATTTTTTAAGACCGATTCCTCATAATATTGTCGGGTTTTTTCTATCCGCTCCTTGTCCAAAAGGTCCAATTCTATGCACCGGTCGTATAACTTTGTGCCCGGAAAAGGATAGAAGATCGTAAAATAGGCATAATCCGGTTTTACCCGCTTATTAAGCCGTATTGTTTCCCGGGTCAAGGCATCGTCATTATCAAACGGATAGCCGATTATATTGAACGAGGCGCGGAATATGCCTGCTTTCCTGAGCAGAGAAAAGGCCAGTTCGATCTGTTCGTTGCTGTGGAAACGATTGAGATGTTCCCGACGGAAATGGTCGTCCCCGCATTCAATACCCATGGCTACGTATTTGCAGCCGGTTTTTTTGAGATGGCCGGCTATTTCCGGCGTCACGTATTCGACGCGCGCCATCAGACCATAAGGTACATCGACCTTGTTTTTGACGTTTGAAAACAGTTCCATGGCATTGTCCCGGTCGGCGAGGATCATTTCGTCGCCAAAATAGAAAAGATGGGGATGATAGGCCTTTTTCAGAAGCTGCAATTCTTCTATCACGCGGTCGATCGGCCGGAACCGGATATACTTTTTCCCGTAATATTTTAGATAAATGCCATTGCAGCAATAGGTGCAATTATACGGGCACCCGCGGGACGCCGTCACATACAACAACCCCCCATCAGTCCCGACAATTGATTCTTTTCTGAAGAAGTGCCATGGAAACTCGGGTAATGTCGAAAGGTCCTCGGGTGGACGCACCTGATTGGAATAGGTCGTTCCGTTTTTCCGGTAGCAGAGGTTTTGTACATCAAAGAGCGCATCGGTGGCGTAATGGCGCAGGAAATCCTTCACCATGGATTCCCCTTCACCGATACAAAGATAGTCAATCTCCGGATAGCGGTCGAGGAGACTCGCTCCCGTTATTGTCGGATGGATTCCGCCTACCAGCACCGGCATATTTTTTGATTTCTTGACTTCATGGATAAGGGTAAGCGCCATAGGGAAATTCATTGTCATTGCTGAAATCATAAGAATATCATAGCTACCATCAATCACCTTAGCAGCAATAATGCCGATAGCATCATAATAACTGTCAAAAAAAGAAACGGGATATCCTGCGGCCAAAAGCGCACCGGCAATATATCCTGCTCCTCTTCCGATAACTGGGGTATCATTCATGAAGACAAGGGCAACATTCATTCCACGCTCCTGATAGTTATTATTTTGAAACACATCCGATCAGTTTGCCGTTTTCTTGAACAATCTGATGCCGAACCGAAACAACTCCTCCAATGATGATAATCCACATAAGGTGTTTTTGCATATTATTATTCAGCATTATCTGCGCGCCGAAGATGTTATCAATAAAAACAATGAGCGGCAAGAACGACATGATTCTGACCAGGGTGGCTATTTCTTTCGAATGGTGTCCGCTTATCAGCAGCACTAAGATGTCCGCAGACAAAAAGCACGATGCAGATGAACCCGAATACGAGCGTACCTAAGGCGAGCGTTTTTTTCAGGAATCGCATGGCCCGTTCCCGTGATTCATTGAACAACAGGCCGATCCTTGGGAAAATGGCGCTTCCAGGGGCCCTGCAAGGCTGATGGCCGCCCGGACGATCTTTCGGCAACGGCATATATTCCGACGATCCGGTTGCCGGCAAACAACCCGAGCAGGAAAGTGTCGGTATTCGTGTACAGCGAAACGGACAGCTGCATGATAAATATCCGGAATCCGTCCAGTATACATTCTTTACAGAAAACAGATTTCGGAAACACCGGATGAATTTTGAACTTTACCATGACAATGATACCGCTGCCAATGCCTATCGCCTATGTTCCCGCGGTGCCGAGGTAGACGAACCACATATAATCGCGAGAACTTTTTATGAGCAGGAAATACAAGACCGTGGTTGCCAGTCGGGACAATAGATTGAATAGGGTAATGTATCCCATCGCCTCCATGCCCTGAAAAAACCAGATGGGAAATAATATGCTTCCAACAGACGCCGGGAAGAACCAGAAGTAAAAAGGCGCCTCACTATGAAACCGCGGGATTCCGAGAAGCAGAGGGATAAATACCGCCAGACAGGCAATCGCCAGGCAGAGTTTAACGAATAGAACGGAATAAAAATACTGTGAAAGCCACTTTACATCCGCCCGATGCAGTGAAACTGCTCTTGTCGCGGAAAGGTTGAATCCATAATCCACGACAATCTGAAAATACGCCATGAGAGAACCGGCAAATGCTACAAACCCGAAGATTTCGGTTCCCAGGACACGGACAAGATAGGGTATGGTGATTATTGGTAAAAGGTAGTTAACGCCCTGAATGACATATAGGTACGCCGTATTGCTGAGCAGTTTCCTGTTTTCTTTGGAATCCCCAACTCCGGCCAGTCGAAACGGTATCCGCATTATTTTCCGTGGTACAATGGATTGTGAGTTTACAATACTATCATAAACGAATTATTTTCAAGTTGACAAATACCATTTTAGAAACAAATCGTCCCGGATATGCAGGAAGAACATCTAAAGATAAAGCATGTGTAAGGGCGGACTATATTTTAAGCGCGCTGGTATGCAGGAAAAAAGAAACCATGAAGTGTTGCTATGGTTTTTTTTCCTGAACTGAATGATCTTTCCTGCAGAAGTTGGCTCAAGGGCAGTCTCTTTCCCGGTCCCGGTATCGTTTTTTTTGAGGCTCACCTTGAGGATCCGGTATTCGCGGCTGCTTCCGGGGTCCTGGAAACGGCGTTTGGCCACATAGGGCGGCTGGAGCTTGAAGATTTGGGGGCGAGGGCGGGAACGCGGCCAGGCCTCGCGAAATGCATCCAGAGCCATTTGCCCGTGGATTTTGACTCGTCGTCAAGAGCATAGCCAGGCAGATCCAGTACCCCTAGAAACTCCAGCCCCCATCTTCCGATAGTATCTTTCCCTCAAGCAGTTCACGACCCAGCAGGCAGAAAGATCGCCGTCGTGCGGAAATTCAACAACAATATCGTTGTAATATGGTCAGCATTCCAGGAAAAAGATGGCTGTTGTCCGGATATCCGCTATTCAATTATATGGTGCTGTTGCCGGTTCTGCTTTTTTTCCCCGCTTCAACGCCGACATCGACACAAACGGGAAATGCCGGTAGCAGCCCCCCCCAGTGGTTTTTGTTGGGTATGTGAATTTTTGGAAAGTTAACCTTCAAGCTCACCGGCGGCTTTGGAGCGCAGTGGAAAAGCCGCCGGTGGAGCGCCTTGTTATGCCTAATTGGACTTCTGGAAGTACAAATAGACACCTAATTCTCCCCCATGATCCGTGAATCTCACGTAAATATTGTGTATGCCTGCTGATTGTATCAGGAAAAAAAGTTCATTTACATTGTATGGGTTCATCTGCATTTCTGGATCTTGACGGGGAGACTCACTAATTACCGCACTACTGACAAGTCGCTTTACAATCTCCACCAAAGTCCTGACACGTCGCCTTACTTTTTTTTTCAATTTCTTAATGGGTAATTCTACAGGAGGTACACCATGGTTCTCTCTAAAAACGGTCTTCGAGTATGTGATTTGAATAGCGCAAATACCTCCCTCTTTCAAATGGTTAAGAAGGTTAGTGAAAATACGCCTTCCCCTCTCAATAGGGATATGCTGAAAAACGATAAAGGAATGTATTAGATCAAATTCCCCGTCCAAGGAAGACAGGTTATCATCAGACTTAAGCAAGCTGACATTTTGTGCAGAGTATTCATTACAGTTCTTGCGTGCCTCTTTCAACATTGAATCTGAGACATCAAGTCCCACCACATGTTCTGCTATTTCGGCAAATGGTATGACAAGCCTTCCAACCCCGCAGCCGAAATCCAGAACTTTTTTTGGGGAAAAGCCTTGATCGAAATGGCGCCTGCAGACCTCTAAGACAAAGTTAATGTCCCTCTTCCCAGATTCAAAAAACTCCCTTTTAGCCTCTTCGGTAAGGTTCTTACTCCGAAACTTTTCGAGGGTAATCACGCCGAAATAAGGGTCGTTCTTACCCCACTTGTCCCATTCCACATCTGTGTTCATATCGTTCCTTTCTTGAGAGGTATAACGACAGAGTCAAGCAGCGAGGCCAGAAATAATAAATTTATGATCCTATGGCCTTCTCTGACCAAGTCAGCTTGAATGACTTGTTGTGCGGCAATGTATTTCATATGCCATCAACAATTATTATTTAACCAATTGCAGCATTTTCACGAATACTCTTCTTTTGTACTCATCTGAATAATAAGAACGTTTTACGCTTTCTATAGAATCAAATTCAATCATTATTATTCTTCGATTTTCATTAGGACCTTCTAATGTTATTGATTTCTCTGTTCTCACTTTTACATTTCCATTATTAAAGTAAATTGTCCTACGAAATCCTTGCTGAACGCGATTGAGGAGGATGAAACAGTACGGCACGATCAGCAAGAAGCAAAACTTCAATGAATTCAAAACATGAAGTTGGCCGTTTGGATTTGAATCCCGGGAGAAGCCGGGAAGAGTAGTCATAGTGGAATTTTTTGCCGATTCTGGAATTCGAAAAACTCTTTTCTGCGGTCAAGAAACTTTCTCGTGTACTTTTTTCGTAAACTTGTGTATTTTGCAAGGCCAATCAATCCATCCCATTTAGCTTTTAGGTACAGTAACGGTGTGCTTCCCCTAAGAAAATGGTATTTGATAATACGCAGTTCATGCTTAACAATAGGTACAATATGTTCCAGAAAAACAGAAAGAGGATAGTACTTGAATAAAGACCACATTTTGTTTCTTTCAGAATAATAGAGCCACATTCCTTTTCTTTTTTTGAAGCTTGCACCATCCTTGTGATACACCACCGCCTGCGGAGCGTAGAGACATTTCCATCCGCCCAGAAACAACCGCATGCAAAGATCCGTTTCGTCGTGATAGGCAAAAAAGTTCCTGTCAAATCCTCCCAGCTTGATGAATAGGTCTCTGCGGTAAATTGCAGATCCGCCGTTAACAGAGATCACATAACCCGGAACAGCCAGCGATGAATGAATATCGTAACTGTCCCCGTGTCCGATTCTTTCAAAAGTCAATTCAGGGGAAGGATAGTGGAAAAACCCATCTCCAATGGAATGATCATAGTAACTCATCTGTCGGCAGCCGACAACAGCTAAGAGATCGTCATTTTCGAAATATTCAACCGGCTTTTCAAGCCAATCCGGTTCGACAATAACATCGTTATTCAAAGTTACGACATACTTACCCTTTGAGAGCTCGATGCCCTTGTTGTTACCTTCTGCATAACCGAGGTTCTTCCCATTTTCCAGAATAAGCACTGAAGGGTACACAGATTTGACATAATCAACAGAACCGTCAGTCGAGCCGTTATCGACGAAAATAATTTCTAACGGTGCATACGTTGATCTTAGAACAGAGTCCAGACACTCCCGGAGATATTCTTTGCCATTCCAGTTTAAGATTACGACTGAAACAAGAGGTGAATTCATAGTTGAAATGGTCAGAGGCAGCACTTTTTCAAGCTGTCTCTGATATCCGTAATTTTCCACCTAAACCAGATTTTTGGGGAAGTTTTTACAGAACGCAAAACGTGCAGGATGCTTATCACCAGGATGATGGCTAGTTCCAGGTTCAGGCTGTTCATAAAGAGTCTTGCGTTAACAAACTGTTCTCACATCTATTGAGGGTCTTAGTTTCCAGGAGTACAGCCGAGGTATTCGGGAAAGAATTTAGGGTAAGGTCCCTTATTCTTTAAAAATACAACAGGTACTATTGAAGCGGCAAACAGAAATCATTACTGATTTTTTCACAACTAACAATCCCGACCGAAATCAACCTGTTCCCATTCCGGGCAGTTCTGACTAACGAATCTCCAAAAGTCGGAGGTCAAATATAATTATATTTGTAAGCAAATATAAACAATCTGCGCCGCAGTTGCCCGGGCCAAACGGATTTATTCACTGAATAAGAATTCTTGTAATCTCCTCAAATCCTAGAATCTCTGGTTTATTACCGGGCAACTGCTGAAGGTAGGTCTATTGTGGGCTGGGAAGGATTGTAGATTTCAAGGGGACTTGTGAGTTTTTGCAGGCGGCACAAATGATTTTAAGGAAGAGATCGAATATTGTTTTCGTGGTAGCCGACCCGGAAGGCAGAAATAGTGACTTGAAGGCATCGACGACGCGTAAATGTGTCGATCGAAACCTCACTACTTAAAATAGGTAATTCATCCGTGCAGACCAACGGTGGCTTCAATAAGTGGCTGTATCGTACTGCCTACCGACTAAAGGCCTTATCTCACGTTCACGCCATTATCCCGGTTAAAATACGAAAGAAGATTGCTGCCGCTCTTTTCCGCCGAGCATTCGTATACGACAGTTCGGCAACAGCGGCCCGTGGGGTGATGTCGAGTCTTCCATACGGCATTAATCTTATTGGAAACTTGTGTGCTGAACTCGGTATTGGCGAGGGGGCTCGTGCAACGCTGCGATCTTGCAAGGCTGCAAGAGTTCCGACAGCGGCGATTAATTTCACGAAAGGTTTTCTGTCGCGGCTCGAAGAGGAAATGCCGGATGGTTTCGAACACGACCCGAAATTTGGCGTGACGCTGTGGTTCCTCAATGCCGAGCAAATACCCCGTGCCGTTGCAGATCACGAAGCCGCCCTACAGGGACGCTACAACATCGCGCATTGGAGTTGGGAACTGCCGGAGCTTCCTGATTCATGGCTCGAATGCACGCGGTTTCTTAATGAAGTCTGGGCGCCGAGCCAGTTTTGCGCAACCGCGTTCAGCCGGAAACTGAAGATTCCCGTTACATATATTCCTTACGGGATTGATGTTGAGGTTCCGCTCGGCATCGGTCGTCGTGAACTTAGCATCCCAGAAAACGGTTTTATTTTTCTCTACATGTTTGATGCATTGAGCACGCCGGAAAGAAAAAATCCCATGGCTCTCGTCGAAGCGTATATTCGCGCATTACCATCGTTTCAGGGAAAAACGTATCTGATCTTGAAGATGATTAACGGTGAAAGAGAAACTGAAGTGAAGCACCAGCTTAACGCCGCGATGAACCGCGAGCCGTCCATTGTTTCGACCGACCGGTATCTTCATCGGCCCGAACTCAACGCGCTTTTCAATGCGGCCGACTGCTACGTCTCGCTTCACCGATCCGAAGGGTTTGGCTTTACGATTGCGGAATCGATGTTCCTCGGCAAGCCGGTGATTGCGACTGGCTGGTCGAGCAACATGGAATTCATGACGCCGTGGAATTCGGTTCCGGTCCCCTACCGGCTCGTGCAACTCGACCGTGATTATGTTCATTACCCGCGCGGACAATGGTGGGCTGATCCCGACGTGGATGCCGCCGCCGCCGCGATGGTCCGTGTGGCAAACGATCCGGACTTTGCGCACGCGCTCGGCGCGCAGGCAGCACTGGACATTCGCGAAAAATATTCTCCGGAAGCCGTAGGCAAAATCATTCGCGCGAGGCTGGATGTGGTGACGAATCGAAGGTAATGATCTGAAGAAAAGCCGATAAGATACACTAATATGCCTGATCCAGAAACATGAACAGCGTGAGCGAAAATCCCGAAACGAGCGTTATCGTCATCAACATGAATGGCTTGCAGTTTCTGAAAGCCTGCTTTTCCGCGCTGGGAACACAAACCTATTCGGACTTTGAGACCCTTCTTGTTGATAACGGCTCAAAGGATGGGTCGATCGAATTTGTGAAGGAGAACTTTCCTCATGTAATTGTTGTGGCATTGGGCCGCAATTTCGGCTTTGGCGGCGGAAACAACAAAGGAATCCTTGCTGCAAGGGGAAAATACATCGTTCTCTTGAATAACGATACGGAAGTAGAGCCAAACTGGCTCGCCGAACTGGTGCGCGGCATCGCGTCGGATCCCAAAGTTGCTATGTGTGCTTCGAAGCTTGTGTTTGCTGATAATCCCGGTATAGTAGATTCGGCAGGTGACGAAATTGCCTGGTTCGGCCAAACCTTCACCTATCGATATTATCCGGCCGAACATCCAGATGTCATCAACCCTCGTCGCTGTTTCTCTGCATGCGCCGGCGCTGCATTATACCGCCGTGATGTGTTGGACGAGATAGGTCTGTTTGAGGAAATCTACAGTCCCATTTACTACGAAGATGTGGACCTCGGTTTCAGGGCGCAACTGCGAGGCTATGAGTGCCTGTACTGCCCTTCTGCCGTAGTGCGGCATAAGGTGTCGGCAACAATGAAACGTAATGGTGAGCGCTATATCTATCTCAACCAGAGAAACATTGAGTATCTATTACTTGTCAATTATCCAATCTTCCTGCTTGTCTGCTGTCTCCCTTTGCATCTGCTCTACATGGGGGCCAGCTTTCTGGCTCACCTGATTCGCGGCGAAGGAGTTCCCTATGTGCGGGCAAAAATCGAGGTCCTCCGTACAATGCCGGCGGTCTTGAGAAAGCGATCGCAGGTCCAGCAGAAACGCGTGTTACCTGTCCAAGAGCTTCGAAAAAGGTTTTTTAAGGGATGGTTCCGGCATAAGCTATCCTATGTTTCCAAGAAACGATAGCCAATGAACCTCGCTTCCGTTTTTATGACTAGGCCATTATCAAAAAGTAGTCCTGCAAAACAGCGATGTTCATTGTCATCGCCAGGAATCCGGTAGGTTGCGGGCCACCTCTATGTTCGAAAACGCCTTGCCCTTCTTGGCGCCTGTCTTCTTTGCCCATTCTGCCATACGACAAATCCCCTCTTCGAGATCGACCCTCGGTTCGTAGCCGAATACCCGTTTTACTTTGTCATGAGACGAATATGCGTTTACTACTTCTTTACGTGCAGGAAGATACTGGATTTCATTTTTTGAATTCATAGCTTTGAGAACGTTCCGGGCAAGGTCATTGATCGAATATTCTCTGTCTGCGCCAATATTAAAGACCTGGTTGTAAGCCTTTGGTTTGAAAACCGAATGTGCAATCACCGGAGCAACGTCCGAAATGTAGCTGAAGGCGCGCTTCTGTTCTCCATCGCCAAAAATCGTAAGCTTTTTACCCTGCATTATCTGATTCATGAAGATACCGATAACGTTCCGGTACTTGTCTCCAATGTTCTGGTGCTCGCCAAAGACGTTATGGGCCCGGAAAATAATGTAATTGAGATTCCACATCATTTTTGAGACCTGCAGATCCAACTCAACCGCGTACTTGCTGATGCCATAGGGGTCTTCAGGATGAGGAGTCAGCTCCTCAACAAAAGGCGGCTTTGGATTCCCATAGACTGCAATTGAACTTGCAAACACAAAGCATTTTACCCCGTAATTGACACTGGCATTGATGAGGTTGACGCTGCCGATGAGGTTGTTCTCATAGTTGAACCGTTTTATGAAAAAGCTAAGCCCTTCGGCGGCATATGCGGCCAAATGGTAGACATAATCGAACCTATGCTGCTCGAAAAGGCTTTTAACAAACTCGTAGTCTGTAACGCTTCCTTCAACGAAGGTAACCTTCTTGGGGACATTTTCAGTGAATCCGCCTGAGAGATCGTCCAAGACCACGACATCGCGACCATCGTTGGCTAGTGTCTCGGCAACATGCGAACCGATGAATCCGGCACCACCCGTGACAAGCATTTTCATGGAAAAACCTTTCTCTGTAGACCCGCGGGAAGTTGCAGTTCAAAAAAGTTGACGTCTATTTTGAAAATTCATGGCCTTTGTCCCCGAAGAAAATTAGGGTCGCATCAATGGTACCCCGTACAATCGAACCGATTTTTATTGACTTCTTATCAACATATGGTAAAACAGCAAGAATTACAATTTTAATTGTTGCAATCGTCCAAGAATAAACAAGTAAATAAAATCTGTAGCCGATATTTCTTGTTATGAGTACGCGATTACGTGAGGAATAATACAAATAAAATGGGGTATAGTTTGCCAGTCCTATTCCCGCCTCGACCTTGTGATAAATCCGCGAAGCCGCTTGATAATAGATCGGGATGGAGGCCTCACGAAGCCTGATGCAAAACTCCGTGTCGTCAAGGTAGATAAAAATTGATTCTTTAAGCAAGCCTATAGTCTCGAAAACTTCACTCTTGACAAGCATCATACAGCCGCTTGCATATTCGACTTTGCAATCATTGTTGTACTCTGGCCTGTCCTTCTTAAAATGGCCCCGGTGTTTTCCGATCCCGTGAATAAGGGATAAATCGCCACCGGCATACCATACCATGGTTCTATCTTGGTTACAGCAGATTTTTCCTGTGATTACATGGAGTTTTTCCGGTATTGATACCCCTTTTTGGACCAATATTGATAGGAAGTCTGGCTCAACCTCAGTGTCATCATTGAGGATCAAGATATAATCGAATTGAGCATCCAAACAATACCTGATGCCCAAATTGTTGCCACCGCAAAAACCACGGTTAAACTTGCTTTTCAGCAAGGTGATAATAGGGAAGCTCTCTTTTAATTTTTCCCCCGAATTATCTGCCGAATTATTATCAACAACGACTATAGAATATCGAGGATAATTAATCGACAAAAGAGATCTTATGCATTTTGCAGTCATAGTAAAGCGATTAAGCGACAAGAGAACAATTCCGACAGAAGGAGTTTGAGTCAGCATCTTGTTTTAGCTCTGCAGCTTTGCACTACATAGATAGATCGGAATATGCATTGAAAAGATGATGAATTGTCCGCTTCGGATCCAAAGTCCGAAATCAGCAGCGTCACCCGAATGGTGCTAGGTCTCATATTGTTTCATTGTGCCCCTGCACGGCCAGTATAGAAACATCCACCTTGGGAAGGCGTTCACGCTTGTCAGGGTGAATGTGCAATTATACGGAATAGGATCAAAATACTTCTATGTTACGCACAATTTGAAGGGGAAAATCGTCATTGGCCCATGTGGTGCCCTTAATAGCTGCCTCTGCTCCGTTGTGCACCACAGTACGCATGTAGATGCCACAGGCACGACGGTAAAATTATCGAAGAGATTTTGCCTCTCAACCAAATCGGGTTCGCTAATCGCGCACATAAAGTGACTGAGGATTGTGTAATACTGAATCTCCATGCTATCGATAAAAGAAATACCTGCCTCTATCGTGACAGCGAAGCGCGAGGCGGCAATACTTGTTTTTCAATCACCCCAAGAACGGTCTGACCGTTTTGATCGTACAGCTTTCGCACGGTCATCCATTGTTCCGGAAGGCCCCTTTCCCCTGTTTTCATCCATCCGAAAAACGCAAGTGGAACAAGTCCGTTCCAGTCGTTTTATTTCAAAACCCTGTTTCATCCGGTAAAAATATAACTGTCACACAAGCCGGCGTTGGTTGGACTTTGCACGATATCGCACCAGGAACGCGCGCATTCTATTTCGTGCCTGATATGCCTGGCGTCCGAACCGAGGAGGTTGTCGATTGCCTGAATGTTTTGAAGAGTGCTGTCCGTGGTGTAACAGACTGTATATGATTGAGGCAATTGTTTTTTTTGGGGGGGACGAAATGCATCAGGCCCAACAACGGTGAAAAAATATCAGCGTGTGTCAGGAGGAAAAAGGAATTCTGAGGTAGAGCTGATCGTCTCGCGGCATCTAGGTGATCTAACGGTAAAAGCCAGGTTGTAAAACTTTCCCATAAAATATATCTGATTAAAACAGATTAAAACCTTAAAAATGAATTAGGGGAACACGGTGATATGCTTCCCATATCGGAAATAATCTCTGAAATAAATGATACTTAATGACAAGGCAATTATTAAAAAAGATTTTGATTAATCAAGCCTTAACCCATATTTGCGGCAAAAAAACATATAGAGCGACAACAAGAAAAGTTCGGAAGTAACAAAAGAAATTGCGGCTCCGCGGGCTGAAAAAACTGGCACCAGAACAAAGAGCAGGCTTACAGAGCCCAAACCTGCCGTAACAATTGATTGCATAAACTGCTTTTCATGACCGGACCCCAAAAGAACCTGTGTACCGTAGATATTGTCAACAAAAACACTTAAAGGAAGAACGGCCATGATTTTCACCAATAAAGAAATTTCTGGAGACCACTTGCCTGATACAAGCCATACTACTATATCGGATGTGAAAAAAAGGAGCACGCTTATTACCGTGAAAACAACGCTGCCGCCTAAAAGAAATTTTTTCAGGAATCGGAGCGCTTGGTACTGGGAAGAGGAAAAGAGTGCCGAAATTCTTGGGTAGATCGCAGTAGCGGGCGGTCCCGCAGTTGATATTGCCACTCTGACGATTTTTTCCGCGACCGCATATATGCCCACTTCCTTGTTGCTGGTAAGGAGGCCAAGCACGAACGTGTTGCTATTTGTAAAGAGCGTCACCGAAATCTGAGAAACAAACACGCTGAAACCGTCTCTGGCCAATTGTGCTGTTTTTTTCATGGAAGGAAAAGATAGTCTCATTCTCAAATATTTAACAGCCAGAATCAGGCCGGCCACGCCGGATACCCATGCTGCGCCCGTGTTAAGAATTAACAGATAGAGAAGCTGGTCATGCCTGCGGATAATTAAAAACGTTAGGGCCGTTGCAGCAATTCCCGTGGTGACCCTCAGATACGTTATCAGGTTCATCCGTTCGGTTCCAAGAAAAAGCCATTGCGGGAACAAAATGCTGCCAACGACTCCACCATAGGCCCAGAGATAAATCGCGATATTCGTCTTGAATCGCGGGACGAGTAAAACAATCCCTAAAAAAATAAAAAAGCATACAAAGGCCAGCATGGCCTTAACGAGGAAGACGGAAGAGGAAAACGAAGCTAACTCGGTTGGGTTGGTCCGCAGCCGCGATACCTCTCGTGTTGCTGTAAGGTTGAACCCGTAGTCAACAACGATCTGAAAATACGTCGTGAAGGAAATGGCGAAAACATACAGGCCAAATGTATCGGTGCCAAGAATTCTGAGAAGGTAGGGGA
Organism: uncultured Fibrobacterota bacterium; assembly: GCA_963753345.1. Taxonomy (GTDB): domain Bacteria; phylum Fibrobacterota; class Chitinivibrionia; order Chitinivibrionales; family FEN-1185; genus FEN-1185. The sequence goes on from CAVWBU010000035.1 coordinate 54,246, forward strand.
TGGTCACCAAAGGAAACAGATATCCCACTATCTGGAGCGCAAGCAGATAAAGCGTGTTGCTGGCAATGCGTTTAGTTGATTCGGAAAGCATTGTTGATTTATAATTTTTTTAGGATACTGTCTGGAAAATTCTATTGAAATGAAAAATAACAATAGTGTCTGATTAAGAGCTTATCCATAAATAAGAATTGTGGTTAATGTCGGCATATATGATATTATTTCCATGGAAGAACCAAAAAAAACGCAGGCTCTATTCATGGGAGATATCGGGCACGAGTTCTGGGCGAAAGTTGAACCGTTAATACCGAAAAAGTAGCGTGATCGCCGTCAGAAGTTTGTTCGCTAAATCAGGAGGTGGACGGAAACCCATATCACCTCGTCTTGTTTTGGCTGGGAGAAACTTTTTGTTCTTCGGAATGGCAATTTAATGGAAAGCGCTTCCGAAGACTCAATTTGGCAGTCCAAGTGCAATCCATCGCTATTTTCTGAGTGGCAAAAGGCCGGATACTTTGAGAAATTGTGGAAAGCAGGGATTGCCGAATACGACGATATGGAAGGCATAGCCTGGCAATGGCAAAGTATTGATGGTGGGATGAACAAAGCCCCACTTGCACTTGAAAATGTCGGCCACAACCCAACTGATCGGGGAAAAAAATGGCAGCAAGCGAAGCATACTCGTTGACGGTCGTGGCATCCCGCTGTCGCTCGTCGTGAGCGGAGCACAGAAGCACGACGTGAAGTTGCTGCCTGATACACTTGACAACATTATGATAGAACGTCCAACAACAAAAGCTCGTCGGAGACAGCATTTGTGTGCTGATAAAGGGTATACAGGAGAGCCCGCGTTCAACCAGTGTGTCGAGCGGCGATATATCCCTTGCATTCGGCAACGAGGAGAAGAAATTGAAATGAAAGCGCAGGAACCCAAGGTTCAAGGCGCAAAGATGGGTTGTGGAGCGATGCTTGTCGTGGCTCAACCGCTTCAGAAAATTGCTGGTTCGTTTTGAAAAACTTGCTCGTAGTCATACAGGTTTACTACAGTTGGCTTGTGCAATAATATGTTTCAGACAATCAACTTTTATTTATGGATAAGCTCTAAGTTGACAACAAGAAAGGGGCCGCGAACCCGTTATAATCGTTGAAGGTTTTCTATTGATGATTAAAAAGAGGAAGCGGGCCCTGAGCAGGATAAATACAATATTCAACCAGATAAAGCAACTGTTGAATCATAAAGGATTATGGCGCATCGAAAACCGGTATAATAGCAATCGATGGTTGAAGCGCATAACTTGCTGGGAACCTCAAGGCGATGTTTACCAGGCATTTATTGAAAAAAGATGAAAGAAAAGGCATTCTCGCTTCCGCATTTGGTTTGTTAACGATACGTATTTAACAATGTGATATTGTATTTTTATTTCGGTTGAATTGATAATTCTTTCCATACCAATTTCTTTCGCTTCTAATGAAAATGAGAAAAATATTTAAAATAATTAAAAAGATACTTCCACAAAATTTTATAAGGTTTATCCAACAACACCGAGTAATACTTATTTATCTTCTTCAAAACCGTGCCGCTCAAAAGCAAAATATCTCAATACCCCTGGGTACGCGTTCTGCCAGACGATCCTAACAAAAGCTTGCATTATCTTAATGAGGTGTATCACGATTATTTTGTTTATTCGCATATACCTGTATCTTTTGTTAAGGGAAAAAGGATCCTTGAGGTCGGTCCCGGGGAAAACCTAGGGGTCGGTATGCGGTTTCTCGCCGACGGTGCGGCGTTTGTGGCAAGCGTTGACAGGTTCAGCTCATTGCGAAGTGCCGCCGAGCAGGCAGCTGTGTATTTGAAACTTATTGAGACTTTTACTGAATCTCAGCGTTCGACATTCGGTAATGCAATTGCATTTACTCCAGACGGCTATACTATTGATGAATCGCGGTATCGTTATTTATCAAATACGGCGATGGAGGGGGTAGGAAATACTCATGCTTTGGGAACATTCGACATGATTGTTTCCCGCGCTGTACTCGAGGATGTTTATGATCTTGAAGGGGTGTTTCATTCGATGGATTCACTTTTAAAACACGGCGGATATATGGTGCATGAAATAGACTTTAGAGATCATGGTATATTTACTAATTTTGGTCTTAATCCTCTCACCTATTTGACTATAAATAATAAATTATGGAAAGCCATGTCCAGCCATATTGGGGCGCCGAACCGTAGACTATTAGGAGATTATGTCTGTATATTTCAAAAATTACAATACGTTTTCCGTATATTAAAGATATTAATCATCGGCGAGAATGAGGTAGATGTAAAAATTCATAAGGAGTATATCCAAAAAGGCATAGACTACAATGATAAACATCTTGGCTATATCAGAGAGCTGAGAAGCAAGTTCTCCACTGATTTCAAGAATATTCCCGATGAGGAGCTTTTAGTATCGGGCATTTTCGTCACCATCCACAAGCCGTAAATTTTGAATTATTTTTTTACATTAAAATGACCATTGAATTCATCTGATAAAAAAAAGTTGAATCATCTTCCGATCACTGGAACGACTGCCTATGTTTTTTTCTTTGCATGGTTCGAGGATCTTATCGGAGATTTTATTAGGATATATAAGTGATTGCCGAGCTTATTTATGATAGCAGCATTTTCTAGGCAGACTCTGCCCTACGGCAGTTTTCATGACACGGGTTCAATTGTACGATTGCCTCTGGATGTCCCCCATAGTCTCAGATAGCGAAGGGGCGATAAAAATGAGGATTACATTTGTGTTGCCGTCCTATCCGGGGATGCCAACCGGAGGATTCAGGACAGTCTATGAATACGCGAACCGCCTTGTGTCCAGAGGGTATAAAGTGACCATTGTCCATGCTCATCATCTTTCAAATGTCCCCTCGACGCCACCGCAGGGCCTTTATCGTAAACTTTCCAATCAAATCATTTTCTACCGAGCCCGCTTTCTTTTCCGGAGCGTTCGCTGGCAGCCAATCAATCGACATGTTCGAATGACTTATGTTCCGGAACTCTTTTCGAGATACATGCCCAATAGTGATGCTATTTTTGCAACCGCTTGGCAGACGGCAGAATACATCATCAAATATCCCGCGTCAAAAGGGTTTAAATTCTATTTGGTACAGGATTTTGAGCCATGGCTCGGACCTCGAGACCGGCTAGAGACGACATGGCGATGGCCGTTTCAGAAAGTCACCATCTCACGCTGGCTTTACGAGCAGGTTTGCGGGGCAGAGGGGACTTGTAAGAATACAGTCAACATCCCGATTGGGATCGACCAGAAAAGATTCCGTCTGATCGGTAAGGCCCGCCGGCGACCGAAGAAAGTAGCTATGTTCTTTGGAAATAGCAGTTACAAGGCGCCCCAAGACGGGATATCTGCTCTAGAGATCGCAAAGCAACAGTATCCCGACCTGGAGGTAGTCGTCTTTGGGCAGAGCGAGCAGAAGCCCGGAACAATTCCTTCCTGGGCCTCCTATTCCGGCAACATCCCCGAGAATGACTTAATCTCTATCTACAACGAGTCATCCATTTTTATTTGCAGCAGCTTGGCGGAAGGCTTTGCCTTTCCACCAGCAGAAGCGATGGCCTGTGGGTGCGCCGTGGTCTCCTCCGACTGTGGTGGTATTCGGGAGTACGCTGAACACGAAGTCACGGCTCTCCTGTCACCGCCTGGGGATCCCAAAGCCCTAGCAAGGAATATCCTACGCCTGCTGGATGACGATAAATTGAGGCAGAAACTTGCTGTGGCTGGTCGCGAACGGATCCAGGCATTTACTTGGGAGAAAAGCACAGACCTTCTAGAAGCGTTCATCAAGTCTCGTGTTCAAAATCCCCATGGTGGGTAGCGTAGGGGTATTCCACATGCTTACAAGACTATGTTGAGTGACAACTTTATTTTTCGGGGTAATCAGGGTTAGTCAAGACACGCGCATACCTTTTTGTTTTCTGCAGCCTGCAACGGTAAAAACAAGCCACCAACCCTTTGACCTTAACTAACGCTCTCATATCGCAGAAGTGGCCACACCAAGGCGAACACTAACAGTAATCGGCGGAGCGAGGGAGGGGTGGTATCTTCTGCTTCGCCAATTGTTTATCGGAGTGAATGAGGTATTGGCTGCAGGAAAGAATAATAAAAAGGAAGAACATGATTTCGGGACTTGCAATGACACTATCGACTATTCCATGGGTCATGAAAAATATCAGGGAAAAAAGTACGCCAAATCTTAACAAGGAATATTGGCGGGGCAATCTGAGACGCATCAGCAGGAATATGGTGCCAAACATAAGTATAGCCCATCCACATAGTGCCGCGAGTCCCCACCCCAGCCAGAGTTCAAGATACTGGTTATGGGACGACATGACACGCAAATAATCAAACCCTACAGGAAAACCAAACTGGAACTTGGCAAGGCTGAAGTTGTTCATCCCTATGCCGAAAATATAGTGATTCTCCCGGAGGATTTTTATTGCGGCCTTGAACAATTCGACCCGGCCGGCATTTGACAAGAAATCAGCGAACCTGGGGTGCAAGAGTCTATTGGAATATCCAACGCCGAATGCTATCAAGAAAACAATGATAATCCCAATAAAAATGAGGCGCATCTTTATGCTTTTCGTTGTTACAATTAAAAACGCACCCAAGAAAAAGAAACCGGGCAAACTGCCTCGCGAATAGCAGGCAATGATACACAAAGCATATAGTGCAGAAATACAGAAAAAAAACACCTGATTAACCCTCCGCTGTTCAGAAAGACCGACAAAAAGAGACAGCGGAAGAAGCAATTCAAGAAACGAGGAGATGATGTTAGGATTAATTCGAATTAAAAAGCCCAGCCGTCCCTGAAAAACCGCGGTGATTTCACCTAGTTTCTCGTACTCATTTAAAACCATTAGGATAAAGGGAATACCTGCAATAGCAACAGCCCTGAAAGTTGAGATAAGGGTAAGCGATCTGTTCGATAATAAAAAATAGAATGCATAAAAAACCGCTATTCCCGCTGCAAAGTACACATCGTATATCGCAGCCGGGCTGAATGCGGAAAGCTTGCCATTGCAGGCCTGGTACAACCAAGACATGACAAAGCCGGCAAAAATGAGAAAAAGGGGGGCCTTTGCAGGGATAAAAACATTTGGGAAGGATATTTTGCTTATTGCAAAAATTATGGGAACAAGAAAAACAGTAGCTATCGAAAGCCACCGTATTATAGGGTATCCGAGTGAATATCCAACGGGAAAGAAAAGAGAAATGGCTGCATACAGAGGAAGGGCGAAAAGCAGCTTAAGGCTGTATCGCTGCGCAACAATGACAATACCCAGAATTGCAGTTAAAGACAGGACGGAAAGAACAGCCAGTTTCGTATGTTGAAAATGGATACAGACAAATTCGAAAACGGAAAACAGAACGACGGCCCCCAATAGCCATGTATTGTTCCTTTTCTCCCTGCCTGGCGAAGCTACAGAGGTACAGGTTTCGTGTGGTGGCAGTCCGTGATTGACATACAACGCCATTGATGATTACCGGCATGTTCTATTGTGAACGCTTGTGGGGTCTGAGTTCCTCAATAAATGCGGCAAAACTGCGGTTATTCGCGAGTAAAAAGCCAAAGGTGAATTGATAAGAAAGAATAAGAAGCAAAAAGCAATTTTCCAAGATAATAATTGCCGCCATCATGGGCACCCTCTTAGGGCGGTCCTTGTATTCGGGCTGGAATGCCGCATCAACAATGACAAGGGAAGAGACGTTCTTCGCTTCTTGTATTTTTGCCTGCTCCAATTCCTTTGTCAAAAGCAAAATCACCTGTTCCTGCGCTTCAATATCGCGTTCGAGATTGGTAAAAATTGGGATGAGCTTTGCGGACAGGTTAAAACTCGGCAGCACGTCGGGTGTTTCGGATGTTTCCATGGACCTTAATTTTTGATTTACCACGGCAAGGTTTCTCTGCAATTCCTGAATTTGCGGAGACGATTCGTTTCGTTCCTTCTGCAGGTCTTTTATTTGTATTTCCGTCATCAGCGCGTCTGCCTTGATGGCAGCATACGAGTTTAACGAAAGCTTTAATTGCTCGGGAATGACATACGCCTTGTTTTCCTTCTGGAACGTCTCAAGAACATTTTCCAAACTGTCAAGACTCGTTTTGCTTTTTGCAAGCTGGCCTTCAATAAAAATCCTGTTCCTGCTCGCGCGGTCCATGCTTATGCACCGTATTGCCGAATCAACAAGTGCGAAGACGTATTCAGCCATTATTTTTGCAGTGTCCGGCGACGTTGCATAACATGAAATGGTGAACGAAATCGTATTTTGTTGAAGGCCAAGGTTGCTCGTCTGGTCGACGTCCATTGCTATCAATTTTTTCAGCAGCTTTGATGCGAGAACGTATTTGTTATTTGACTTGGTCAATTTAAACTTGCGGACCAGATCGAAATGATCAATTATTCTTCTTTGGTTCGCTTTGCTGGCAAAAATCGTGTAAATCTGCTCCGGAAGGATGCTAGGGGAAGAGAGGGTTGGTATATTAACACCTAAAAGAGACATTTGAGAACCCATTTCGTTTGATAAGGGGGGGAAAAAAGTGACCTGCGCAAGGTATTCTTTTTTGGCAACACAAAATGCGTACACCCAGGCACAAATGGCTATCACGATAAAGTTGATGATAAAAACCCGTTTTTTCCGTAAAAGGAATCGGATATATAGCTGTAGACTCATTCCGTCCGTATACTCCTATGAAACGAGGTTAGGAAAATATAATTTGCGTCCATAGTATTGTTTTACAATTATTTTGTTAATAAGAAAGCCCGGAAGCACTTGGAACGGTTCAAAACTAAATCATAAATTTAGTAGATGGCCCAATTTATTTTTATGCCAAGGAGCATTTTATTTAATATAAAAGGGATGTCATGAAAATCGTGAAAAAAAATCTCACTGCTTTATGTATCATTTTGTCCGTGCAACAATTTTCAGGCGTATCGATGGCACAGGCTCCGGATTTCCCCTTCGGTACGGAGCAAAAAACCAATGTTACACCACTCGTGGCGCCCATCTTGTCAAACGAGTCATCGGAAAACTCGATAGATTCCTCACAATATTATGTCGGGAGCGGTGATGTCTTTCTTGTTTCGATTTTAGCCATGAGCAATCGGCAGTTCAAGGCCGTAATTGATGACAATGGAGGCATAGTACTTCCCGATTTTGGTTTGGTAAAGCTGGGCAAGGTACCTTTACAAGCAGCTAAAAAGCATGATACGGGATCATGTTTCCAAAAAAATAAAAATAAAAAGCGACGTCTATGTCTCGCTTATTAAAGCCAAAGAGGTGACAGTAAACATCACCGGCGCAATAGCAAATCCGGGAACAATAAAAATTTCAGGTAAAATGCGGTTGCTGGATGCAATAAAGCAGTCAAATAATAATACACTTCCCTCTGTTAATGAGCTTAATTTCAGGTCGGTATCCGTTACAAGCGGGGATTCGACAAAAGTTTTTGATCTGTTACAATTCATTTTTAAAGGTAATACCCAGCAGAATCCATATGTGTATCCCGGCGATAACGTTCAAATAAACCTAGCCACGTCACGAGTTTTTATTGGGGGTGCTCTAAAAAATACTACCCAAGGTCAAATCCCGATAAAGGAATACGAACATGCAATTGACTTTATTTCCATGTTTCAACTTGATGCTTCAGCTGATTCGTCAAAAATCATTATTAAAAGCGGGAAAGATATAAACACCCAAACTGTTACTGTGTTCGATAAAAAGGCAGCTGCAGAAATTATTCTTCATGATAATGATATAATTATGATTCCCCAAAAAGAAAATTATTCTCAGCAATTGCTGGTTTACGTCTCAGGAGGGGTGTCTGCACCAGGAGGGTATCCTATTTTAAAAAATCGCTCAACTCTTGATGATGTCATCCAAATGGCCGGAGGTCTCACGGCATTGGCAAACAAAGAAAAAATAGTGATCATCAGGCGAAGTAAAACATTACGGAAACCTAATCAACCGGGGACGTCTGCTTAACCCAGTTCGGTGAGGCCGGAAATCACCACCGCAATCGTGAAAGCGAGCACCACAAATGATTTTTCCATTATCGCCCCCGGATCGGCGCACAATGAAATTTACCTTGAAAGGAATGACGAAGTTATTGTGCCCAAGACGGAACGATACATTTACATAAGCGGTAATGTTGAAAATCCGGGAGCCTATGAATATGTCAAGGGTAAGGATTGGCGCTATTATATCCAAAAGGCCGGGGGATTTACTCCGAAGGCGGATAGGCGAAATACTTTTATTATTTCCACACTTAATGATGTTTACCAGATCAAAGATTTTTCCAGAATTAGTGAAGGTGACATTATTATTATTCCTGATTCGCAAGAGTCAAAGCGGTTCGTTACAATTCTTCTGCCGGTTTTTCAGGCAATTATAACAACCATTTCGGTGGTGCTTGCCATTTATGCCACCTATGCCTCAACGCGTAAATAGCATGCAATGAGCGTAAGCTGTTGTAGGGCGGGATATTTTTATCGCCATTAAACCGCAAACCTTTTCGCCTATGACCAGTGCCTCTATCGCGATAGCGAAGGGACGGCTGGTAGTGTTCTCTTGTTAATTATCTCAAGAACGGGCTGACCCTTTTGATCGTACTGCTTTCGCACGGTCTTCCACTGTTCAGGAAGGTCCCTTTCTCCTGTTCTCATCCATCCGAAAAACGCAAGCGGAACAAGCCCGTTCCATCCATTCGATTGTAAATTTCTGTTCCATCCGGTGAAAATAAGACCATCACACGAGCCGGCGTTCGTAGGACTTTGCACGATGTCGCACCAGGAACGCGCGCATTCTATTTCGTGCCTGATATGCCATGCATCCGAATCGAGAAGGTTGTCGATTGCCCGAAGGTCTTGAAGGGTGCCGTCCGTGGCGTAACAGACCGCGAAGTGGAAGCTGTTCATTGTGCAAAAGGAAATTGATGTCTGTATTTCGGCCGTATTTTTCACCATGAACGTACCGGGTTTTTCATGGCTCGGCATGTAATCGTACACCCAAATGATCGGAATAATATTTTGCGGGCCGATAGTTTCCCTAAGGTAGCAAAGTGCGGAGGCGTCTTCATTTTTTTCAGCATAGTAGAAATATCCCTCTCCAAAGGGCAGAATCATATCGGCCCAGAATACAATGGTGGTGCGGGATACGGAAGTGTCGCTTCCGTGGAATATCGCCCGGTATCTTTCTATATTTTTTTTCATTATGGCACTATAATACTGGCCATTTGATAATGAATTATAAAACGTATTGTTAAGACCTTTCATGGAAACAGCGTCTTTTCTATACACAAACACTTCATCACCGCCTAAAAGGAAATAGTCGGGTTCCTTATTGTCTAACCCCTGTTTAATAATTGTCAGCATTTCCTGTGCAATGAGATCCGAAGCGGGCGATAGCGGGTCGAGGGGCCATCTGGTGCAAGGTGCTCCGATACCCTCGTGTAAGGGTATAAAATGCCCTCGCATTCTTTGTAACTTTCCCTTAGGTTTTTTCTGATTAAGGTATGCCTGCATGATGAGGGGTGAGTCTGTTACGGTCTTTTGCATGTCTTTATCGCATATGTAGATTAATGTTGTGGACATATATTTTTCAAAAGGAAACAGGGAACAATACGTTACGAACTGCGGTGATTTTTCCCACTCCGGATAGGCCAACTCCTTAAGAGGGTCTAGCATGGTAACGCTGAATTTTGAACACCTGATTTCGGAAGGAGGTTTTCTGAACCCCTGGCCGGTTTGGAGGATAAACTCCCATCGGAGTCTTTTATTGAATGTGTATCCACCCGCACCGAAAGGAAATTCATTATCGATCCAGACCGAATCAACCAATACAAGCTGTGACAGATAAGAGGTGGTTTCTCCCATCGTCTCTTTCTGTATATCGTAGCAACCTGGGGCGGTTTGTCTGATGATTTCATAAGATGTGCTGGCTGCTTCAACCCAATTATTATGGGGATTGATGGCCCTGCCAATAGGAACGATTGCGGGATCGGGTTTTGAGCCGTCCGAAAATTCCCTGTAAATGACAGCCTTGATAATGTCTCCTGGTTGTACATTGGCCAATTCTACGGTGGTACTGAATTCGTAACACTGTCCATTCCGGACGGCTGTATCGCTTATGCCTGTCGTGATGGATGTTGCCTGAAGAGCGTAAGGCCGGTATACGGAGATTGCTGCGGCCGTAAAATCCTGGTTCCATGTATATGAACCGCAGGGCTGCGATGACCAGCCTGCCGGCTGTTTCGGCAACCGGCGGTACACGTTGTGCCCGATTAGAGAAATATCGTATGCAACGTCCCTGTACTCCGATGCCCGCGCCCGTTCGCTGATTGAACACGCTCCTTTGTTCCATCCCCATTCAGCATAAAAAGGACAAAATGCCAGCCCGAAAGACTCAACCCGTTTCTTTTCATTTCTTATATAGGCAATCAATTCCGTGCGTGAGGGTTCCTTCATTTTCCATTGCCGGGGATTTGTCTTGTCCCACTCGCCGAAGCAAGGAGGAATGCCTTCGAAAACGGTGTTATACCCAAGTTGTTTGAAAAAATGTAATCCTGTATCGCTGTTATCCAACGTGCTGTCGTCCTGGAAATGATTGCTATTGAGATATATTGCACGCAATTGCTGTTTAGCGGCAAAAGCAGTGCCAACACTACTCGACGAAATAATGGCCAAAGCGATTATTGATCTTAATGGCGTCATCATAACTCGTTCGTAATGAATGCGCAGGCCCACGAGGTCGTAGACACTGCTGGCAGCACTCGTCTGGACAGCAAAGTACGAATACACTGTGTCAAGAGCGAGTCTTTTGCTCTTTGCATTGCAAAACAAGGCTGCGTCGAACCCGCATTCCCGGATGGACGGCGCCTGTGGTCGATGCAGCGGGACGAATTGAATGAACACATAAGAGGCACAATATGCTTGCAATGGAAAATAACACTAATCCTTTCATAAGACTGTTGCTCATGATCAATAGCTACCGTCGTCTTTTGGAAAGGTTGAATTCCTTCCCATGCCTGATAATATAGCTCATTCTGGCGGTTTTGTTACGGGCCGATACTGCCGTAGTATGTCCCGAACGGCACCCGGACATGCCGCATAAAAAGGAGAGCCCTGCCACAGCACGCCGGTATTTATTTTACCATGAAACCGGAGTTTGGGCGGTGAAAAGGCCGGCGACAAATCTGGTGCTTGGTGACCCTCCTTTATTGCTTTAGGGGAACACAATGTTCGAAATCTCCACCGAAGGCGGTTTTTCCGCCGCACACCATCTCAACCGCTACGATGGACCGTGCGAGAACGTGCACGGCCACAACTGGCAGGTGCGCGCGGTTGTCGGGTGCGAAACCCTCAACGCACTCGGCATCGGCATGGACTTTCGGACCCTTCGAGCCTCGCTCGCCGACATCCTCAAGGAACTCGACCATACCGACCTCAACACTATTTTTGACGCCAAGAAGCAGAACCCCTCGTCGGAGAACTGCGCGCGGTACATTTTCGAGAAACTGGAAATCGCGCTTGCAAAGGAAGCCTGCCGCGTGCTCCGCATCGAGGTGACCGAAACTCCCGGCAACACCGCCGCCTACTTCCGGTGACGCATGCTTACCGTGTGCGAAATGTTCACCAGCATCCAGGGCGAATCGACCTTTGCGGGCGAAGTGTGCGCGTTTGTCCGGCTTTCCGGATGCAACCTCGCGTGCTCCTACTGCGACACCGCCTATGCCCGCGAGCCGGGGACTTCGGTGAGCGTTGACGAGGCGTGCGCCTGGGCTGCGGCGGCAGAGTACACGACTGGTGGAGATTACGGGCGGGGAACCGCTCTTGCAGGAAGACGCCGGCGAGCTTGCCCGCTGCCTCTGCGACGACGGCCTTACCGTGCTTGTCGAAACCAACGGATCGCTGGATATTTCGTGCCTGCCCGAGCCGTGCGTGCGTGTCGTGGATGTCAAGTGCCCGGGAAGCGGCGCCGGCGGATCGTTCCTCCTGTCAAATCTGAACGAGCTCGGTCCCCGCGACGAATGCAAGTTTGTTCTTTCCAGCCGCGCGGATTTCGAATGGGCGCGCGATTTTGTCGCGCAGCACCGGCTTTCCGGCAGGTGCACGGTCATTTTCTCTCCTGCATGGAACATTCTTCCGGCCAAAGACCTGGCGGCATGGATGCTTGAAGACAGAACCGGCGCGCGACTCGGCCTGCAATTGCAGAAGTATATCTGGCCCGGCGGCGAACAAGGACGGTGACATGCGAAAGAAAGCCGTTGTTCTTCTCAGCGGCGGCCTTGACTCGGCCACGTGTTGCGCCATTGCGGTCGGCGAGGGCTTCCGGGTGCATGCGCTCAGCTTCGACTACGGTCAGCGCCACCGGCAGGAGCTTGGTGCGGCGCGGCGCGTAGCGAGGTTCTTCTCTGTCAAGGAGCACCGGGTCATCGCCATCGACGGCTCGGTGTTTGCAGGCAGCGCCCTCACCTCCGGTCCACGAGTCCCGAAAAACCGGACCGCCCGGCAGATCGGCTCCGGAATCCCCGGCACCTATGTTCCGGCCCGCAACACTATTTTCCTTTCGTATGCGGTTGCCTATGCAGAGATCATCGGCAGCAGCGACATCTTCATCGGGGTCAATGCCCTCGACTATTCCGGCTATCCCGATTGCCGGCCCGAGTTTATCGCAGCGTTCGAGGCCATGGCCAATTCGCTACAAAGGCCGCTGTTCAGGGGAGAAGGCTCAATGTGCACGCTCCGCTTGTGAATATGACAAAGGCTCAAATTATCCTGAAAGGCACGGCGCTCGGCGTGGATTACTCCATCACCCACAGTTGCTACGATCCGCTCCCTTCGGGCGCCGCGTGCGGCGTCTGCGACAGCTGCATACTGCGGATGAAGGGGTTTTTGGAGGCCGGCGTGGAGGACCCCACGCGGTATGGGACAAAGTCCGCAAGGCGAAGATAGAGGATGATGGAGAAGGTTTCGGTGATTTTCGGGCTGGTTATTACACAGCCGGCGACAGTTGCGATTTTGATTCAACCTTCCTAACTACTATTTTCATTAGAGAGTCGTCAATACCCATAGAACCTGGTTGTGCCAAACTCAAAGGAGGTCATCATGAAATCTTCACGCGTTCTTCTTCTCGTTGTCGCCGCTGCACTTGTGTGCACAGTACCGGCAGGCGCCAAGTCTTTGCTGGAAAAGTCGATTTACTTTGTCAACCCGCAGAGCGGAAAGATCGACAGCACCAAGTACTGGAAGATATATATCGGCAAGTACCCGTCGATCACGCTGGTGCGGAAGTTCCCGGGAGAGGATTCCCTTCCCGTCAACGCCGACATCAACCTTACGATGCTGTCGAGCGGCTATATCGAAGGCTACGGGTACACCCGCAAGGGCCGGGTGGACTGCATGGCCTGGTTCGTGATAGACACGGGGACCGGCGCCATCAAGCTCCCGGTGGACAGCATCGAATACATGTTCGCGGGCGGGACAACGGCAAAACCGCGGGGCATGAAGGCCTGCAGCGTCAACATCGACGTCGAAGGCAACAACGTCCAGGGCGTGAGGGAGATGCTGCTTACCAAATACAAACTCGTGGTCGACGCGGACGAGCGCAATCTCAAACCGCAGGGCGACGTCAACATAGAATTGTTTGGGTTTTCCAAGGCGGCGTTTATGGCGGCCGAGAAGGCGCAGAAGGAAAGCGCTGCGGCACCAGCGCCTAAATCTGATAAATAAATTAAAATAAAAAAATCTGGGCGTTCCCCTCATGTGGGGTGCATTGCAATGCGCCCCACATGAGGGTCGGTCTCGCTCCGGGCTCGGCTATTCGCCTCGTTGCCGGACCGCCCCAATGGCCTTCGGCCGGGGCACCCCTTCGGGTGCTTCCAAGGGTCGTCGGCCGGCACAAGGCAAGCGACATAATAACAAAGCGCGAAGCGCTATTACCATACCTTGGGGAACGAAGTGACAATGCGCTCTGGCGCACCCTCCGTTCCACCTAACGCGCGGCAACGGGCATTTGCCGGAATTCTCGCTTTCCCATTGACAATCATGAATCATTCAAGGTTCGGTTTTCAATCCGCAACCAGAGTTGCACGTTTGGAAATTCCTCCCCCTTGTTAAGGGGGAGGTGCCGAAGGCGGAGGGGGATTTTCCTACAGGAAGGCGTTGCGGAAACGTGACGCTCGCAATGCGCAAGCGTTGCGCCCGGCGCACGTTTCCGCTGGAAAGGGTGTGGGTGCAGATCACCTCCCGCCAATTTGGCGGGAGGAAGCTGCACCCCAGGGGAAACCACGAAGTGGTGTCCCCGCCAAGAACTCGTGTATTTTTAATTGCGGCTTTTTACCTACTTCGCCATATCCGGCGAATACAACGTCGCTTGATTTCTGCCGTGCTCCTTTGAAAAGTACAGCGCCTTATCGGCCGCGTCGATGAGCGGCTGCTGCGCCGTTGCCACGAGCGGCATGACCGCGCATCCGAGACTGATGGTGACGTGCAGCCGGTTGTCCTTGGAGACCACCGAATGCGCCTCAACGGTCCTCCTGATGCGTTCCGCGATCACCATGGCGCCCTCCGGCCCTGTTTCCGGAATGATAACCGCAAACTCCTCGCCGCCGTAGCGCGCCGCTATGTCGTTGACGCGAATTGACTGCCTGATGCACGTTGAGATTTCCTTGAGGACAAGATCGCCCACGGGGTGGCCGTAGGTGTCGTTGAAGTTCTTGAAGTGGTCGATGTCCATAAGGAGAAGGGACAAAGGCCGGCGGTAGCGGCGCGAGCGCTCCACTTCCTTTGCAAGACACTCCTGGAACGTGCGGTGGTTGTTGAGCTGGGTGAGCCCGTCGGTAGTGGCGAGCGTCTCCATCTGCTGGTACAGTTGCGCTCTGGTGATGGCCACCGACGCGTTGCCGAGCAGCGTGGACAGATACTGCTCCGTTTCCCCTGCAAACTGGTTTTCCGCATCGCTTTCTATCGACAAAAGCCCGAGGATGTACTGCCTGTCGTCAAGAATCGGCATAATGATGAGCGACTGGAGTTGCGGGTTTGGCGGGTCGTTGGGCAGAAAACGGTAGTACTTTCCCTGGGAGGACTGGAAATATCCTATGGTGACGGTTGTCCGCTTTGTGAAGGCGTAGGAGTACAATCCGGCGTTCATGGGGAATTGGAAGCCTTCGCTGATTTCCGGCGACGGCCCGGCGATCTTGTACACCGTGCCTTGCTCCTTCTGTTCGTCGAACGTCACAATCATCATGCGGGTGGCGGGCGTGAGCAGGCCGATCATCTTGAACAGAACATCGAACACCTGGTTGGTCCGCAGGGCGTTGATGAACTGCTGCGAGGCTTCGTAGAAGATCCGGAAGCTCTTCGCGGCCTTTTCCTGGTACATCCGCATGCGGAAGTTCGTGATGAGCGCAGCGGCCAGCACCGAAAACCTGCACAGCGCGTCCTTGTGGTGTTCCGTAAAGCTGTTCCTGTCGATGCTGTCCACGACAAGCGCGCCGAGAAGCTCGCGGGAATCGGACAGAATGGGCACCGCGAGCACCGAATTGATGGTCTGGCCGGCGGTGTAATACAGGAGGCTGTCCGGATACATGGACAGGTCGCCGGTCATAAAGGCGTTCCGCTCCACGCCCACCCGTCCCACTAGGCCCCTGCCGAGAGGAATCTCGAATCCAGGGATGATGGAAGGGTTCTTTGAGTGGAACGAGTTGAGCACGAACGCATCTTTTGGTGCATCATACACGAAGCCGAGTGCGGAATAGGCCTTGAAGTTCCTGCTCATGAAATACACGACACTCGAAAGCAGCTCGTCGATGCCGGACTTGCCGTACTGCCCCGTGTCCGGTTCCGCCGAAAGCCCCTTGGTTGCGCCCGGAGCAGGCGGCACGGGGGGGCTTGACGCGGCGGCAGGAGTTGATTTCTGAGAGTCCTTACCGGCGTTTTTCAGCCGGACAAAGACAAACGGGATTATGCCCGAAAGGACCAGCCCGGCCATGGGCCCTGCAAGCGGCTTGGCGCGCTCAAAAATCAATTCCCGCAATTCCGCCGATTGGTACACGTCAAGGTAGCCAGCGGCATACAGCGACCAGAACTCGGCGCAGAAAACGAACGCCATGACGGCAAGCCAGACCGGGACCGCGGCCTGCGACGCATACAGGAGTATTACGGCATAGTACGACATGAACAGCGGCGAAGCCGGATAGCCGTAGGTAGGGTTGTGCGAGGAGAAATGAACCGCGCATATCGCAAGAAAGCAGAGGCCGAACGCCGCGCCGATCCCGGAGAAGACGGGGCGGCCGGACAACGCCCCGGCGATTGCCGAAATGATGCAGGAGAGGAGGATCAGGAAAAATCCCCAGGCGAGATACGGGACCTGCGAGCAGAACGGGTCCAGCATGCCGGACGCCGCGACGCCGGCAAGGCATACAAAAGAAACGGCGAGGACCGGATCCCTGAGGTTTCTTTTCTTCTTCTTCAGCATGGGCGCCTGCGGCCACGGCTAAGATTGAGATATCACTTGAGCGTGGAACATTCGTATTTTACTATTGTGAGACGCTGTTGTCAAAACCCGCGGGCCGCGGGTGGGGGTCCGAACATAAAACAATGTACAATGACCGCATGAGAAAATCAAAGCTTTTCGGCAGCTACAAATCATTTTTGTCAAGTATCCTGCCGGCGAAGACGCGGCTGTCATTCCTTGGACGCACCGTGGAGCGCAGATACCGCGCGCCGCAGATGGTTTTTCCGTTCGACATCGGCCCGTCGAGGAGGATTCTTATCATTCTTCCGGCCGACCCGCTCACGGCGCTCCACCAGCTCACCTGCGTCGCGTCGCTTTCGGCCTGCATCAAAGGCGCGCACATCGCGGTGGTGTGCGAGAAGCGGGTGACGCCGTTTTTCCGGGCGCTCAGCGGGATCGAGGAATTCATTGAATACGACCGGGAGGACCAGTACCTGTTTTCCCCGGCTTTTGACAGAATGGGAAAGAAGGTCCACGCCGGCATGTACGACGTGTGCCTGATGCTGGACCCGGCACCCGATCTCGCGCTGCTCAACGTTGCCGGCCAGAGCGCGGCCGCGCTGCGTGTCGGGCTTTCGGGGGCAGGCGCCTACCCGTTTATCAACCTGCACGTGACGCCTGCAGCAGGCAGAAACCATCTTACCGACAGGGGAATTCTTCTCGCGTCGGTTCTCGGCGTCTCCCGGCGCGAAAGGCCCGGCTGGAGCGTGACAAATGAATCGGTGGGTGAGATGCGGACCATGCTTCGGGAACTGAATATCGACCCCGCCGCGCCGCTCGTAGGCATAGACGGCCCGTGTCTTGTCGACCGAATCGGGAAGAAATGGACGCAGTCTCTTGTGGATGCGCTTCGGGCCAAGCCGTGCGCGTGCTACTTTTTTGCCTGGGGACGGCCCGATGCCGATACTGCCGAGTGGATGGCGCGGCAGGGGCTTCCGGTATTAGCCGACCTTCCCGTTTCCCGCGCCGCGGCGCTCCTTGCCATGTCGAAAATCGCGGTGGGGGGACGGGGCGTGATGTTCGAGCTGGCCAATCTGCTCCGCACGCCCGCGGTGGGCATGTTTGCGGAGGAAGAATTCGATGCGCTGTGCAGGGAATCCGATACGACCACGGGCCTGCGAATCCGGGACAGGCCCGACGAAGCCACAATCGCGTCGGTGGCGGGCATGGTTGACGCGCGCCTTGATGGGGCTCAAATATCAGCCTATTCTCATCCGTAGGATATTCAGATGTAGGAAACCGCTTCACCTTCAAGAGGTACGATTGGCGGTGCAGAAGATGCGGATACTTGTGGAATTGCAGAAAATCGCGTTGACGGTGCGGCCGAACAAGGGGAAGAACGATACACGCAGAGTCTGGAGAATCTGAGATTTTTCCATGGATCACTCACCTCCCCTTCCGCCCCTTTCTTCCCCGGCAATCGACGAGGCGGCTTCCGCGTTTGTAAAGCAGATCGCCGACCTTAACCCGAAAATAAACACCGCGCTCATCGACAAGGCATACCGGTTCTCGTGGAACGCGCACCGCGACCAGACGAGAAAGTCGGGCGAGCCCTTCCTCGCGCACCCGGTCGCGGTGGCGGTGATCCTCGCCGAGCAGAAGCTCGATTCGATCACCATCGCCGCCGGACTGCTGCACGACGTGATCGAGGACACTGCCATCACGCGGGAACAGATCGGCAGAGAGTTCGGCGAGGAAATCCTGCAGCTCGTGGAGGGCGTCACCAAGATCCAGCGCTTCCAGATGAAGTCGCGCGAGGAGCGCCAGGCCGAGACCTACCGCAAAATGCTTTTGTCAATGGCCGAGGACATCCGCGTTATCATCATCAAGTTCGCCGACAGGCTGCACAACCTGCGCACGCTCAAGTACCTGGAGCCCGCAAAGATCCGGCAGATCGCGGCGGAGACGCTCGACATCTACGCGCCGCTCGCGCACCGGCTGGGCATGGCGAAGATCAAATGGGAGCTCGAAGATCTCGCGTTCAAGTTTTTGTATCCGTCCGAGCACAAGGACATCGTGGGCAAGGTGGTTGCGTCGCGCGACGACCGGGAAACGCTCGTCGAGTCGTTTGCAGAGCCGCTCAGGCAAAAGCTCGCCGAGGAGGGCATTGAGGCCACGGTAATCGGCCGGCCCAAGCATTTCTACAGCATCTACCGCAAGATGCTCCAGCGCAACAAGCCGTTCGAGGAAGTGTACGACCTGCTCGCCCTCCGGATCATCACCGCCACGGTGAGCGACTGCTACCACGCGCTCGGCGTGGTGCATTCCCTGTGGAAGCCGATCCAGGACAGGTTCAAGGATTATATAAGCACGCCCAAGTCCAACGGGTACCAGTCGCTCCACACCACGGTGTTCGGCGAAAAGGGAAACATCATTGAAGTGCAGATCCGCACCTGGGAGATGAACCAGGTTGCCGAGGAGGGAATCGCCGCGCACTGGCTTTACAAAGAGGAGGGGGCGTCCGGCACGGTCTCCCGCGACGACCGGTCGCTCTCGTGGCTGCGCAATATCATCGACTGGCAGAAGGACCTCACCGATTCCAACGAGTTCTACGAGTTCTTCAAAATCGATTTGTTCCACGCGGAGATTTTCGTGTTCACGCCCAAGGGCGACCTCATCTCCCTGCCCAAGGGCGCGACCGTGCTCGACTTCGCGTTCGCCGTGCACACCGACCTGGGCGTGCACTGCATCGGCGCCAAGGTTGACGGAAAGATAGAGCCCATCAACAGGGCGCTCAAGAGCGGCATGACCGTCCAGATCCTTCACTCGAACACCAAGAAGCCGTCGGTGGACTGGCTCCGGGAAGTGAAGACGGCAAAGGCCCGCTCCAAGATCAGGCGCTGGCTCAAGACCGCGGGCCGCCGCGAAAGCATCGAGCTCGGCAAGCGCATTATCGGCATGCACCTCAAGAAGTTCAACCGCACCGCGGCCTTCATCGATCAGGCGCCGTCCATCCTCACGTCGCTCGGCATCACCACGCTGGACCGGCTGTACGAAATGACCGGCTCGGGCGAACTCCCGGTCGCGCGGGTGATGGAATTCCTGCGGAGCAAGCAGGAGCGGAGGTTTGCGCCGTCGGCCGTGGTGTCGCGCCTGGTCCGCACGTTCCGCCGCGGAAGGAGAAGCAGGGGCGTTCTGGTGGGCGGCTCGGACAACCTCATGGTGCGCTTCGCCAAGTGCTGCAACCCGATCCCCGGCGACCAGATCGTCGGGTTCGTCACCAAAGGACGCGGCATCTCCATTCATCGCGCAGATTGTCCCAATGTCCCGCTGTTCGCGGGGGACGAGGACCGCAGGATTCAGGTGAGCTGGGAGGACGACGAGGCGAGAAAATACACGGTGTCGCTGCATATCACGGGGAGCGACAGGCCCGGCCTCCTGCACGAGATTGCGGAGGTGTTCTCAACGCTCGGCGTGAACGTGGCCGAGGGGAATCTCCGCTCCAAGGGCCAGCAGGCCACGGCCTCCTTTACAATAAAGATAAGCCACCGGAACCAGCTCAAGCAGATTTTCCGCAGGATACAGAAGATAAAGGGGATAGATAATATTATTCGGACCAAGGAGCTGGAGGATTTTTCGGAAATAGAAGATGTGTAATAATATCAAATAAGAAAGTATTATGGGGGGAAGGCTCCCCCTCGCTTCAGCCCGGCGCTCCCAATTTGCAACCAAGCCCAGTCGTGCGCCGGTCTTTCGCTACCCCCTCCTGGGTGGCCCCCGAGGAAGTTGATTTGCGAGCAAGTTGCTTCGGTTGGGGGGCACCCACAAGCATTGATAAAGACAAAAAAAGCCAATGTCATTGCGAGCGAAGCGAAGCAATCAACCCATCCACTCATCAGCGCCTTCGCGTTTTTCAACCCGCAACTTGTCAACCTGCGCAACCCATACTGCTCCTTTATCCACCCAATATCCACCCAAACACACGCGAAAGTTTGTTAAAAGAGAAATGCAATATTATTGCCAGAAATGTAATGACAAAGCAATCTCGTTTAAGCTTATATTAGGGAAGTATCCTTTCTCCGGGGTCGTTGCGGAGAAATTCTATCTTGTAGAACCAGGAGTTGCCCTATGCCAAAGTGCGCGGAATGCGGAAAAACATTCACCGTTGACATTTTTGACTTGTCAAAAGACGGGCTCTGCCCCATGTGCGGCAAGGCCGCCCAAGAGAAGTCGGAGCACGATGACCAAGAACGGCTGTTGGCCGAAGAGAAGCAGGCGCAGCAGGAAAGCGAGCTTGCCGGGGCGCATGTAATTCTGTCTACGGGACAAATAGGCAGGCCCTACGAAGTCATCGACATTGTCTTCGCGATTGACTCTGCAGACCCGAGTGCGTTCACCCATCGTGCGGGCGCTGACCCCGGCGCCGCCTTCAACAAGGTGAAGATGCTGTTGCGGCATCAGTGCTCGGCCCGCGGCGGTGATGCGGTAATGCATTGCCAGTTTTTCCATCAAGTCGCCGAGGGATCCAATCTCCCCGTCGGCAGGCAGCCGGTGGAGATATTTGCGTATGGGACCGCGGTGAAATTTATATAGCCCCCAAGAAGGTTGGTTTGCAAGAAAGAATCTTGGGCTGCGGGGGCACCGAGAAAGAGAGCCGAAAGTTGACGGTTTAAAGTTGAAGGCCGGCAAAACTACCAGTATTCCGTTATCATGTGATTCTTTCAACTCCGCTTGCGCAACGTTTTCTATAAGAAGCAATATAATATCCACTCCTCCTCTCTTTTTGACCCTGCCGGTTGCTTTGCTCCATGCTGGTTCTTATATTGAAAGAGACGCCTTTGGGCAAGAACATGGGAGCGGGAGCGTTCAATGATAATCCGGCTGTCCCAGAAACTTTCCAAGAAAATCAAGGTACTTGATCTTCCGGCGGTCGCTCCTTGCGCCAATCCCTTCCTCGACTGGCATGCGCATTTGTTTACCTGCAACCGCGCGCAGTATATCATGGCGACAAATAGTACATCTCTGTTTTCGGTCTTCATGCACGGGGCGGGAGTAACCGATGACGGCGAGTTCATCTACCGCCTGATCGACACGCTCAAGGACGTCCTGCACGCAATCAAGGCCGACCTTATTTTTTCGAAAGTAATTGTTCCGGGAATGAAAGAGGTCCGGTTTGCAAAGGCCCAGGACAGGAGGGTGATCGGCTCAATGAATGACAACATATCTTTTGCAAAGTACTTGGTCCGCAATGAAGGCTGCAGCCCCTTCGATCTGTCGATGCGTCTGAGAGAGTACATACACTTGAGCCTTGGGGCGTATCCGGTGCAGGCGTTCTTGGGGATGAAGGCGGACCGGGATGCGCGGGATTAATGGATGAGAAGGATGAAAAAAGAATGCATCGCACATGTTAAAAAAATGCCTGACGGCACTTGGACAGAACCGCATCTTTTAGGCGATCACCTTGCCGGCACTGCCGAGCGTGCGGCGAATTTTGCCAGCGTTTTCAGTTCACGCGATTGGGGTAAGGTGGTTGGGCTCGCTCACGATACAGGAAAATCTACCGAGAATTGGCAAAAGTATCTGATTCGTAAGAGCGGCTATGGAGAAGATGATGCCCATTTGGAAGGAAAGCCGCGAACGGTTGATCATTCCTCTCCCGGCGCAAAATTAGCAGAGGAAATATTCGGCAAGTGTGCGGGGCGATTGCTCAGCTATTGCATTGCGGGACACCACGCAGGGTTGCCGGATTGGAGCACGGATACGGGCGGGCAAAGCGCACTCAATTACAGATTGAATAATACGGTGACAACGGGCATTTCTGAAGAATTCAGGATAAGCCTTGCGAATGTGAAACCGGGAGTTCCTCCATGGAAGTTTGAAAACCACGGTCTAGATCTTTCGCTTTGGATTCGAATGCTTTTTTCATGCCTTGTTGATGCTGATTTTCTTGACACCGAAGAATATATGGAACCGGAAAAAGCCGAGATGCGCAACGGCTATCTCTCGATGAAAGATTTGCTGGACCGATTCAATTCGTATATGCTGGACAAAATAGCCCATGCAGAGAAAACATCTGTAAATGAAATACGACAGGCTGTCCTTTCGGATTGCAGGAATGCGGCAAAGAAAACGCCCGGCATTTTTTCTTTGACAGTACCAACAGGCGGCGGCAAAACGCTTTCGAGTCTGGCTTTTGCCCTTGAACATGCGGTACTATACAAACTCGACCGGGTGATTTATGTCATTCCGTATACAAGTATTATTGAACAAAATGCAGAGGTCTTTCGCGACGCAGTTGGTGGGGATCAAGTAATTGAGCATCATGCAAGTCTCGACGAAGACGATTCCACGCCTAAATCACGGCTGGCCGCCGAAAACTGGGATGCCCCGATTATGGTCACGACTTCAGTACAGTTTTTTGAGTCTCTGTTTGCCGCGAAATCCAGCCGGTGCCGTAAGCTACACAATATTGCGAACAGTATTGTCGTTCTTGACGAGGCACAACTTGTACCAGTTGATTATCTTGCACCAATCGTTCAAATTATGGAACTTCTCAGCCGTCGTTATCATGTAACTTTTGTCATTGCAACCGCCACACAGCCCGCTTTTGAAGCACGACCTGATTTCAAAGAGTTTAAAGGGCTTACTGTAGGGAGCGTCCGAGAAATCGTATCTGATGTTCCTTCTCTCTACAGTAAATTGAAACGCGTCAATGTCGAACTTCCGACAGATTGGGAAAACCCCAGAACTCTTGAAGACGTTAAGAATGACCTTGTATTGGAACCGCAGGTTCTCTGCGTGGTTTCCGACCGAAAAAGTTGCCGTGATCTTTACCGACTGATGCCAAGTGGAACATTCCATTTGTCCGCATTAATGTGCGGACAGCACCGAAGCGACACAATCGAACGAATCAAAGATAAATTAGCGAACAAAGAACCTGTTCGGGTCATCAGTACGCAGCTTGTGGAAGCCGGGGTTGACCTTGACTTCCCTGTTGTCTACCGTGCCCTTGCGGGTATCGATTCCATTGCGCAAGCGGCGGGAAGGTGTAACCGGGAAGGAAAATTGGGAAAGGGCCAGGTTGTGGTTTTTCTGCCGCCCAAGAAATCCCCACCTGGCATTCTCCGAAAAGCGGCGGAAACCACGCAAACGATGCTGAAAACCGGCATCAAAGATCCGCTCGACCACACAGTTTTCGACAAGTTTTTTGCCGATCTCTATTGGAAGGCAAATTCCCTCGATAGAATGGGTATTGTCGAACTCCTAAAGCCGGATCAAGAAGAATGCGGTATCCAATTCCGTACTGCCTCGGAAAAGTTCCATATCATTGATAATAAGGACCAACGCACGGTATTGGTTCCCTACGGTAAAGGTGAAGAACTCATTGCCTTGCTCAAAATCAAAGGGCCGGAACGTTCGCTCTTGCGCAAGCTTCAAAGGTATGCGGTAAATATCTACGCAAAAGACTTTGCCGTTATGCTTGAAAAGGGTTGGCTGGTAGAAACAAGCCCCGGCATTTTTGCGCTAACATCTTCCGCCGGTTATGATTTGAAAACAGGACTTCTGGTTGATGAGATTCCTTTTGATCCCGATAAATTCACTTTGACATAAGGAAAGGAGACCCCATGAACGACTGGTGTCTTGAGGTATGGGGCGATTATGCTTGTTTTACAAGACCGGAAATGAAAGTGGAGCGAGTCAGCTATGATGTGATTACCCCTTCGGCTGCGCGGGCAATTTATGAGGCTATTCTCTGGAAACCGGCCATTCGCTGGAATATCACCAAGATTGAAGTGCTCAACCCCCTCAAATGGATTTCGGTGCGGCGTAATGAAGTGGGCAAAAAGTTTTCCGGTCCTACCGCGGATATAATGCAAGGCGGAATAGGCAAACCCCTTGGATTTTTTATAGAAGAAGAACGTCAGCAGCGGGCTGGGTTATTTCTGCGTGATGTGAGGTATCGGATTTATGCTTATTTCGACTTCATTCCCCCTGAAGAACGCAAGAAGAACCGTTCATCTACACCTGAATTTTGGGCAGATTCAGGTGAGGAACTGGAATTCGTTCGCGCAGACGAAAAGCCGGCGAAATATGCCGCAATGTTTGATAGAAGAGCAACAAAGGGGCAATGCTTCCACCGCCCCTATCTGGGTTGCAGGGAGTTTGCCTGCAATTTTGCATTGATTAAAGGAAATGAACCGGCGACCCCAATTACTGAAACGCGTGATCTTGGCTGGATGCTTTACGACATGAATTTCGAGAATCTTGCGGAACCAATGCCGTTGTTTTTCAATGCTCAGATCGAAAACGGCGTTGTTAAGACAGACCGACGAGAAGTGGAGGTGCGTGGATGATCCTACAGGCGTTGAAGGAATATTATGACAGGATGGCGGCGGACCAGGAGAGCGGGATTGCGCCGGAAGGGTGGGAGAAAAAGGAAATACCCTTCATTATTGTCATAGATAAAAAGGGCGAATTTGTTCAATTTGAGGATACACGGGAAGGTGACGATAAGAAAAAACGGGCAAGGGCATTTGTTGTCCCGCAATCCGTTAAGAAAACTTCCGGAATTGCCGCAAATCTTCTTTGGGATGTTGCCGGATATGTTCTCGGTGTTGACACAAAAGGAAAGCCTGAACGTGCACTTAAACAAAAGAAGGCCTTTATTTCACGAATAAAACAAGAACTAACTGATGTAGAGGAAATCAAACCGATTCTACATATTCTTGATACAATCAAATTAGAACGGTTAAAGGCGGAACCTTTATGGAATGAAATACTCGAAACTAATTCCAACATGACCTTTCGGTTTGCCGGGGAAAATGTTCTAATATGCCAGAAAGAATCTGTTCGAAAAGCTCTTGCCTCTCGCGGCAAATCGGGTGGTCCTGTACATGTTTGTCTTGTGACCGGCAAAAAAGATAAAATTACGCCCCTTCATGCGTCAATAAAGGGTGTTTATGGTGCTCAAAGCTCCGGGGCCAACATCGTCTCTTTTAATCTGGATTCCTTTCGATCTTTCAACAAGGAACAGGGGTTCAATGCGCCTGTCGGAGAAAGCGCGGCCTTCGCATATGTCACGGCAATCAACACACTCCTGAGTAAGGACTCAAAACAGCGCATGTCAATCGGCGACGCCTCCACTGTCTTTTGGTCCGAAAAGAAAACAAACTTCGAGTCAGACTTTTCTTCATTCTTTTCTGAACCGCCCAAAGACGACCCGGATTCCGGAACACGAAAGATACGTTCACTATTTGAATCTGTTTCCAACGGTGCCTACGTAAACGATGATGGTAAAAGCCGGTTTTATGTCCTCGGATTAGCCCCAAATGCCGCCCGAATTGCTGTTCGTTTTTGGCAAGTTGGGACAGTAGCGGATTTTGCACAAAGAATAAAAGCTCATTTTGATGATCTTGCCATCATTAAACCCCCGAGAGAGCCGGAGTATTATTCGTTGTGGCGGCTTCTTGTCAACATCGCAACGCAAGACAAAAGCGAGAATATTCCTCCTAATGTTGCCGGAGATTTTATGCGGGCCATACTTGTCGGTGCACCATATCCGGCGACTTTGCTTCAAGCGGCGCTTCGTCGGATTCACAGCGACACCGAATACCGGGTAAAGCCCGTGCGTGCCGCGCTGATCAAAGCTTACCTCAACCGATATCTTAGAAATTATCCCAACTTAAACCACAAGGAGATTCTTATGTCTCTTGACACAAGTCAACAGTCTACCGGTTACCAACTGGGTAGATTATTTGCCGCCCTTGAAAAAATTCAGGAAGAATCCAGTCCCGGACTTAATGCAACAATTCGCGAACGGTTTTATGGCGCAGCATGCGCAAGCCCGGTCACCGTTTTCGCAAACCTATTGCGGTTAAAAAATCATCACCTTGCTAAAATGGATAACAAGGGTCGAGTTGTAAATTTCGAACGATTACTTGGGGAAATCGTGGGTCGCTTTAATGATTTTCCCGCGCACCTCGACCTACATGAGCAAGGCCGCTTCGCCATCGGCTACTACCACCAGCGGCAGGACTTCTTTACCAAAAAAGACGATACAAACGCAAATAACTAACCTTAGAGAAAGGATTCTACTATGTCTATCAACAAACGTTACGACTTCGTTTTGCTTTTCGATGTGGCCGATGGAAACCCGAACGGCGATCCCGATGCGGGAAACCTTCCGCGTGTTGACGCGGAATCGGGACACGGCTTGGTCACGGATGTCTGTATAAAGAGAAAAGTGAGGAATTATGTTCAAATCAAGTCAGAAGATAAAGCACCAAACCTGATATTTGTCAAAGAAAAGGCAATATTGAACAACACTATCGAGCAAGCTTACGAATACCTCAAGATTGATCTTAGTAAAGCTCCGGTTGATCCCAATGATGGCAAGAAAAGAAATAAAGAAGGCGCTGGTCAAGGGGGTGAAATCGACAAAGCACGCCAATTTCTTTGCCAGAACTATTTCGATATAAGGAGTTTTGGTGCAGTTCTATCAACGGGCGCAAATGCTGGACAAGTTCGAGGTCCTGTTCAGTTTACCTTTGGTCGCTCCATCGATCAAGTGGTAGCTCTTGAACACAGTATTACCCGTATGGCCGTCACAACTGCCGCCGATGCCGAAAAACAAAGCGGCGACAATCGGACAATGGGCCGCAAATTTACCATCCCCTATGGCCTCTACCGCACCCATGGTTTCGTTTCCGCCCCTCTCGCCAATCAGACCGGCTTTTCCGAAAATGATCTCACTCTTCTTTGGGAGGCTCTTGTCGGCATGTTCGAACATGACCGCTCGGCCGCTCGCGGTATGATGGCAACCCGAGGCCTTTACATTTTCGAGCATGATTCAAAAATGGGCAATGCTCCGGCACATGAGTTATTCGAGCGGATAACGGTAAAACGGGACGACGAAAACAAACCCGCCAGATCGTTCGCGGATTATAAGGTTAGTGTCAACGAAAATGGATTGAAGGAAAAGAAAATAAATCTGATCCGTAAAGTCGGCTGACAATTTTTAAAAATCAAGGAGTAGGTACAATTTGTACCACCCCTTCGATAAGCCCAGTTGTCGTCAATTTGTCGACAACTGAAACCTAAAACGCCTAACGGCACAAGGTTCGCTTATCGATGGCGTGGATCCGGGTGCTTATGGACGAAAACGGACGGAGTCCCTGAAAGAAGAAGGCGGTCAACCCGTGACAATTTGTCACGAGAAGAAATTTCCCGCGCTGGAATAAACGGCAATGTACAGAAACCAAAACAAAAGTCCTGCGGTAAAACCAGTCAAATCCGTCGCGCCTCTCGAATCCCAATTCGCCGAGGTGTCTTCAATGATCCTTGCCGCCCGCCAAAAGGCATTTCGTGCCGTGGATGCGGCGCTTGTGGAATTGTACTGGAACATCGGCCGGTACATCAGCAAGCGAGTGACAAGCGCGGAATGGGGGGAGGGAACGGTTGACAAATTGGCGAAATATCTCGAAAGGTGCATACCGGATTCCAAGGGATTCAATCGCCGCGGCCTTTACCGGACGAAACAATTCTATGAGGCGTATGCAGGCAGCAGAGTTGTGTCCGCACTGCGGACACAACTAACGTGGACAAACCATCGGATCATTTTATCCAGAGCAAAGACGATGGAGGAACGGGAATTCTATGTCCGGCTGTGCGCCAGCAGTCCTTTGTCATCCCGCGATCTGGAACGCCAGATAGACAGCGGCATGTTTGAGCGGAGCATTGCAAAACCAAAAATGTCCGCAGCGCTGACACAAATTCATCCTGCTATTTCAAACGTAATTCGCGACTCGTATTCGCTGGATTTTCTCGGCCTTCCAAATGGGCATTCTGAGGCCGATCTGCGGAAGGCAATAGTCCGCTCGCTTAAAAAGTTCGTTATCGAGTTCGGCAGGGATTTTGCCTTTATTGGAGAAGAATACCGCGTGCAGGTCGGGTTAAAGGATTTCTATCTGGACCTGCTGTTCTATCACCGTGAGCTGCGCTGCCTGGTCGCTTTCGAATTGAAAATTGACGAGTTCAAGCCCGAGTATCTTGGAAAGCTTTCGTTTTATCTCGAAGCGCTTGACCGGGACGTCAAGAAACCGCATGAGAATCCGAGCATCGGGATTATCCTTTGCAAAGGAAAAGATGACGAAGTCGTCGAATATGCATTGAACAGGACTTTGTCGCCGGCCGCAATCGCGGATTACACGACCAAGTTGCCGGATAAACGCCTGTTGAGGGACAAGCTGCATGAGTTTTTCGAATCGTCGGTGCGGGAGATGAGTGCGGAGTATGGAGGGAAAGGGTAGAAGCATGTTTTCCGAATCCGACCTCCTCCCTCTTTCCGCCCTGCAGCACCTTGCGTTCTGCGAGCGCCAGTGCGGTCTTATCCACATTGAACAGGCATGGGCCGAAAACAGGCTCACCGCCGAGGGCCGCATTCTTCACGAACGCGTACACGGCCAGGAATCCGAGTCCCGCGGAGACGTTTACATTGTGCGCGGACTCAAGCTTCGGTCGCTTTGCCTCGGGGTAACCGGCGTTGCTGATGTGGTGGAATTCCACCGGACGGAAACGGGCGGCGTGGAACTTGCGGGTAAGCGGGGACGATGGATTCCCTTTCCCGTGGAGTATAAGCGGGGCAAGCCCAAGAGCGACGGATGCGACGAGGTTCAGCTGTGCGGCCAGGCTATGTGTTTGGAGGAAATGCTCGGTTGCGCAATTGAAAATGGCGCTTTGTATTACGGCTCTCAGCACAAGCGACATGACGTCGCATTCGATGAAACGCTTCGGTCAGAGACTTCCGAAATGTCGCGCCGGCTCCACGAACTCATCGGAAAAGGAATTACCCCGCCCGCGCATTATGAAAAGCGGTGCGACAGGTGTTCTCTGTTTGACATTTGCGTGCCTGAGGCGGGAAAGAAAAAAAGCGTGGGGAAGTATTTGGACGAGATGCTTGAGGTTGACAATTGTTTGACCTCATCCTCCATCCCCCTTCTCCCACGAGGAGATGGGGGGTAAGAGCACAACGTGAGTGCTCCCCTCTCCTTATGGGAGAGGGGCCGGGGTGAGGTCAAACGGAAAAAGGATCAATACCATGAACCTGTCCACTGGTCTGATCCGGTTACAGCGGATTGGGGGCGCCAAACTTGCAGACGCTCGCACGTTGCGCCGGAACATGACGGGGGCCGAAACGAAGCTGTGGGAACACTTGCGTAACAGGAACCTCGGCGGGTTCAAGTTCAGGCGTCAACAGATCGTGGAAGGGTTTATTGCCGATTTTTACTGCGAGACGGCCAAGCTGGCGCTTGAGATTGACGGTAGTGTGCATTCCGAAAAA
Source organism: uncultured Fibrobacterota bacterium (assembly GCA_963753345.1). Classification (GTDB taxonomy): domain Bacteria; phylum Fibrobacterota; class Chitinivibrionia; order Chitinivibrionales; family FEN-1185; genus FEN-1185. Next base: position 84,096 of record CAVWBU010000035.1, read on the forward strand.
GCCCAAATGGAAATTGACGAGCTTCGAGAAAAGGTATTTGGAGCACGCGGGATTCTCACATTTCGAATAGGGAACAAAGAGGTGGAAGATGATCTTACCGCCGTCTTACTCAGAATAAGACATTCCTGCGATTCACGGTCAACAATACAACAACCGGGAATACGGTAATTTGTCACCCCTCTCCTTGCGGGAGAGGGGTCGGGAGTGAGGTCATGAAACATCTTCTCAACACGCTGTATGTCACCACGCCGGGCGCATATCTCTGTAAAGAAGGCGAGACCGTGGTGGTGCGGGTCGAACAGGAGACGAAACTCCAGGTGCCTGCCGTCGCATTGGAAGGGATTGTCTGCCTCGGCGGCGTCGGGTTTTCGCCGCCGCTCATGGACCTGTGCGCGGAAAGGGGCGTGACGATTTCCTTTCTTACCGAGCAGGGTAATTTCCTTGCGCGGGTGACCGGTCCGGTTTCCGGGAATATTCTTCTGCGTAAAGAACAGTACCGTCGCGCCGAAGATCCGGCAAAAACCGCAGCGCTTGCCTCGGGTTTTATTCTTGGTAAACTCGCCAACTGCCGGGCCGTTCTCCTTCGGGCCGTGCGCGACGGGGCCGAAGGGGAAAATAGCGTCGCGCTCTCCAAATGCGCCGATTACCTCCGCAACATCATGCACCAGGTGAGAAGGGAGACCGACCTCGAAGCGCTGCGCGGCAAGGAAGGCGAGGCGGGCCACGCATATTTCTCCGTGTTCGACCGGTTGATTGTCACGCAGAAAGACGGTTTCTGTTTCAAGGAACGGAGCAGACGGCCGCCTCTCGATAATGTCAATGCATTGCTGTCTTTTGTTTATACCCTGCTTGCCCATGACTGCGTGGGCGCGTGTGAAACGGTTGGGCTCGACCCACAGGCAGGCTTTTTGCACGCGGACAGGCCCGGCAGGCCGGGACTGGCGCTTGATTTGATGGAAGAGTTCCGGCCGTTCTTTGCCGACAGGCTGGCGCTCACGCTTGTCAACCGTCAACAGGTGAAGGCGGACGGCTTCAAGAAGACCGAAACGGGCGCCGTTATTATGACGCCCGAAACAAAACGGGAAGTGCTCAAGGCGTATCAGGAGCGCAAACGTGAGGAGTTGGCGCACCCGTTTCTCAACGAAAAGGTGTCGGTCGGGCTTTTACCATATATACAGGCGAGGCTGCTGGCAAGGCACCTTCGCGGGGATTTGGACGGCTACCCGCCGTTTGTGTGGAAATAAAACAGTTTCTCCCCTCTCCGTTCAGGCTACTATTGGAAATGCTCGAAGGGGCAAGGGGGGCCGGGGGTGAGGTTATGTTGGTCCTTGTCACCTACGACGTAAATACGGCATCACCCGAAGGCCGACGCCGATTGCGCAACGTGGCCAAGAAATGTGAAGATTTTGGACAGCGCGTACAGAACTCGGTGTTCGAATGCCTGATAGACTCGGCGCAGTGGGCTGTACTAAAACAGGACCTGATTGACATAATAGACGGCAAGACGGACAGTCTGCGCTTCTACTTTCTCGGGGCGAATTGGCAGCGTCGCGTTGAGCATGTGGGCGCAAAACCGACGTATGATCCGGAAGGGTTTTTGCTTGTCTGATCGGCCGGTGCGGACCCAAGTCGAGCATGGGCTTCCAGTAGGGTCCGCGATAAATTTATCTTCCGTGATGTCAAGTGCTTGCAATGAGCGGTCTTTGAAAAGGTGAGTCTCTTACAGCACGTTCGCGGCAGGGTTCGCGGAAACGACCCCGTATCTCTTTTCTTTACAAAGGGATAGACCTGCCGCCGTCGCGCCCCACGTGGGCGCGTGGATTGAAACGTGCATCGGTCACTCGTCATTGCATCGGTGTCGCGCCCCACGTGGGCGCGTGGATTGAAACTAGACGTGGATTCGAGCGCACGAGTCGCGCCCCACGTGGGCGCGTGGATTGAAACCCGTAAACGTACGCAACCGCGCTATGCGGATGGTGACAGTCGCGCCCCACGTGGGCGCGTGGATTGAAACCCGGTTGTCCGCAATCTGATAAACAATGTCGCATGTACGGTCGCGCCCCACGTGGGCGCGTGGATTGAAACATGAAATCCGTTATCCGACGTAAAAACTCTCTGTTATTGACAAACATTGCTGGTCGCGCCCCACGTGGGCGCGTGGATTGAAACATCTTACACTAATAGGAACCACGTCCTGTTGACATAGTGAGTCTGTCGCGCCCCACGTGGGCGCGTGGATGAACTGGTCCGTGTATCTTTCGTCAAGTTGACATTAAGAGTTCATGGCTTGCGCATGAAAGAACCTTGACTGAACGGATTTCTTCTGCCGCGCGCCAGGCCGGACTGGAGGCCGCGCCAAAGCGCGGTGCGGCCCCTGACCACGGCCCGCAGGGCCATCGTGGCAGGCGGTAACGAGGCGAACAGCCGAGCCCGAAGGGAGACCGACCCCTTTGTAGAGGCGTCGCGGTGCGGCGCCTCTACAAAGGGGGAACGCCCAACTTCATTGCTCTCTTTGAGAAGCGGCGGGGCGCCCATTTTTCTTCTTAATCTTCAACCCTTTCCCGCATACGCGCATTTACGCATCTACGCATACCCGCATCCACGCATTTACTATTTTATCCCCATGGACCCAATCACCGTTGCCGTCATGTGCGTGTGCCTTGCGGGAGGGGCGGGCTCGGGCATAGGACTGCTGCTCATTATCACCTCGCTGCGGCGGAACAGGCCCCTGGTGGAGGAGAAATACAAGACCACCTTCGCGTTTCAGGGGAACCTGCGCCAGACCCACCTGCTCGACGCCATACAGTTCCTGGAGATAGGCCGTCGCGAGGGTATTTTGCACGTGTACTGCGGACGGAGAAAGGGCTATTTGATATTTGTAAAGGGACAGGTGGTGGACGCTTTTTACCGGAACGTCACAAAACGCGAAGCAGTGTTCGCAATGCTCGATCTTGAGGACGGCGACTTCTATTTCGAGCCCAAGCTCATTTCCCAGCCACGCCTCATCTCCGACACCATCATGGACATCGCGTTCGAGTGGGACGCGCGCAAGACCGGCAAGCTCAGCGTGCCGCCCGCCGACGCGCCGCCTGCTGCGCAGCAGTAAGAGGGTTTCCCGGGACGGCAACCAAGAGGTGCAGTGTCATGAAGAACGAGTTGAAGATATTCTGCGGTAACTCGAATCCGGAGCTGGCGAAGAAGATATGCAGGAATCTCGGCATAAAGCTCGGCAAGCGCGAGATCGTCAAGTTTTCAAACGAGAATATCAAGGTGAGGATCCTGGAAAGCGTGCGCGGCAAGGACGTATACGTGGTGCAGTCGTCGTGCCCGCCGGTCAACGAGAACCTCGTGGAAATGCTCATCATGATCGACGCCATACGGCACGCCAAGGCCGGCAGCGTCACCGCGGTCCTGCCGTATTATCCCTACGCACGGTCCGACAAGAAGGACGAGCCGCGCATCTCCATCACCGCGAGGCTCATCGCGGATCTCCTCGAGGTTTCGGGCGCCAGCCGCGTGATGACCATGAACCTTCATTCGCCGCAGATCGCGGGCTTCTTCCGGATCCCGGTGGACCACCTGCTCGCCGGAAAACTCATCTGTAAATATTACAAGGAAAAAGCGGGCATTGACAACTGCGTGGTGGTGGCGCCCGACGCGGGCAGCGCAAAGCGCGCGGGCATCTATGCCATCAACCTGGGCCTGCCGCTCGCCATCCTCGACAAACGCCGCGAAGACGACTCCGAGAGCGCCAAGGTCCACCACGTGATCGGTGACGTGAAGGGAAAGCGCGCGCTCATCTTCGACGACGAGATCGCCACCGGCGGCTCCATTCTCGAGACGGTGAAGGCGCTCGAGTCCCTCGGCGTGAGGGAAATCGAGGCGTGCTGCGTGCACGCCGTGCTGTCGGGAAAGGCCGTGGAGCGGCTGGGAAATTCGAGCCTGTCGCGTCTCGTGGTGACCGACACGGTCACCATCCCTCCGGAAAAACGAATTTCCAAAATGGTTATCCTCTCGGTTGCCGAGCTGTTTGCCAAGGCAATCAAATATTCCAACCGCGGGCAGTCGATAAGCGGGCTGTTCGGGAAAATCTAGTTAAGATTTGAAAAAAACTTGGGCGTTCGTGGAGGATTTCTGCGGCCAAACGACGAAAGATCGGTCGCGCGCGGATGTTACACGCCTTTCGGCGCCCGCCTCTTGCCCAGGCTCCGGGTTTCCTGCGGGGGCTCGATCCCTTCTTTTATGCACGAAGCAAGTGCTTGCTTAATGGGAATCCACCGGCCGTTGCACAGGACGTTCCCGCTACCGAGGCGATCGATGATCTTCTTTTCGGTGTTCATCCGCTCGGACAGCAAAACCCACACGCCCTGATCGTCGAGCACCTTGCCTTCAATCACCAGGTTCTTTATTTTCTTGATCGTGTCCATGGCGCGCGCAGTTCTAGAAGAAAGAAACACTGTCCTGGTGTGAAGTGGGAACTCCGGCCTTGTGCCGCGGCGCCTTGGGCGCCGCCGAAGGCTCCTTCTTCACCTTGGGCCGCGTCTCCCTCGCGGGCATTTCGGGTTTCTCCCGCGCGGCTTCGGCCTGTACGCGCGGGTGCGTGACGGCGGCGGTGTCCGCGACAGAGGGCTTTTCCTCGGCGGTTTTCCTGAGCGCGGCTTCTTCGTCGGTCTTCGCCTTTGCCGCCTCCTGAAGGGCGATGGAATGCGACACCGCAGAGAGGCTTGACAGGCGGCCGTTCACGGTCCTTGTGAAGTAATTTCCGAGAAAAAAGACGCCCCCGAGCGACACGATGCTCACCGCGAGGGCGATAACGGCCAGCACGGTATTGCGCCTCGACGATACCACGATCTTTTCCGACACGGCCCCTGCGATGAGCTTTTCGAGCTGAATGACGGCATAGCCGCATTCATTGCTGTCCGGGAACTCGTCGATAATTGCCTTGTACAGCCGGCATGCCTCCGAAATCTTATTTTCGTCGTACTGCAGCCGGTAGGCCTTTTCGTACAGCTCGAGCGGAGTGTTTGCCTGATTGTTCATCGTAATCCTCTCATGGCGTTTTTAAGAAGCGATTTTACCTGCTTGTCGGACATGATCTGGGCGGGGGACGGATTCGGCACATACCGGTCGCAGATGAATTTCTGGTCTCCGCCGAAGGAGACCACACCCGCGGTCCCGCCGGTGCGCTTCGCCCTGAACTGCGGGCATTTCTGTTTCATCTTGCAGTTGAAACAGGACGCCTCCTGCTGTCGCTGCTGGACGTCGTATCCTTTCGCGGCCAGTGACTTGTCGCGGACGTCGGTTTCGTACGAGTGGGCGATTGCCCTGTTCTTTTCGACGATCCGGTCGTGGTCAACGTATCGTTTCATGGCTGCCGCTCCTCGCTTGGCTCTGGTGCAAAAATAATCGATTACGCGCTCGTCTACAAGCCGGTCGGACCGATCAGGCATTCGGCCGGGAACCGCGCTTTCCCGCGATTGCGCGCTGCGGCGCCGGATCGCACGCCTTGTTCCAAACGTCGGAACGATCCGCCGCTTCAGTTGCTCTTACAGCACCGGAGTCCGGTGCTGGGCTTGGCGCCGCCTCCCGCGCCGGGCGAAACGGCCTGGCACTTGGAAATGGGGCCGCCCATGGCTGCCTTAGAGCCGTCTGTCGCCTTCACCCATTCGAACACGTTGCCGGTCATGTCGATCGCGCCGAACTTGCTGATGCACCTGTTCCTGGCGCCCGACGGTTCCGGCGTTCGGCTGTCCGAATTGCAGTTCTCCTTTTCAAAGCTGAAGCCGTAGGGGTAGGCGTACGCTTCACGGCCGCTGCACGCCCACTGCCATTCCTGCGCGGTGCACAGCCGCTTGCCCGCATTCTCGCACAGTTTTTGTGCGTCGTCGTAGGAAATGTTGACCGTGGGCATTGCCCCCTGTTTGTCCGGGAACTCGTATCTGTCAATGCATACCTTGAGGAACGGCCGGTTCGCCTTGCCCGGCGGAATGTCGACCAGCACCATGTCCTGGGGGCAGAACAGCGGTTTGGCATACCGCGCGATCTCGTCCTCCTCGGGGTTTTCCGACGAGTGGCGCTGGATGCGCACCACCTGATCAAAGGTGTACGAAGCTTCCGAGCGGTCCGATTTCCGCACCGTCACGCGCAGGTTGTCCTCCTTGACGATGTTCCCCACCACCATAAGGTTCTCCTTGGGCCTGCCGTAGTCGTCGTTTTCCGGGTTTTTCACGATGAGCGTGTCGTAGGCGGCCTCCGCGGCGGGCGCCGCAGGGGCGGGGGTCTGCGCCGTTTGTTTCTGGGGCGCCTCTTTCTGCGGCGGCGGCGCGATGAGCTTGTAGTCGGCAATGAGCGTCGCCGAAAACGTGTAGGCGCTTCCTTTACAATCGAGAACAAGCGACGTGTCGGTCTTGGAGTCCACCACGCCCTCGAGTTCGTCGCCCGTGGCAAGCGTCATGTGATAGGTCGCGCCCACGGTGAAGTCGTCGAGCGACACGCCCGCGAGCGCGCCCGATGCGCATGCCGCGGCGAAGAACAGAACCTTGATTGCTTTTTTCCAGTCCATGCAGGTCTCCCTTTGCACATGCGCCGGCGGACGGTACGGTCTGCCGCGGGCGCGGGTTATGGTTTCTCCGTAATTTTTGTGACGATGCGCTTGAGTTTCTTGCCGGAAAAATACCATTCGAGCGTTCCCTTTCCGGCCTCGATTCCCTTTTCAAACGATATGCAGCACGCTGAACCCTTCGCGAATTCGACGAGTTTGCTTTCCCGGGGGCCGAGGAGCGCGGCGGCGAGCAGTCCAAGGTGCGGCATGTGTCCCACGCACACGCATGACCGGGCACGCACGCCGCCAAGCCACGAGAGCGTGGCATCGACGTCAGCGCCGGGTTCAAGGCAGTTCTTCCTGGTGACCTGCGCGCTGAAGGAGAACGACTGCGCGAGCAGCGCCGCGGTGTCGAATGCGCGCGCAAGCGAGCTTGCGGCGATGATGTCGGGTCGGCACTGCATCAGGGAAAGCGCCCTGCCCGTGGTCTGTGCCTGGCGGATTCCCTGTTTGGAAAGCATGCGCTGGCCCGACGTGTCGCTTTCGGCCGCGGCGTGGCGAACAAGATAGCAATAGACGACGCTGTTCCTTGCTTCCTGCGACAGCGCGGTTGCGGAATACAGCATCGAAGGCGACCTGAGAGAGTGCCATGCGCGCTCGAACCTCGCAAGCAGCCTGCGCCTGTCTCCGTCCACGAGCTTTGACAGGCTCCGGGCGACGGGCGAATGCATGGACGAAAGTCGTTCCATGGCCATGTCGGCGTCATGCAGGTCTCCAAGGATGTCCGCGCAGGCCTTGAAATGGCGAGCGAATTTTATAGCCGGCCGGCCGAGAGCCGGTTCGGCAAATTCGGCCCAGTACCGGGCCCGCCTGCACATCTTGCGCAGCCGGTGCATCTCCTTCGCATTGTATTCTTTTTTTGCGCCCTGGCGGGACAGTATCTCAAAGGAAAGGCCGAGCAGCCTGCGCGCCGCGAGCGGTTCAAGAGGGTACTGCGGTTTGTTAAGTTTTCGCGGAAGCTCGACGCGAAGGAAGCGGTTGATGTCGCGCATAAGCAATGCATATTCCCTGTTGGCAAGCAGCTTGCGAAGGGCGCGCCGGTCGGCTTTCTTTTGCCGTGACTGAAGGGCGTGAAAATGGACGAATTCGATGTTGCCGCGGAACGAGTCTCCGACCCGTTTTGACGACAGCAGCCGCAGCCAGACGTCGTTGTCGCGGATGGGGCTCAGCTCAAGCGCCAGGGCCGCGAGCCGGGCGTCGATGGCCCGCGCCGCCACGGGCAGATGCCTGCGAAACAGGCGGAGCGCGGCCCTAAAGCGCCTCATTGCGACACGGCCGTCGTGCAGCGGGTCTTCGGTTTCCGCGGCGAGCATTCCATCATAGTTTTCAATCAGGATCCGGTACTGAAGGTACAGGAGCCTTCGCGCCGCGTCAAGCGCGCCGTCGCGCGGCCGCACGATCCCGGCGAATCTCGTCGCCGCCCTGTCCGGCGTGGCATCAGCGATTGTCAAGTCTCTGCCGAACACCTTTTTCCAGAGGTCGGCCTTTGCGTTGGCCCAACCGATGTTGGCGCGGTACCCCGGGCTCGATGCGGCGAGCAAAAAGCCGCCGGCGTGCTGCTTTACAGACAGGATTGACACGTTCTGCAGATGGCCGTGGTCGAGGCCGTCGGCGATGCGGAGGATGGCGCCGAGCCGCAGGGCGGTTTCCTTGTCGGCAAGCTTTGCAAAAAGTCCGACAATGTACGCCTTTGCAAAGTCCCTGCGATGAAGCGCTATCGCCGCCGCGACCACCCTGCATTGGCCGGCGGTGAGGCCCACAACGCCCTTGTCCACGACAATGGCGCCGCCGACCGCCTGATGGTCGGCGGGCTGCACCGAATAGCCGATGTCGTGGAGGATCGCCGCGGCCCGCAGCAGCGGCCGCAGCGAGGGCGGCAGTCCCAGGTGCGGCGACACCGAGTCGAAGATGGAAAGCGCCAGCCGCGCAACGAAAAGCGAGTGGACGTCCTCGTTGCGGAATTTCCTGCATAGCGATTCGATGGTCGGCTTTCCGGACATGCGGAATTACTTTTCCTTTCGAGCCGGCTTGTGCGCCTCGAACATGGTCCTTTTCATCCGTTTGGCCCTGTCGGTCTTATCGCACACCTCGTTGTAGAAGGCGGCGTGGCAATCGAAGCTCTTTTTCTGGGCCGCGGCTGCGGAAAGCTTTTCCCACGAGCCGTCCGGAAGGAGGCTCCACGAGTTGGCCGTGTCCATGAAACACAGCTCCAGGATATGCATGAGCCTGGCGCGCGACTCCCGGTCGTCGACCGGCGTGAGGAGCTCGACGCGTTTGTCAAGGTTCCTCTGCATCCAGTCGGCCGTGCAGATAAACACCCTGTCCTTGCCCCCGTTTGCAAAGCGCCAGATCCGCGTGTGTTCGAGATACCTGCCCACGATGCTTTTCACCGAAATGTTCTCGCTCAGGCCAGGCACGCCGGGGCGCAGGCAGCAGATGCCGCGCACGTTGAGCCGTATCTTCACGCCGGCCCGCGAGGCGGCGTAGAGCGCCTCGATGATTGCCGGGTGGGTGAGCGAGTTCATCTTCGCATGAATGGAGGCCTTCTGTCCCTCGCGGCTCCGTTCCGTCTCCGCTTCGATAAGCGACAGCGCGCGTTCCCTCAGGCCCAGCGGTGCAGCGACGATCTTCCGGTAGTCCTGCGGCTGCGAATTTCCCGTAATGGAATTGAAGAATGCCGATGCGTCCGCGCCGAGGTCCTCGTCGCTTGTCATATAAGAAACGTCGGAGTACAGGCCCGCGGTGATCTCGTTGTAGTTGCCGGTGCCGAAATGCATGTAGCGCCGCAGCCCCCCGGCCTCGCGCCGGACCGCGATGAACACCTTGGCGTGCGTCTTGAGGCCCTTCACGCCGTAGATCACCTGCACGCCCGCGTCCTCGAGGTCGGCGGCCCATTCTATGTTGCGTTCCTCGTCGAAGCGCGCCTTGAGCTCCACGATCGCGGTGACGTATTTGCCCGCCGCGGCCGCTTCGGCAAGCGCTGCCACCACGGCGCTTTTCCTGCTGGTCCGGTACAGGGTCTGCTTGATCGCGACCACCTGCGGGTCCTTCGCCGCCTCCCGGATTAACCGCAGGACCGGGTCAAAGCTTTCGTACGGATGAAAAAGGAGCACGTCGCGTTTCGCAACGATCTCGAACATCGAAGGCGCGCTCTTGAGAAAGGGCGGCGTTCTGGCAGGCCACGGCTTGTACCGCAGCTTGTCGTATCCGGAAAGCTCGGTGAGCCGGAAGAACGCCGACAGGTCGAGCGGGCCGCCGGCCCGGTACACTGCGTTTGCGGGCGCGCCGAGAAACGCGGCGAGGTCGGAGGCCATGGTCTCCGACATGGCGCCGGCCACTTCGAGGCGCACGCAGTCGCTTCGTTTGCGCGCGTCAATCACGGCTTCCATCTCCGCAACAAGGTCCTCGGCGCCGTCCTCCCTGAGGGAAACGTCGGCGTTCCTGGTGACGCGGAAGCACGCAGTTTCGTCAATGTTCTCCTTTGGAAAGAACCTGCTTGCGAAAAGCGCGATAATGTCCTCGGTGAGCACGAAATGATACCCGCCCTCCGACGGGAGCGTGATGAAGCGGCCCGGCGTTTTTCCAAGGGGGATGATGGCGAGCCTGCGGCCCGGCCGTTTTCCGGATTGCGAAGGAACGCTCATCCGCACGGCCACATACAGCATGCGGTTGACAAGCAGGGGCGTTTCCTCAAGGTTGGAAATGGCCATGGGGGACACCACGGGCAGAAGCTCGCTGTCGAACACAAATTCGGCGTGCCTGCTCTGGTCGCCGGACAGTTCATGCGGAAGGAGCCGCCGGATGCCGGAGGCGGCAAGCAGCTTTTCCAGTTCCGCATAGACGGCGTACTGCCTGGCCACCATGACCGCGGTCCTCCGGGCCACCGCCTCAAGCTGCTCCGCGGGCCGCATTCCGGCCGCGTCCTTCTTCTGGCTGTTTTTCTTCGAGAGCATCTGGAGGCCGCCCACGCGGACCATGAAAAATTCGTCGAGGTTGGAACCGGTAATGGCGAGAAACTTGAGACGCTCAAGAATCGGCAGCGATTCGTTCTGGGCGCACTGGAGTACGCGGTCGTTGAATTCGAGCCACGAGAGTTCCCGGTTGATGAAGCCGGTTTTCGATAGGGCTGACATATTAGAATTCCCCGGTTCCCTTCTTGGTGAGGACCGGCGTCATGCCGTACACCTCCTCGAACATGTCGCCCTTGTTCTGGAGGGCGACCTGTTCGAGCGTGAGATCGTCGACATTCGGGACCGAAATGACGAACCGGTCCTTTTCCCGCGAGCATCCGATGCCGGCAATGCGGCGGCTGTGCGAGCGGTCCAGGGCGTCGGCCACCCGGAGGATGGCGGCGAGCTTCGCAACGACGAGCCTGTCCCCCCTGTCAAGGGCCGCGTATTCCTGGTGGACGGCTTTCGGCGTTGCGCGGCGGTGGTACCGCGCGATGAGCGCCACGAGGAAGGTGTCGCGCCGGGAAAGGCCGAACAGCTCGCTGTTCTGGATAAGGTACATCGAATGCTTGTGATGGCTCCGCGGGTTTACGAAGATGCCGATGTCGTGGAGGATGCCGGCAACGGAAAGCAAAAGCCGGTGCGACGGCCCGAGCCGATGCTCCTCGGCAAGGCACGAAAACAGCGTTCCCGCAAGGGCGGTCACGTGGCGCGCGTGGGCTTCGTCGCATTTGTATTTTTGCGCGATTTCCCATGCCGACCGGATCACCTGCCGGGCGACATCGTCGGCGGGCGGCCCGCTCCTCGCCATTTCGGTGAGAATGCCGTGCCGCATGGAAATGTCCGACGCGATGACGCCGGTGAGCGAAAATGCCCTGGCGAGCATGCCGTAAAACAGGAGACTGGGCGCGAGCGTCTCGGCTTCGGGGAACGAGATTTTGTAGGTTCGCACGCAGTCGTTGACGGACAGGGACATGATTTCTTCCGTGAATTTCTCAAGGGTGCGCAGCGGAAGCCGGGCTGGCACCAGCGGATTGTAGCCGGGAATGAGCCGGTGCGCGGCAAACCGCACGTCGCTGCCGAGCGCGGTCATGTTCCTGACCGACGACCGCGGAATGGAGTGGAGGATCTGGTCGATGGTGCGCCGTATCTCGCTCTCCATGAGCGTTCGCTGGCGCGCGAGCGGCGCGTTGAATTTCTCCAGCATTTCCCGGAGCCTCAGCGCGCCGAGTTTGAACGAATGGGTGGCCAGGATGTCACCCTTCTCCAAAAGCAGTATCTCGGTGCCGCCGCCTGCCATCTCGCACACCGCCACCCGGCCGCGCGACAGGGACGCGTCGCTTGACAGAAGAGATCGCGCGGAGAGGTAGGTGAGCCGCGTGACGTCCATGTCGTCGAGCACCTCCACCCGGATGCCGGCGGCGATGTACACGCGGTCGAGAAAAGCGTCCCGGTTTGCCGCCTCGCGCACGGCCGTGGTCGCCACGGCGCGGACCCGCTCCTCCTGGGAAACGCCGTATTCCTCGAGTACCCGTTTAAAGTTCTTGAGTGCACGCACACAGTCCTCGATGGTGCCTTTCTCGATGTTGCCTTTTGTGAAGGTGTCCTTGCCGAGGCTCACCGCCTGCTGGAGAAATTCGAGCGGAATCACCCTGCCGCCGGCGTGGGGCTGGGCTATGGTCATGCGGATCGATGTGCTGCCGATGTCGATGACGGCGATGGCGGGCGAACTTGACGGAACGGGCGGAGACTTCTTTTCCATAGGTATCAAATATAGTAAAGGAGAGGGAGGCGTGGAGGCATCATCATGAAGGCGAATGGGTGTCAGAAAAGAGAACAATAAGGGGAAGCATCCCCCTCGCTCCGGCCCGGCGCTCATATTTTCAAAGTTCATCTCATTCCGCACCGGTCCTGCGCTACCCCCTCCTGGGTGGCCGCCTTGACAATGCAGCTGCGAGACCACGCACTGTTGTGGCGGCACCCACGAGCAGCAGTTGAATAGCACAGCCCGCGCATTCCCCGCGACTTGGCGCGGGGTTAGCGGGCGAATATTTGTTATTCTATTTCCTTAGCTATGGGAGAATCCCCGCCACTTGGGGCGGGGTTCTTCAATGAAGATCAGGCAAAGTCAAGTGTCATTGCGAGCGCAGCGAAGCAATCTACCGTTGAAATCATAGCTCATGATTTGAAGGAAAGGCACCTCTACGCCAACCAGCGACCTTGCCAGTGCCTACTTAAAGGGAACGCCTTGAACCTTTCTTGCTTATTCTGGAGGCACAAATGAACCAACGCATGATTCTGTGCGACTATTCAGAAGAGACTTGATGATGCCCGAATTGTTCCTTTCCCCTTTTCCGAATCCAAAGAGGCCGCTCATGCGATCCAAGTCCGTTGGAATCTCGATTATGATGATTCTGCTTTGCCTTTCCTTGTTTGCCGCCCCAAAGTCGCCGGTTGTTTTCAACAAGGAATACGCCAATTATGCTTGGGGGTATGTTCATTACGGCTGGCTCATCGATTCGGCGGGAAATATACGAAGCTACTCGTTTAACCAGGGTGACAGCATGGAAGTCCGGCTTCCGTATCCGAGTCAGGCGTATTTGGACAAGATGTTTTCTCTCAGCACGCCAACCGGAAAGAAAATTGCCGCGGACACAATGAGCGCCAAAACAGCGTTGCTTGCGTCCGCGGTCCAGGGTTTGGTGACGTACGCGGGCATGTGCGCGGATGCGGGAATAATGTCGTACGAAGGGATTCTGTACGATTCCGCCCATTCAAGATACCAGAGAATAGTATGCTTCGAAGCAGGCGATCAGACCGCATGTAATTCTTCCCTTTCCGCAAAGCTGATCGCCAAATGGTTTATTTCCCTGGACTCCATACCCCCGAACTTCTGCTTGCCGCCGGATTCCTGCCTGAATACCACCGCTGTTGCGGGCAAGCCTTCTTTTCCCAAGGCCAGCGCCGCTCGTCTGAAGGCGCAAGCTGTCTACTATGTCAACGGTAAGAAGATTGCGGAAGCGGGAAAGAAACCTGTTGTGAAGACGAAAGCAGGGTTGATACAGCACTAGAAGATTTCTGGATTAAGAGAAGAGTGTCAAGGGGGGGAAAGGCCAGCCTGTCTCAAAACTCAAGAGAAGATCTGGGCGCCCCGCCGAAGACGGCGGCGGTTCTCCTTCCGGTCCACCCCTTCGGGTGCTTCCAAGGGTCGTCGGCCTTCGGCCTCGGGCTGCCACGGCCCTATGGCCCAGAGGGCCGGGCCCGGGCAGCATCCCGCTCTAGCGGGACCTCCAGTCGCCCCTGGCGCAAATACCACTATTCGGGTATCACGTGGCTCTCACTATTCCGCTTGTGCAAGACCATATCTTCCGTAAGTTGTAAATGGTGCATACCGGGCACCGAGAAGAATTGCGGATTGAAGAGGAGAAAGTTCCTAACGGATTGCCTTGGAATTCCAGGTGGCGAAAAGATAAGATTGACTAATGATATTTCTTCTGCCGCGCGTTAGGTGGACCGGAGGGTGCGCTGGAGCGCATTGCCGCCTGACCCGGCCGAAGGACGGTTGGGACAGGCGGCAACGAGGCGAACAGCCGAGCCCGGAGGGAGACGACGCCACGAAGCACCCGAAGGGCCGTGGAACCGACCCCCGAAGCGGGGGAACGCCCAACGCTATTGTCTTTGCATTAGAAGAGAGACGCCCAATACTTTCTTTACTTCTTCTTTCCCGCCTTCCGAATCGCCGCCGCAATCTCTTTCATCGCGCCGATACCGCCTTTGGATTGCAGCAAATTTCCCGTCACGATGATGTCCGCGCCCGCGCGGATCTTTTCCATTGCGGTTGTCGCGTCCCGTATGCCGCCGCCCACGATTACCGGGATGTCAACCGCCGAGCGCACCAGCGAGATCATCTCGTTGGGAACGGTGCTAAGTGCGCCGCTGCCCGCTTCGAGGTAGACGAGCTTCATGCCCATGTACTGGGCGGCCAGCGCGTGGGCTGCCGCGATGTTCGGCTTGCTGCGCGGCAGCGGCCTGGTGTTGCTCATGAATTCGACCGAGGTCACGGTCCCGGACTCCACGAGCATGTAGGCCGTTGAAATCGGCTCGATGCCGAGTTGCTTGATAAGAGGCGCGGCCTTTACGTGCTCGCTGATGAGGTTGACCGGGTTTCTGCCCGAGATGAGGGAGAGGTACAGGAGCGCGTCGGCGTCGCCGGAAAGCTGGGTGGCGTCGCCGGGGAACAGGATAACCGGAATGCGGACCGACTTCTTGACCGATGCGACAAGCGGCGCGAACCGGTCGGTGCGGATGAGGCTGCCGCCGATGAGCAGGGCGTGGGCGCCCGCGGCCTCGGCCTGTTTCGCGATTGCGGCGCCTTCCTTGGGAGAAAAATCGTCGGGATCGAGAAGGACCCAGTAGGACGGGACCTTTGCGCCGGTTTTCTTCAGGATGGATTGCAATACGGAGTTTGATTTCATACAGGTTTCCCCGTTTTCTGCTCAAGTATCGCGGCGACCGCCGCAAGCGCCTCGTCAAGCTTTTCCGGCATTTTTCCTCCCGCCTGGGCGCGCGTGGGGCTGCCGCCGCCCGAGCCGCCGGCCTTCTGCGCCGCAGCCTTAACGAGCTCGCCGCAGTGCACCCCGCAGTCCTTGACCGCCTGGCCGCCTGCGGTGGCGAAGAAAAGCACGCGTCCGTCAACTGCGGCGCCGAGCACCACGGCCGTTGTCGCAAGGTTCCTGCTCTTTACGGCGTCGGACACCGCGTCGCAGAGTGAGGCGAACGTCTCCTTGTCGGTTTGTCCGAGGTTCTTCACGGCCCACGTGCATCTGCCTTTTTGCGTGGCGGCCGCGCCGAGGATCTCGTCGGCCTGGGCCTTTACTGTGTCCTGCGAAAGCGAGGCGAGCTTCTGTTCAATCTCCTTGACGCGGCTGAGCATCGCCTGCACGCGATCGACAAGGTCTTCTTCGTTGACCTTGAGGCTGCTTCGCAGCTTGCCAATGAGAGACTCCTTTTTGCGGAGCCGGGCAAGCGAATTCATGCCCGTGACCGCCTCTATCCTGCGCACGCCAGCCGCAATGCTCGTTTCCACAATAATCTTGAACAGGCCGATGGTGCCCGTGGAGGTCACGTGCGTGCCGCCGCACAGCTCCTTGCTCACCTCTCCCATGCTCACCACGCGGACGGTCTCGCCGTATTTTTCGCCGAACAGCGCCATGGCGCCTTCCTTCTTCGCCTCGGCCGTGGCTTGGAGCGCGGTGGTCACGGGAAAATCGTCCAGCACCCATTCGTTCACCAGGTCCTCAACGCGCAGCAATTCCTCTTCGGTAAGCGCCTTGTGGTGCGTGAAGTCGAACCGGAGCGAATCCGGGGAGACCCGCGAGCCGGACTGCTGCACATGCGCCCCGAGCACTTTTCTAAGCGCGGCCTGCAGAAGGTGCGTGGCGCTGTGGTTGCGCCGGGTGCGGCCGCGGCTGTCCGGCCTGATTTCCGCATGGAGCGGCTTCTTAAATTCTTCCGTGTCAAAGGGCGTACCGGACTTTACAATATGCACGGTCATATCGTTCCATTTGATGGTGTCGACCACCGGAAGCACCGTGCCGCCAGACGGTGGTGAGGGTGCCGCTGTCGCCCACCTGGCCGCCCGATTCAGCGTAAAAAGGCGTTTTGTCAAGTATCAGCAGGCATTCACGGGCCAGCGGCCCTTCGGATGCGGTTATCTTGTACCGGCAGACGTTGCACGCCGCGCTGTTCCTGTGCATAGCCCACAAACTCGGTGCCCTGCACCTGCACGGAGCGTTATCCAGCCGTCCGACGTGAGCCCGCTTTCGTCGCCTTTTTTGGCCGCATCGCGCGCGCGTTCGCGCTGTTTCCCCATTTCCTTTTCAAAGCCTTTTTCGTCTATGGCGTATCCCTTTTCCTCCGCCATGAGCCGCGTGAGGTCCATGGGAAACCCGTAGGTGTCGTACAGCATGAAAACGTCGTTGCCGGAAATCGTTTTCGATTTCGATTTTTCCAGGCCGGCCGCAATCTGCCCGAATTTCTCAATGCCCTGTTCGAGGGTCGCGCCGAACCGCTCCTCCTCGGAGCGGATCACGTCGCACACGTAGCCGATGCGTTGCTTGATTTCAGGGAATGCCTCTCCCATCATGGCAACGACCACCGGCGCAAGGGTGTGCAGGAAGGGCTCGTGGAACCCGAGCTCCCTGCCGAAGCGCGCGGCGCGGCGCAACAGGCGGCGCAGCACGTAGCCGCGGCCCTCGTTCGACGGCACTGCACCGTCGGTTATCGCAAAGACCAGCGCGCGCACATGGTCGGCGATGACCCGAAACGGCGTGCCTGAAACGTCGGCCGCATAGGGCTTTCCGCTTATTTCCGAGAGTTTCCTGATGATCGGCATGAAGAGATCGGTGCCGTAGTTGGACGTTGTTTCCTGAAGGACGGAAACAACCCGCTCAAGCCCCATTCCCGTGTCGACGTTCTTGCTCGGGAGCTCCAGGAGTTTTCCGTCCTTTTCGCGGTTGTACTGGATGAACACGAGGTTCCAGATCTCGCGGAACCTGTCGTTGGCGCCGTTGACGCCCTTGACAGGATCGTTATACACCTGTTTCATGGTCTGCGCGACTCGCCGATATCGTAATGGATTTCCGAGCAGGGGCCGCACGGACCGGTGTCGCCCATTTCCCAGAAATTCGATTTTGCGCCGAACCGCATGATCCGCCACGGCTCGATGTCGGTTTCGCTCTTCCACAGCTTTTCGGCCTCTTCGTCGGTTTCAAACACGGTCACAAAGAGCCTGTCCTTGGGAAGTTTCCACACAGTGGTGAGAAGCTCCCACGCCCACGAAATGGCTTCTTTCTTGTAATAATCGCCGAACGACCAGTTGCCGAGCATCTCGAAGAACGTGTGGTGGTAATGGTCGCGTCCCACTTCCTCGAGGTCGTTGTGCTTTCCGGACACGCGCATGCATTTCTGTGAATTTGCGACGCGGCGGTAGCCTTCCCTGTTTTCGCCGAGAAAAATCGACTTGAACTGGTTCATTCCCGCGTTTGTAAAGAGGAGCGTGGGGTCGTTCTGCGGGACAACAGGTGCGCTGGGAACAAAGAGATGGCCCTTTGAATTTGAAGAAGTCGATGAATTCCTGGCGGATCTGGTTTCCGGATTTGGGCATGGTTAGATTCTGTTTCCTTTTTTTGATTCAATAAATAATAAAAAATTGGGCGTTCCCCCGCTTTGCGGGGTCGGTCTCCCTCCGGGCTCGGCTGTTCGCCTCGTTGCCGGACCGCCCTATGCCTAGCGGCCGGGTCGGCCGGCAATTCGCTCTGGCTCACCCTCCGGTCCACCTAACGCAGTGGCAGAGGGGAATCTGTTCTGTCAAGATCATTTTTCGCGCCAACCCGGAGCTTCAGGCCGTCCGTCACGGCTTTTTGTTTCATCTATGAACAGCTAACCACCAACCGTCAACTCGCTTCGTCTTCCTGTTTCGCATTCAACTGTCGCTCGTGGGTGCCGCCACAACAATGCATGGTCTCGCAGCTGCTTTATCAAGGCGGACACCCAGGAGGGGGTAGCGAAAGACTGGCGCGTGGTTGATAGTATGCCGAATTTTTAAAACGCGCCAGGCTGGAGCGAGGGGGAGACTTCCCCCCATGAAACTCTATTCTATTTCTCTTCTTCCTTCTCTTCTTTCTCCACCGCCGCTTCTACCGGCTTTTTTCCCAGCGTTTTCAGCTTTTCTCTCAGCAGTTTTTCTATTTTCGCCATAATGTCTTTATTTTGTATTATAAACTCTATCGACTTCTCGCGGCCCT
Organism: uncultured Fibrobacterota bacterium; assembly: GCA_963753345.1. GTDB lineage: Bacteria > Fibrobacterota > Chitinivibrionia > Chitinivibrionales > FEN-1185 > FEN-1185. The sequence goes on from CAVWBU010000035.1 coordinate 102,452, forward strand.
GACCCAGGCGCTCGCCTTCGAACGAGATCCACGTGCCGCTCTTTTCCACTATGTTGTTCGCCACGGCAAGGTCGATGACGTCGCCAGCGAAGGAAATTCCCTTTCCGTAAAGGATGTCGAATTCCGCGTCCCGAAAGGGCGGGGCGACCTTGTTCTTCACGACCTTCACCCTTGTCCTGTTGCCGATCACGTTGTCGCCGTCCTTGATCGCGGCGATGCGGCGGATGTCAAGACGCACCGATGAATAGAACTTGAGCGCGTTGCCGCCCGTGGTGGTTTCCGGGTTGCCGAACATCACGCCGATCTTCATACGCAGCTGGTTGATGAAGATAAGGCACGTTTTCGATTTCGACAGGATGCCGGTGAGCTTGCGGAGCGCCTGCGACATGAGCCGCGCCTGGAGCCCCATGTGCGAGTCACCCATGTCGCCTTCGATTTCGGCCGCCGGAACGAGCGCGGCCACGCTGTCGATCACGATGACGTCGACCGCGCCGCTGCGCACGAGCGTGTCTGCTATTTCGAGCGCCTGTTCGCCCGTGTCCGGCTGCGACACGAGCAGATTATCTATGTCCACGCCCAGGTTCTTCGCGTAGAGCGCGTCAAACGCGTATTCCGCGTCGATGAGCACCGCGATACCGCCGGCCTTCTGCGCGTTGGCGATGGCGTGGAGCGCGAGCGTGGTTTTTCCCGAGGATTCCGGTCCGTAAATCTCCACGATCCTTCCCTTGGGCAGCCCGCCCACGCCGAGCGCCATGTCCAGCGAAATGGAGCCGGTGGGAATGACCGGGATGTCGGTCTCAAGCGACGCGGAGCCGAGCCGCATGATGGCGCCCTTGCCGTGCTGCTTTTCGATCTGGCCCACCGCATGCTCCACGGCAGCGGCCTTGTTCTTGAATTCCTGGTCGGTTTCCGTTTTCTTTGCCATGAGGATTCTCCTTATTGCATGAAGTTATACTCAGCGAAAGGAATTGCGCACTCGAAATAAAGAATGTATGATATAGGAAAATACGAAATTGCATTGGACTGCAAGGGATATTTGTGGTTGAGCGGCGTGCAGAAATATCAGGTTTGTGCGAGAGCCGGCTTGGTCGCGGTCTCTGGATCAGGTAATGGCTTCCCGCTCATGCAGGGAAAAGTTTCTCTGTAATGATAGAGGAATTGGGGAGGGGACACCTCAGGAACCGGGCCTTTTCGTCCAATCGCATGATAATAGAAAAGATACCGCATGCCAGGATTGAATTTTTGGGATTTTCTGGGGCTGCAAGACCCCAGAGTTCCACCGGGATGAGAACGCGGGGGATTGATAATGCAATGATTTATATGAGCATAAGCCGGTTTGGCGTGTGCTTTGAATCATTTTTCCAGTGACGGAGAATAATATTATATTTTGGTAAAGGCGGTTTCCTATGAAGAAGACAATTCTCTGCGTCCTTGCAACCGTTGCTGCAGGCATGTTCGCTCTTGTCAACGCTCAGAGTGCATCGTCGGGCGCTGCCTTCGATCAGACCAGGAGCATTGTTCAGGCGAACTACGACGAGCTCTACAGGTCCCTTCCGCAGGACCTCCGGACGCGAATACAAAGCGCCTCCGCGACAATTGATAATATCAGAATGATGTCCCCGCAGCAAACGGGCGATTACCTCACGACCGAGCGCGAAAGGTCCGACCAGTTCATCAGGTCGACGATTTCCACAATGATACTGACCGACGAGGCAAAGGCGCAGGTTGACGATGCCAGCAAGGAAACGTGCCAGCAGATCAGCGAGAGAATGACCGAACTCAAGGCGCGACGGGCGGCTCGAAAATAGTTTGGGAAAGAAGATCGGGATTGATGCAAACCCATTCGATAGAGGCGATGATGAAAAAAACAGGGGAAACGCCCCTGTTTTTTTTGGTTCCGAAAAAAACATCGGGCGATTGATTTTGTGGAGCCGGCAGGCATGAGAATGTTCCCCCGCAGCATTGCATGCTTCATACTTTCGGTCTTCATTGTCCGGGCGGCGTGCGGTGACACGCTCGTTATTGCCGGGGTGGTGACGAGCGCAGGGGATGCATCGGTGATCCGCAGCGCCCTGGTGACCGTTGCTCTGGCCGGCACCGCAGGGCCTGCTACCGTGGATTCCGCACGCACGGATGCGCTGGGAAGGTATGCTATTGTCGCAGTCACCGCCGCCTCAATGGCCGCCATTACCGCAAGCGCCCAGGGATTTCAGGCAGCCCAGAACACGGTAGAAATTTCCTATCCGTCAAACAGGGTTCCGGACACCGTCCGCGCGGATTTCGCGTTGCATCCTCTAGGTTCCGCGCCCAGCGACACCACAACCATCAGCGGTACTGTTGCCGATTCAATCACGCATCACCCGCTTGCCGGCGCGGCCGTCATCGCTCAGGGGTATGCGGGAATCGGCGGCGCGGCCGTAAGCGACACCGTGTGGACCGATTCGTCGGGCCGTTTTTTCATGCGGCTTTTTACGGCGAACCGCTATTATCCTTTGCTCGCAATTGAAAAGGACGGGTACCGGACACTCGATCGCCTGCTGCCTTCCGGGAGTCAAAACATAGAGCTTGACACGCTCCTCCTCGAAAAGTTTGAGGCGGGCGACAGCGTCACCTACGTGGTGAGCGGGACGGTGTCCGATTCCACGGGTGCGGGAATCCGCGGCGCCATCGTTTTGGTCCGGATAAGCAACGGCACCCTGCTGCTCTTTTCCGGAAAGGACACGACATCCCAGCTGGGAGGGTATTACAGCGTGACCGCACGGCGGCCGTATTATGCCGGCGCCGTCTCCCTGGAGGTTCACGTTGACAAAGACAGATATTTCTCGAAAGACACGGAGCAGGTCCTGCCTTCGAGCAGCGGGGGCGCGGTCATCAACATGGTGCTGTTTTCCACGCCCTTGTCGGTCCTCCGCTTGGTCAGGGCGCCCGTCCAGGGCGCCGCGCTTCGCCGAGCGTGTCTTTCGGTTGACGGACGGCTGCTCGGGCGGAACGCGCTGATGCCGGGCCTTGCAAGCGGCGTTGTTCTTTACAAAAGTGACGGCATGCCCGCACAGGCTGTTGTGCGGTTGAAATAGGCCGTTGTCTCTCTACTGGGGACAGGTTAGTGGAAAAGCCGGACGGGGTCATGGCCTCTTCCGGCTTTTCTATTTGCGTCTGAGGTGCTCAAACAGCCTGGCATATTCGTCGGGGTGGGGGGCAAATGCGGGATCACCCGGCGTGGCAAGCGTTTCAAGTTCTCTAAAGTGAAGAAACATCGCCTCCGAAACCTCGGATGCCTGCAAGTGCAGCTCGCCGACAAGCAGATTCTTCCTTAGAAGATAGACGTTGTTGAATTCATTGTCGATAAATGTCCCCGAGCGCTGGATCGATGACGTTTGCAGGGTGAAAAGGCGGCTCATGTCGCTTCCCGCGGCGTGCACTCCGAGTTCCTGCCAAAGCTCCCTCTGCGCCGCAGCAACCGCGGATTCGCCGGCCGTGATGTGTCCTGCGGCGGACACGTCCCACAGCCCCGGAAACGATTCTCTGGAAAGCGACCGTTTCTGAAAAAGAAGCAGTCCCCTGCTGTTGACAATCCAGACATGGACCGTTTCGTGCCACAGGCCGAGACGGTGGACGTCGCTTCGGGGTTTTGCGACACCGAGCGGTCTGCCCGATGGGTCCACGATGTCGATGAATTCTTCGTCCATCACCGGAGGGGCTTATTGGAAACCACGAGGAGCGCGGGAACGTCGCCTTCGCCCGCGTAGGGGAGGGGGATGGACGCGGCCGGATAGGACCTGTTGTTGAGGAGGATCGTATCGCCTTTCACCTCGGAGATCGATTCCACGTTGTCCATGCCGATGACCGTTGACCCTTTCTTGACAAGAACAGAATATCCGGGCCAGCAGGCAAGCCCGGCGCAGAAGTCCCTGCCGACGGCGATCCCGCCGCAGGCGAAAAACACGGCAGTGTCGAGGATGGTGAAACGCGCCTTTGCCTGCAGCGTGAGCACGTTCTCGCCTTTCACGTTGTCCATGACAAAGGCGGGAGCCGCGGCGAGGTTCCTTGCGGCCGAAAAGACGGTGCCGGTGTTCGCGGGAAAATGGCCGCAGGAAAGAATGACGTACTGTGAGTCCGTTATGGAAAGCACCGAAAGCGCCATGGGCCCGAGGTATTTCTGGGCAAGCTCGGTCACCTCGGGTGCGGAGCGGTCCTTGTCGACAAAGAGCTTCATGGAAAACTCCCTGTCTGCCGCGACGACGCCGGCGAAAGCGGCGATCTGGCCCGAAAGCAGGTCCATCCTCGACGTGAGCTGGCGGCCGACCGCCTGCTTCACAAACGCGAGTTCCGCGGAGGCCGCGGCCTGTTTGTCGGACTGGCCGCACCGGAGAAACAGGGCCGCAGGGACAAGCAGCGCCGCGCAGGCCGCGCGCACGGGAAGCCGCGACATCATGCAAAGACCTTTCGTATCCTGGCGAAAACGTCGTCGATGGAGCCGATGCCGTCTATGTCCCGCACGATCCCCTGGGGCCGGTAATAGTTGATGCACGGCTCGCTCTGGCTCTTATACGTATCGATGCGGTTCTGGATAACCTTCGGGTCCGCGTCGTCGGCGCGGCCTTCGATGGAGGCGCGCTTGAGCAGGCGGGTGCGGATTTCCTCGTCCCTGATCGCGATGTTGATGATATGGTCGAGCTTCATCCCGAGCTCCGAAAGGATTTTGTCGAGCGCCTGCGCCTGCGGCACGCTGCGCGGAAAACCGTCGAGCAGAAAGCCGGCCTTCATGTCGGCTTTGCCGAGCCGGTCCTTTCACCATTGCGATGGTCACTTCGTCGGGCACGAGCTTGCCCTTGTTTGAAAAGAGCATTGCGGTCTTTCCGAGTTCGGTGTTGCCCTTGATGTTGACGCGGAACATGTCGCCGGTTGACACATGCGGAAGCGACAGCAGCTCAACCAGTTTTTTCGCCTGCGTGCCCTTGCCCGCGCCCGGAGGGCCGAAGAGGACGATGTTGTTGCCTGCCATGATGAGAAAGCCTTTCTGTGGGGGTGGAATGGAAGATTTTCAAAATAATTCAATGAAGGAAATGGGGGAGGTATTTAATGGGGCGACAAATACTAGAGAAAATCAAGAAATGATCGGGGGAGAAGTCTCTCCCCCGGCCTCGGCCGGCCCTGCCGTCCTTGGCACTCCCCTCTCAGGGGTGCACCCCTAGTGGATGCAGTGGCAAGAGTCAACTTCGGCTGGGGGGCACCCACGGGCGATAGTGGCATGAGGAAATTACGGCTGTTTTCTTTGGTTCTTTGTTGCTTCTATAAGTTCTGGCGCAAGAAGAATACTTGACAAAACATATTCCTCTTGCCGCGCGTTAGGAGCGACTGGAGGCCGCGCCGGAGCGCGGTGCTGCCTGACCACGGCACGAAGTGCCCTCGTGGCAGGCAGCCCGAGGCCGAAGGCCGAGACCGGAAGGAGAACCGACCCCGCGTAGCGGGGGAACGCCCAGTTTTTTATCTTTATTGGTAATTTCCTCCCCTCGAAAACGAATAACTCCGTGGAAGGATCATGGAATTATCTTTGTAATACAGGAATTAATTAAACCATCATGATTACCAGACGAGACCTTCTCAAATCCTCCGCCGCGGTGGCGGGAATGTGCGCGGCGCCGGGGTGCTTTGCCAAGCCCGCGAGCGCGAGAAAAACCGCCCTGTACTGGCAGGCCATGGGCGAGAACGCGGTGGCGTGCGAGCTGTGCCCGCACCAGTGCGTCCTTCAGGACGGCAAGACAGGCATCTGCCGCACGCGCGAGAACGTGAAAGGCACGCTCGTCAACAACGCTTATGCCAACCCCTGCACCACCCACGTTGACCCGGTGGAAAAGAAACCGGTGTTCCATGTGCTTCCCGGCACCAAGGCATATTCGCTTGCCATTGCGGGCTGCAACCTGCGCTGCCTCAACTGCCAGAATTATACCATCAGTCAACAATTCCCCAAAGACACCGAGACCATGTTCCTGCCGCCGGAAAAGGTTGTCGAAGAGGCAAAACGGGAAGGCTGCTCCTCCATTGCCTATACCTATTCGGAGCCCATAACATGGTTCGAGTATGTGCTTGACACGTGCAAGCTGGCGAGAAAAGCCGGCCTCAAGAACATCCTGGTGACCGCGGGCTACATCAACGAGGCGCCGCTCAAGGAGCTTTCCGGGTACTTGGACGCGGCGACCATCGATCTGAAGGGCTTTAAAAACGAGACGTATCTCAAGCTGAATTCGGCGAAATTGCAGCCGGTGCTTGACGCCATAGCGAATGCCGTGAAATTCGGCATCTGGGTCGAAGTGTCTACCCTGGTTGTTCCCACCTACACCGACGATTTCGACATGATCCGAAAAATGTGCGCCTGGCACAAACAGAACGTGGGCGCCGACGTGCCGCTGCATTTCCTGAGGTTCTTTCCGCTTTACAAACTGGAAAACCTTTATCCCACGCCCACCGACGTGCTGGTGAAGGCGAAGAAGATCGCGATTGAAGAGGGGATACAATTCGTCTACATAGGCAACGTGGCCGAGGTGGATTCCAGCACCTACTGCCCGTCATGCAAGAAAGCCCTTGTGGTGCGCGACGGCTACCTCATCAAAAAGATCGCGATCAGAAACGGGAAATGCGACAATTGCGGGACCACGATCCGAGGGATCTGGTCTTAGCAGCCGCAGCGCTTTTCGCAAAAGCCGGGATTATATTTACCCATGGATGTGCTTATGCCGTATCAGCGAAGCCCGAAAGTCACCGGCGTTCTGAGAGTGACCGTTTCCATCCTCGCGGGAGTGATGATCATGACTGCGGCATGCTCGGGTCAGGGACAGGACAGGGTGAGAAAGCCCGCGGTTGCGGGACAGTTCTATTCCGACAATCCGTCGGAACTGAGGCGGGACGTTGAATCGTACCTGTCGCACGGGAAGCAGCTCGCCTCGGCGCCGAAGATGCTCATCTGCCCTCACGCAGGCTATGTTTTTTCCGGGCCGGTGGCGGGCATCGGGTATGCGACGCTTGACAAAAACATCAAGACGGTTATCCTGCTCGGCCCGCCGCATCATGTTCCGGTGCGCGGCATTGCAACGGCCGGCGCAGACTGGTTCGAGACCCCGCTCGGCAGGGTGGCGGTCGACACGGATCGCGTGAAAAAGCTCCTTGCGAGTCGGCTTGCGTATGAGGACCCCGCCGCCCATGCTCCCGAGCACAGCGTTGAGGTGCAGGTGCCGTTTCTGCAGGTGCGGCTCGGATCGTTCAAAATAGTGCCCCTGCTCGTTTACGACATCGACCCGCAGAAGGCTGCCGACGCCATTTTTCCGCTTATCGACGAATCCACCGTGGTGATCGCCTCGTCCGACCTTTCCCACTACCACAGCAGCAATGAGGCGAAGGCGATAGACCAGAGGACCATTGCCACGATCCTTGCAGGGAACGACCAGGGAGAGATTGACGCATGCGGCGAGATGCCGATCCGCGTGGTGATACGGCTCGCGAAGATGATGTCGCTAACGCCGGTTCTCCTTGACGCCCGCAACTCATTCGAAACCGCTCCGGCGTTCGGTTCCGAAGACAGGGTGGTGGGATACGCCTCAATTGCATACGTAAAGAAGCCCGCCGGGAAGAAGTAGCAGTTTGTTGATGGAATCATGAACAACCTCACCGCAAAGGACGCAAAGACAAATTCGTGAAGGTCAATGATTATGAAACGTCACTCGGCAATAATACGTGTCATCATTCTCGGAGCAACACTCATGGCCGTCGTAAATTGCGATGCGTCGTCCGACAAGACCGGTGAGAAAAAAGCCGCCGCAGGGAAAGCGGACAGCGTGAATTCCGCCGCCACAAAGAACGCGGACGATCTTTCTCAGGATGTCAAGACATTCCTGCTCAAGCTGGCGCGTCAGAACCTTGAGGCAGCGGTGAAGGGCGGATCCCCGGTGGTGCCCCAGAATTCTCCGGCCATAACCAAGGAATACCGCGGCTGTTTTGTCACGCTCACCAAGCATGGCGAGCTTCGCGGCTGCATCGGGTACATCGAGGGGATAAAGCCGTTGTACGAGGCCGTGATCGACAATGCCAAGAACGCCGCGCTTGAAGACCCCCGTTTTTCCCCGGTGACCCCGGACGAGCTCTCTGGCATCGAGGTGGAGGTGTCGGTGCTCACCAAACCCGAGCCCCTGCCGCATACGAGCCCGCAGGACCTTCTTGACAAGCTGGAGCCGGGCAAAGACGGCATCATTTTGTCCAGCGGCTACCACCAGTCCACGTTTCTGCCCCAGGTGTGGGACCAGCTCCCGGACAAGGTGGACTTCCTCGAACACCTCTCCATGAAGGGCGGCATGCCCGAAGACGGATGGAAGACCGCAGATGTCAAGCGCTACCGCGCCGTGCATTTCCACGAGTGACGTCAAGCCGGCGCCGTTTCTTTTCGGCGCCGGCCTGTTTGCGGCCGCGCTGCAGACCGTGTTCTTCCGCGAATTCCTCTCTGTTTTTTCCGGCAATGAACTTTCCATCGGGCTGATCCTGTGCGTGTGGCTCCTGGCCGTGGGCGCGGGCGACCACGATTTCGTCCCGTGGCCCGGGCCGGGAAGCGGGCAAAGGCTTTGCGCCGGGCGGCGCCGTGTTCGCGCTTGTCGTGTGCGCGGCCGCGGGTGTCACTATTGTCCGGGCCAGCCGCCTGGTGTTTCTGCCGGGCGAGGCCCTGGGCCCGCTTCAGATGCTGGCGGTGGCCGCCGCAACCGAACTGCCGTTCGCGTTTGCAAACGGGCTGGTGCTGGGCGCGCTGCTCTCGCGGCCGGCGCAACCGGCCAAGCTTTACGGATGGGAGAACGCGGGCGCGGCCGCGGGCGCGCTGTGCGTGTTCGCGTGCGTGCTCGCCGGCGCGCCCAACAGCCTGATCGCCGCCGTTGCCGCGCTTCCGCTATTGTTTCTGAGCCGCCGAACGCCGTGGTTTTGTCTCGCATCCTTGGCGGCGCTGGTTCTTGTCGTGTCGCTTGACCGCGTATCGGTGCAATGGAAATATAACGTTCCTTCGAACGGAATCGTGTACGGCCGGGAGGGTGAAATCGTCCAGGCGGACATGGGCGGGGACACCACGTTCCTTCTTAACGGCGCGCTGTACAAGTCGACCATGCAGAAGCCGTTCCTTGAGCAGGCGGTCCACATCCCCATGGGGCAGCGGCCGAACGCGAAGCGTGCGCTTGTGGTGTTCGACCGGGGCCAGAAACGCGAGCTGGCAAAGTATCCCGATTGTTCGGTTGACGTAGTGGAAACCGAGCCGGCGTTTGCCAAAAGGGGAGGCGCCGTCGCCGCGATCGAGACGTTTCGCCCCGCCGCGCGGTACGACGTCGTGTTTCTGGGGACCGGCATTCCGCGCACCGCGGCTGCGAACCGTTTTTACACGCGCTCATTTTTAGCGCGCGTAAGAACGTTCCTCACCGACGCGGGGATCGTCACGTTCACGCTGCCGTTTTCCGAGAACTACTTCTCTCCGGCGGAGAAGAAGCTGTACGATGCGCTGCGCGCGACGCTTTCCTCGGTGTTCCCCTATGTTCTGGTATTTCCGGGTGAAGGATATACCTTCATGGCCTCGGTTGCGCCGCTTTCCACACACTGGAACGTCAGGGCTGCCACCGAGTACCTTGCGCAGTCCATCATTCCCGCTGCTTCGGGCGAGCGGGTCAGGGAAGCGAACCAAAGTCCGGTATTCGCTGTTGTCAATACCCGGGACAGACCGCTCGCGCTGCTGCTCGGGCTGGAAAGCTGGACCGAGCTGTTCAGGAACCAGTTTGCCATTCTCATTGCGCTGCTCGCGGCCTGTTTTTGCGCCGCGCTCTGGTTTTCGCCTCGGACCCGCGCCGGCCTCTCGGTGGGAACGAGCGGGCTCGTTCTCGGGGCGTATTCGGTGTGCCTGCTTCTTATTTATCAATCGACCTGCGGCGCGCTCTATTCGCGGGTATCGCTGCTGCTCGTCGCGCTCACGGCCGGGTTCTGGGCCGGAGCGTTTGTAAAGAAGCTGCCGCTGTCCGACCTCGCAGTGGGTATCTACTGCGGCGGCACCCTGCTTGTGCTTTCGGCAATCCCGTCTCCCATGCCGTTTTTGTTCTACGCGTTTCACGCGGGTGCGGGAGTTCTGGGGGGCGCGCAGATCGTTTCGAGGAAAAACGCGGGACTCGGCGGGCTCTACGCAGCCGATGTGTTCGGCGGGGCGGTTGGGATGGCGCTGTGCTCGACGCTTTTGGTTCCGCTGGTGGGGATTGTGCCGGTGGCGCTGGGCATGGCCGCCATCAAGGTAATCGTTGAAATTGTCAATTTTATAAAATAAATCGATAAGATATTTAAAGGGGGAGGTATCCCCCTCGCTCCGGCCGCTTTCAGCGTCCTGCGCTACCCCCTCCAGGGTAGCCGCCTTGACAAAGCAGCTGCAAGATCAAACATTTTTGTGGCGGCACCCGAGAAAAGTAGTTGAGGAGTTGAGAAGAAAAAGCGTTTGATACTTGAAACGGTGAAAAGAAACAAAATCCGAAGAGGATATCCGGTAACTGATTCATTGCGAATACGGGTTGGCGCAAGGAAGGTAATTTGACAGAATAGATTCCCCTCTGCCGCGCGCCAGGCAGGACTGGAAGGTGCGCTGGAGCGCATTGCCGCCTGACCACGCCCGAAGGGCCATAGTGGCGGGCGGCAACGAGGCCGCAGGCCGAGCCTGAAAGGAGGGCCGACGCCGCGAAGCGGCGGGGCGCCCAAGTATTTTATTGATCTATTGACGAAGGCGAGGGGAACGCCCATTTCAAATTAATCATTTACTTACCAGAATCCTTTACAATCCCCAAACTATCCGTAATCGCCCTGAATCTATAGTACTTCCGCAGCACCCTGTGGTAGTAGTCGCTTGACAAACGCTGCTGCGACGCAAGCTGTTCGAGAATTGACTCCCGGGCCCTGGTTGTAGGCGAGCAGGCCGAGCTTGAAACTGCGGAAATGCGCGATGAGCTGCGTGAGGTATGCGGCGCCGAGGACCACGTTGACGTCGGGCCTCAAGAGGTCGGCGGTTGCTGTGCACGGTCAATGCCCAGGCTCTGGGCGATCTTCTGCGCGGTCTCCAGCTTGAGCTGCATCAGGCCGAACGCGCCGCTTGCCTCGCCGCTCTTGTACTGCCCTGCCGCGCGCGACGAAAACCTGCTTTCCACGTCGATCACGGCGAGCAGCAGCAGCGGATCGTAGCCGTAGGTGGAACTGCTCTCGTGCACCAGGTCTGCAAGATGCCAGTAGGTCTGCGCCGAGAACCTGGTGCCGAGCACCGCCCGCATGGCGGCGATGATTCGTTCCTTTGACGCAAGATCCGCCAGGTTCTTCTCGTCGGCCTGTTTGCTCTCGTGGAGCGACAGGATGCGGCGGTCGTTGGAGCGGATGATCGCTTCGTCAAGCACGATGAGGAAGGTGAGGGTGAAGAACGCGAAAAGAATGCCTGCGATGAGGACAATGCTGGCGAATTCGGAGATCCAGATCTTGTTTCCGTGCAGAATGACGCCGAGGCGGAGCAACAATGACGAGCGGCCCGGTTTCACGGCGATTTCCTTGCAGTGCTGTCTTTGAGGATGCCGAGCTGCTCGAGCGGCCGGATGCGGTCGCGGAGCTCCTTGATTTCCGCGGTGGCGCTGCGGTTCCATTCGGTGAGCGCACGCGTTTCGGTCTCCTGCCTACGGATGCGCTGGTTCTGCTGATGGATGATGAACATGAGCGTGAGGATCCACCCGAACAGGGTGATGAGAAGCGTGAGCGCCACCGGGCGCGACAGCCTGATACCGGTCTTTCTCGAAAGCATCCGTCCCCTGCGGCGCAGGTTGCCGAAGATCCCGCCTGCCGGCAGCGACTGTGCGTCCGGATAGATGGAGAAAATGCTCCGGTAGGGAGAGAACGCCTTTGAAACGCCTTCGTTCCGGAAAATAAACAGGATGTCGCCGCCCTTGCCGCGCATGAGGTTAAGCAGCGAAAGGAACATCTGCGCAACGGAGTCGTCGATGTCAAGCACGTTCTCCATGTCGACCACGAGCCGGCGGTTGCCGTCGTCGATAAGGCCGGCGATTTTCTCGCGCATGCTCGGCACCTGCTCGCCGTGGAACGGGCCCGATAAAAACAGCCACACCGCCTGGTTCCGGCCTTCGATGGTGATGTCGAGCGCTTCAGATCTCATCCGACTGCCTTTCCGCAAGAGCGATGCGCCTGAACTGCAGCCTGCCGATAAGCGACCACATGCCGCTGCCCTCGAGCGTGACCGGCGCGGTGAGCACGATCGTGATTGCTTCTGCCTGGCCCGGATCGACGCCCGGCGGCACGGCCGGATAGCACCACACGTCCACCGGTTTCTGCAGCGCGCAGGCCACCATCACCCCGCACAAGGGATCGGCCACGAGCCATTCGGTAACCTGTGCAAGTTCCCGAAGACCGCTGCCCAGTCCCCGCAATCTTTCCTTCTTGTTAAGGAGGTAGGCCTTGTCCGCCGCGATGCCGGGAAGCGACACGGTGAGTTCAACCGCGAGGCGGAACGAGTACGGGGTGAGCGAGTTGTTGGTGATCTGGTAGACAAAGGACAGCGCGGGGCGGTCCTTTTCGAGCCCCAGAACCTTTTCCATTGACAAGGGGCAGTTCCTGCCTGCCTGCACGAGGGATCCCTGGCGGTGGAGGGACGTCTTGATGCTGTCGCCCGCCTTCTTGATCTTGTACTCGTACGCGCCGCAGAAGAAATCGCCGAGCTCGGGCGCGCTCTTCGCCCGGTACTGCTCCGCCTGCGTCGCGGTGTCCACCATGCGGTCCACGAACATGGTATACGAGAGCCCGGGCTCGATCACCATGGGAAGGGCGTGGCGCGACGGGTTGTACCCGGCGCACACGTTGGCGCGCCTGCGTTTGAAATCGATTTCGAACACGCTGCCGCCGTTCTGGTGGTCCACGTAGACCGCGAGGTTCTTGTTTGTCATGATGATGCTTTTGCCGCCGTTGCGCAGGAAATCGGCGATGCGGATCTGGCCGCCGCTCACGCCGTCGCGCTCGCGCAGTTCAGCCTCTATCCCGATGAGCTTTTCGTAGCACCACATGCGGTCGTGCAGCCGCGTGAAGCCGCTTGACTTCGACGGGATGAACCGGTTTATGTCGGAAACGAAGAACAGCGTCTTCTTGTGCGGCTCCACGTGCTTGGCGTCGCGGCGCGAGCCGATGACGTCCGCGACGTCCATCAGCTTGCGCTGGATGATGCCCACCTGGTCGAACGAATGCAGGTAATTGACGAAATGCGGGGCGGTGTCGGAATCGTCCCGCCGGAGCACCAGGCTCTGCGGCAGGTACATGAGCCCGAGCGGCGGGTTCGACGAGAGAAACTCGGTGAATCGAATGGGCTGGTAGGTGAGCAGCAGCCGGTCGAACACGGCGGCCGCCTCCAGAAGCGCGCGCTGCGTCGCGGCCATGTCCTGCGACAGCAGGGGGCAGAGAAAGTCGATGCACAGCAGCTTGACAGGATCGGAATTCTTCTCGTCTGCGGCGAACTGGTCCTGTATCCACGTTTCCATGGAGCCGGCCACCGTGGACGGATAGATGGCATGCACGGGAAACAGAACGGTCGACGAACCGGCGAATTCGGTGACCCAGTATCCCAGGCGCGATCGGTGCTGGCCCGCAAGGAGCGAGCGCGACAGCACGCTGTAATGGATGCCCGCGCCGTTGAGAACATCGATATACGACGGCTCCCAGTTGGAAAACGGGGGTGCGAAGCCGGCCGGGCGGCATCCCGCGTATTCCTGGAACGTTGCAATGCCGTGCCGCAGGTTCTCATTGAACAGCCACTGGGGGCAAAAGCTCAAAAACGGCTCGGTGTAGCCTGTTGTCAACCACTCGATCGCGCCCTTCTTGTGCATCTCGCGGAACTGCAGAAGGAGCATGGGGTCGATCGCTTCGAGAAAATACCCGGGCATCACGAGATTGAGCCGGATGTTCTGGTACGAATTGCCTATGTCAAGAACGGTCCTGGCGAAATCGTTCACCGCTTCCCGGAACGTGTTTCGGGGAGCGAGTGCGTTCTTATAGGGATGGATGAGAAAGGCGATGGAGTGGCGTTTCATGACTATCATAGTATATAATGGCCGGATGAATGAGACAATGGTGAAAGATGGGGAATTTTATACAGGATATGCTTTTGATGGGGGACGTTTCCCCCTCGCTCCGGCCCGGCGCTAACATTCAGATTTTGGCATATCGTCAACTGCGCCGGTCCTGCGCTACCCCCTCCTGGGTGGCCCCCAAGAAGAAGTAGTTGCAGAACCAGACTCCTGCGTGGGGGCACCCAAGTAGATCGGCTGTGTTGAAACTTTCTTTACTTTGTCACTTTGTTACTATGTCACTCTTTTTCTGCGGCAGCACCGAGAAAAAGAGTTGAGGAGTTGAGAAGAAAAAGCGTTGAATAGTTGAAACGTTGAAAAGAAATAAAATCCGAAGAGGATATCCGGAAACTGATTTATTGTGGATGCGGATTGGCGGTGGAAGAGGTAGTTGACTAATGGATTTCTTCTGCCGCGCGCTAGGCAGGACCGTAGGGTGCGCTGGAGCGCATTGCCGCCTGATCCCTCGCCGAAGGCGGTAGGGACAGGCGGCAACGAGGCGAATAGCCGAGCCCGGAGGGAGGGCCGCCGCTGCGCAGCAGCGGGGCGCCCAGATTTTAGGTATTTATTAATATTTTACATCGGCAAACTCAACCCATCCCCCGGCCTTGACAAGCGCCTCATCAAAAGGATTGAGCGAGAACGCCACGGAACGGCTCTTGTCCCTGCCCCACGAGAAGATAAGCGTCTTCTCGTGAAAGTCAACATCGCATACGGTGTTGGATCGGTCGCACGCGGAAAACAGGCCGTCGATGTCGGCCTTGGGAAGCTCTATGGCCATCATGCCGCAGTTGAACATGTTCTGCCGGAAGATGCGCGCAAAGCTCTCTGCGACGACAACCGTGATGGCGTTTTCCTCGAGCGCCCATGGCGCGTGCTCGCGCGACGACCCGCACCCGAAGTTCGAGCGCGACACCACGACGCGGCGGTTCTTGATCCCGGATTTCGGATCAAAACCCGCAAGCTTCAGGTCTTCGAGCAGGTGCGGCCCCAGCGCGTCCTTCGTCACCTCGTTGAGATATTTGGCCGGAATGATTTCGTCGGTGTTGATGTCCGGTCTGTCGAGAAATAATACCGGGCCTCCGAATGTTTTCATGATTAGTTCCTTTCCTTCAGATAGTTTCTGGGATCTGTCAATTTGCCCGTGATCCCGCTCGCGGCTGCCGTGGCAGGGCTCACTAAATGCACCATGCCGCCCTTGCCCATGCGGCCGTAGAAATTCCTGTTCGTGGTCGACGCGCACACCTCACCTTCGGCGAGCACGCCGTTGCTCATCCCGAGGCATGCGCCGCAGGTCGGGTTGGTCACGCAGTAACCCGCGTCCAAGAATGTTTGGATGATCCCTTCCTTCATGGCCTCTGCGAAAACTTTTGGGGTGGCGGGACTCACGATGCCGCGTACGCCCTTTGCCAGCCGTGTGCCCTTGACAATTGCCGCAGCGATGCGCAGATCGGAAATCCTGCCGTTGGTGCAGGAGCCTATGTACACTTGGTCAATCTTTACATCCGCAAGCTCGCGGACCTTCTTCACCTGGTCGGGCTTGTAGCCGATGGTTGCGACAGGTTCAAGGACGCTTGCGTCTATTGTCAAGCGTTTCTCGTAGGCCGCGTCCGGATCGGAATGCCACTTCCTGAAATCGGCGAGCGCCGCGGCCTTGTCGTTCTTGTACTGCGCTGCGATAAAGGGCCAGAGATATTCCACGGTCTGCATGTCGGGCATGCATATGCCGCTTGTTGCGCCCGCCTCCACTGCCATGTTACAGAGCGTCATGCGCTCGTCCATGGTCATTGCATCAACCACCGGCCCGCAAAATTCGATGATGCGGTCTGTTGCGCCGTTTACCGTGAGCGTCCGGATGATTTCGAGAATGACGTCTTTGGCATAGACTCCCTTTGCAAGCGTTCCGGTTATGTCAATTCTGATCGTTTGCGGCGGCCGGAACGCGCACACGCCCTTGAGGATGCCCACCTCCAGATCGGTGGTGCCCACGCCGGCAGCAAACGCTCCGAACGCGCCGTGCGTGCACGTGTGGCTGTCACCCATGATAACCGTGTATCCGGGCCGGACAAATCCCTTTTCGGGAAAAAGGGCGTGACACACGCCGTTGTATCCTATGTCAAAGAAGTCAACGATGTTGTGCCGCGTCGCCCAGTCGCGCAGCATTTTCGCCTGCGTGGCGCTTTTGCTGTCCTTGGGCGGGCTCACATGGTCGATGACGGCCTTGATCTTCGCCGGATCGAATACGCGGTCCTTACCGCGGGCCATTAAATCCGCGATCGCGATGGGCGTGGTTATCTCGTGGCACATGACCACGTCGATGGCCAATACTTTTGTGCCCGGGAAGGGTTCGTCCTTGACATGCGAGTCGAAAATTTTCTGGGTGATTGTTCTACTCATGATGGCTTTGTTTCCTTTCTTTTTGCTAATATGTTCTGGTGGGGACACCGCTTCGCGGTTTCCCCTGGGGTGCAGCTTCCTCCCGCCGATTTCGACGGGAGGTGATCTGCACCCACACCCTTTCCAGCGGAAACCGTGCACGAGGCGCACCGTTTACACAGTGCGCGCGTGTCACGTTTCCGCAACGCCTTCGCTATGGAATGCCGCTTCGCGGCGATGAATGCGAAACGGCCCGACCTTACTTATTATCCGTCAACAACTCTCCTTGGGTGCCCCCCAGCCGCAGATTGATTCTTGCAACTACTCCATCTTGGGGGTCACCCAGGAGGGGGTAGCGCAGGACACCGCAGGCCGAAGGCCGAGGAGGCCGGAGCGAGGGGGAAACTTCCCCCACATGAACATGAATTGACATTATTTCTCCTCCAAATAATCCTTATGCGGCGGAAGTGCATTCCACACGGCCCTGAACACCGACTTTCCTTTATTCACAAGTTTGTGGGGCAGGTGCGAATCGTAGGAGACGCTGTCCCCTTCGCCCACGGCGAACTCCTCGCCGTTGACAACAAGGACCGCGTTTCCCGACAGCACGTACCCCATCTCCACCCCTTCGTGGCCGTTGCCCGACATGCCGGCCTCTCTGCCCGGCGCGATTTCCAGAAGCAGCATTTCGGCAGGATGGCCTGCGTCGCCGCTTGCGGCGAGCTGTTCGAACCGCACGCCCCTGCTCTGCGTCGAAAGCCGTTTCCCGCGGTGATGCACTCTTACCGGCGCACCAGGCGAGACTCTGCGGAACAAGTCCGCCGCGTCCATGTCGAGCGCAGCGCATACCCCCATGAGGGTATCGATCGAGGGCGCCACGCTGCCCCGCTCGATCTGGGAGAGCATGCTCGTGGAGATTCCGGCCTTCTGTGCCACCTCGCCCTGATTCTTCCCGAGCTTTTCGCGGAAAAGCCTGAGAATCTTGCCTATTTCAGGTACGAGCGATTTAAGTGATACTGTACTCATTACAGTAATTATAAAACATTTCCGGCGAAAAAGCAAGCATTTTATTTGCGGCCATGGGACAGGCACGGGAAATTATTTTTATTCGTGCCGAGCAACCATCCGCATTTGTGGAGCGTTGGGCGGCAGGGAGCATGCCATGGACAGCAGCGAACAGAAACAGGCCCCCGAGCAGAGCCCGGGAAGCCTTATCAACATAGAGGACCTCGACAACCTCAAGAAACTCACCGACCTGCGCTGGATCGAGATCGCCAGCGGCGACGTTGAGACCCACATTCAAAACGACGAAAGCGCGCTTGACACCATCGGCAAGAAACCGGGCACCTACTACCGGGACATCATCTTCGCGCTCATCCAGATCCGGCTTCCCGAGGAGGAGGCCCAGCGCGACTGGAAGGAGATCCTCAAGCACAAGTTCCTCATCAGCGAGAAGCTGGGCCGCAACGTGGGCATCCACGTGGCCACGCTCGACTATTACACCAATATCAAGCGCAAGATCATCAGCCCCAAGATCGTTGACGCACGCGAGTATGTGGACACGGCGAGCCGCGCCCTTGTCGACGATTTGACAAAAGCATATAACCGCCACTTCTTCGACGAAGAGTTCAAACGCCTGTTTTCCGAGGCGTCTCGGAAGGGAACGTTGTTCTCGCTCATCATGCTCGATCTGGACCATTTCAAGATTTACAACGATCTCAACGGCCACATCCAGGGCGACCTTGCGCTCATCGAGACCGTGAGGATCCTGCACGCCGTGTGCAGCCCCGACGACTCGGTCACGCGCTACGGCGGGGAGGAATTCGCGATCCTTTTGCCGTCCCAGCCGCTCAATCTGGCCCTCAAGACGGCCGAAAACATCCGCGCGGCCATCTTCGATTACCGGTTTGTAAACGAGCAGCAGCTTCCCAACAAGCGTCTCACCGCGTCGCTCGGCGTCACCGCGTACCGCAGTGAACTCAAATCCGCCATTGCCATGACCGAAGAGGCCGATTCGGCGCTGTACCAGGCGAAAAATACGGGCCGCAACCAGGTGAAGGCGTACCTCACCAGCGTTGCCGGACAGCAGCTATGAAGGACCAGACGATTACAGGCGACACCCGTCTTGTGGGATTGCTGGGAAATCCGGTGGCGCATTCGCTGTCGCCGGCCATTCACAACCACGTGTACGCGACGCTCGGGCTTCCGCTCGCGTACGTGCCGCTCGCGGTTTCCCCGGCCTGCCTCCACCAGGCCGTGCAGGCGATGCGGGCCTGCGGCTTTGCGGGCGCGAACGTCACCATTCCCCACAAGCAGGAAGTGCTGCCCTTCTGCGACATGGTTTCGCCGCTGTCCGCGCTTTCCAAAACGGTGAATACCCTTTACTTCCGCGACAACATCCTTCACGGAACGACAACCGATTTCGAGGGGCTGCTTGCCGCGCTGGGCCGCATGGGGCATAACCCGACAGACGGCCGCATCGTGATCCTGGGCAACGGCGGCACCGCGCGCACGTTTGCCTTTGCGTTTGCATCCGAGAAGATCCCGGGCAAGCTCACACTGGCGGGACGCGACGAACGCAAAGTGCGTGGCCTGGCGGAGGAAGTTGCCGCCGCCACAGGCTTCCCTGTCGCCGCGGTGCAGTTCTCATCCGACAAGCTGCAACAGGCCGTGCGCGAAGGCACGCTGTGCATCAACTGCACGCCCGTGGGCATGCACCCGGACACGGCCGCGTCGCCCCTCATCGGCCGCATGCTTCACAAAGGCATTGCGGTGTTCGACACCGTGTACAATCCCCGCAAAACGTTGCTGTGCAGGGAGGCCGAACAAGCGGGGTGCGCCTGGTCGGGCGGGCTGCACATGCTCGTGCACCAGGCGCTTGCGTCCATGAAATACTGGACCGGCCGCGACATCAACCCGGCCATTGTCGACATGGACGAGCTTGCCGGGCTGGCCGAAGCCGGGAATTGACAGAACGGAGCATTCGCGTGAAGTGGCGGGTGAAAAAGTCCGTACTCTCGGGAACGATCGCGGTCCCGGCCTCAAAATCGCACACCATCCGGGCGCTGGCGGTTTCGACCCTGGCGCAGGGCACGTCGCATATAGCAAACGCGCTTTGCACGGGCGACGGCGCCTCGGCGATCGCGGCCGCACGGAGCATGGGCGCGGACGTAAGCCTTTCGGGAACCGCGCTTGCCGTGACGGGCGTCGGCGGGGATTACAACCGTGGCGCGGACAATTTCTGCATGGAAAATTCCGGGACCAGTACTAACCTGTTCGCCTCAATCGCGGCGCTGGGAAGCAGACGCCGGCGGTTCGACGGCGACGCATCGCTGCGCACCAGACCGTTTCGACCGGTTCTGGAAGCCCTCGGGAAGCTCGGAGCGACGTTCGGGTTCGAACAGCAGGGGAGCGACTTGCCGTTCTGGGTATGCGGCCCGATCCGCGGCGGAACCACCACGGTAAACGGTTTTTCGTCGCAGTTTGTTTCGGGCCTTCTGTTCGCGTGCCCCTACGCGCCAGAGGACACGAATATCATCGTTGAGAACCTTCACGAGCGGCCGTACGTCGAAATGACGCTGCGCTGGCTTGACAGGATGGGCATCCGGTACGAGGCGTCGGCCGATCTCGCGCATTTTCGCATGCAGGGCAGGCAAACGTACCGCCCCGTCGACGTCGCCGTTCCCGGCGATTTTTCGTCGGCCACGTTTGCCGCGGTCGCCGCGCCGCTCACCGGTTCAAGAATTGCGCTTACCGGCCTTGACTTTAGCGATTCTCAAGGCGACAAGGCCGTGTTCGACGTGATTTCCCGCATGGGCGGTCTCGTGGAGAAAAGCGCCGCGGGCGCGGCCGTGGACGGCCGGGGCGACATCCGCGGCGTGGAAATAGACCTCAATGCCATGCCCGACGCTTTGCCGGCGCTCAGCGTGCTCGGCTGCAGGGCCCAAGGCGAAACCGCAATTGTAAACGTCGCGCAGGCGCGCATCAAGGAGACCGACCGTATCGGCGTAATGGCTGCCGAGCTTGCGAAAATGGGAGCCGATGTGGCCGAGAAGAAAGACGGCCTTGTCATCCGCCACCGCTCGCTGAAAGGCGCGCAGGTCGACGGCCGCGGAGACCATCGCGTGGTGATGGCGCTGGCGCTCGCCGGCATGGCAGCGGAGGGGGAAACCGTTATTGACTCGGCCGAAGCTGCGGCCGTGACGTACCCGGGCTTTGTGAAGGACTTTCGGGCGCTCGGGGCGGATATCGATACAATTGACTAATCAGAATGCAGAGTTCTGGAGGAGCGACATTTCTCCCCGGTAAAAAAAGATCAGGCCGCTTTCCCGGGGAAATACGGCCTGGAAATCGCACGTGAAGCCTTTCAAGCTTCCTTACTTCAAATCTATCACCACGAGATCGACCCGCCGGTTCTTGGCCCTTCCTTCCTTGGTGCTGTTGGTCGCTATGGGCCGCTTGAAACCGTATCCTGCGAAGGATAGCCGGTTTTCGGTGATGCTCTGTGAAACGAGGAAGTCGCGAACGTTTTTCGCCCTTCTCGTTGAAAGGTCTTTGTTGTATGCTTCGGTCCCGATATTGTCGGTGTGGCCCTCCACAACGACGCGGCACCTGGTGTACACCGAAAGAATCCCCGCCATTTTTGCAAGGCTTGTCTTGAGCTCGTTTGTCAAGTCTGCTTTGTCAAAACCGAAAAGAAGGTCGGACATTGAAATAATAATGCCGCGCGCGTCCTTTCTCACCTTGATGAGCTGGCTCTCCAGGGACTTGAACCTTCGCTCGGCATCTTCCTTGAGCTTCTTGTTCTTTTCGTTTTCGCTGTCGAGCTTCGCCCGAAGCTCCGACGCCTTGTCCTTTTCAATGCCCGCGATCTTCTCGTACACGGCGTTGAGTTCGCCATGGAGCGAATCGCGGCTCGCGGCGATTTGCGACAGCTCATTTTCCAGGTCGTTTTGCTGGAACTGGATCATTGCGGCCTCAGAGGCCAGCGAGCATACCTCGAACATCTCTCGGGCCCTTTTCTCCTTGGCGCCGGACCCAATCCATTCGAGAATCCCTTTGTTTTCCTTTCCGCCCGGGTAGTTTTCCAGCATAAATTGGTAAGCGACCTCAATTCTGGCAAGAGCATAGCTATAGAGATCAATGCCGCTCAGCGTGCCGCTTGATCGCTGCTGGTACGCGTCCTTTAATTCCGTCTTGAGCTCAAGAAGCGCGTTTGTCATGGCGGCAGGTCCGCGCGTGGCGCTGAGCGTGTCCGGCGCGGCAGCAGGCGCGGCCGCAGCTCCGGTCCCCGGTTTTGAAGCGGAGTCAACGGCGGCTGTTGCAGACATTGCTGTCAGCAGCACTGCTATGAAAAGGATTGTCCGTTTCATCGTTTTGTTTCTCCCTTCAGCTCCTCGAGAACCTTCTTGTTGATGTTCAATTGCTCGTCATCGTCGGTCAGCTTTTGCCGTGCATCTTCAACAACGCGCTCGGTTCTCGCGAGCTCGTTTTTCGACAAAGCCAACCGATAGTAAATGATCGCCAACTCCCAGGCCGCAAACGCATCCTCTTTCTGATTGTTTTGCTGCTGCACGAGGGCCGATGACACGAGCGAGTCCGCGCGCGTGATCTCGCCGGACTTGAGATTGTTCTGATCGCAATAGCCTTTGAGCGCGGTCGCCTCGGCCATTGCCGCCCGCAGAATCATGGTGTAGCCCGTGTCGTCACAGCCGACCAGACAGAGAGCAACCCCCGCTGCTGCGATGCCCGCAAGGATTTTCTTTTTCATGAGCAACCTCGTCTGAAAAGGGTGAATACAGAATGAAAAATATATAATCATGCCCCGCCGCAACGCAAAGCATTTTCCCGGGTCGACACCGACAGCCCCGTCCGCCGCCTTTGGAAAAACTGTGGACGCGCCAGTATTCCGCAGCGTATCTTTACAGAGGACGGCAGCGAAAACTCCAGGACTCACGGCTTGCATCAGGATAAGTTCCATGAAAATTCCCGTCAAACTCGGCCTCAGGTCCTACCCGGTAATCCTCACAAACCGGGCCTTTGATTCCTTTCCATCGCAGCTCAAAAAACGGTTTCCGGATTCCAGGTTCGCGTTTGTCACCAATGCCACCTTGGCGCGTTTGTATTGCCGGGTAATTTCGTCGTGGAAGAAAAAGCTTTCGTTCGAGATGCTCGCAATTCCTGACGGCGAAAGATATAAAACTGTTGAAACATGGAGTTCGGTGCTTGATTTCCTATTGAAATCACATTTAGACAGAAAATCGGTTGTTCTCGCCCTCGGCGGCGGCGTTGTGGGCGATATCGCGGGATTTGCCGCTGCGTCGTTTCTGCGCGGGGTGTCGTATGTCCAGATTCCTACCACGCTTCTCGCCATAGTTGATTCGAGCGTTGGCGGAAAGACGGGGGTGAATCACAGGCTCGGAAAGAATCTTATCGGTGCGTTTTTCCAGCCATCCCTGGTCTGGATGGACATGGCATTCCTGAAAACGCTGCCGCGCAGGGAATTTGTCGCTGGCTACGCCGAGCTGTTCAAGTACGCGTTCATCGGCGGCAGAAGCATGTTCGACTTTGTGAAAAAACACCACCTGAGATTGCTGGAAGGCGAAAGGTCCGTTCTCACCAAGGGGATCCGACGGGCCGTTGAAATCAAGGCGGCGGTGGTGGAAAGCGACGAAAAGGAAACGTCGGGACGGCGCGAGCTGCTCAATTTCGGCCATACCTTTGCCCACGCCATCGAGCGGGTCGCCGGGTACAAGGGCATCCTGCACGGCGAGGCAGTGATGCTCGGCATCAAGTGCGCGTGCGACCTTGGCGTGCGCACGGGAACGGTCCCGTCCTCCTGCTTTGCATTGTACGCCGCCATGACGCGCGGCCTGCCGAACATGCGCCTTCCCTTTGTGCCGCGACCGCAGGAGCTCTACGCCGCCATGTTTACAGACAAGAAAGCACGCGCCGGAAAGCTCGTGTTCGTGCTGCCGGAAAAACCGGGCGAGTCGGTTTGTGTGCGGGACGTGAGGAAGGAACAGGTCCTTGCAACGCTGCGCAACGTTCTGGTGAACCCCGGCACGTGAAGGCCGCTACAATTTCTTTAGCAGCTCTTCAACGGATTCGCACGTGTTAAGAGCGATTTCGAGGTTGAGCAGGTCATCGTGATTGATGGCCGTCTCGCGGTTGGGCCTGCCTTCCAGGTACGGGATAGAACGAGCGAGCGACAGAGCATGCTCCTTCTCTTCGCTTGGTGTTTTTCGGTTTTCCAGTGATTTCCCCTTCACCTGCTTTTCTGCACGTTCATCAACACTAGTCGCTCCCAGCATCCTTACGGTTCAATTTCACCGGCTGATAACGGAATAGCCACTCACTCTGATATACGTGCGAAAAGGGGCGAAAATTGAAGAACCCCGGCCTAGGCAGCAGAGAAGAGAATAATTAAATGCTGGTAGGGCCTCACCCTCATTCCAAGCTCGCGCGCTCGCTTTGAGCTAAAACCCGGCAAGGAAAGGGCAAAAGACCTAATAAATGGCGCGAAGCGCTACTACCTTACCCTTAAGAAATGAAATGACAAAATGCCTTTTATAACAACCCCCGCGGCCATACGGCCGCTCTCCCCTTTGAAAGGGGGAGCACACTCTCCTTGCAAAGCAGCAATTGTGTGGAGTCAAGTGTTCTTGCCTTGCGTCTGTCTTGAGCAACTGCCCGTTCATGTTCGACATATTCGATCGGTATAGGAGCTCGTCACTATTGGCTGGGTTGGCGAGTTTTTGGGAAAAAAGCCCTCATTTCGCACCTCTACCGCGGTTATATTATCAACGAGTATTATAACCTTCCTTTCCACCGCTCAAAAAGGAACGAAAATGTCATTCAAAATCATAACCATGATTCTATGCACGACGGCCATGGTGTTTTCCTCAAACGCCGCAATTGCAATAACAGGAACGGTGACGGACCAGGCCACCCAAACCGGGATACAAGGCGCGGTGGTGAGCCTTGCCGCGGCAGGAATCACAACCGTGACCGACAGCAACGGGAAATACTCTTTCAGCGACGGCGTTTCGGCAGGTGCCGTTCAAAAGCATGAAATGGCACTGGCAAAACCGGTTATTTCCAACAACCATCTTATATTCAACGTCGCTGGCAAGGCCTCACGCGTTTTTGTCGGCCTGTACACCTTTTCCGGAAGGCGCGTGCGAACGCTACTCGACAAGACCCTGGCAAAAGGAGATTACCGTCTCGATCTCCCTTTGGGCCAGGTCGCGTCCCAGCCTTGTGCGCTTCAGGTACGGCTTGGAAGCAACACCTCGGTCCTTCGGCTGCCCCTGCTTGGCGGAATTGCGCAACGTGCGGAGACTGCCGCGAAAATCGGGCCCGCGGACCTGCAAGCCCCGTCCGCGAAAATCCTGGCTGCCACGGACACGATCCTGGCGTGGGCCGTCGGATACAACAACGCGAACCTGGGCATCGGCAATCTGACGGGCACCTACGACATCGCGCTGCAGCGGGCAGTTCCCGTCGGTCAAGTCCTTGTCCTGCAGAGTTCGCAAACCGACAATGTCGCGCAGGAACCCGCTCTCACTTTTGTCAACGACGACGGGTCGGCACTGCCCACCGTGACCGTGACCCCGTCCACCACGTATCAAAGCATCGTTGGTTTTGGGGCGGCATTCACGGAAACGTCGGTCTTCAATTTAAACGGTATGGCCGCTGCGAAGAAAAACCAGATACTGAACGCATTTTTCAATCCCTACACCGGGGCGGGCTACACGCTCTGCCGCGTCACCATCAACAGCTGCGATTTTTCCCTTGCAAGCTACTCGTACGACGACGCGGCCGGCGACTACAACCTTGACAATTTCGACATCTCGCACGACAAGAAATGGATGATACCGGCCATCAAGGCGGCGCTCGTGGTTCCCGGTTCAAATTTCAAACTTTTCGGCTCGCCCTGGTCGCCGCCGGCGTGGATGAAAAGCAACGGCACCATGGTCAACGGCGGCCAGCTCAAATCGGACTGCTTCGCCGCCTGGGCGCTCTATTACGTCAAGTATATCAACGCCATGAAAGACAACGGCATCACGATCTGGGGCTTAACCGTTCAAAACGAACCCCTGGCCGTCCAGACCTGGGAGAGCTGCATTTATTCCTCGCAGCAGGAGCGCGATTTCGTGAAGAATTATCTGGGCCCGACTCTTGCGCAAAACAACGTCGCGCCAAAGCTCATGATCTGGGATCATAACAAAGACAGCATCGTGAACCGTGCCACCACGGTCCTGAGCGATGTCGGTGCTGCGAAGTACGTATGGGCCACGGCCTATCACCATTACGCGGGCGATTACTTCGACAACATGAACACCGTGCATGACGCTTTTCCGCAAAAGCTCCTGGTTGGAACGGAAAACAGCGTTCACGCGGGATTCTCCGAGGTCGAGCGCATGGCGCACGAGATCATCGGCGATTTGAACCACTGGTCGAGCGGGTATCTCACCTGGAACCTTATCACCGATCTCGACGGCGGTCCGTACCACGATCGAAGTCCCGGCGTACCCGGCGATATCGAGGTTGATTCCCTCTCAGGCGCAGTCAATTACATGACCAATTACTATTATATGACCCATTTCAGCAAGTACATCCGGCCGGATGCGGTGAGAATCGCATGCGTGTATCCAGGTACCGACATCGAAGTTACCGCCTGCAAAAACACAAACGGCAGCATCGTGGTAGCGGTGCTGAACAAAACCGCCAATGCGGTGAATTTCAAGATAAAGCAGGGAACGCAGATTGTCAAGCCGACGATTCCTGCGCATTCAATTATGGATTTTATTTACTAAATCAAAGAAGAAATACGGGGGAGAGGTTTCTCCCCCGGCCTCGGCCGGCTTCGCCGTCCTCAGCACTCCCCTCTCCTGGGTGCACCCCAAGTAGAAGCAGTTGCAGAACCGGACACTTGTGTGGGGGCACCCACGAGCAATAGTTGATAAAGAAACCTGGTGGATGTTTATCCCGCCCAGAAACCTTGGCTGGCGCAAGAAAAGTCATTTGACAGAACGGATTTCCGTTGCCGCTGCGTTAGGGACGACGGAGGGTGTGCAAGAGCACATTGCCGGCCGACCCCGGCCGAGCCGGAGCGCCAGAGGCGCGGAGACCACCGCCGCAGGCGGCCCGCAGGGCGCGAAGCGTGAACGCCATCGGGGCTGACTGGCAACGAGGCCAACGGCCGAGCCCGGAGGATGACCCTTGGAAGCACCCGAAGGGGTGGAACCGACCCGAGCGCAGCGAGGGGAACGCCCAAGTCTAATTCTTGATTTCCGAGCGCCACGAATCCTGATCATCCCTGATCGTGTGCCGAATGAAAACGACTCTCCTCATCATGCCTTCTGTTCCAGTTTGATCTTTATGGAAAGAATGTCTATGATCAAGGTTGCTTTATAAGATCACGAAAATCTTTCTCGTCCCATAAAATGGAAAGAGACTTGTCTCGTTTCCAAGCCGCGAAATCCTTGAAGCCTTTGTCGATGGCCCTCTTGAGCCAAGCAAGGGCATCCACGTTATCTTGCTTGAGTGAATAACATTCGGCGATTCGCCAGCAGGACTTGGCAGCAATTGGCGGGAACACGGATGCGTTCTGATAATCGGCGATAGCCTCATCATATTTGCCTTGAGATCTTAACACGTTGCCCCGATGAAAGTGGGCATAATGATCATCGGGCCTTTGCCGTATCGCCTCATTGAAATCTTTCAGCGCCGAATCAATCTTTCCTGTGAGACTGTATATCAAGCCTCTGCCGAAATAAGCATGCTCCTGGGCCCCGTTGTATTCCATTGGTGATAGCCACGCGATGGCCTTCGTGTACCACACAATGGCGCTGTCGTACCGTCTTGCATCACCAAGGGCAATCGCTTTGTTCAGTGCCGCCAGAGAATGATTGCCCGAAAGGAACAGGGTACTGTCGAAATCCATAATGGCCTTGGCAAGATCTCCCATCTTGTAGTACACAATTCCCCTGCCGAAATATGCGTTTGCAAAATGGAGCGTAGGGTCGTATAGGTATGAACTGCTGTCGAGTGTTATCGCTTTCGTGTAATCGGCAATGGCATCCTTTAACTTGCCCAGAGTCTTGTACGTGGCGGCTCTCTTGGCGTACGCGTCGGCCCACGATGGATTGATCTTTATGGCAAGGTTGTAATCCTTGATCGCCCCTTGGTAGTCGTTGCGGATATCGCGAAGCACTCCGCGATTCGTCAACGCATCAACGCAGGAACTGTCAAGCATTATCGCGTTTGTGTATTCTGCTATCGCGCTGTCGTACTGCACTTGTACGTACCGCGCCGGATCGGGAATTTTCATGCGTGCGGCGTAGCGCGGGTTGGCAGCCATGGTCGAAATAAAGTAGCGGGCGGAACCAAGTCCGTTGTGGACAGCGGCGATTCGTGGATTCACCTTGAGGGCGGATTCATAAAAGCCGATCGCTGAGTCGAGAAGTCCGGTATAGAGAAACAATTCACCCATACCGGCAAGCGCGGTGACATTGTTCGGGTCTTGCTTGAGTACCTGCCGAAACGCCGAAAAGGCTTTGGCTCGGTCTCCAATAATCTTGTTTGCATTTCCCAGATTTATGAGACTGGTCTCATCCTTGGTCATAGCTTCAGTCCGCTGATACGTGAGGCCATCACCTCCTCTGGCTTTAATCTCAACCGGTGTTTGCGTACCGGTTTGCTTCATACGAGGCAGGGGAGCACCATTTCTTGCGGGTATTTTGCTGTATTTTGCGATTGAGACCGTTTTGGGTTGCGTTGGGGCATACTTCGCGGCCTCAAGCTCCTTGCTCGGTTCACTTTCCTTTGTCAAGGAAGGATTCGGTCCGCGCCAGAGCCTTGCCGCTTGTTCTTTTTGAGTATTATGATAGACAGGGGGAGCGGCCTTACCCAACGGAATGGTGCAGAGCACTATGCCGAAGACTACGCCGATCACCAGGGCGAGCGCCTCAAAGGTCGCCACCCTGTTCCCTGATTCGATGAGAAAAATATCCCCGCGATCTTCCAGAACCCGCAGGAACTCAGCATCGCTCAGGAGCTTTCCCTCATCATCTTCTTCGTTTTCAAGTTGACGAGGATACATACATCTTCCCTTCCATCTCCTTTATTAGAGCAGAAATTTGGGGGAAAGTTCCCAATTATTGGAAATACTTGCCTTGCTCAGTTGTTGCAACGGCCAGCATTGTGGGCGTTTGCAAGCTTCCCTCGCGTCGTTTATGGAGTCCAAATCTCGATTCGCAACTGAGGAGAACCGAGCATTGACGATAAAGCCAGCAACCCGTTCAGACGTTCTTTGGTCAAATAGGATGAACGAAGAAAGTCACCAATCGTTGTGGAAAGGAAGATAACATCTTCGGGGCATGGTACTATCCCCAGAAAAAGGAGGCGCATTTGACTTCGCGAATGTTTTACAGAATTGCAGCGTTCCTTGCAGTCTTTGTCAGTGTTCCGTTTCTTGCCCTTGCGGGTGAGGAGATGTTTGAAGGACTTAAAATCACCACCGACAACAAAGGTCACATTGCTTCGATTTCAGTCAGCAATCCCGATTCATATTTAAAGACCGAAGCCGAATTTCTCTTTTCCGTATCCCCCGATGGAACTCCCACAAGCTGCACGATTACATTTAAGGACAATGTAAAGCGTCCCATGAAACACGGTGAAGTCGAGCTTCATTTTAAACAATGCGGAGGTCCCAACGCGGTATGGGACTACTATTCGCAACATGGGAAAACCGTGTCGTATCCGCCTGAAAACGACAAGCTTCCGCCCGAAGCCTATGGGAAAGTGTCCAGGATAATATGTGTTGATGGGAGCCGATTCATCGGACGGCTCGCCCAATGGGCCAACAAACCCGAGGGCTTTTCACTTACTATGGAAGGAGCAAGTGGCGGTCCGATTCCGTTTTTCAACGGCAAGGTAAAAGAGATTCAGCAGATGAAGTAAGAATAATGGCGCAATTGGGCAAGCAAAGAATAGTGTGAGATCAGGACAATTGGTTCGATAAGGGAAAGTGTGATTCAGCACATCCGGAACAAAACTGTTGGATTGAAGGAAGGCTTCCACTCGATCTTCAGGCCTCTTTGCAAAGAAAACAAGTTCCCCTCCCACACAATCCCCAGACACCTGTGTGTGGAGGGATAGTCACCGCAGCCCACATGATCTTCGGTAATCCACTACCCCAGAAGCCGTCGACTCCTATTGGCGAAGGTTCATTTCATCTGTTGAATTTCCTTGACGGTTCCGTTGAAAAACTGGATCGGGCCGCAGCATGCGCCCTCTACAGCAAGTGAAAAGCCATCGGGTTTGTCGGCGAGTTTGGCGAGCCGACCGATGAACTGCTTTCCGTTATTGAGAATCAGCCTGGATATTTTTCCATAAGCGTCATCTGGGACCCTGTCGGTACCAAGGTTGAATGAGGTAGTTTTTCCATGCTGTGAGTAGTAGTCCCACACCGCAGTTTGACCGCCGTACTGTTGAAAATAGAACGTGAGTTCGCCGTCCTTCATGGGACGTTGGACCTTGTCTCTGAAAGTAATGGTGCCGCTTGTGGGAGTTCCGCCGGGAGACACGGAAATGAGGAACTCTGATTCGATGTTGAGGGTAGTGCCGGGATTGCTTATTGAAATCGAAGCAACGTGACCGCTGTAGTCGGTTGTGAGCTTAAGTCCCTCAAATTCCTCCTCTCCGGCGAAAACTACGAATGGTATGCCGGCCACGACAGCAAGCGTAGTAACAAATCCGCACCACATTCGTGATTTCATACCTGCCTCCATTTTTAGGTTGATGGGCCGCGTTAAAAGAGTCTTTCGCTTTCCGACGCCGGAGTTTGCTTTTGTCTCTTCAATCTATTTGACGCAGGAAACTGCTGATCGGTTGCTTTATATTGCTGTCCTATGTACGAAACTGCGGACCCGTCTATCGCGATGTTTTTTGGTGGCATAGCCTCATTGATAATATAATATAACGAAGAAGGGTTTGGGCTTGCCATGGAGCTGATGGAAAATCTCGCGACTATGCCGGGGATTGGATTGTCAGCCTTGAGCGCTTAAGCGTGGCTTGCAAGTGTTCCCCATTAACCTCTGGAGGCAAGATAACGGATTTTCAATATTTTTGGCGGCAACCTTATCGGGTACTATTGGTCAAAGATAAAGGAAGAGAGGATGCTAATCGGACTAGGATAAATGATCAAAGCAGAGCTATTTTGATTACGACAGATCTTCAAAAATCATTTCCAAAGGAGGTTCCCATGAATCTGTTAAGAACCAACGTTAGAACCACCCTCATGACGAACATGTTCATGGGAGCGTTTCTTCTTGTTGCGCTGGCGCCGCAAACGGGATCTTGTCAAAATAACGTTTGCGCTGTGCACCTCGACGCCAATGGCGTCATGACTTCCATGACCGTCACCAATCCGCTCACCTCGCTGCAAATCGAAAAACAATTCGATTTTGATGTGGACAATCAGGGCAATCCGACAAAAGGGATTGTCACCTTCAAGAAGAGCCTGTATTACGGTGAAGTCCAGCGCGAGCTCAAAGTTCCGATTGAGCTGAACCTCATGTGGGAGCAGTTTGGAGGGCCGCAGGAATTTTGGAACAACGCGGAAAAGAACGGGAGAATAGTTGCATACAATTCCGTGGAAGATCTTCCCAATGACGTTTTCGGCAAGAAGGTACGTCTCTTTCTTAAAGCCGCTTCGTCAGCGCATTTGACGGACTATATTGGGATATTGTCAAAGCCGGCAACCCATCCGGAATCCATCCTGCTCAATACAGGAGGCGCGCAACCGCTGCAAATAGATAAAGGACTTATCCGCGAAATCCAGCGGCTTAAGTAGGAAAGGCTCGAATTGCGTCGGGGTGGCGCAGGGGATTTGCATAATTATTTGAGCACCCCCGGTTCATTCACCTTGAGCCATTCCATTCCTTTCCGGTTGCAATACAGGATGGCCCCGGGCTGGCCGCCTTGACGATCACGATCTCGAGACTGTTCCTTGCTTTGTCTCTATTTTTTTGCCCCCCTCTCCCGCATTTACCATATTTCCTTATCACGCCCAAACCGGAATAATTGTCGCTTCTTCAACAAAGGAGGTCCTCATGAAATGGTACCATTATGTCGCGTGCTTTTTTGCAGGCCTGTTCCTGGCAAATTTTGTCCCGCATTATATTCACGGGGTATCCGGCGACGCCTTTCCCAGCCCGTTTGCAAACCCGCCGGGCAAAGGATTGTCCTCCCCCCTGGTCAATGTTCTGTGGGGGCTCGGCAACCTTGTGGTCGGATACATCCTGGCGCGCGCGGGCAAGCTTACAAAAGCGGACATTTGGGGGCTTCTCGTGTTCTTTGCCGGCGTGGCATTCATAAGCATACAACTGTCCTTTGCATTTGCGGGAAAGATGCATTAAAAGAAATCGGTCCCGCCGATACAACATTTTTCAGAGGTAGTTTGGCATGAAAATCATTCTTGCCTTATTACTGTTTGTCTTGCCATGCCTTGTCTTTGCCGCTCCTCCGGCCGATCAAGGGTATAGTCTCACATGGTCCGACGAATTCAACGGCGCCGGCATTGATACCAATACATGGAGTTTCGATACGGGGTGCACCTATGATGATAGCTATGAATATTATTCTCCGGGAAAAAATGTTTTCATTGAAAATGGGGCTGTCGTTCTTGAAGCAAGGAAAGAACCGGTCCGGCAGAGGTGCGGTAATTATTACACTTCCTGCAAAATGAATACCCTGGGAAAGGCGGAATTCAAGTACGGATACATGGAAATCCGGATGAAAAGTCCAAAGGGCGATGGACCTGTTCCCGAAATCTGGATGATGGGTTCGAACTACTCTCACGTGGCGTGGCCGACATGCGGTGAAATTGACTTATGTATACAAAGGACCGGTTCCCAACTATACAACGGAACCCCTGGCGACAATTGTTTCGTCTCCTCATGTGACTTTAGTCATGGTCCCGGTACGGCGGATTACCGTTACCTCCAACATGACTATTCAGAATGTCTATGCAACGATTATCATCTCTATGCCATCGAATGGGATTCGCTCAAGATACAGTACTTCTTCGATGACCAGAAATTCTGGGAATACGACTCGATTTGCCAGAGCGTCAATTTCGCCACATTTCATCAGCCATTCTTTTTTATCGCGAATATCACGATCGGAGGATCATATCAGGGGAATGTTATCGACACAACCATTTTCCCCCAACGCATGTACATCGATTACATCCGGGTGTATCAGAAGAGCACCCCGGTAATCAACACACGACAAAAACGCACGCTTCCCGAATTGGCGCTTTTCAATTCATCCCGAGCCGGCCTTAACGTGTACGACCTGCAAGGCCGTTTTGTGGGCGATCTTTCCGGCTTGTCCGGCATGACTGAACATGATGGGGTTCTGTTCGTCAAGGCGGTAAAATCCAGGGTCCCGCAAGGAGTATATGTTGCAGCCGTTTCCAGCGGTGGGCAGTTCATCAATGAAAAGGTGGTCATTAGGAAGTAAAGCGGGATGGGCCTACGTTTTCTTGATTGACAAAAACAGCGCTACCCTTTGTCCAGAAACCTCGGCTGGCGCAAGAAAAGTAATTTGACAGAACAGATTTCCGTTGCCGCCGCGTTAGGGGCGACTGGAGGCCGCGCAGGAGCGCGGTGCCGCCCGACCACGGCCCGCAGGGCCATCGTGGCAGGCGGCCCGAGGCCGAAGGCCGACGACCCTTGGAAGCACCCGAAGGGGTGGACCGGAAGGAGAACCGACCCGGCTTTAGCCGGGGAACGCCCAAATCTTTTCCTTGGTATTTAGATTGGGGGGATTTGTATCATTACTTGAGTGTGTCAATGACCCCCGGCTCATTCACTTTGAGCCATTCCATTCCCTTACGGTTGCAATACAGGATGGCTCTGGGGCTGGCCGGCTTGACGATCACGATCTCCAGGCTGTCTTTGGTGTTCCATTCCACACGGTAGTAGTATTCCCCTTTTGTCGGTTTCCCGATTTTTGTTTCGATGGAGGCCTTCAGGTTGTCGATAACGGCCTTGTTCTTGAGCGGGCAGACCGTGATCATGTCCCGCAGCACCGAATCGATGACCACGTTCCGCATCGAATAGATGAGCGATAAATTCGTGGTCTCGATAATCGGCCTTCCCACGGAATCCTTGACGATATACGTTACTGCGTGCTGGGCATGGGCGGGGACGACAAACGCGACGACGATGCACATAAGGAGCGAATGGTTTTTCATGATGTTCCTTCCGGAAACCGGGCCATGACCGACTTTGAAGAAAATATAGCTATGCGCGCTCCTTATTGTCAAATCCGACGATAACGCCGCCCTGGAAGAAGACTTCGAGCCGGTAATTTACTCATTGTCAAGATTCGTTATTTCCTATTTCATAAATAAAAACGTCCGGGCAATGTCCTGTCTCCCGCCCGTTGGCCGTGCAATGTAGCTTCCCGCGGGAACAGGCGCGCCGCTGGTATTCGTTCCCCGCCAGACGGCCGTAGTGCCCTGCACGGGCACCCGCGCCACGATGCGGCCATGGATGTCGTAAATGTAAAGAGCGGAATACGGATTTTCCTTGGGGAGATTGAACGTCACCCCGAACGAATTACAATAGACTGCAGTTGCGGGCGTGCCTTCTTTTGTTGCTGCGGACGCTGGCCTGCGAACAGAGGTAAGAACCGTGGCCGGGTCAATCAATTGTTTGGTCTTGGCAGCCGATCCCCAATAGCCCACCCCGGGATTCTGGATTCCTCCGGTACTGTCCTGAAACACGCGCGAATAATCTGTTGTCAAGGTCATCGGCCATATCGTCGAGCTGTTCGGAAGGCCGGGCCAGGATCCGCCTATCGCTACATCGTACATAAGCCACATGAAGTCATTCGTATTGTCGGATGAAACGTCGCAATGTTTCGTCGCTATGCCGTCTATGTACCAGGTCACTCCGGAGGATGTCCACAAAAATCCATAGATATGATAGACGTTGTTGTTGCCGCTGAGCTTGTTGCTGGATAGATCAGCGCAGGTGTCAAGACCTCCCGCGGTTATGTGCGGGGTTTGATAGCACGTCAGGGAATCCGATGCAAACTCGAAGATGTCCCACTCCGGCGGCCAGCGGGATGTCGAGCTCAGCCAGTATGCGGGCCACGAGCCCTGGGTCACTTTCATTTTTATCCGGCTTTCAAAATAGCCGTGCTTGAATGAAGGGACCGCGGAAAAATAACCGGAAGAGGAATCCTTTCTCCCTTCAATGGTGATCGCGCCGTTGCCTGCGACAAGATTGCTTCCGTCCGTGGTGACATGTTCGATGCCGTAGCTGCCGCCCGGCCAGCTGGCATTCGTTTTCATCCAACGATCGGTGCTGAGAGAGTCGCTGTTGAATTCGTCGCTGAAGACAAGGTGATATCCAGACGGAACATATGAAATTCCGGGGTCGGGCTGGTCGGTGGCAGTTGCGATGAATGGGAACAAGACAACTGTTAGAAAGAGGAAGGGCAGGCCTACAGTGGAAATTTTCTTCTGCATGACAGGAAAATATGATGCAGTGGGGGAGCAGGTCAAATGGTATTATCTGAGATTCCGGGTCAGGAATGTAATATGAATCGCGTATTGTTTTGCACCCCCAAACGAATACCCCGAAAAATCTGGACGAATGTATTTTCTGAGCGTATCTTAATGACTTGAGAGTATTGGTTTTGAATCCCACAGCGAGCGCATTCCTCGCAGCTTGCTGCGGGGATCTTCAATTCGCTTCAAGTCGATGAGAAGAGAAAACTACCGGACGCCATCATGGAAATACTAACTCGGAAAATTACAACCGCCTCTCTCAAATCAATGGCGGAAGAAACGTTCGGCAATCTGGTGAAGGCTGTTGTGGATGTGCGGTTAAGCAAGATGGCGGTGGACGCAGAGCTGCATTCGGACGAAGAAGCTTTGCTCCTGGAAAGCGGGTCCCTGCAGCAGGACTTGTGGGGAATCAACATCTACCCAGAGTACGAAAAGACAAGCGCCAGCTTTGTCGAATTTGATTCCATGATCAATGTACGTCCCTCGCAGGGAAACAGGAGCCGCGGCGTTGAGAACGCCCAAACCCGTGAAAAGATACTTGCCGTCGTCCATGAGTGGATTTCATGAATTATCAGCATAAGCAGCTTGCCCAAGGCCGCTGGAAGGAATTCTCCTTTGTTGAACAGATGGGTAATATCGGAAGCGAAATCGAGCGGACGATTCTCTGGAAGGAAAAGGGCAATCCGGATTACAGTAATCTTGCATTTGAGCGGGCGCTTGAGTTGCTCGATCTGACGATCGACAACGCAAAAACCGGATCTCGCCTGAGGGAACTCACCCGCACGCGTGAAGCGCTTGTAGACCATTTTATCTTTTCCAATGAATACGGCACAACGGACGAATGCTGGAGGAAATATTTTTTCTGTTTTGCCTATGCGGCCCGGGTGCGGAAAGCAAATGGCGTAATCACGTCGGCCACGTAGAACCTTGGGAGGTTCCATGCATTTCAAAATCACCTACTGCGGCATGTGAAATTATCGGCCGCAGGCCGCCGGTCTGGCGGCAGAGCTTAAGAAGAAATTCGGCGCCGACACCGACCTCGTTGAATCGAGGGGTGGCGTTTTCGAAGTGGAACTTGACGGAAAGCTTATCTTTTCGAAGAAGAAGCTGGAAAGGTTCCCCGACAGCGGCGAGATCGAAGCGATAGTAAGGAAGTCGGTCTGAACCGTCACAACGGGCCGGCTTGGCAATCCCCATGGTGCATTACAAAATCCATCCGCAGAACCCGCAGACGAGGATCCTTGACAAGGCGGTGCATGCGCTCATGCACGAGGACGGCATCTGCGTGTATCCCACCGACACGGTCTACGGGCTGGGCGCCTGCGTCACCAACCCCAAGGCCCTCGACAGGATCAGCGCGATAATCGACAAGGAGAAATCGCGGCTGTTTTCCTTTATCTGCTCCGATTTTTCGCAGATGAGCAGGTATGTTCTCATCGACAACGCCCATTACAAGCTCATGAAGCATTACCTTCCCGGCCCCTATACGTTTATTCTCCCGGCGACAAGCTACGTGCCGAAGAAGGTGAGCCCCAAGCGCCGCACTGTGGGCGTGCGGATCCCCGACAACAGGGTGTGCCAGGACCTCGTGCGCATGCTCGGCGAGCCGCTCGCCAACGCGTCATTGAAACTTTCCGGCGAATTACGGGCCGATCCGGAAATCATCGCCACAGCGATACAGCACGAGGTCGATGTCTTTCTCGACATGGGGCCGCTTGACAATCCGACAAGCTCGACGATCGTAGACTTGACTGAGAGAGAACCGGTGGTAGTGAGGATCGGAAAAGGGGAGTGGAGAGGATAATACAATAATTCTTTGAGGGGGGGAGGTGTCCCCCTAGGGTGCGGCTTCCGGCGCCTCCTTAACAAATGCGCACAAGAATAGAACTCGGAGGCGCCGGCGATCCGCACCCATACCCCCTCGTGGGTAGCCCCCAAGGAAGTTTATCAGCAAGAAAGAAACATCAGCTGCGGGGGCGCCGAGAAAGAGAGTTGAAAAGTCAAAGATGAAGCCAGACTGATTTGTTATACATATAGATTGGCGTGAGAACAAGTAGTTGACTAAATAGATTCCTCCTGCCGCGCGTTAGGGACGACGGAAGGTGTGCTGGAGCACATTGCCGGCCGACCCGGCCGAAGGCATAGGGCGGTCCGGCAACGAGGCTGACCAGCCGAGCCTGGAGGAGAACCGACCCCAAGTAGAGCCGCACGGCCGTGCGGCTCTACTTGGGGGAACGCCCAAATGTTTATCTTATTAATAGAAAAGGGAATCTAGCATTCATGGGAAAAGAACTTGACAGATTTGTGAACATCGTCGCGAAACTCCGCGCCCCGGGCGGATGCCCGTGGGACCGGGAGCAGAACAACAAGAGCATCCTCTCGTGCCTGCTCGACGAGACGTACGAGTTCTTCGAAGCGGTTGACGAAAACGACAACCACAAGATGACCGAAGAGCTGGGCGACCTCCTGTTGCAGGTGGTGCTGCATGCGCAGATCGCGCAGGACGAGGGCCGCTTCGACCTCGAAGACGTGGCGCGCGACATCGCCGACAAGCTCATCCGCCGCCATCCCCACGTGTTCGGCGACGTCACGGTCGGCTCGTCGACCGAGGTGATTCACAACTGGGAACGGATCAAGAAGGACGAAAAGGAACACCGCAAGTACCTCGTCGACGACATCCCCGACGCACTGCCCGCGCTGTTCAAGGCCGAAAAGATCCAGCGCCGCGTGGCCAAAGTCGGGTTCGACTGGAAGGACATCGGGCCCGTGCTCGACAAAGTGGAAGAGGAGTTCCGTGAGTTCCGCGAGGCGCTCGTTAAGGGCGACCGCACCAACGCCGAGGAGGAGCTGGGCGACATCCTGTTCGCGCTCGTCAATGTGGGCCGGCACAACCGAATATCGGCCGAAGACGCCCTGCGCGTGACCGTCAAGAAATTCGCGAAGCGCTTCCGCTATATCGAAGACCGGTACAAGGAGCTGGGAAAAGACATCCACAAGGCGCCGCTTGCGGAAATGGACACGTTCTGGGAGGAGAGCAAGAAGAAGGTCGGGTGAGGGGAGAGGACGTTGTCGTTCATTTCAATCCCGCGTGAATGGCTCGTGATTGCGGCGGGCATTCTGTCCCTGGCGCTTGGTGTCGTTTATATCGCAAGGAGCGGAGTCGTGGCGCGCGATTTCAAGCTCGTGCTCTCCGACCATAAGAGAGTACTCACGATGGCGCTTGTAAACCAGGGGCTTGGACTGTGCTTCATAGGAGCGTTGGTGATCCTTTCCGCAATCTTGGGAAAAGGAAATACGATCAGCAGGATCGTTGAATGGATGAGCGCGGGAATGCTGTTTGTGCTTACCTTTGTGACCGCGGCAACAGGCGGACGGGGCGAATACGTGATATTCCGCTTTGGTCAATTAGGGCTGATCGTGGCAGCCATCTTGATACTGGTAGGGATGGTACCGCGATGATCCTATTTTGGGGTTGACGGAATTGGACCCCTTTACAAAATGCGCCCGCAGCCGACGTCGCTTGCATCTTCGAAAATGTTAACAGAAACAAACGAGTTTACACAAATAATGTGAATTACGGTTGAATGTCTCCCCGCGAGGGGAGAAACAGAGGGGCGATACAATAAGCATTTTCCTTGGCGGGTCTAAGGGCCGGCCAGGCCCTTCCATCTCTTGAATTTTGTTTTGACTTTTTATCTACCTCATCCTCCACCCGAACATCACCTTCCCGTCATTCACCACGTACATCGCCGGATCGCTGGTCCACGCCGCCCCATTTCCCTTTCAGCAATAATCCGCCCACCGCCCCGTAGTTTATTCTCCGTAAATCATCCGCGCTTCCAACATTTTTCCGACCGGGTCCTGCTTTTAGTTTCGTGAGGACGAAAAGACTTCGCATGATTCAACACGCGTTTCTTGCCGGTTTAATCTTCATGGTCGGTTCGTCATGGGCCAATACCGATTCTTCCGGAACGGTTCCCGACAAACTTGTCGTTGAAGGCAAGAGGAGCCAGGTATCGGAACGGATCGCGGTTGAAAAAGAGGAAACCAGGACTGGGCTCACCGACGACATTGACAAATTGCTTGTGCTCAAGCCGGGGGTCACCGGCGTTCCGGAGGCGGGATCGTCCCTTCTGGTGCATGGCGAAAGTCCGCTTGACAATAAGTTTCTTCTCTACGGCGTCCCCATGTTTGCGCCGTCGCATTTTTCAAACAGCACCTTCTGTGACCACAGCGCGACCATGATCTCCACGGTCAATGAGGTCCGGATCGTCACCGACGAACTGGGCGGCCGGTTTTCCGGCGCGTCGGGCTCGGTGATCGCATGCGATCCCGGCGTGTGCCGGCTTGCGGACCCGCGCCTGATTCCCAGGCCGGAACTCTCCGTCGGCATCGGCGCGCTGTGCCAGGATTTTTCCCTGTCGTTTCCCGCGCGCAAGGGCGCGGACATCTATCAGCTCTCCTTCACCAACACCGATGCATACAGAATCAGTTTTCAGGGTGTCGAACAACTGAGCTCCCAACAGGCCGCGCTGGGATATGGAATGCCGGCGACATTCGGCGATCTTGTCTACACGGGCGCGCATGCATGGGGCAAATTTGCGCTCAGGGAATATGCCCTTTATGCGTACGACAAGTACAAGCCGTCGATCCAGGGCGACGGCATGACCGTGCCGTGGGGCGTCGGCGGTTTGATAGCCGAGGACACCCTTGCAAACGGCATACTCAAGGTTTCCGCTGGCGGGTCCAGACAGCAATACTACGAGGGGAAAAAATATGGGTTGATAATTCCCCTTGTGCATGCTGAAAGGACAAACGGGATTCTGAGCGCCAGCCTGTACCGGGTGAAGAGCGGGGCTTCGCTTTACGACGCTGCAGTGCAGGTCGAAGGCCTCGATTGGCAGGGAGAACAGACCATACGCGGGAACACGGGGCCGGACTCCGCGAAGATAATAGCGTCCCCGTTTACAAAGGCGGAAACCGGGAAAGAGGCGGAAGTCACCCTTCATGGCGGCGCACAGCGCGGATTCGGCAGGACGGGCGTGGGCGCCAATGTCCTTCTCGGCTGCATAGCGCCATGGTACCGCGCCTATGCCGACCCCGGACTCTGGGCGCGGCTGGAGCTGGACAGGTGGTCGGCGGGCGTTTGCGCCGGCATAACGACGACACGGCCCGACATCCGCGGGCTGCCCACGCACGATTACCGCGGCACCCTGCAGAAAACCTATTCGGTCTCCGTGAACGGACAGGCCGCGCCCGTGCGCTGGCTCGATGCTGGCGCGGATGCCTATGTCAAGCGGAAGGACCGGTGCGCGGCGCTCTCGCTTGAGCCGGGAAATCTGGTGTGGGATCCGTCGGTCGAAAGCCCGGTGCTCACCGAAGGCATCAACACGACGCTGGCCCTCAGTCCCGTGGAGCACTGGACCCTCACCATGCTCCAGGATTTTGCCCGGGCAAACCGCATGTATCCCGGCGGCAGACAGCTCTATGAATGGAACGTGCCCTGGTCGCAGAAGTCAATTCTGCGGTACAGCGTGCTTTCCGACAGGCTCCAGTTTTTTCTCATCGGCATTTTCTCCGCGGGCCTGCCGTACCGGGACGTCGTCCGGCAGGACTCCAGCGTGACCTTATCTTCCGATTTTTCCAGGGACTCGACGTACAAGCGGATTGATTTCAAGGTGCAGGTCAACCAGAACATCAAGGACAATCGCCTTCTTACGAGGTATGACTGCTATGTTGAGGTGACCAATATTGCCGATTGGACGAACATCAGAGAATACTATTGGGATTCGAACATGGAAAAGCTGCCTGTGTTTCTGGATCGGCTCGGCATCAACCTGGGTGTTCGGCTGGGTTTCCGGTTTTAGAAACGTTCCGTTCCCTCTACCGCATCCGCCATTGAAACATTACGTTTCCGTCGTTCACAATGTATGCCGCGGGATCGCTGGTCCAGGCCGCCGACCACGGCGGATTGTCCTTTACAGGATAGCCGTCAAGCGGCGTGCGGGCGGTAATGAACCACGGGTTCTTGGGATCAATGGAAAGCAGCTCGAAGCTGTACTGGTCCTGGGCGGTCTGCGGAATTATACTTATAGATCCAGAAAGCCACGAGATTTCCGTCCTTGGAAAACTCGAAATGATCGCAGTGCGTGCCTCCGTCAAAAGAAAGCACGGGCATCAACGCAGGCTTGTCTCCTCCCCATGTTGCGACCCAGAGCACACAATCGTCAAAGCAGTCCGGCGCGGATTCCACCAGGAGCACAAACGGCAATGTCGGATGCACATAGAGCTGGTTGAGCTCGCGAAAGACCTTCCTGCTGTCCTTGAATACTTTTGAAAGTGGGTGCTCGACTTCTTTCCCTTTTGTATCGAACGCCTTGACGAGTGCGGTTTTCCTGTCGTACACAAAAAACTTGCCGGATTGAATTCCCCACAAAAGGTCACGGGGGTCCGAAATTTTGTATATGGTGTCGAGCGTCTTGGGATACTCCTTGCCGCTGCAGTCGCACGTGTAAATCCACCTGATGGTCTGGTCGGCGCTGTCGCCCGTCTCGATGCCCATGAGCTTTTCGAGTTCGAAAGCAAAGATGTTCTTTTTGGCATCGACGGCAGTGCCGCGCTTGGCGGTGCAATCGAGATCTCCCGTGACAAGGAAATCCTTGACTCCGTGGTTCTTTGTGTCGAGGAGAGCGAAGCGCCGTGTTTGGGTGTATCCGATCTCCCGGTCGGAGAATAACGGCAGGAAGGATAGCTGGCCTCCGGAAACCTGCTGGAAATAATCGGCCCGGATTTCCTTGATCGCCAACGCGTCGTACTCGAAAACCACCGCGCTCGCCGCGTTGTTGAGGTCAAGCGTGGCGACTGCGCCGGGCAGGGGAACGGGAAAAATAAATTTGATCTCTTCCCCGCGGGATTGGGAAGGGATCGCAAACAGGGTTGCGCGGAGGGGAGCGGATTTCGGCAGAAGAAACGTGCCCTGAGTGTTCATCGCAATGTCTCCTTGAAGCGTGCTCTTTTGTTTGTGAAGAGGTGCTGCATGCGCCGACGCCGCTGTAAAAGCCGCGGCAACCAGGAAACGGATAATAAAGGGCCAGCTCCTCATCTCCGGTCCCGGCGGTCAGGCGTTCTTCTTGAGGACGTCGATTTTCTTTTTCATCCTGCCGACCATCTTGTATCCGTCAATCAGTTTTGCGTCGGTTTCCTTGAGGCCCCAGGAAAGCATCACTTTTTTTATGTCGTCCCGCAGTGCGAAGAAATCGTAGAACTCGAACGGATTCATCATGCTGAACCGCTGCCAGAGTGTGGGGCTGCCGTGTTTGAGATGCCCCTTTTTCCGGAGCGCATCGTCGAGTTTGGCGATCTGTTCGACATTTGCGTCGTAGAAGGCGCGATAGTTCTTTCCGTCGATTTCGGTGACGTACCAGTCGGTGCCGAACATGATCCGGCTGAGCAGATGGGCTCCCTTTTCCGCGCTTTTGTCAAAGACGGACTGAATGGTCGACAGAACCTTGTCGTAGTGCTCTGCAATCTGAAAACACGAGATATCGGTGTACAGGTTCGGGTATTTGCCGCAGGTTATCATGTCGACAAGGGTGTCGCGCCAGCTGTAGACAAGCGCGTCGCTCTGCTTGGCGCCGCTGTTCTTTATCGCGGCGTCCTTGTTCCACCCGGCATATAAAATATCGACGCTGGCGTCGCCGCCGCCGGCGAAATGGGCCAGGCACAGTTTGAGGCCGCCGCATCCGGGAAGGTCCAAAACTTTCTTCCAGCATTGCGGTGCGGCGATGTTCTCCATGAAGAACTGGGCCTGGGGCGAGACGCCGCCGATGGTCGATTGATAAATGCCGTACGATTTGTTCTCCGGGGTCCGTGACGGCTTGGCGCTGCGGTAATAGCCGAGATAGTTCTCCCACTCGTGGGTGCGGTAGCCGCCCGGGCTGCAATGGGCCAGAATGGGGATTCTTTGTTTCGCGCACTCGGCGTAGAAATTGTTCAGGCGCGGCAAGTGCTCGTCGAGAGGATGATAGCCGAGCGACGGGTACATCTTGAAGCCGAGGAACGCGCGAGGGGAGTGCCTGGGCTCCGGGTCGGCGCTTGCGGTTTGCAGCAACCGTGAAAACGGAAACTTCCACGAATTGATCCACCGGCGGGGATCGTAGTGGTACAGGGGGAAAAGTTTCCAGGGATTTTTCATGGCAACGCCGACCGAGCGAGTCATCTGCGTCGGATAGTTTTCGAACAGCTTGGTCTCTTCGAGGTACATCCACAGGGCGGGACCCTTGGTGCCGGAGGCGTCTCTGTCGTAGCGGTAATAGCGAAACGAATCAAATGACTCCGACTGGACGTTCTGCAGCGCATCGTGGCCGGGTTCGTAATCCGGCGGAAGGGAGGCGTTGTTCTGAACCTCGATACCCTCGGAATTGACAAAAGAGGACTGAACGTAATAGCGTTTGGTCGCCTTTCGGTACACCGGCAGGCCCTGGTAGCCGTCGAGGTGCGCATATTCCATGTCCATGAGCAGACCGACAAGAGGATTGAAGGCTGCGGCCTTTCCGGGAATGGCTGCGCAGGCCCTTGCACCGATCACGTCCGTTCCGTTCTTCTGGATCGAAAGCAAATGCGAGAGGTTGACAATGTCATTTTCGGTGCCCTGGACGATGTTCGCCGCGGTCTCGCAGACCGCGGCGGCGGCTCCCGCAACGGCACTGTTTGCCTGGGTTTCCTCTTTGACAAGGGCCAGAAACGCCTCGGCGCCGGCATGAAAGGCGGCCTGAACGCCATGGTCGAAAAACGATTGTG
Source organism: uncultured Fibrobacterota bacterium (assembly GCA_963753345.1). Classification (GTDB taxonomy): domain Bacteria; phylum Fibrobacterota; class Chitinivibrionia; order Chitinivibrionales; family FEN-1185; genus FEN-1185. The sequence continues at coordinate 146,372 of CAVWBU010000035.1, forward strand.
CCACGGAGGCCGCGCCCTCGCCGATCGAATGGGCGAGCTTTTCAAGGCCGCTTGCGCAGCTGCCGGCGATTCCCGTCACCGTCTGTGCGAGCTTGGCCGCGCCCTCGCTTGCCGAGGAAACCGCGCCGATGATCCCCTCGGCGACGCTCGCGGCGAGTTCTATGGTGGAAAGCGCGAGCTTTTCCTGAGGCGTGCTCAGGCGGTATTCGCCGACAACCGGCCCGAGCGACTGCGCGGCCTTCGAGACCTGCGCGCGCGCCGTTTCCATTTTCGCGCACACGCGCTGGACCACGGCGTCGAGGTCCGACGCAAGGTCGGCCCCCGCCGAAAGCTCGTCTTTGACAAACTGTAAGATTCCGCAGACCGTGTCCAGCCCCGTGCGCGACTCCTGCGCGACGATCTTCCGCTGGGTCTGCAGTATGTTTTGCGCGACGCCGACAAGCATGACCGCGCAGCCGTTTTCGGCGGCGTTGAGCGCAGCGCCGGCTTTCTTGGCCAAGCCGCCGAGCTTCGTCGCGATCGCGGAGATCTTCTGCACCTGGTCGCGCACGATCGCGCTGTCGGCAAGCTTTGCAGGCAGGGAATCCGCCGAGGCGTTGATGAGCGACCGGGGAGCGAGCTTGAGCCCCGGAAGGATCGCCTCCGGCATCTGCGCCCAGGCAACGGGCAGGGGCGAGCAGTTGCCGCTCATGATGTGCATGTGCGCGTCGATGACGCCGCAGGAAGGAATGACGAACGTCCGCGCTTCGCCGGTAGGGGCTTTCAGCTTCGTGCTCATCGGACAATACCCTTGTTCCCGCAAAGAAACGTGTTTGCAGGGGGTTGAAAAAGTCTTCTTCATGCCGTTCATGGTTCGACACGCTCACCACGAACGGTAAGTTTGTTAAAATTTCGCCACTGAACCGCTCGCCCTGAGCGTGTCGAAGGGCGAGCGACAAGTTTTTGAACAGCCTGTCAAGACTGTTGTTCGTCTTCGTCCGCAAATTCGACGTCGCACGGGCCAGGAGGAACATCGTCTGCGCGGCAGCGGCCGTCCTTGTCGAGCGTGATCGATTTCGTCGTGCCGTCCGCAAACGTAACGTTGGCTTTGTAGTCGGCATAGGGCGCACCGTATTCGTCGGTAAACACAAAATCCGCGAAGTCCCGGAACACGAGCAGTCCGGATTCCCGGTTCACGCCGATTCGTATTCCGTCGAGTGCAACAATGAAAAAGTATTGCGGAGCAGCATAGTGTTTTTTGTGTTTGGAAAGCTCTTTCTCGGTGAGGATGCCGTCGGTGCGGTCCGCGTAGGCAAAATGCCACTGCAGTTCGATCTTCATGCCCGAAACCTTGGCGGGGATCGAGGTGACCGGGCGGTCCGCGGCATTGGGGTCGTGCTCCTTGACAAGCACAACCGCCTCGTCTCCGTCGGCCGCGCCGCCGTCGAATTCGCAGGTGAGCGTGACGTCGTCGCCGCGACGCACCGTGTCCCTGTCCCATTTCATGCTTTTCACGCTCGGCCGGGGCTTCACCGGTATCCGGTTGGATTCGGCCGTAAGGCCGTGTTTGGGCAGCTTTGCCTCAAAGTAAATTAGGTCGCCGATGTCGACCTTGTCCGGGATGTCAAGCTCGCCCGTATATTCGTTCTGCTTAATTTTGCCGGTTGCCGTGCCGAGCTTCGTGCCGTTTTCGCTTTTTTCGGTGATTTGGATCTGCGCTCCATCACCCACGAAGGATGTTTTCACCTGTAATGGTGCCGTGCCGCCGGCGCGGCCTGCGCCGGATAGCCACAGGGCCGAGACAAGGTTTCCCTTGAGGGAAATTTTGTGCTTTGCGTTGGTGGACTTGGTGTAGGTTGCAGCCATAGAAGTATGCGAAGCTCCAGGCTATTCCGACTCGACAAGGGCGAGACTTTCAACAATCCTGTCAACGGCATCGGCAACGGTCTGGATCGTTGCTTTTGAGAAGGTCGACGTGAAGACATAACCCCTGCCGCCGTCGATGATGAAGTACTGCTTCTGATAATACGTCACCAGATCGGCGGGCGTGTATTGGTATACGGCCACGTACATCCGGCGGCCCGACGGGATGTCGCGCTCCGTCTCGGAAAGCATCTCGAACGCGGGAAGCGCCTTTGCGGAAAGGGAAAGCTGGTTCCGGGCGAATTCGGCCAGTGTTGCCTTTCTGTCAAGCTCCGGCAGAATCGAGAGCACCAGGTTGTGCTGAACGCCGCTGTCAAGCGGGCCCTCAAAGGTGTGGACCGTGGTTTCCTTCCAACCCTCAGGGAAGGTCAAGGCGGAAAAGCGAGTTTGAGGGCATGGCGGAGCTTTCTCCTTGGATAAGCTTGTAAAGTACAGTTTCAAAATAGCAATCGCAGGGAAGGGATAACAATAGTAAAATATTTGCGGATAATTATGATGTTGTTGGAGGGGGAAGTATCCCCCTGGGGTCCAGCCAGCCGGCGCAATTTAGCGACACATCATGATGTGCCATTTTTTTTCGGCCGCCGGTTGTCTGGACCCACACCCCCTCCTGGGTGGCCCCCAAGAGAGTTGGTCGGCAAGATGGTAACTTCTGACGCGGGGGCACGGAGAAAGAGAGCTGGAAGTTGACAGTTGAAAGTTGAAGGCTGGCGCGAGAAATAACAATTGACTGAATACATTTCTTATGCCGTGCGTTAGGGGCGACTGGAGGTCCCGCCAAAGCGGGATGCCGCCCGGACCCGGCCCTGCGGGCCATAGGGCCGTGGCGGCCCGAGGCCTACGGCCGACGACCCTTGGAAGCACCCGAAGGGGTGGACCGGAAGGAGAACCGACCCCGCGAAGCGGGGGAACGCCCAACTCTTACTCCTTACTAAGGAACAAGCACCTTCCTGCACGCAACAATATCATTCCCTTTAAGCAATTGCGCAACGTAGAAACCGGCCGGCGCGCGACCCGCCGGGCCCGTGTACTTCCAGGTGAAGTTCGTGCCCGAACCGAGCTTGGCCACGCAATGGCCTTGAGCGTCGAGAATCCGCAATTCTCCAGGCTCCGGAAACGAGAAGGCGATTGAACCGGGCAGTGCGGTCACGCGAAAAAGCTGGCTGGGCGATGATGTGACGCTTTGCCGCACGCCAAGAATCGGGTCGAAGCTGCCTGTTAAGGTGGCCTTGCCCTGTCCGCCCGAGAACGAGATAGTGTCGCCCACGGCAATGGTCGGCGCGGAGACGGTGGTGGAGAGCGTGATCAGCAATTTTACATAATTCGGGTTCCACACCGCGCTGCCGATGGTGCCGAAACCGCTGAGCCATGTGTGGCCGTTTGACAAGGGGAAAATCGAATCCACGTTGAGTGCGGTCACGGTAACATTGTTGACCGCCTTGTCGAACGTGAGCAGCACGTAATCGTCGTTGTCGATACCCGCCTGCTGGATTGCATTGTCGCTCGCGACCGCGGAAATAAGGGTGGGAGGATTCGCCACATGGACCTGGAAAGACAAGGTCGTCGAACCAGGCAGTGCCGGCGTCGCCGGCGACCGCGGTACATTCCAGGTATACCTGGGCAAAGCTGCAGGAGTCCGGCGCGACCAAGGTTCGGGACAGGTTTGTCCAATCATTAGTCCCCCAAAGTTTGCCCAACGTATCGATTCTGATGAAATTGGTCGGCACTTGATTGTTCTGACCAACCGTATCGTCGAAACCACAGAACCATGATCTGGGCAGTGGATGCCGTAATGGCATCGGTCTTTAGCCATCCGGAGACGTCATACGAGACGCCGGGCATGACCATTACGTTCTGCCATACCGCGCGCGGGAAAGCCACGCCGGGAAGGACCATCTGCTCGCTGTGGGTTCCGGTGTGGGCGACGTTGTTGACAATTGAGCGTCCGCCGCTGGTGTTCATCTGCCACGCGGAACCCCCGTTTTCAAAACCGGGGTCGATGAGAAGGTTCTGGGCTCCGGCCGCAAGGGCGAAAAACCCGATAAACAGGAATATCGAGATACGGCAGAATGAATTGAAACGTGAGGAGATCATGACACCCCCTTGATGGAAGAAGACCGACGATGTTTTACAATGTGTAATTATTATACCATGAATGAGGCATTCGGGCAAGGTTGTTTCAAGAGGCAAATTTTGATGGAGGCGCCCATTGAGAATTGTTGATTGATGATTGCGAAATGCGGATTGAAGAGGTAAAAATCATTCCACTAAAGATGTTTTCAAATCCGCAATCCGAATTCCGCAATCTGCAATCTACATTCTACAATCTACAATTTAAATTCTTCCTCACCCCGCCGCTCTATCCGCGAACTCCTCAAAAATTTCCCCGAACTTTTCATGGTTCTTCTTGAACGCATCGAAAATGACCGGATCAAAATGCTCGGGCATAGTGCGGCCGTCGCCTTTGGTGATGATTTCGGTTGCTTTTGCGTGATCGAGCGCGGGTTTGTACGGACGCTTGCTGCGGAGAGCATCGTAGATGTCGCAGATGTTCAAGATGCGCGCCGACAGGGGAATTGCCGATCCTTTAACCCCGTGGGGGTATCCTTTGCCGTCCCAGCGCTCGTGGTGGTTCACCGCAATTTCCGCGCCCATGGTGAGGTAGGGCGACCTGCAGTTGCCGAGGATGTTGCCGCCGAGCGTGGTATGGCCCTTCATGATTTCCATTTCCTGGGGCGTAAAGCTGCCGGGCTTGAGAAGAATATGGTCCGGAATGCCTATCTTGCCGATGTCGTGCATGGGACTTGCGAAAAAAATCCTGTCGGCAAAGTCCGCATCGCAGCCGAGCATGCCCGCAAGCTCCTTGGAGAAGAAACTCATGCGCTCAAGGTGGTCGCCGGTGTCCGTGTCCTTGTATTCGGCCGCGCGGGTCATGGCCACGATAGTCTCAAGGTAGCTCAGCTTCAGGTCGGTGGTGCGCTTGACCACTTCCTGCTCCAGGGACTCGTTGTAATTGTGCAGTTCCTTGTGCAACAGCCTCACTTCCAGCATGTTGTACACCCGCATCAGCAGTTCGTCGGGCTCAAAGGGCTTGGAGATGAAGTCCTTTGCGCCTGACTGCAGGGCGAGGATCTTTTTGTCGAGTTCGCCGGTTATCACCACCACGGGAAGGTAGCCCGCCGTCTCGACCTCCCTGAGCTTTTTCATCACGCCGAAACCGTCCATGCCCGGCATCATAAGGTCGAGCAGGATAAGGTCGTAGTTGTTTTCGGCGTGGAGCGACGCCACCGCCAGCGGCTTCCCGGAGGAGCTCACCGACGTATAGCCAGCATCGCCGAGGATGCGCTTTATCAAATCAACTTCCATTTCTTCATCGTCAACGATCAGGATCTTGCTCTTGAGGACCTCGGGTTTTTGGATCATAGGGTGTTCCTTTGTTTTTGGGTCTTTAGATTTATTCAATATGAAAAGACTTGGGCGTTCCCCCGCTCCGCGGGGTCGGTCTCCCTACAGGCTCGGCCGTTCGGCCTCGTTGCCGGACCGCCCTAGTCGCCTGCGGCGAGGGTCGGCCGGCAATTCGCTTTTGCTCACCCTCCGGTCCACCTAACGCGCGGCAGAAGAAATCTATTCAGTCAATCTACATCGTTGCGCCGTCCGGAATCCTTGGGGAGGCTAATTTTTTGACCGTCAACTCCTCAGGAGATCGCTTCGTCGCTTCGCTCCTCGCAATGACATGTTTTCTTCACACAATCCATGCTCTGAATTCCACAATCCTTCTCGGTGCCCCCGCAGCCCAAGCTTCTTTCTCGCAAATCAACTTGCTGGGGGGCTACCCACGAGGGGGTGTGCCCCGAGACCCCGCAGACCTTAGGTCGAGGAGGCTCGGGGCCAGGGGGACGCTTCCCCCACCAACATTTACTTATCCGTCACCTCTTTTTCCCGTCCAATACTTCCTTTACCGCCGAAAGCAGATCGGGAATGGAAAACGGCTTGCGCAGGAAACGGAAGTCTTTGGTTTTTATATAATCCCAGTTTGATTTTTCGTCGGTGTAGCCGCTGCAAAACAGCACCGGCATGTTCGCGCGCTTGAGAAGCTCTTCAACCAGCCACACCCCGCTCTTGTCGGGGAGGCCCACATCGGTGAGCACCAGGTCGAATCCTCCGTTTTCCTTTTCGTACGCCGCCAGCGCATCTTTCGCGCAGGAAACGGCGAACACCGAGTAGCCGTTTGTCGAAAGGATCTCGTTCGTAAGAAAGCGGACTTCCTGATGGTCTTCCACGAGAAGGATGCGCTCGCCGTTTCCCCTGAGCGACGATAGCGGGACAGCCTCCGTGCCTTTCTGTTCGGTCTTGACGGATGAGCAAGGGAAATACACCATGAACGTGCTGCCCTTGCCGGGCTCGCTATGCACCTCGATCCATCCTTCGTGCTGCTGGACTATGCCGAGCACCACGGACAATCCGAGTCCTGTTCCTTTGCCCGCCGCCTTGGTGGTGAAAAACGGTTCGAAAATGTGTTCCTGCACCAGCTCGTCCATGCCGGTGCCGGTGTCGGCTATTGAAAGGCAGACAAAACGTCCGGGGCGGCCTGCGCTGTGTTTGCGGCAATACTCCAGATCGGTGGTCACGTTCTCGGTTGTAATCGACAGGGTCCCGCCGCTTTGCATGGCGTCTCGTGCATTGACGGCAAGGTTCATAAGCACCTGTTCGATGCTTCCTTCGTCGCCCCGAATGGGCCACAGTTCCTTGCCGAGGCCGAGCTCGATGGCGATGTCCTCTCCGATGACGCGCTCCAGCATTTTCACCAGCGACTTTATCGCGTTGTTGAGATTGACAGGCACGAGTTCCATCGGGTGCTTCCGGCTGAAGAGAAGAAGCTGGCGCACCACGCCCGCCGCGCGAGCCGCGGCGTTGCTCACCTGCGTAAGGTCCCTGTGCAGCGGATCGGATTCGGGCACTTTCGCCATTGCCAGGGACGTATAGCCGGAAATTGCCGAAAGAAGGTTGTTGAAATCGTGGGCAACGCCTCCGGCCAGGGCGCCGATGGCCTCCATTTTCTGCGCCTGCAAAAGCTGGGACAGGAGTTTTTCCTTTTCATTTTCAAGATGTTTGCGCTCGGCGATGTCGGTGAGAAAACTCAGCGCGGCGGGCTTGCCGTTCCAATCGATAAGGACCGAGTTTATGTTCACCCATCGTGTGCTTTTGTCAACAGTCAACAGCCTGAATTCATAGCGCGACGGTACCTGCTCGCCTTTCATCCGCCTCGTATAGTTGTCGACCACCATTGCACGGTCGTCCGGAAAAATGAATTCCGAAAAAGGTTTTGACAGGAGCTCCTGTTCCGAATAGCCCGAAAGTTCCGCGGTCTTGTGATTGACGAATCTGATCATGCCGTCCTGGGCCACTAAAATGGCTTCGTTGGCGCCGTCCACCAGGCTCCGGTATTTTTCCTCGCTTGCGCGCAATGCCTCCTCGCTGAGCTTGCGGTCGGTGATGTCGCGGAACACACCAAGAAGGTAACGGCGGCCTTCAATTTCGGCCGGGCCAGTGCTTATTTCTACGGGAATCTCTTTTCCGCTTTTGGAAAGAAGCAGATCCTGGTGGGTCCGTTCCGCGGTGGCCGCATCCGACTCGGCAAAGCCTGCGGTGAAACCGTTTTTAAGCTCCTGCGGCGGATGAAGAGCCGACTGAGGTTTTCCAATAATCTCCGACTGTTCCCTCTCCACCATGTCGCAGAGTGCCTTGTTGCAATCGACTATGAGGCCGGTCTTTGCATCGGCAAGGGCAATGCCGTCCTTGGCGTGATCGAAAACCATGCGGTAGCGCATCTCATTTTCACCGAGCGCAGTCTCGGCCTTCCTCCTGGCGATGGCCATGGCGGCCTGGGCTGCAAGCCCTTCAAGCACCGACGGATTGGCAATGGAGCTTTCGCCCCGGAGAAAGATGCAAAGCCCGCCCAAAATCTTTCCTTCCTTGACAAAGCCGACCACATAAAACGCGGTAACGCCGATAAGCTTTGCCAGCGGCGTCAGGATGCTCTCCGGGAACAGGTGAGCAAAGTCCTGCAGGCCGGCGCGGATTTTGTGCAGTTTTCCGGTCGACACCGCCTGTCGCGCCTCAGGCCCGAAATCGCCGCGGATTTGCATGGGGTCACGGCCGAGAATCTTTTTGATCATCCCCATGATTTTATCCAATCCCATGAGGGACTGCGGAAGAAATGTATTGGCGGTTTCATCGAATTCGCACACCGCCAGGATGGCGCCGGGCGGCGTTATCTGTTCGAGCTGTTCGCCGATGAGCTGGTACACATCCTTTTCCCGCGGCAATTCGACAAGGTCCATTGCCGAGTGCGAAATAAAGAGCAGGTCGCGGACAAGTTGCTGCAACGTCTCCTCGCCCTGTTTGTGCTTCCCGGAATCGCGGTTGGAGGCACGCGCCTTTGCGGCATGGCGCCATGTCTTTGCTGCGGCCGCAGCACGCAGGGATTTATTCCTTCCAAGTATTCTTTTTGATTTCAATGCCATGACAATTGCTTCCGGACCAGACGACAAACGGTCAGCACGGGTACAGAACAATAACGACATGCCCATACCACAGTGTATTTGGACAGATATGCCTTGAGTATACCACGGCTTAAGCAGTTTTACAACGAAATCGATTTTGTTCGTCAATATGGGGGGGTAAGTCTCAAAGGCTTTGTTGGGGGAAGTATCCCCCTGCCTGAGGCACCCGAAGGGGTGGACCTTAAGGAGGGCCGACCCGAGCCTGAGCGCTCGCAAGGGCGAGGGGAACGCCCAATACATTTAGCATAGCAGGAAGAGACACCTAGCGCGCAAGAAACGGCGCCAGCGCAAGGTAGGCAAGGCCGGCGAACATCGCCGACGCGGGGATGGTGAGGATCCACGCCCATACAATCTTGCGGGCAACGATCCACCTGACGCTCGCGGCGTGCTCAACCGCCCCCACGCCCATGATGGAGCCGGCAATCACATGCGTGGTGCTTACCGGAATGCCGAAATGCGCTGTTCCGATGAGGACGAGCGCGGACGCGGAGCTCGAGCAGAACCCTTCCATTTCCCGGATCTTGGTGATGCTCGTGCCCATGGTCTTGACAATGCGCCAACCGCCGAACACGGTGCCGAGGGAAATGGCCGTATAGGCCGAAAAAACGACCCAATCCGGGATCACAAAGGACGACGTAACGCCCCCGGTGAAAAGAGCAAGCGCAATGATGCCCATGGTCTTCTGGGCATCGTTGGTGCCGTGTCCGATACTGGAGAATATCGACGCGATAAGCTGGAGCGCCTTGAACCTTCTGGCGTTTTTTGCCGGATGTGATTTCCTGAAAATCCATAATGTCAAGGTCGTGAATATGGCGGCGCCGATGCCGCCGAGTACAGGCGCAATGAAAATAAAAAGGAATATTTTCAATACGCCGCCCCATATCACGACGTTTGTTCCGACCGCCGCTATGCCGCTGCCCACAAGCCCTCCAATGAGCGCATGGCTGCTGGAGGTGGGCAGACCGATCAGCCAGGTACAGATGTCCCACAATACGGCGCCAAGGAGCGAGGCCAAAAGCAGCGGCAGCGTTACCTGGTCGAAATGGACAACGCCTTTCCCGATCATGGTGGCAACGGCAAGACCGAACGTGAAGTATCCTATGAAGTTCGCGGCGCCGGCAAGGATCACGGCCTGCAGGGGCGTAAGGGTCTTGGAGACGACGATGGTGGCAATCGCGTTGGCCGCATCGTGGAACCCATTGACAAAATCGAACAGGAGCGCGACGACGACGACGATTACAACAAGGGTGAATGAGGATGCCACGGGCCTATCCCTGCTTCACCTTGATGCCGCGTATCAGCTTGCCCACATAGTCGATGGCGTCCACCACCGATTCAAGGTGCTCGTACACTTCCTTGAATTTGATGATGTGGATGGGATCCTTCTCCTTGAACAGCTCGGCCATGCTCACATGAAACAGCTCGTCCGCCTCTATTTCGAGTTCATGCATGCGGGTTGCGACTTCCCCGATGCTTTTGTGCGTCTTGAGCTGCCGGACGGCGTTGTTCATTTCCGCCGCGATTTTCACGATGATGTCGGCGAATTTCCACACGTTGGCGGGAACGTTGCGGATCTGGTAAATTTCGATTTTTCGTGATATGCTGTTGAGGATGTCGAGCGCGCGATCCACGTTGATCGCGAGAGTGTGGATGTCTTCCCTGTCAATGGGCGTGATGAAGGTCTTGTTGAGCTCCTCAATGATGGTCCGCTCGACCACGTCGCCGCTGGACTCGCAGTCCTTGATGACCAGCAGTTCCTTCTTGATCGCGTCTTCGGAAAGCGTTTCAATCTTGCCCACGAGTTCCTTAAAGGTAAAGCACCCCTTTTCCAGCAATCCCACCTGCTGCTCCATGTAGGTGAAAAACTTGGTCTCGCGTGGAAGCAGCAGGTCGAAGATGTTAAAGCCCATGTGAGGTCCCTTTCAATGAAGAATTGCGGGCGGCTAAAAGCCAAGTAATATAATAAAAAACTAATCAAAATCAAACGAAGGGCTAATAGATTATAGATAGGTAGAAAAGAGAAGAAGAGTTGGGCGTTCCCCGCAAATGCAGAGACGTAGCGCGCTACGTCTCTGCATTTGCGGGTCGGTCTCCCTTCGGGCTCGGCTATTCGCCTCGTTGCCGCCTGTCCCAACCGCCTTCGGCGAGGGATCAGGCGGCAATTTGCTCCTGCTCACCCTCCGGTCCACCTAACGCGCGGCAACCGGAATTCTATTCTGTCAACAACTTCTTCTCGCGCCAATCGGCAAGCCAGTAAATCAGTTATGGTCTTTCTTTTCAACCTTTTCTCTTCTCAACTTTTTTCGCTTCAACTATTCGACGTTTTTTCTTCCCAACTACGCTCCATGGGTGCCGCCACAACAATGCATGGTCTCGCAGCCGCTTTGTCAAGGCGGCTACCCAGGAGGGGGTAGCGCAGGACACCGCAGGCCGAAGGCCGAGGAGGCCGGAGCGAGGGGGAGACTTCCCCCGCCCAGGGAATCTCTTTATTTTACCTTAGTACCCAACTCTTTTATTATCCTCTGCACCTCATTCATCGCCTGCCCATATCCCGCCCAGTTCTTCTTTGACAACTCCTCCTGCGCCTTTTCGAACTCGCGGTTCGCCTCCGCGATAAGCTTCTTTACCGATGCGGATTCCGGCTCCTGCGCCGCGGCGGCCTGCTTCGGCGTTTCGACATGCTGCTCCTGGGACGCACCGCCGAAAATAGCCGACAGCGACCGCTCAAGGGTTTCCTCCATGGCGATGCTCTTGCCGAACGAGACGATGACGCGCTTGAGCTCGGGCACGCCTCCCCCGTTTTCCGCGGCAAGGTACAGCGGCTGGACATACAGGAGTGCTTGCTCAACGGGAATGACGAGCAGGCTCCCCCAGATCACGCGCGATCCGCCCTGGTTCCACAGCGTGATCTGCTTTGAGATATCCGGGTCCTGGTTGATGCGCGATTCGATCTGCTGGGGCCCGTACACGAGCTGCTGCTTGGGAAAATCGAACACCAGAAGCTTGCCGTAATTGGGCTCGTCGCACCGTGCGGCGAGCCACGCGATCATGTTTTCCTTCTTGGCGGGAGAGAACGGCACCATGAGGATGAACTCCTCCTGCTTCCCCACCTCGGCGAGTTTCATGATGGTGTAGTAGGGCACCATCTGGTCGGTCTGGCCCTCGGCAAAGCTTTCCGGGATGCGCCACAGGTCTTCCTTGTTGTAAAACACCTGAGGGTCGGTCATATGGTACAGGGCATACACCCTGGCCTGGATGCCGAAGTAAGACTGCGGGTAGCGGATATGGCGACGCAGGTCCGGTGGCATGTCGGAAAGCGGCTTGAACACGCCGGGAAAAATGTTCCGGTATGCCCGGATGATCGGGTCCTTGGGATCGGCGACGTAGTACGACACCGTGCCGTTGTAGGCGTCAACCGTTACCTTCACGGAGTTGCGGATGTAATTGCCCACATTGCCGACGTAGGCCGAATACGGATACCGAGACGTGGTGGTGTAGGCATCGATGAACCAGAAGAGCCTGCCGTCCTCCGCGATCACCATGTAGGGGTCGCCGTCGTAGTCGAGGAACGGCATGGCCTTTTTCACCCGTTCGCCGATCCTGCGGTAATACATGATTCTGCTTTGTGAAGAAATATCCGTGGAAAGAAAGATCTTGATTTCCCCGAACCGCGTTACGAACAGCAGTTTCTTGATGAAGCCCCCCATGGGAACCCCGCCGGTCCCCGTGTAGGTGGTGTACACGTTCTGGTCGCCCGACGGATAGTCGAACTCCTTGGAGCGGGTGTTGACAATTGCGTACCCGGCGTCCGACTCGCCGTAGTAGATCTCGGGACGCCGCACGGCGACATCGCCGTTGGAGGCGGGCGGTATGTTCTGGACAAAGAACTCGGGGAGCCCCTCGGCGGTGACGTTGTTCACCGGCCCCATGCACAGGCCGTACCCGTGCGTGTACGAAAGGTGCTCGTTGATCCAGATGCGGCTGGGAAGGCTTGCCGGCACCAGTTCGCGCGACGCAAGCATCACCTGACGGTATTTGCCGTTGATCATGTAGCGGTCGTTGTCTACATCAAGGAATTTGTAGTAGGTGCGGATCTCCTGGAGCTGCGAAAACGTGGTGAGCAGGGGCGCGTTGTCCCACAGCCGTATGTTCTTGACGGTGAGGTCGTTCTTCTGCAGCATCTCGCGCGTGAGACTGTCGGTGGGGAAAAAATGCCGCTGTTCTATTTCGTCAAGATTGTAGGCGGCGCGGGTGTTTGCGATGCTCCATTTGATGTAGGGCGTCTCCTTGGACACCTCGTTGGGCGCCACCACGAACTTCTGCACGAGGCCGCTCGCTCCCCTGCCGATAAGGTTGAGCACGAACACCAGCAGGATGCCAGCCACCGCAAACTTGAGCGTCTTGGTCCAGATGTTGATCCACACGAGCAGCGCGGCCGCGAGGCAGATGTAGCGCATGATCCTGAGGAACGGCAGGTAATAGTGGATGTCGGCAAAGCCCGCGCCGTTGACAATGTGGCTGCCGCCCGTGACCATGCCGTACATGCGGAACTGGAAGAAGAAGAACAGCGAACCCACCACGAGGCCCGTGAGCACCAGGATGTGCGCCTTTGCCGCGCCTGCCGCGGATATCCACCGGCCCGTGAACGTGATGTTCTGCCGCAGAAAGTACACGATAAAACTGCCCGCGAGTGAGAACACTGCGATGGCAAGCGCGCCGTTGTAGAGAAGACGGTAAAACGGCAGCCTGAACACGTAGAAACTTATGTCTTTTCCCAAAAGCGGGTCGGCCGCGCCGAACGCCACCGCGCCTCTGTACTTGAGAAACAGGTCCCAGTATCCGCTGGCCACGCTGCCGATGAAAAATGCCGCAACCACTGCCGCCGCCGGAAGTATGTACTTTACAAAAGGCATGACGCCGTACGCTTCCACATACGCAAGGAGCGGCGATTGCCGCGCATGCGACAGCGGTTTGGACAGCGCCTGCGCCAGCAGCAGGTTGCCGTAGATCACCACGAGCGCCACAAGCCCGGCGCACACCGAAACGCCCACCTGCGCCGAGAGCATGGTGACGAACACCTGGGACAGGCGGAGCTCCGAATACCAGAAGTAATCGGTGACAAGCGCGGCGATCTGCCCGGCGAACACCATCACGATCAGGACGACGAACGCGACTACGAGCCAGCCGATGTGTTTGGGTTTCAGCAGAGAGGGCATGGATTCTCCTTTGTTGACAAGACTATTACCTAAGATTCACCGCAGAGGCGTGCCCTCGACCTGATCGGGGGCACGGAGGACACGGAGAAAACAAGTTGACAGTTGACAGCAAGACAAGCCAAACGTGACTTTCTTGGTATTACTTGACTTGGCTTCTTCTCTGTGCTCTCTGTGTCTCTGTGGTGATTTTTCATTTTGTGCAACCAGAAAGGATTTTTGCGGTATGCCTACGGCGTTTTCTCGAAAAGAGACCACGCCCTTAGGGCGTGGTGCACAATGTTACGCTAAAGCGCTGACGCGCTTTTCTTTGATTTCGGGGGTTACACCCCCTCATCAAAGCCACGGCCTATGGCCGTGGTTCTTTACTGCTATTTCTTCTTTTCCTCTTCCGCCGGCGGGGTCTTGGGCTTTATCTTCGGCGCGCAGAGCTCGCATGCGGCCGGAACGGATATTCCTTCAACGTCCCAGCGCGCCCGCGCCTCCACCGTGTCCGGGAAGATCCTGTATTCTTCGGGCGGCACCCAGGGAACAAGGCTTCCCGGCGTTGGTTTGCCGTCGCGGTTGACATCAAGGAAGTACGCGATTTTCCCCTTTCCGGACGGTATCGTGTCGAACCTGAACGATCCGGCCCTGTCGGCCGTCAGGTACGCCTTCTGCTTCCCGAACGGCAGAAACTGCCACGTGCGGAGGCTGTCGCCCTTGAGGCACGACGCCCCGCCGCTCAGGCTGAGGCACAGATCCTGGTCCGATGTGGTGCGGAACTTGACGGTTACGCCGGCCGTGTCTTTCGGCATGTTGCCGGCGGCGTCTGCGAACAGCGAGTCGGGCATCGAGACTTCGTATGCCATGCCGGGCGTCAGACTCCGCTTTGCAAAAAGGAACGTTGTGTCGCAGAACCGCTCCGAAACACCGAGGTCGACCCTGGCGCCGAGCGTGTCTTCGCAGTACCATTTCGACGCCCGGCAGGTGACCGGCTTCGACCAGAATATCCTCACCGCCGGCCGTACGTCCGCGCCGGACTGCGGGTCCGATCCCTTTATAACAGGAACCGCGGTGTCCGCAGCGGCAAGGCCGTTAAAAAGGATGGTGTCGTTTTGCGCAACGCCCTTGCCGGACAAAAGCGGCGACTGTTTGCGGCACACGAGCCGGAACGGCGCAAGGCCGAGCGTATCGGACAGCAGGAGCACAAACCGCTGCGTATGATACACCGGCAGATACTGTTTTATCGAAACCTGCCGTTTCGACTCGGTGCCTTCTACGCGCCACGCGTCCGCGTACGCGGAGTCCGGCATGCCGGTTCCGCCGATCCATTCGCCGCCGATGCAGGTGGCGGAAAGCGGCCGAAGCGTGGCAACGTGCCGAGTTGTGGTGTCGCAGACAACGCCGAACAGCACGAGCGGCCCCACCACCTTGTCGAGCGTGAAACGCTTGGTGATGGGAGCAAACACCGCCTCACGCAGCGGGTCGATCTTGTTGTTGCCGTTGTCGTCTAAAAACGCAAGCGCTTCGTAGGTCCCGCGGTGAATGTTGTCAAACGAGAACACGCCCGCGCTGTCGGTCTGGGTGAGGTAGCTGGGCATGCCGAACAGCACCGTGTCGCTCGTCTGCGCTTCGCTCCGCGCAAACAGTGCGACCTTGGGCTGGATCGCCTTGCCCTCGCCCACGACCACGCACCCGAACACCCGGCCGCTGTCGATGGTGGGACCGGTGGAGAAATAGTACTGGTACGGCGTACCGATGGAGTTGCCGCGCAGATCGGAAAGCGTGGTGTTGAAAACAATGTGATAGGTCGTGGAATCCGAAAACGCGCGCTTGGGTTTGACGAGCACCTTTCTTCCCGACACGGAGATCTTGACGCCCCCTTTCAACGTGGGAAATACGGCAAGGCATTTGTCCGCGTTCTGGGTGTTGATCCATTTTGTAAACTTGAATACGATGACGCTTTTGACCGGGACCAGCCTGGAACCCAGCGGCGGCGAGGCCCACGCCACCTTCGGCGGCGTCTTGTCGTCGGGCCCGCCCGTGGGAGGGACCTGGTGGGCGCAGCAAACGATAAGGCAAGCTATCGTAGATGAAATAATGATGATTCTATTCATTATTATTGATAGAAGTCTCTATTTCTGGTAGTGGTTAATGCAAAAAGGAATGTTTCAACCGGAATAGAAGAAATTACAATACTGCCATGGATGATATGGAGAGGAATTGGCGGGGATTATTGCAACAATGCTTAATAAATCAGAAAGAGATGGGCGTTCCTGCCGCGTCCAATGCCCCGCCCATACGGTCGGATATGTCAATTTCATTGTCCAAATGATGTTCGAAACCCGTTGTCCAATTGGCAGGATTGTTCTTGATGTATTGACAAATGGCATATCTGGATTTGCCATCACGGATGATATGATCGTAATAATTGCGTTGCCATATTTTTTCAATCCCGTGTTGTCGAATCGCGTTGATTTGTTTGGACGCGGACGCGCGAATAACAATGATCCCGTGAATGTGGTTCGGCATAACGATGAATTCGTCCAAACGGATGCGGGGATAATGTGACGGCGAATCGTTCCAACATTTACGAACAATATTTCCATAATCGTTTTGGACAATGATCCCGCCAACCACGTCCCCGAATAATTTTTGGTTCCGATCGTGAATGCAAACCGTGATGAAATACGCGCCGGGCAGGGAATAATCGTACCCGCGCAGACGAGCCATCCAATTTTAGAATGTAGATTTGAAATGCGAAATCAATCCTACCTATGTCCTGACTGCACCTTCCGTTCTCTTGTCTGCAATCCGCATTCTACAATCCACAATTAATTGGCGGGGCGCCCATATTAATATTTCACGATTCCAATTCAATCTCCACGTTTCCCGGCGCAATGTCCCTGAGCTTCGCCGTGCCCGAACCGTCGGCGGTCCCGTGCCTTGTTTCTCCCGATGCAAGACGTGCCGTGAACTTCCTGTTAGCGGCAGCCTTGCCGTCCTTGTCGTTAAGCTGGATTTCCACATCGCCGTGAAGGTAGAGCGGCCCGGATTGCCCGGAAAGCTCGCCGATGCCGGCCTTGAAAAAGAAGAACGGAAGGCTGTACAGGCCCTTTTTGGTTTTTGCATTGCATATCGTCAGGAATTTTCCGTCGGCCTTCATGGTCCACTGCCGCCGCACCTGATTGTTTTGTACCACAGCCTCGATTGTTTCGAGCAGGTGATCTCCGTAATTGCCGTCGCGGACATAAATATCGAGCACCGCCTTTTCCCCGTTGTCAACGCCCTCCGTATCCACCTCAAGAGAAACCGGCTTTCCCGCATCGGCCTCCCGCGCCGACCACGCGACGTTGACAATTGCGCGAAGCGTCACGGCGTAGCTGCCCTCGGGAACGGAGGTCATGGCGATGCGGCCGCCGAGCACGCCGCTCCGTTTCGCCTTGTCCGGGTATTCGAGCGTATAGCGCATGCCGCCCACGGGCAGGTTGGCGTCGTCCACAAAACTCATGTCGAGGAAATGGTCGCCCTGCTTGTTTGTCTGAGGGGATTGATGGGACATGGCGGCGCTTGCGAGCGCGCCTGCCGTTGCGGTTCCTCCGCCGCCACCGCCGCCCGCGCCGGCGCCCCCGCTTCCTCCGCCCGCGCCCGCTTCACCGATGAGAACGGTCATGCATCCCACAATGATGGAGCTGGGCGGACCCACGCACATGGCCATGTCGCCCATGCGTGCGGCGGGCATGCCGCCGATGAACACGCCGGTGCTGCCGAGGAGAATGGATCCGCCCACGTGGGGAATGGGCGGCGTGCCGGGAGTCGCCATGGGGCACACGTGCATGTCGCCCATGCGGGCCGCGGGCATGCCGCCGATGAGCACGGTGGGGCAGCCGGGCCCGGTAATCACCCCGCCGTGGCAGGTGGAATCGCCGAGTCGCGCAGCGGGTTTACCCATGCTTCTTCTCTGTGTCTTTTAGTTTGCAAACGGGACATACCTTATTGTCAACTCGAGCCCCTTTGAGATCCTGATGGACGAGATGAACCGCCAGATGTCCCACTGCTTTCCGCCAAGGGAAACGGTGCCCGCCTGCAGCATGTAGGTGGTGACGCGGCCTTCCTGGCGAAACCGTATCATCCTGCAGTCCTTGATAAGGAGTTGCTTGAGCACGCCGATCAGCGCGGAAATCTGGTCGCCGTCGGTGATGGCATGCATGCCGGCGTTGAGCCCGGCATCAATCTGCGCGGAGTCATTTTTCCAGTCGTCCGATCCCTTGCCGCCGTTCACGCTGTCAACGAAATCCTTGATGCGCGAGGGGCCGTCGTCTCCGATGAGGAGGCCCGGCGAGTTGATCACGCCGAGGTCGTTGGGATTTATGGTGAGGGGCGATAGGATGTCGAAGAGCTCGAAGCGCGTGTCCGTGTCGTCTATAAATTCGAAATCGGACATGGCGAGCTTGTCGTAGCGCGCGCCCTTGCGCACCTCCGCGTACTTAATCTGGAACACCGTCGAGCTGAACGCCGTGTCGGTGTTGAACCAGAAGAAGCACTTGCGCATGTTGACTTCCTCATGGGTGAGCGGGCCGCGCGTGCCTTCGCGCGCGTCCCAGTCGAACGTGAACTGGAAGGCGGGTTTTTCGTCAAGTTTCACCGTGATCATTTTGGGCACGCTGTTGTCCTCGAGGCAAATGAAGTCTTTCCTGCATCCCGGTCCGAGCACCATGCCCTTGATCTTCTTCTTGTCCGGAAACCTGATCTCCATCCATTGCCCTTCGCCGCTAGTCTGGCTGCCCTCAACCCATGTAGTGGTGGAATCGGTATCGAACATGTGCAGGAGAACGTTGGAAGTCGGATCGTTCCTGCTCCCCATGAGCTCCGAGGACCCGCGCACGATGGCGGTCCTTCCGTCGATGACCAGGGTGTCGTTGACGATGTAGACGGTTGCGGCGGCCGAAAACGGCGCGACACAGAGCGTCGGGAGAACAAGCAGGCGCGCGAGCGCAGAAACCGGACGGCTGAGGCGGCAAGGGTTCATAATGGTTCCTTTGAAAAAATTGGTCTGCAGGGGCACCTCTCAAAAATGGCATTTCGCAGGGCAGGGGAGCACGTTAGTTTATCATCACCATGGTTCCCTTGACTTTTGCCATCACGTCGCCCGACACCTCGGTCATCATTCCTTCGAGTTTTGCCTGCATGCTTCCCTTGACCGATGCGTTCATCTGGGCCTCCAAGGTCACGTTCATGCCCTTGACTTCCACGTCCGTGTCCGCTTTTTCGCTGATTTTCATTCCCGCCATGGTGAAATCGGTGGTCGCCTTCTGTTCGATTTTTCCTTGTGACGACAGCGAGATGTTCGCCGCCTTTATCGTAAGGTCTTTTGCCGCGCTTATGGTGATTTCGCCCTGCGAATCGAGGAGCAGCTTGCCGCTGTTGCCGTCGAGCGTCACGGTATTTTTTCCCGCGGCGTCGGTGAGGCCGATCTTCTTTCCGTTGTCGTCCATTTCGAGGAGGTTGCCCGCCTTGGTCTGAATTGTCAATTTCTTGTTTGTGTCGTCTATCCTGATAACGTGGCCGCCGTCCGTTGTAATAACGATGCCTTCGCTGCCGCTCTTATAGGTCATGGTGATGGAGTGGCTCTTCGCGTTCCACGACGCGCATTCGTTCTTGTCGTCGAGCATGAGCTTGTTTTTGTCCTTGGTCTGGACAAACGCGCATTTGAGGTCGTCGTCCATTTCGAGGGTGTGCTGCGCGTTGGTGGTGAGCCGCACCTTCTGCTTGGCGTCGGTGTCGTCGAGCAGAAGCTCGTTGCCGCCCGCGGTGCGGATCACGTTCTGCTCCTTGTTCGCGCTTGCCACCGGGGAGACCGTGTTGGCGTTGGGAACCGTGGCGAGGCCCAAGGGCCGGTCCGGGTTGCCGTCGATGCACGCCCACACCATCTCCGTGCCCTCGTGGGAGGGAAAGTGCATGCCGTAGTTCGATCCGGCATAGGGCTGCGCGAGCCGGATATAGCGCGATGCATCGTAGTTCTTCGCGTTCGACACATCGAACGGCATCCGGACCTTGTAGCGCCCCATGTCGTCGAGGCCGGCGTAGCTGGAGCCGCTCGCCTCTATGGCGGCGGTCATGATGCCGCTTATGCGCGGGGCGGGCGTCACCGGAATGGGCCGGAAGGCGTCCGCCTGTGCGGCCGGGATGCAACAGAAGCGGTTGGCATAGGTGTATACGTTCGCGCTCTCGCCTTCCATGGTGTGGCTTCCCTGGTGCTCCACCCGCGTGAGCACGTATTTGCCGTTGACGGCATCGAGAAAGTGCTCGGTGAGCGTGAACCGTTTCGCCGCGCGCATGCCGCGGCAGTTGCCGCTTCCCTCGTACACGAGCCTGTGCGCCGCATACCGGTTGGCGGTTATTTCGGCGAGCCTGTCGGCCTCGGTGGTGTTCTTGAAATGGCCGCCGTATTCGTACACGGTGCCGGTGTCGCCGCTCTTTACCGGCTTGCGGGCCGAAAGGTTGATTTCGGGCGTGCGGTAATTGTAGTCCCTGAGGAGCACCTCCCTCGGCACGATCCGCCGTAGCGACTCGAAGCCGTGGATGGACTCCTTGTCGTCTTTGTCAATCTGCTCGGCCATGCCCGAGACGGAGCGGTACAGGACGTCGGAGGAGGTCGCCACGAAATCGAACGACGACGGCTTGTCGGAAACAACGAGTTTCTCCGCGCCGCAGCTGCCGTCGAGCTCCTCGGCCAGAATGGGATTCTCGTTGAAGAAGTACCAGAGGCCCGCCGCCTCCATGAGGCGCGCGATGAAATTGAGATCCGATTCCCGGTACTGCACCACGTACTCAAGTTCCGGGTATTTCCCTTCGTCAACCTGTAGTGTGCAGTAGTCTGAGAGGCCTGCGGCGTCGAGCACCTGCTTGACAATCCGGCTCACCTTTATCTTCTGGAAGATGCGGGTCTGCACGTTGAGGTTGAGGAGCCACAGGCGCGGGACGAGCGTGAGCACGTAGGTGGCGCGGTCGAGGCTCTTGCCCACGAACCGGAACTCCGAGACGATGCCCGAATAGGGGTAGTATTCGCCGTCGCGGAAGATGTACAGGGTTGCCGCCTTGTTCACTACGCTGTCGGGCGAGAGGTCGGCCTTCTGCGCAATGAGCATGATGTTGAATTGGTACACCGAGGAAATCCTGTCGGTGCCGGCAAAATTCATCACCTCGAACGACTCGGCCGGCAGGCCTGCCGAAAAGAAGTAGAACTGGGCGCGGTTGGCTTTTTGCAAGGGCATGGAAGTCTCCTTATGTATGATAGATCAAAGATTCACTATTTTTCCCGCCGCGTTCTTTGCGTCCTTTTCCGCGTTCGGGTCGATCGACTTTGCAAGGTCTGCCGCCGCGCCCGCGCCCGCGGGCAGAAACGACGAGAGGTCGACCGAAAGGCTCGAAAACAGGTTGTTCACAAACGCATCCGCCTCCGCGCCCGATGCGGTGAACGCCACGTTCCCGTTTACGTTTTTGCCGATGCCGGGAATTGCCTTGAGCGAGATGATGCCGCTCAGGTTTCCGCTCTTGTGCTCAAGAGCGAATGGAACGGCCATGGTCGCTCCCGCCATTGCCGACAGCGCGCCCATGGACTGCACGCTGCCGAGTTTCCGAAACTCCCCGCTCTCCGAAGCGCGCCATTCCACGGTCGCCGCAAGCGTACCCTGTCCTGCAACGGCGGCGCCCACCGACGGGATCCCGCCCGGCAGGGATCCTCCCGCCGTTTTCGAGCCGAACGCGTAGCCGGAAAGCTCGATGTGCATCCGCACAAAGCAATGGGCGCCAGGCTTGACAAGGCGCGAGAGAAGGGGCACGGCCTTGACTACGGCAACGAGGTCGAACCCCTGGTTGTCCGGAACGTCCCATTTTGCGTTCGCAATGCCGTCGACGACCGAGCCATTGTTGAACCACGAAAGAAACGACTGCGCCGCGCTCGTCACCTCGCCGGTTTTCTTTTCGATGAAATCGATGACGTTTGTGAACTGCGACGAGACGAGCGACGAAAACCCGTCCTGGGATCCGGTCAGGTCGGAGCAGTACTTGTGCACCACGCACGCGAACACGTACTCGATGAGCCGCATGCCCTCGTCCGATTGCACGTCGAACGCCAGCGAGCCGCTCCCGGACAGTCCCTTTACGTATTTGAGCGGCACGGAGACTCGGAGCGTTTTGTCCGAGAAAGCAACCGAGAGCTGAGAAGCGGTGCCGAGCGGCGCAGTGAGGTCGACGGTGGCGAGATCGGCGAACTCCTGTTGTTCGCCCTTGCTCCAGCTTATTGCGCCGGAAAGTTTGCCCTGTGCCTGCGCGGAGCCGGCAGCGCCGAGATTGGCTTGGGGAACCGGCGGAACGCCGCTGCCGAAGGAAAGTCCGGGCAGGGAAATAAAATGCGAGAGCTCGCCTTCAGCGCAGGCATAGCCTTTTGCCGCAATCGAAAGCCGCAGCAGACAGGCGGGCGAAGCTCCCTGCTTCGATTGCGCAACGCCGAACAGATCGAACAGGTTGACCCCGGATTCGCCGGGAAGGTACCATGCGCCCGACAATGTGCCTGTGTCAAGCGCGAACCCGAGATTGCCCGCGTCGCCGAGCGGGATCTTCTTTTCCAGTTCGTCAAGTTTGTCGGAAAGCCCGCACCCGGCAACGAACCGCACGAACCGCGCCGTGACGGCCGAGGAGAACGTCTGGGCTGCACCCGATGCGGCTGCCTGCGCATCGGCGAATTTCCACTGCCACGGCCATGCGCCTTTTTCCTGCGCGCCGGGGCAGAGCGCCGAGAGCGCGTCGCTTGCCAGGCCGGTGTCGCCGTCGCTTTCCCTGAGGCTGTCGAGCATGTCGCGCACCGAAGCGTCGGCCGCGTCTTTCCAGGTTCCTGTGCCTGAAATGCGTTTGGGCCGTACAAAGAGCCGGGCAAGCGATTCGTCCCAGTCCGGGTGCTTGGTGACCGCAATGAGTTCGTCGATTGCGTCCTTTGGCGCGCTTTTGAGCCCTTCGAAAAAGGTCTCCGCCTCGCGGGAGAGGTCCTGCATGGCGGTGAGCATCGCCGCGAAGTCCTGCCCTTGCCATCCGTCAAGTATCTTCTGCGCCAGGTCTTTGGCCGCGTTCGCCTCGTCGCTGAGCGCGGCAAAGGCGTTGTCCTTTGCGGCTTCCAGAACGCAATATTTCTTGAGCGCCGGCGAAAAGAATATCATGACGTCGGTTGCCTTTTTTGCAAAGAGCGTAAGCGTGACGGTCGATTTCCCGCCGCTTGACTCGCGCGATTTCTCGCCGTACAGCCGCGGCGGGATGGACAGCGCCGTGCCTTGTGCGGGAGGCTGGGAATCGTCCTTGACCTTGTTGAATGAGGCAAGCGGCTTTGCCGCAGCCTCGTCGCCGAAGAACTTCTTTGCCAGCGATGAGAACGTGTCGCCCGATGCAACCGTGTAGTCGGCCATTGCCGGTCCTTTCACTGTCCGAGTGATTCATTGCCGTGGAGCCACGCCGCAAGCGGCCCCTTTGCGCGAACCTCTTCCGGAACGCGCACCGCCGCGAGCGCGCCGGCATCCCACAGGGCTTCGAGAAAATGCAGCCTGCCTTCGATGTCGCCGTATTCCGTAACGAAAAACTCCTGCCGCACCGAAAGGTATTCCTCCGCGGAAAGCTGCGAGACGATGTCTTCCACCGTGCCAACAAGGTCGACAAGGGACTCGCGGTCGATAAGCCGCCGCACCTCGTCGAATGAGGCGGGGAGAAAGGGGCACTCCTGCGGCGACGCTCCCATATGCCGTTTGTGGACAAACAGTAATTTTCCCGGAAACACATATCCGAACCTGAGGCGCTCGCACGGCTTTGACAGGCAGCTTTTGCAGCCGGGAAAAGAAAGAATGGCTTTGGATTCGTGCATGGCGCGGTCCTGGGGGATGAATAGATAGAATATAAATACGGGGGAAAGGATGATTTGTGACATGAGTCACAAAAAAATGTAGATTGTGGAATGAAGAATGTAGATTGATCAGGTGCAGTTAGGACACAGAGTCAACGTGGTGGACCGTGCAAGGCCGGAAATGTTCAGCCCTCGAAGGGCCGTTATTCAGTGCCATAGAGCAGACATCTGCTTGACGTTAAGCTCGTCAATACACATATAAATTGAATGGCTAGGTCGTTCACCCACGCTTTCCAGGGGGGTGGCGGCGCTTTGGCCGCCGGGGGTTGTGGTATAGACAAGCATGGTTTGTCATTTCATTTCTTAAGGGTAAGGTAGTGGCGCTTCGCGCCATTTATTATGTCATTTTGCCCTTTCCTTGCCGGTCTTAGGGCCGGCGAGGCCCTACCAGTATTTTATCTTTTATTGGATTTTGTATTTCTCCTTTTCTCCCGATATATTTTTAAGCATGGATACCGTCGACCATCATCATGCACTTCCGGACTCTCCGGGGTGCATTTTTGTTATCTGCAAAGCGAGGTGACTGTGGCAAAAATCCTGGGCGAAGTGTCAAGGACCTTTTCGGAGTTCCTCATCATACCCGGCCTTACCACGACCCGTACCGTGCCGGCGAACGTCGATCTGCGCACGCCCATGACCAAATTCAGGAAAGGGTCGAAGCCGTCCTTCGAGCTCAACATCCCGTTCGTGTCCGCAAGCATGCAGGCGGTGTCGGGCGCGGACCTCGCCATCGCCCTTGCCCGAAAAGGCGGGCTCGCGTTCATCTACTGCTCGCAGTCCATAGAGAGCCAGGCCGAGATGGTTGTGCGCGTCAAGCAGCACAAGGCCGGGTTCGTGCCCAGCGATTCCAACCTCAGGCCCGACAGCACGCTCGCCGAGGCGGTGGCGCTCAGCAAAAAAACCGGGCACTCCACCATGCCGGTCACCCACGACGGCACCGGAACCGGCATGTTCCTCGGCATCCTCACCGACAAGGATTTCTGGGAATTCGAGGACGACCTGAACGCGCCCGTGTCCAAGTCTATGACGGCGAAGGAAAATGTCGTATTCGGCAGGACGGGAATTTCGCTGCACGAGGCGAACCGGCTCCTCCGGAAACGCAAGAAGGAATGTCTGCCCATTCTTGACAGAAAGGGACGGCTTCAGTCGCTGGTGTTCAAGAAGGACTACATCGACCATATCAAAAACCCCAACGAAGTGCTCGACGAGAAGAAGCGGCTAGCCGTGGGGTGCGGCATCAACACCCACGACTACAAGCAACGGGTGCCCGCGCTTATCGAGGCCGGCGCGGACGTGCTGTGCTTCGATTCGTCGGACGGCTACACCGAGTTCCAGCGCGACGCGGCACTGTGGACGCGCGCGCACTTCGGGAAGCGGGTAGTGATCGGCGGCGGCAACGTGGTGGATGCCGAGGCGTTTCACTTTCTGGTGAAAAAGGCGAAAGTTGATTTTGTAAAGGTCGGCATCGGCGGCGGCTCCATCTGCATCACCCGCGAGCAGAAGGGCATCGGCCGCGGCCAGGCCTCGGCCCTCATGGACGTGGTTGCAGCGCGGAACGCACACTTCAAGAAAACCGGCCTGTACATTCCGGTGTGCTCCGACGGCGGACTCGCCAACGACACGCAGATCATCATCGCGCTTGCCATGGGCGCCGATTTCGTGATGATGGGCCGCTACTTCGCAATGACAAACGAGAGCCCCACGCCCAAGGTGTCCATCGGCGGCAGGTTGTACAAGCCGTACTGGGGCGAGGGCAGCAACCGGGCGAGGAACTGGCAGCGCTACGGCGTCGAGAGCGAAAGCGAGTTCAAGTTCGAGGAAGGCGTGGACGGGTACGTGCCGGTGGTGGGATCGCTGTCCGACGTGCTCGCGGTCACCATCGCAAAGCTCAAGTCCACCATGTGCAACGCGGGCGCGGTCACCCTGGCGGATTTCCGGAAAAAGGCCCTGCTCACGCGCGTATCGGAACAGTCGTTCGTTGAAGGCGGGACCTCCACCATCAAGACCATGGACCAGGAAATCCTGAAATAGGCCTGTGGGCCGGGCGGCCTCTCCGCAATTTTTTTTCTTCAGAATCGAAATCTTTGCGCCTTGTAAAATATGGGCGAAAGGCGGCCGCGACCGCGCGCCGTTCCCTTGCACACAACGCAGGAAAGGACTTTTTCCCATGATGACTCTTATCAAGCGATCGGTTCCCGTCACGACGTTCCTGGTGCTGGTCTTCTGTTTCTTCATCGTCGACTGCAGGTTCTCCTTCGCCGACGCCAAACGGCCCGACAAGGGCTCCATCGCCTTCGGCGCAAAGGACAAGCCCGGCATCAAGACCACGCCGGAGTTCGAGTCGTTCAAGACCATTTTCGCCGACATCGCCGAAAAAGTGATCCCCTCCGTGGTGTCGGTGATCCCCACGCAGATCGACACCGTGGTGTTCAACAACAATCCGTTTTACCAATTCTTCGGCGGCGACGAATTCGGCTCCCCGTTCGACCAGTTCTTCGGGGTGCCGCGCAATCACCAGTACCAGAAGCGTCCTCAGCCGCCGCAGGCGCCCAAAAAGCAGCTGAGGCGCCAGCAGGGCCTCGGCTCGGGCGTGATCGTGTCCAAAGACGGATACATTCTCACCAACTATCACGTTGTCCACGGCGCGGACGAGATCGAGGTGAAGACTTCGGACCGGCGCACGTTCCAGGCGACGGTGGTGGGCGTGGATTCGCTCTCCGACGTCGCGGTGATCAAGATAAAGGGCCCGGCGCCGGACCTCACCGTGGCGTATCTCGGCGACTCCGACAAGCTGCGGGTGGGCGAGTGGGTGATGGCCGTGGGCAATCCGTTCGCGCTCACCTCAACGGTGACGCAGGGGATCGTGTCGGCGCTGGGCAGGCGCGACGACCAGAATCCCACCCAGTTCCAGAACTACATCCAGACCGACGCGGCCATCAACCCGGGCAACTCCGGAGGCGCGCTTGTCAATCTTGACGGCGAGCTCATCGGCATCAACACCATGATCTACACCACCTCCGGCGGATTCATGGGCATCGGCATGGCCATTCCCATCAGCATGGCGCGCCGCGTGATGGAAGACATCATCTACAACGGCAAGGTCACGCGTGGCTGGCTCGGCGTGCAGATCCAGGACATTAACGACGCCATGCACAACGCGCTCGGCCTGGGCGCCCGGAAAGGCGTGCTCATATCCGACGTGTTCAAGGACCAGCCCGCCGACAAGGCAGGCATTAGGCGCGGGGACGTGGTGCTGTCGGTGAACGGCAAACCGGTTGAGACGTCCAACGACCTGAAGAACACCGTGGCGAACATCGCGCCGGGAGTGAAAACGCCCATCGTGGTTTTCCGCAACGGCAAGGAGATCACGCTGTCGGTGGTGCTCAACGAGCGCAACGAGGCGGCCGTGAACAAGCTGTCGTCGGGAGGCGGGACAAAGGAAGCCGAAGCCGGCGGCGAGGCCGGAAAGCAGCTCGGTCTTTCGGTGAGCAACATCACCGACGAGGCGCGGCAGCAGTTCAACATCGGATCGGACGTGACCGGCGTGGTGGTCACCGAGGTCGACCAGGCGTCGCAAGCCGCGGGTGAGGGCATCCAGCCCGGGGACGTGATTCAGGAGGTCAACCGCCAGCCTGTCGCATCGGTAAAGGACTTTGCAAAGGCGGCCAAGGCGATAAAGAAGGACGGCTCCGTGCTGCTCCTTATCCGGAGGGGCGAGGGCTCGATCTTTGTCGCGTTTACGAATCACGAGAAATAATAATAAAGAGAAAAATTGGGCGTTTCCCTCGCCCTCGTAAAGACTCAGGCTCGGGTCGGCCCTCCTTCCGGTCTCGGCCTTCGGCCTCGGGCCGCCACGGCCCTATGCCGCGGTAGCGGCGGGTCCGGGCGGCATCCCGCTTTGGCGGGACCTCCAGTCCTGCCTAACGCGCGGGCATCGGATAGTGTGCCGGTGACCTCAAGGTCGGCAGGGAGAAGCGACTGTTTGGAGCGTGCAAAGGGAATCCCAATTGGCGCGAGAAATACTTGTTGACTGAATAGATTCCCTATGCCGCGCGCCAGGCAGGACTGCAAGGTGCGCTGGAGCGCATTGCCGCCTGACCACGGCCCGCAGGGCCCTCGTGGCAGGCGGCAACGAGGCCTTGTGCCGAGCCTGGAAGGAGGGCCGCCGCCGCAAAGCGGCGGGGCGCCCATCTCTTTATTTATTTAGCCTTTTATCCACTTCTTCCTCCGGAATATTCTTGACATCAAACCATACATATCTTATTTCTATATCCTGATAGCCCATCATTCCCTTTTCCGCTTTTCTGTGGGAGGACTGCATATGAAAAGACCGGTACTACTGGGTTCCCTCGCCTTAAGCGTTATATTTCTTGTCGGCGGATGCGGCGTAAGCCAGCGCGCCATCGACGACGCCCAGGGCCGCATCAACGCGCTCAAAACAAAAGGCGTTCCGGACAGCTCCCTTTCCGATGCCGTAAAGTACCTGTACGGTGCGACGTATGCAAAGGAAAAAGACGACAAGACCCTTGCCAGAAAATCGCTCGATTCGGCGCGGATACTCATTGCGCAGTCCGAAGCGCAGTACTCGGAAAATGCCGCGCGGCTCAAGCCCTACAGCGACTCGGTGATCGGCGTCCTCACCAACGCTAAGTCCAAGTTCACGGGCATGCAGCTCAAGGCCCTTGACAGCGCCCTTGCGGTGATCGACGGCTTTGTCCAGAAGAACTGGATCTACCAGATCGAAGACAACTGCAACAAAGCGGTTGCACTGCTGCCCACGCTCAAGTTCAACGAAGACCGGGCAAAGGAACTCAAAGAAAGGCTGCCGGGCGTGTGGGTGTGCACTAACACCACCAAGAGCGACGCCGACAAGGCCGTCCACGCGGTGGAGACGAAGACGTTCACGTTCGGCAAGGACGGCAAGGTTACCCTCGTGGAAACCAAGAAAGGCCAGAGCGCTAAGAACCTCAAGGAAGACTGGGAGTTCGACTCGTTCGGCTCCTGGGACTGCCGCGGCGACACCATCCATATCTTTGTGGACCGTTTCGCCTGCAAGCGCCAGAACTTCGAGACCCTTCTCGAAAAAGACAACAAGAAGACGTGGGAAAAGAAGTCCGAAAAGACCTACGATTCCCTCATCACCGACCACAGCCAGGACCGGTGGGTGCCCTTCAGCGGAGAGGGCGGAATGGCGGAGGATTTCAAGCAGCAGAAGAAGTTCTGATAATAAGTTCTTTCGTATATCTTTTATTAGTTTGATTTGTAAAGGCGCTCTACGAAAATAGAGCGCCTTTAGTTTTTTTACTTTTAAGATTTATACATGGGTGGAAGTCCAGCCTGTCTCAAAACTCAAGAGAAGATCTGGGCGCCCCGCCGAAGACGGCGGCGGCCGTCCTTCCGGTCTCGGCCTTCGGCCTCGGGCTGCCTGCCACGAGGGCCCTGCGGGCCGTGGTCAGGCAGCACCGCACTTTGGCGCGGCCTCCAGTCCTGCCTGGCGCAAATACCACCATTCGGGTATCAGGTGAATTTCACTATTCCGCTTGCGCAAGACCATATCTTCCGCAACTTGTCAACCTGCGCAACCAATACTGCGTTGTGGCGGCACCCACGAGCTATAGGTGACAAAAGATTCAATTTCGGTTTTTTTCGTCATCAGCGCCGAACCTGAGGCCGGAGGATAGTCCCTCGTGCTGTCCGAGCCGGGGCCCCACGAACGAGGGATCAGGCGACGCCGTTTGTTGTCTGAAGCTTTACCTGGCGAGAACGAATCTGCCGGTGCAGAAATGCCCGTCGATCGCGGTGATATGCAACAAATAGAGGCCTTTTGAAAGCGATTTTGTTGAAATTGTCAATAATTCGTCTGATGGAGATAAACTTTCAGAATACACTTTTCTTCCGTTGACGGCAAACAGCTCCACGCTGATCAAACCCTGATTCCGCAGCTTGGGCAATCTGATCGACAGAAACCCCCTTTGCGAATTGAGCACAGAGAGCCCCAAGTCAGAGCTTGTGTTTATCATGCGGTCCTTAACTTCCATGGGAGGAACCGTTGCAAAGTACGGCCCTCCGTCACAAACAACGAGTTGGCCGTTTCCATAAGCGGAAGAGTAAAACTCAATAGAAGAAGGAGGGTTTGGGTCCCGATGCCAGACTGCCCCGTCTGAAGAATAGAGTAAGATGCCGGTTGTATTTGTACCTAAGTCCCCCTGTGACCCGGCCGCCACGAACATGCCGTTTTCAAAATTTATGGAACGAAAAATCGTTAGAGAGAGGGAATCGCTTTTAGTCCATACGACCCCGTCGGTCGACCTTAACATATAGGAATACAACAGTCCGCCGCCGGACCCTCCTGCGACAAAGCAATTGTTTCCGTATGCAACCGATAGCAGGCTGCCGCCCTGGTTGGGCGGCGGCGCAGAGATACCCGACGCTCTATTTGTCCAATTGATGGCATCAGGGGATGTTAGAATCACACCATTGTTTCCAACAACGACATATAGGCCTTTGCCATAGCATACGGCGTTAAACATATAGGAACTGGAATCGACAGTACTCCAAACCAAGCCGTCCTGAGAAACCCCCATATACCTTGGGCCCACTGCTACAAATTGACCGTTGCCATACATGACAGATATGAAACGTGAAATCTGAAGGTTGTTTCCCGTCAGCATGACGGGCTGCATATCCGGCTCCCGGGCTGCAAAT
Source organism: uncultured Fibrobacterota bacterium (assembly GCA_963753345.1). Classification (GTDB taxonomy): domain Bacteria; phylum Fibrobacterota; class Chitinivibrionia; order Chitinivibrionales; family FEN-1185; genus FEN-1185. The sequence goes on from CAVWBU010000035.1 coordinate 176,680, forward strand.
ACCGCCCCCTGGGAATTGAACTTTACCTGTTCGCTGCCTACCGCAACGAACAAACTATCTCCGTAAACAACGGAATAAAGGCCGCAGTCAGTGAGACTGTAACCAAAACAAGTGTCGTTGCCCCCGAAGCTTCTCAATTCCCAGGTAATGCCGTCGGAAGAGGTAAGCATCGCGCTGATAGTAATGGATCCATTTGCTCCATTATAATTGCTAACACCATAATCCCCAACAGCAAGAAATCGCCCATTGCCAAATGTAACGGAGTTGATGTGAAAGCTTCCGGGATATCCCGGAGGAGGTATCAATGCGGAGAGATCGGGTAGAACGCCTTTTTGCCAGTTATATTGACCGAAACAAAGGAAAGAAATCACGTATATGAACATTGTCGTCTTCGCAAGAATATTTTTCATTGTCTGCTCCCACTCGTTAGTCGGTTTCGCTCACCCTGCTCCCATCATCCCTAATTATACTTAATTTATGGTCACAAAGTTGAACCATCACTAAGATTTCGTATACTATTGGAATACGGCAAGATTGCTTTTGGGTCCTATTTCGTAGACATTTGTTGAAAGGAATTGGTACTTTCCCTCTGCTTTGCATTGGGGCAGGCTGTTTAAAGAGTCGCTCTTACGGCGTCCATGGTTCGACACTCTTCGTTAGACTTCGGCGTAGGTGCTCACCGCGAACGGCGATTGTAGAAGACGACAGTGGAGAATTTTCTGTGTCAGTCGCCTATGGGTCTGATTCCTAATCTGCTTGGCGGAACATTGGATTGTGCAAATTCCCCTCTGCCAAGCGTTAGGGGCGACTGGAGGCCGCGCTGGAGCGTGGTGCCGCCCGGACCCGGCCGCTACCGCGGCTTAGGGCCAGGCGGCCCGAGGCCAGAGCCCGAGACCGGAGGGAGAACCGACCGCGTCCTCATGGACGCGGGAACGCCCATCTGAAGTAATAACTCTATTTACTTCTCTCTTTCCAACTGTCTTATCCCGTCAAGCAGATATTGCACCGCCGACGCGCCGGTGAAAAACGCCGCGGCGCCGAGCATCCATGCGAGCGGGGCCGCGGGCAGGCCGAAAAGCACCCACAGGATTGATGTGCCCTGGAGGAACGTGGTGATTTTGCCGAGCATCCTGGGCTGCACTCTCACGCTGCCCGTGATGCTCTGGATGATGAGCACGCCGAGAACAAGAATGGCGTCGCGGCTGATTGCAACGAGAGCGAACCATACGGGAAGGTGGGGGACAAATGCTTTCTCGGCGCTGTGGCCGGACAGAAGGATGAGGGCCGAGATCAGGGCCGCCTTGTCGGCAAGCGGGTCGAGCAGCGTGCCAAGGGCCGAGATTTCCCGCCGCATTCGGGCAAGGTACCCGTCCACTGCGTCAAGGAGGAAAATGCCGAGAAATACGGCGAGGCCTGTCCATCGGAGAATCATGTGCGGCTCGCCCTTTGCCACGCTCATCGCATAGTAGAGGATAGCAAGGACGAACAGGGGAACGGCGAAGATCCGGGCAATGGTGATTCTGTTTGCCAATGTCAAGGGCATGATTGGCGCGCGGTTCCGGGAGGAAGTGGCGGACCGGCGGTATGATCAATATAATAATTTGTTGCGTCAGGGGTAAAATCGCATTTGTTAAGAAAAGGAAATTATCATGTGGGGGAGGTATACTCCGTCGGGTACTTCCAAGGGTCGTCCTCCTCGCTTCAGCCCGGCGCGCCTCCTCATGTTGTGGCTCATTGTCAATGGCGCACCGGTCTTCCGCTACCCCCTCCTGGGTGCACCCCTTGAAGGGACAGTTGCAAGATCAAACACCTGTGCGGGGGCACCCGTGGAGAGCAGTTGAGAAATTCAAAGAGAAATAGATGATTCTATTCCATGAGGATTCGGGGTGGCGGGAGCAATAATCTTGACTGAGTAGACTTCTTCTGCCGCGCGTTAGGCCGGAACGGAGGTCGCGCTGGAGCGCGATGCTGCCTGACCACGGCCCGCAGGGCCTTTGTGGCAGGCAGCCCGAGGCCGAAGGCCGAGACCGGAGCGAGGGCCGCCCGCGTCCCATGGACGCGGGAACGGCCAAGTCTTTTCTTTGACTTTTAAGTATTATCAGGTAGCCCTAGATCTATATCCCTCGACATCACAATAGCATCATCACCATCGTCAGAATAGTATTTCCTGCGTATCCAGCGGATTTCGAATCCGAGTTTGACGTACAAATCAAAGGCAAGACGGTTTTTCGACCGGACTTCAAGGTGGACCGATTCTGCGCCGCGGCGGCGGGCCGCGTCTGCCGCTGCCGCCAGGAGGCGGCGCGCCACGCCTCGGCGCCGGTGGTCGGGATGAACGGCGATGGTGTTGATCTCAAGTTCGTCTGCGGCGAGAACGGCGAACACGAAGCCGCATGCCGTGCCGTCTTCGCGCTGCGCAACCAGATTGACGGCGTTGTCGGCGGAAAGCTCCGAGGAAAATGCGGCGGCCGACCAGGTGACCGTGCGGCACGAATGTTCTATGTCAAGGATGGCGGGAAGATCGCACTTCACGGCGGGCCTGATCGTCGAAAGGCGGTGACTCACGGCACATCCTCCGTCAGGTCGTTGTCGCGCCGCGCTTCGTCAACCATCCGCGTGAGCCTCGCCACCACTGCATTGACGCCGCGGCCGGTGACCGCCGACATGGAACGCCAGCCCTTCGGCAGCGCAAGGCCCTTTGTTCCTTCGACAAGGTCGCTTTTCGACAAGATGAAAAGCGCGGGCTTCTGCGCAAGAAGCGGGCTGTACGCGGAAAGCTCGCTCACCAGAAGCGCGGCCTCGGCCCTCGGGTCCGGGGAATCGGCCGGGACCAGAATCGCAAGTACGGCCGTGCGTTCGATATGCTTGAGGAACGTGATGCCGAGCCCTTTTCCAAGGTGCGAACCTTCGATGAGGCCCGGAATGTCGGCTGCGACAAACGACCGGTAGCCTTTGCATCTGACAATTCCCAGGTATGGCTGGGTCGTGGTGAATGGATACGCCGCGATCTTCGGCCGCGCCGAGGAGATGCTCGAAAGAAACGTGGACTTGCCTGCGTTGGGGCGTCCCACGATTCCCACGTCGGCCAGCATCTTGAGCACGAGCCGCAGCTTTCTGTATTGGCCGTCTTTTCCCTTCTCGGCATGGTCGGGCAGGGGGTTTGTGCGGGTCTTGAGCTCTGCGTTTCCGCGGCCGCCCGCTCCGCCCCGAGCTGCGCAGAATGATTGCGTATCGTCAACCGCATCGAAAAGGAGGTCGCCCGAATCCGCGTCATACACCACCGTGCCGAGCGGGATCGGCACCATGATGTCTTCGGCGTCCTTGCCGTGCTTGTTGCCGCCTTTGCCGTTTGCGCCGCTTTGGGCCCTGCAGTGGCGGTGGAAGTGAAGGTCTTGAAGCGTGCGGAGATGATGGGAGCCCCTGAGAAAAATGCTCCCGCCCCTGCCGCCGCTGCCGCCGCTCGGGCCGCCCCGCGGCCGGTATTTTTCGCGGAGATAGGCGAAGCAGCCGTCGCCGCCGCTGCCCGCCTGTGCTTCGATGGTTGTTTCGTCGATGAACATTGGAGAGTCCGGTGGAAGAGGAAGTTTGCAAAGTTACAAAGTAACAAAGTCAAGAGAAGTTACAAAGTGACAAAGTAGCAAAGTGACAAAATCAAGATTCCAGCCTGACCGTTCTGAACTCTGTCACTCTGTCACTTTGTTACTCTTGCACTTTCTTGCTCTTCCCCGTGTCGGCTGGCGGCGGGGTTGCGGGGGCGGCCGGAGCATCGTTCTTTGCCTGCTTCTTGTACGAATCGGAACGGTAGTCGGTGCTGTAGAAGCCGCTTCCCTTGAACAGGAATCCCCCGCCGGAGGAAATCAGTCGCTTTACCGCGCCGCCGCAGCCCGGTTTTTTGCATAGGGTGAGCGGCGGTTCCGAGATACGCTGGTATTCCTCAAAGATGAGCCCGCATTTTTCGCATTCGTATTCGTACGTCGGCATGGAGAAACTGCTCCGAGGCGATGAAAATCAGTCAATCGTTGAGATATGCTTGGGTGCAAAGAACGCCCCCAAATTACATCATGTTGGAGAAACAGGTCAACGCGCCGCGGGCACGGCGGTGAGGTCGTAATCAGATGCGGAGATGATTTTCACCGGAACAATGGAGCCGATCCTTGCGTTTCCCCGGGGAAGGAGGACCGTGCCGTCGACCTCGGGCGCGTCCCATACGGTTCTGCCTTCAAGAGCCGCCCGCTTTTTTTTTGCGACCCCCGGGCTTCCGTGCAACACCGCAACCCCGTGTTCCTGAGCAGGCCCGTCCACGATTATGTCAAGCGTTTTCCCCACGAGCGAGGCGCACCGGGCCGCGCTTATCCCGCGCTGGAGCGACATAATGCGTTCGCACCTGAAAAGCGCGGTTCGGTTCAGCGGCCTTTTCGGGAGTGAAAACGCGCGCGTTCCCTCTTCCGGTGAAAACGGAAATACGCCGAGGCGCTCGAACCGCGTCTCCTCCACAAAGTCAAGCAATTCGCGGAACTGCCGCTCGGTTTCGCCGGGATACCCGGCAATGAACGTGGTGCGTATGGCGGCATCGGACATTGCGGTGCGGATGCTCCTGATGAGGGCGCGGACGCCTTTCGACAGCGGCCGGCGGTTCATGGACCGCAGAATGTCGTCGCTGATGTGCTGGAGTGGAACGTCGAAGTAGGGAAGAAGCCGCTTTTCTTGCGCGAAAAGATACAGCAGTTCGTCGCTTACGAGCTGCGGATGCAGATACATGAGCCGGATCCACGGGAATTCCGTTTCGGCAAGAAAATGCTTGAGGAGCCGCACAAGCGAGCCGCCGCGGTCGCATCCGTAGGACGTAGTGTCCTGGGAAACCAGGATGCATTCCTTTACGCCGCGGGAAAACAGCCAGCGCGCCTCGCAAATAATATCCTTTTCAGCACGGCTTTTATACGGTCCGCGGATGGCGGGAATGGCGCAGAAACTGCACTGCCGCGAACATCCTTCTGCTATCTTGAGATACTGGGTGGCGCGGGGCGGAAAAAGCACGCGCCCGGCCGGGGCTTTGCGGTGCGCGCCGAACGACGACGCAAGCACCGCGGGCCAGTCGTGCACGCCGAGCCACGCGTCAACCTCGGGGAAATGAACCCTCGCTTGGTTCCTGAAGCGCTCCGAAAAACAGCCGGCGACCGCGAGCGTGGCGCAGACGCCGGATTTCTTGAAGCGCGCCATGGTCAGGATGGCTTCTATCGCCTCTTGCCGGGCTTCCTTGATAAATGCGCATGTGTTGACGAGGATCGTATTCGCGCGGGAAAAATCGGACACCGCAGTATACCCCGATGCACAGAGCCGGGCGAGCATGCGCTCGCCGTCTATCTGGTTCTTGCTGCATCCGAGGTTCAACAGTGCAACGGTTCGCATGCGTGGCCCTCAACAAATCGTTGTGTTACAGAAGAAAATTCTGCAGTATTCAAAAAAAACGGGCCGGTCGCGCCGGCCCGTTACAACCTTTGTCGGATTACGGTTCTACCATCCGCCCGATGAGGAATCCTTTCCCGAGCCTGTTGTGCCGGTGCCCTGCGTGCCGCTTGTTCCGGTCGAGCTGCCGGTGCTTGGAGAACTGCTTGCAGCGGCAGAGCCCGTTGAGCCGGTTGCCGCCGACGAACCGGAAGCGCCGCTTGTTGACGGTTCGGAAGAGAACGAGGATGACCCGGTTGTCGTGCCGCTCGCCGAGGAGGACGACCCGGATGCCGGCGTTGTCGAAAAGGAACTGCTGTTTTGACTTGATGAAGAGCCGGAGAACGAAGACGATCCTGAAGATTCGGTACCGGATGATGGAGTTGAGGATGGTGTTGAAGACGGTGTTGTCGAAAAGGAACTTTCCGTGGAGCCGGAGGACGAAGGCGACGGCGTGGCGGCCGGCGCGGGCGCGCTCTGGTAGCTTCCCGCGGCGCTGCCGCCGCCCGAGCCGAGCCCGTAGCCTTCCATGCCGACGTTGTCGTTGGACTTTTTGTCAACCCAGAATTCGTAGCCGTCGGTTGCAAGGGTGTTCTGTCCGAACGATTTCGCGTCGGCCACGACCTTGAAACCGCCGATGCGCACGCGGTAGAAGGTGCCGCTCAGGCTGGGGGTCGGGTTCTGGACTTCCGCGACATATGCGGGGAAACCCTTGTCTTTGAGCTTTGCGACCATGGAATTTGCAAAGGATTGAGACTTTACACACGACACCTGCACCGTATACCTGCCGTTTTCGGCAAATTCTCCCGAGAAGGAAGACGCCGCCGGCTTCTGTTCGGCTGCCGCGGCCTGCTTGCCCGTCTTCTTCGCGCCAGCTTTTCCCTTCTTTGCGGACGAGTCTTCCGAATAGAATTCCTTGAATATGTCGCCCGTGTCGGCGGCCGCCGAAGGTTCCTTGGCGAGCTGCGATGCCGGGGCCGCGCCTTTCCCCTGCTGGGGCTGCTTTGCCTTTCCGCATCCTGAAAGCGAAACGATGAGCATGCATCCAAGAACCGCGCCAACGACCGTGAGAAGTTTACCGTGCATATATCCTCCTTGAAGGGAAACCGTATCCTCCGCCCCGCTTCCTCTCGCGCATCATCGGCGGCTGCGCGGCAAAAAAAGTATTTGCGCGCGCCCGGACGCAATGGTTTACAATATGCGCCGGTTTACAATATATATAGAATCTACAATACTGTAACCCAAAAATCCATACTTTTTTCCAACGCGGGCCGGTTACTTTCCGCCTGGCAAGCCGTCAAGCAGCCTTCGCGCCTCGACCGCCTGCGGCGTTTCCGGAAAATCCGCAACCACTTTCTTGAGAGTCCGGATGGCGGCGTCGATATCGCCTTTCCTGAGAAGGTCCAGCGCGGAGCGCGAGAGCTGCGCGGCTTTTTCCAGGTTCTGCGCGTAGCGGTCGGGATTGAGCGTCTGCTTGAGCGACGGAGGCACGGCATTGAGCCGGTAGGGGCCGTAGGTCATCAGGAGGCACTGTGGTCCGGCATTCGGGTTTGCGGCGTTGAAATAGGAGATCTTTCTCGTGTCAAATACCATATACCTGCCGTCCCATCGGTATGTCGCCTCGAGCGTGAGCGAGCGGACGCCGTTCACCGCGAGGGTGAGGCCTGCGGGGAGCGTAACCCCGTCGAACACGGCGTAGGTGAAGGTGTATGAAAGGATTGAACTGTCGACGGGCGGTTTTCTGGTCTGGTCGGCGGCAAAGGTTCTGCTGTTCTTGCGCAGGGTGAGTTCGTACACGCAGCGGGTTGCGCTGTCCATCACGCACACGAGGCTGCTCAGCCACGATTCCCGGACAAACGCGCCCATGTCATCGTACGAGTAGGCGAAGTACTTTCCTTTGGGCGCAAGCTCGAACCTGAGCGTCGCCCTGTCGCCCTGTCGCCCCGGCGCGCACGTGATGGTCGTCTCATCGGCGATGGTGCGGAACCGGTCTTCCTGCCGGTACCTGAGCACGGAGGAAACCACGATATCGATCATTTCCCCCGGATTGAGAACGCCCGAAAGCAGGTCGCGCGTTTCGAGGGAATAGCTGCGGTTTGCAAGCAGGAGGTGGAACTGATGGTTTTTGTCAAGGACTTCCTCGTAGCGGGGCGCTTCGAGGTTGACGCTGCGAAGGGTCTTTTCCATCTCGTCGGCAATGTCGCCTGACAGCGTTACCGGCACGGTGTACTGCGGCGGCATGCGGGAAAAAACCATACGATCGGGTGACTGCACATTGCGGAGTTTTTCATAGGCATCCGGAAGCGGCGCCTTACGGCCCGCGGCGGCGCTCCACAGGAGCGCAAGGCAGAACGCGGCGGCAGGAACCGCGGAACCTAACGACACAACGTGATCAAAACCGATTTTCACACGAGCGTTCCCTTTGAAGAGGGGATGTCGCGGCCGGCCCTTGGATTTATGCCGCAGGCCTGCGACAGGGCTCGGCCGAAGGCCTTGAAGACCGCTTCGAGGGAGTGGTGGCTGTTCCTGCCGCGCAGCAGATCGACATGCATGGTGAACAGGCCATGATCGGTGAACGCCTTGAAGAAGTCGTGCGCGAGGTCGCATTCGAAATCGTTGACATGCGTGGTTGCAAGTTCCACATTGTAAATAAGGTTCGGCCTCCCGCTCAGGTCCACGCACACGCGCGCGAGCGATTCGTCCATGGGAACGTGGCTTTCGCCGAAGCGCACGATGCCCGCGTGGTCGCCGAGCGCTTTATGGAGCGCCTGCCCAAGGCAGATGCCGATGTCCTCGGCGCTGTGGTGGAAATCCACGTCGGTGTCGCCGGCGCAGGCGATGGTGCAGTCGAACAGCCCGTGCTTGGCGAAGAGCGTGAGCATGTGGTCCATGAAGGCGTTGCCGCTCGCCGCCTTCGATACGCCGGAGCCGTCGATGGACAGTTCGCAGCTGATGTCGGTCTCCTTTGTCTTCCTTTTTATCAAGGTTTTTCTTGCCATGGTCGGTCCTTTCCCGTGCCTGTGCACGCGCCAATTAGGCCGCGGCGGTTTTGAAAAAGTCCTTCACCGCGGATTCAAACGCCTTTGTTTCATCGTCCGTCCCCACGTTGACGCGGAGGCAGTTGTCGAGCATCTGATACTGCGACACGTCGCGTACCAGGATGTTTTTTTTCTTGAGGAACGAAAAGAGCTCGTTCTTGCGTTTTGTCCGCATCAGGATGAAATTCGCCGCGCTCGGATACACCGCGTCGAACGGCATTGACGCCAGAAACGCAAACAGCGAATCGCGCCTGTCCGAAAGCTCCTGTACCCGGGGCCTGAGCTTGTCTGCATTGTCCAGAAGCACCCCGGCCACCTGTTCGGAAAAAAAGTTGATGTTGTACGGGAGCTTGATCTTATACATTTCCTGCACGACGTCGGGCGTGCCCAGCATATAGCCGAGCCGCAGGCCCGCACCAGAAAACGCCTTTGAAAAGGTCCGCGTGATGATCAAGTTGGGATTTTCTTTAAGCAGCGGCACGGCGCTGTACCCGCCGAATTCCACATACGCCTGGTCGAGCACGAGAAAACCGGTGTGCGCCTTGAGGATCGCCCTGATGTCGGATTCGCTTAGCGAGCAGCCGGTCGGATTGTTGGGCGAGCACAGCACCATAAGCGAGCGCGGGTACTGCGACGCGGCCTCGCAGATCTTTTTCACGTTGAACGTAAGGTCGTTGGTGAGAAACACGGTGCGCTCAACGGCGCCGAGGCCGGTCGCGAGCAGCCGGTACACGGTGAAGGTTGGTTGACAAAGAATAACATCCTTCCCCTGTCCCGCGAGCGCAAGCAGCAGCACGAGCAGCATCTCGTTCGATCCGTTGCCCACCATGATCCCGCCGTCCGGCACTCCGCTGTAGGCCGACAGCTTCGCCTTGAGCGCCTCCGGGACAAAGTTCGGGTACCGGTTGAACGGCCGCTTCCGGCAGAATGCCGCGATCTCGTCCTTGATGGCAGGCCGGAAGATCGTACGGGTTCTCGTTCTGGTTGAGCTTGATGTCCGCGGCCTCGGGTTCGAGATGGTACCGGGTGAGGTTGCGGATTCGTTCGTTGACAAGAAGGAGTGAGTCGCTCAGGTTCATGAGTGCTTTTTGATTGCCGATGCAAGGGCGATGATTTTCCGCGGCCACATTTCCGTACGTCGCGCCGGCCCCGGACTTGATATTCATTCATTTACAATATAAATTAGTACGGGTTGGTGCGGGTACAGGCTGTAGAAACAGGGTGAGAATGAGGCTATTTGACCACCGTAAACCCCTTCACCGTCTCGCTTTTCTCGTAAATCGCTTTTGCAAAGTACCTGCCAGCCGCATGGCTGGGAAGCCAGACAGCTTGATTATTACAGATAGACAAATTCTCCAGCAACTGGCCTCGCATGTCGAACACACGAAGTGATGATGTTCCGGCAGGAAGCGAGAAGCGGACTTTTTTGGAAGAGAACTGGTTGATGGAAATATCATTTTGTGAATGATTCGTTTGACGGGAAACCGGGTTGGCAGTTTTGGTCGGATAGTCTTTGCTGTTCACGAAGATATTAAATGTCAAGGTGTCCTTATTGCCGAAATCGTCGGACACGAGGAATTCAACATGGTCCATATATGAGGAATCTGTTGTCGGTGTCCAGGATATTGTTCCGCCCACGGAGACAGTCATGCCGGAGGGGACTTTGAGGGGAGTATAGCCGTGGTTGATCGAGTCGCCGGAGACGGGGATCTTGAAAGTAAAGGAAAAGGACTTGTAGGCGTAGCGGTCGGATATGATTGAGAGGAGGCAGGCAAGATCTCCGCGACCCGAAGTAGGTGCTCCCCGTCGCGATGAAATTGCCATCACTTGTCGGAGTGATGTCATCTGCATAAACGTCACTGGTGACTGTTTGGGTCCATACCGTATCGCCATCAGGGGTTATCTTGAAAATGTATGCCTTTGAAGATCCCGTGCCAATAGACTCCGTATACGCTGTGACAATAAAGTTTCCGTCCGTACTTGACGTGATTGATTTCGCGCCGGCTACGCCTATACCAGTGAATGTTCTGGTCCATACCGTATCGCCGTTGGGTTTGATTTTCAGAAGATAGGCCTTTGAAAATCCGGTGTCATACGGGAATGCATGCCCTGCGACAATAAAGTTTCCATCTGCATCTGCCGTGATTGCCCAAGCGACATTAAAGTCGCTCCGGCCGTATTTTCTTGTCCACAGCGTATCGCCGTTTGGGGTGACCTTGAGCAGGCAAACCTGGGAATACCCGTTTCCGTTTGTGGTTGATCCGGCAATAATGAAATTTCCTTCAGGTGCCGGCGCGATGGCACAGCCCGTGTTAAAGTCGCCAAGGCTGTATTTTTTAGTCCACAGCGTGTCGCCGTTCGGGGTGACCTTGAGAAGGTAAACATCAGAAGGTTCTCCGTTGAAAGAGAGGCCTCGCCCGCGACAAGGAAATTTCCGTCGGGCGTGGCGTTGACGGCAAAAGCAGTCCCTCCGACGGGGATTGTTCTTGTCCATATCGTATCACCATTTGAATTGATTTTCAGAATATATACATAGGGCTGTTCGCCGTATTTACTTGTTGTCCCGGCAACGATGAATTTTCCGTCTCCGGCCGCTGCAATGCCATTTGCGCAGGCTTCCCCTGTGCCGTTATATGTTTTGGTCCATACCGGATTGCCGAAGGCGTCGGTTTTGAGCAGGTACATTTTCATGGGGCTGCCGGTTGTATAGGTGTTCCCCGCGCCAACCAGGTGGCCGTCCGCAGTCGCTGAAATGGCGGAAAGCGCACAGTAATCCTCCGGAGTGCTGCAGGTTCTCTTCCAGTATGTCTGGCCTGCACAGTCACTCGCCAATGTCAACGCCGCAAGCGCGAACATCACCATCTTTATTGCCGATTTTTTGTAAGTCATAAAGAACTCCTTGTTCCTCCGTTGACCTCACCCCTGTTTCCCCTCTCCGATAGGAGAGGGGATGAAGGTGGCTATTTTACTCTCCCCTCTCCGGGCGGAGAGGGGAGAGGGAGGGGTGAGGTCTATCTTGATTTCACACCCAATAATATATGTAAGGAAACCCGAAAGTGAAGCTTGCCGTAGAGAAAGTGTTTTCTTGCAGAAAATACTAGCGGTTCCCCTCTCCCCGTGGGAGAGGGGTCGGGGGTGAGGTCCCGAACGCCCTGTTAAAATTCCTCTCCGTCGCCGCGGCGAATTCCTCTTCGTCCATCTTCCTGATCTCCGCGATCTTCTTTCCCACAAGGGCCACCCATGCAGGCTGATTCGGCTTCCCGCGGTGGGGAACAGGGGCGAGATAGGGCGTGTCGGTTTCAATGAGGATCGAAGCGAGGGGGGCGCAAGCGACAACTGAAGCGAGTGAGGATTTTGCGAACGTGACGATGCCCGAGAACGAGACAAAATACCCCGCGTCGGCAAGTGCCTTCAGGGTCGTTGCATCGCCGGTGTAGCAGTGGAACACGGCCCGCTTCACGCCCGCGGCTGCGCACATGTCAAGCGCGCGGTGCTCGCAGCCGCGTGAGTGTACGATGACCGGTTTGTCGAGCCGTTTGGCAAGTGCAAGGTGCTTTTCGAAAAAGGATGATTGCAGTTCGAAAGAAGGATAGGCGGGGTTTGTTGCGTCAATGCCGGTTTCGCCGACCGCGATGACGCGAGGATCGGCGAACAGTGCAGCAAGTTGCTCTTCCCACAACGGTGGTGCATCGTTCACGTCAAACGGTGAAATCCCCACCGCGGCAAACAGGCCTGGATGGCCGGCGCATTGCGAAATGACGGTGTTGCTTGACGAAAGGGATGTTGCGGCATTGAGGATGCGGTGCACGCCGTTTGCGCGGGCATGATCAACGGTTGCTTTGAGCGCGGCGTCATCGCAACGGTAAAGGTGGGCGTGTGAGTCGGTCCACTGGATCATGGCCCGATTGCGTCAGGTCCGGTTCTTGAACACGGCGGCCCACTTTGCCAGGTTCCAGATTTCGGGTTTCTTCATGCCGCGCCCGATCTTGAAAATCACCACGTCTTTGGCCTCGATATGGAAGGGCTTGCCGTTGAAGGTATACTCGAGAAGGCTGTTGTTGCCAACGCAGACGTCAAAACTGTCGCGGGCGACGCACCGCTTGGTCTGGTTTGCCTTGAGCCAGTTCTTCCAGGACACGCCATCCGAAAAGATCTGGATCCACACCGAGTCTTTTTTCGCTTTTATTTCCAGCGAAAGAATTCCGCGTCCCATGGAAATGCTGTCAACGGCTATTGCCGCGGGAGAGCCGGTGTCCGGCGCAGTCGCAGCCTTGGGTGCGGGGATGGGGGCGGGCGCGGGGATGGGGGAGGGCACGGCGGCGACCGTGTCGTGCCGCACCATTTTTCCGATCAAGCTGTCTTCCGCCGCGTCTGTCGGGGCGGCCTTATGAACGGCCGGTTTTGAAGTATCGGTGCGCGCCGAAACCGCGGCCGGAGCCGCGCGGGGAGCAATCCCCGGCGCACCGGCCTTCCTGTTTGCAAAGAAGCTTACAACGCCGAGAACGACGATGACGCCCACGATGATCATCCACGGCTTGAGCTCCTTTTTTCCGGGCTTTTTTGCCATGGTGATGACGATTTGCGTGTCGCTGCCTTTGCGGAAATTTTCGTCGTGGATGCCGCGCTCCTCATAGAATTTTTTGAGGACCGCCTCGGGATCGAGGAGAAGATACTTGGCAAGCGAGCGAAGGTAGACGCGTATGTACGGGTCGGCAGGGAGGTTGGTGTAATCGTTCACTTCGAGCGAACGCACGTACTGGACGCTCAGCTTGAGGTCCTTGGCGATGGTTTCGAGGGCAATGCGCCGGGCAATGCGTTCTCTGCGGAGGATGTCGCCCACGCGCTCGGGCCCGGTCTCCTCTTTCGCCTGCCCGCCGGCTTCATTTTCTTCAGACATTCGGTGCGCCCTTTCGATCGGCGTATGACGCAAACAGATCAATGGTTTTTCTCACCGGCAGCCCCACCACATTGTAGTAGCAGCCGTCAATCCTGTCGATAAATGCCATGGCCCTGCCCTGGATGGCATACGCTCCGGCTTTGTCGCAATACTCCCCGCGGCTGAGGTACTCGTCGATTTCCCATTGCGCAAGGGACCTGAACTGCACCGCGGTGGTCTCGATAGCGCCGGCCGCAAACCCGCATTCGCCGCACACGAGCGCCACCGACGTCAGCACCGTGTGCCTGCGGCCGGAAAGCCGCCTGAGCATGGTCGCGGCGTCGCTCTTGGTCGTCGGCTTCCCGAGTGCCACCCCGTCAATTGAGACGACGGTGTCCGCGCCGAGCACCAGCGCGTCGGGTCGCGATACCGACACCGATTGCGCCTTGGCAACGGCAAGTGCCGCAAGCTCTTTGTCAAGCTGACGCCCGGAGAAAAAGTCGGCCTCATTTTCCACTGACGGTCGCACGACATCAAACTCGAAACCCAGGGCCGAGAGAATCTCGCGCCGGCGAGGGGATTGCGAAGCAAGAATAATGCGCCTATCGGGATTTCTCCACACCATGGTAAATATACTTATCCTTCGGCATGCGCGGCAATGGGCCGTAGTTCTAGTGGGGTTATATGAAAATCAAAAATAACAAATTGGGCGTTCCCCTCGGCCTCGCATGGGCGCGGCCTCGGGTCGGTTCTCCCTCCGGTCTCGTCCTTCGTTCTCGGGCCGCCTCGGCCCTATGGCCCACAGGGCCGGGTCCGGGCGGCACCGCGCTCTGGCGCGGCCTCCGGTCGCCCCTAACGCGCGGCAGTGGAAATCTATTCTGTCAACTTCTTTTTTTGCGCCAATCGGCATCCGCTTGAAATCTACTGTCAACTGCCAACTGTTTACGCCTTTTCTTCTCAATCTCTCAACTGCTCAACTTCTCAACTATTCAACCGCTCTCCGTGGGTGCCCCCACACAGGTGCTTGATTCTTGCCACTACCTTCACTTGGGGTGCACCCAGGAGGGGATTGCGCCCGCCCAACAGGAAGGGCGGAAAGCGCCGCAGGACACCGCAGGCCGAAGGCCGAGGAGGCCGGAGCGAGGGGGATACTTCCCCTCTCAAATACAATGAAATAGCTTGAAATCTAGCCGAAATCAACAACGGAAGAATCGCCGAGGTTCAGGGTGATTTTCTTTCCCTTGAGCACCGCGTTCGGGCCGATGATGGAGTTCTCCAGAACGCAATCGCTTACCGATGCGTTGTTCTCGACAATGCTGTCCGTGATCTGGCACTTGGTGATTTTCGCGCCTTCGGCGATGGTGACGTTCGGCCCGATGATCGACTGGAATATCTCGCATGATTCGTGGATGTTTACCGGCTGTATCACGATATTGTCCTTGAGCATGCGCCGGGGAGTGTGCGAATTTGAATTGCGGGGGAGCATGTACCGGTTGGTCGCGAGCAGTGCCTTCATCCCGCCGCAGTCGAACCATCCGTCGATGAGCGCCGTCGTGAAAACATGACCATCGTCAATCATCTGCTGAAGCGCATCGGTAAGCTGGTACTCGCGGGCGGTCTTCTTCCTGCCAGCGATCATCGATGCAAGCGTTTTTGCAAGCAGGGCGCCGTCGCGGATCAGGTACAGGCCCACCACCGCGAGCCCCGATTCGACGTCGGGTTTTTCCACGATCCTAAGAACCCTGCCGTTCTTACCCGTAAAGACGATGCCGAACTGCCGGGCGTCGGATTCAAGGTGCTTCACGCCAAGGACCGAGGTTCGCAGACTCGCAAATTTTGTAAGATCGAAATCGAGAATGGTGTCGCCCAGGATGATAAGAACGGGCGAATGGGTGAAGTACGGAGCGGCGCAGCTGATTGCATGGCCGAGCCCCAGCGGCTCCTTCTGATCCACGAACCGGGTGGGAAACGTGTAGTTCGATTTGACAAAGGCGCGGATTTTGTCGCCCATGGGCCCGGTGACGAAAATGGCCTCCTCGATTTCTATATTCTTGACGCAATCCAAAATGTGGCCCAGAATGGGCTTCCCGGCCACGTGCATGAGAGATTTCGGCGTGGAAAAGGTGTGCGGCTGCAGCCTGGTGCCCATTCCCGCAACAGGAATTACTATTTTCATTGGGGGAAGAATCCTTTTGTTGGCGATTGTCTTTTGTGCCGTTGGCGGAGAGGAGCCCGAAATCCCTGAAAATCATTGCAACAGCCGGACACGGTCCTTTTTCTTAATATAAGACAAGGAATGCAAGTTTGGGTAAGAATTTGCGGAGGTAATTCCTGTCGGGGTCACCAACTTTTTCACGACAGGTCAATACGGAAATAAAGGAATATGATGCAGGAAATCCTTCAATGCGCCGTTGATGCCGCGAAGGCCGCAGGAGAAATAATGGTCCGTGATTTCCGGACCGTGACCGCAACTGAGAAATCCAGGAACAACCTCGTCACCGAGACGGACCTGAAATGCGAAAGCGAAATCGTGTCTATGATCCGGAGCAGATATCCTTCCCATATGATACTGGCGGAGGAGCGTCACGAAGACACCGATGTGCTTGCCGACAGGCTCTGGATCATCGATCCGCTCGACGGCACCAACAACTATGCGCACGGCATTCCGCATTTCTGCGTGTCGATCGCCTACGCCGAGCGCGGCGAGGTGATTGCCGGCGTCGTGCTTGACCCCATGCGCAACGAACTGTTTACCGCAACGCGAGGGGGCGGCGCCTTTCTCAACGGAGAGAGGATGTCGGTATCAGGGACAGAGCGTGTATCGGCATCGATCATCACCACCGGGTTTTATTACGACCGCGGCGCAATGATGGAAAGAACGCTTGACACAATCCATTCCCTGTTTGGGGCCAATATCCGCGGCGTCCGCCGCCTGGGCAGCGCGGCACTTGACCTGTGCTGGGTCGCGTGCGGGAGGTTCGACGGCTACTTCGAGTACCGGCTCTCGCCCTGGGATTTTGCCGCAGGCATGCTTCTGGTGCGGGAAGCGGGGGGAAGATGTTCCGACCGCGAAGGGATGGAATTGAGGTTGACATCAAAGAGTGTTGTCGCGTCGAATGGAAGAATTCACGATGAGTTTTTAAGAATTGTAAAGTGGAAGGAATAAAAAGTCGGGGATTCAGCTCTCACAGGGCAACAAAAGAGGGCCCGCTGATGCGGGCCCTTATGTATCTGCAAATCAACCATAAAGAATTTACAACTCCATTATTTCCTTTTCCTTCACGACAAGCAGGTCATCAATCGACTTGACATACTTGTCGGTCAGTTTCTGAACTTCGTCCTGGCCCTTCTTGCTCTCGTCCTGGGTCGCCTGCTTGTCTTTTTCCGCCTTCTTGAGCTTCTCGTTGGAATCGCGGCGGATGTTGCGCACCGCAACCTTGCAGTCTTCGCTTATCTTCTTGCAATGTTTGAAAAGTTCGGCCCTGCGCTCCTCGGAGAGCGGCGGAATGGGCAGCCGGATCACGTTGCCGTCGTTGAGCGGGTTGAGGCCGAGGTCCGAGGCCTGGATCGCCTTTTCGATGGGGCCGAGCATGCTTTTTTCCCAGGGCTGGATCATGATCATGCGCGCGTCGGGTATCGAGATCGCCGCGGTCTGGCTCACGGGCATGGGCGAACCATAGTAATCGACGGTGATGCCGTCGAGCAGCGACGCGCTCGCGCGTCCCGTGCGGACGCGCGAAAAATCTTTTTTGAGAGTGTCGATGGATTTCTTCATCCGCTGGTCCGATTCCGTAAACACCGTGTTTGCAAGACCCATGCTCATTCTCCCTTTTTGACAATGGTACCGATCGGCGAGCCTTCGACGCATTTGCGGAGGTTGCCGCGTTCGAGCAGCTTGAAAACCATGATGGGGATATTGTTCTCCATGCACAGCGACAGCGCGGTGGCGTCCATCACCCTGAGGTTCTTTGCGAGCGCCTCGGCGTGGGTGATGGAGGCGAATTTCTTTGCCGCGGGGTTTGTTGCCGGGTCGCTGTCGTACACGCCGTCGACCTTGGTTGCCTTCAGGAGAATCTCAGCCTTGATCTCGGCGCACCGCAGCGCGGCGGCAGTATCTGTTGTAAAGAAGGGGTTTCCGGTGCCGCCGGCGACGATGACGACCTTTCCCGATTCGAGGCGCCGTATGGCCGATTCGGCAACAAAGTAGTCCGCGGCTTTCGGAATGGGAACGGAGCTCATGACGCAGGCGGGGCACCTCTTTCTTGCAAGGTGCTCCTTGAGAAAAAGGGAGTTGATGACGGTGGCCATCATGCCGATAGTGTCGGCAGCGGCCCGGTCGAGGTCCTTTGCAGCGGCGCCGCGGAAGATGTTCCCGCCGCCGATCACCACGCCGACCTGGACGCCGGCGTCGCAGACTTCCTTGATCTCGGCAGCAATGCGGTCGGCGATTTCGTTGTCCATGCCGAATCCCTTGCCGCCCGCGAGAACTTCGCCGGACAGCTTGAGAAGGATCCTCTTGTACACGGGTTTCAGCATGATCGTCTCACCGCGGACTGCCGGCTATTCCTCTGCTCCCAATTCGAAACGGACGAAGGAAACAACCCGGATCGCGGTATTTGCCGCCTTCTCCGCTTCCTTTATCCTGTCGGACACCGTGCGGTCAGGGTCGCGGATGTACGCCTGATCGATAAGCGCGGAGTCTTTGTAGAACTTCTCGAGTTTTCCTTCGACGATCTTGGGCCAGACCTTTTCGGGCTTGCCCGATGTCTGCGCCTGAGTAAAATAAATTTCCTTTTCCTTCTCGACAAGAGTCGCGAGGTTTTTGTTGATTGCATCGCGGTCGACGGCGAGCGGGTTTGCCGCGGCCACCTGCATCGCCAGCTCCTTGCCGAGATCCGCGGCCGGCGCCGAATTCGCCGCCTCCGCAGTCGCACAGGAAAGCCTCACCAGCACGCCGATCCTGCCCTCGCCGTGGATATAGGAGAAAATCCTCTCGAAAGCGCCGGAAACCGTTTCCTTGCGGTAACGGCGGAAGGAAATGTTCTCGCCGATCTTGCCCACCAGTTCGAGCACCCGCGCCTCGGCGGTGATGCCGCCGAACACATCGGACGACAGCGACCGCGCCGCGGCAATGTCGGCAGGCTTGTGCGCCAGCAGGGCTTTGCCGAGGTTTGCGATGAAGGAGAGAAAATCGTCGTTCTTCGAGACAAAATCGGTTTCGGAATTCACTTCGTACACGATGCTGTCGGTTACGTCGGAAACGATCGCTATTTTTCCCTGTTTGGCTGCCTTGCCTGCGCGTTTTGCCGCCGTGACCTGGCCCTGCTTGCGGAGCGATTCTATGGCAAGGGTCATATCGCCCTTGGATTCCATAAGCGCCTTTTTGCAGAGCATCATGCCCAGGCCGGTCTTTTCGCGGAGTTCCTTCACAACGGTTGCAGTTATTTCCATGGAATTCTCCTATTCCTCCTCAACGAACTTGGTTATTCTCTTGCGAACGATACGGTGCGCCTTAGCAGGCCCGCCTTCGCTTCCCTTGACAGTTTCCACCACATCGGTGCCTTCGAGCAGTTCGGCAATCTCCTCCACGGCCTCCGGCGCGGTCAGTTCCGGCTTCTCCGGTTTCTCCGATTCCTCTACCGCAATCACGGGGCCGCCCGCTTCGATGATGGTGTCGGCAACGGTTCTTGTGATAAGCTGCACCGACTTTATGGCATCGTCGTTGCCCGGGATCGGATAGTCGATTTCGTCGGGATCGCAATTCGTATCGACGATGGCGCCGATGGGAATCTTAAGACGGCGCGCCTCGGCAATGGCGATCTGTTCCTTTATGGTGTCGACGACAAAAGCCACGCGCGGCAGTTTCGTGAGCGTGCGGACGCCGCTGAGGAGCACGAGCAGCTTTTCCTTCGTCTTTGCCAGCGCCTGTACTTCTTTTTTGGGAAGCGCCTCCATGGTACCGTCTTTTTCCATGGATTCTATTTTATCAAGCTTTGCGATGCTTTGGCGTATGGTCTGGAAGTTGGTGAGCATGCCGCCCAGCCAGCGTTCGGTTACGTAGGGCATGTTGCAGCGCGTGGCTTCCTCGCGGATGCAGTCTTTGATCTGCTTCTTGGTTCCCACGAAAAGAACGCGGCCGCCGCGCTTCACCTCTTCGCGCACGCGGTCGAGGTACTTGTCGAGGCCGTGGAGCGTCTTGTTGAGGTCGATGATGTAAATGCCGTTTCTCGGGCACAGAATGAAACGCTGCATTTTCGGGTTCCAGCGTTTGGTCTGATGGCCGAAGTGGGTCCCTGCTTCAAGCAGGTCCTGCAGAGTGAGAGAGGACATGAAGAACTCCTTTTGAAATTGGGTTTACCCGCCACGGTGCTCCAAACGCAAAAGATGACCCTCCCCGGAAGGGGAGGGCACCCGTCTTTTGCTTGCCCCGTGTGTGAAATGAATATGTGAAGGAAAAAGAAATCAACGTTTCGAAAACTGGAACCGCCTGCGGGCTCCTGCCTGACCGTACTTTTTCCGCTCGACAACGCGGGAGTCTCGGGTGACAAGCCCCTTCTTGCGGAGCTGCTTTCGGTACTCTTCGCTTATCTTGGCCAGTGCGCGGGAAATTCCCAGCCTGATCGCGCCGGCCTGACCGCTCAAGCCGCCGCCCAGCACATGCGCAACCATGTCGTACGAGGTCCCCACCGCGAGCAACTCGAACGGCTGCTCGACATCGAGCATGAGAACTTCGCTTTTGAGATACTCCTTGATGGGAATGCCGTTGACAACTCTTTCGCCTTTTCCCGGCTTGAGAATGACGCTGGCGATGGCCGTCTTTCTCTTTCCGGTGGCGGAGAACATGTTTTCCAAAGCAGGGATCTCCTTAATATAGAATTAAAGTAATCGGTTTCTAAAGGGGAAGTTCTTTGGGTTTCTGAGCGGTGTGGGGATGCGCCGCGGCCCTGTATACGTGAAGCTTCCGGATAATGGACCTTCCGAGTTTGTTCTTCGGGATCATGCCCCGCACCGCATGAATAATCACCTGGGTTGAATCCTGTTTCATCTGCTGTTTGAGGGGACGTTCTCGTTTCCCGCCCGGATACATTGAGTGGCGGAAATAGACCTTAAGTTCCGGCTTGGTGCCGGTAAACCTGGCCTTGTCGGCATTGATTACAATAACGTGGTCTCCGTGATCCTGGTTGGGTGAATAGGCGACTTTGTTTTTTCCCATGAGAACCTGGGCGAGAACCGATGCGAGGCGGCCCACAACTTTATTCGCGGCATCAACCACGTACCAATCGTGGCTGATGTCGTTGGTGTTTACGACGACTGTTTTCATTCGATTCACGCACTCCGTCGAAAATAAACGTTTTGGCTCAGAATAGTGCCTCGTAATATATAACATAGAAGAATTATGTGTCAATATGTATATTACTACCCTCGATTTTTCCGCAGAAAGGCGTTGCAGCCCGGCTCATGATCCGAGAATTCCACCACGAAGACTTTCTTCCACTTTCGTCGCTGGCGAAGAAAAAGCAAGCCTCCCGCACCACGGTAAGCCTCGTTATTCCCACGCTCAATGAGGCCGCGACCGTGGGCACTATACTGCTCAAAGCAAAAGAAGATCTCCAGGAAGACGTTCCTCTGCTCGACGAGATCATTGTGATGGACAGCGATTCGTCGGACGGCACCGCCCGCATCGCCCGTGATGCCGGCGCGACGGTGTACAATGTCCGGGACGTAGTGCCGCACCATCGTGTTCCCCCCGGCAAGGGGAGTGCCCTTTGGAAAGCGCAATTTGTCGCGGCCGGTAACGTTATCGTGTGCGTTGACGCGGACATTCGCAATTTTCAGTCGCACTTCGTGTACGGGCTTATCGGGCCGTTTCTCGTTGACCCCGACATCATCTTTGCAAAGGCATTCTACGACCGACCGCTTGTGATCAACGATCAGACGTTTGAAAACTACGGGGGCAGGGTCACCGAGATTCTCGTGCGTCCCCTGTTGTGCGCATTTATGCCCCAGCTTGCCGCCATTTACCAGCCTCTGTCCGGAGAGTATGCGTTCAGACGAAAACCGGTAGAGACTATCTCCTTTTCCTCCGGCTATGGAGTCGAAATCGGATTGATTTTCGATATCAGCCGCACGTTCGGCCTTTCCCGATTTGTCCAGGTTGACATGGGAACGAGGTGTCATAGAAACCGTCCCGTGGGCGACCTTTCCCGAATGGCGCTCGGCATCATCCAGACGCTGTTTAAGAAGCTCGAGAAGGAAAACGTGCTTTCGCTCAAGACGCCGATCGGGACCACCATGATTACCCGTGGCACGCACGGGATGGAGCACTGCACCATCAGCGAGGTAGAGCTCCCCAGCAAAGAATCGATATCCGGCCAGCACCATCCGGCCTTGTAAAAAAAGTTTTTAGGTTTGGTCGGCCACAACTGAAGAGCATCACCGTGTCCTTTTCAATCGACATTGTTGCATTTCGCAGGAAAGGCGACCCCTTTGACGAGGAGATAGAGAGGTACTGCACACTGTGCAAACCCTATGCACGGGTCACGGTGACCTGCCTGAGGTCGCCGGTCGGTGCATCGTTTCCGAAACACGAACTGCTTGAGGTTGAAGCGAAAATAGCCCTGGCCAGGATCCATCCGAATTCGGTGTGCGTTGCACTTTCCGAAGAGGGAAAATGCTTTCCCGGCAGCACGGCTTTTGCAAAATGGCTTTCCAGAAAAATGCAGAGCGGAAGGCCGATCACGTTTGTGCTCGGAGGCCCGTACGGGCTTTCCCCCCGGTTCAAGCAGTCGTGCGCGGAAGTGATAAGCCTGTCGCCGCTCACTTTTACGCATAAACTTGCTCTTGCGGTTCTCCTCGAACAGGTTTACAGGGCATTTACTATATTACGGAACCATCCTTACCATAAATAGGGGATACCTACGAGAATGTCCGGCCATGCAGGGGAACAATTATTTCTCAAACAGAATGGAGGCGTGGGCGTCCGGATTGTCCTGATCGTTGCCTCGCTGGCAGTGGTTGCCGCGGCGATCTCCTGGTTTCTCATTAGCGGTCAGTCCGACGAGGCGGTGCTTAACCGGAAAGCTTCGGAAATATGCGAATACGGTCTCTTGCAGGCGCTCGCTCACCTGAAGGAGAATCCCTCGTGGACCGGAGAATTGCCCCGCACTGACTACGAAGGCGGGTGGTTTTCCGCCACAGCGAAAGCCCGGAAAAGCGGGGAGATCTTGTTTCTCGATATTGAATCGATTGGGCACATCGGATCCGTGCTGAGGAAACAGGAGTGTGTTCTCCATCTCACCGATTCGGGGTGGGTCCGGCAAAGCGTCAAGTAGTCTGCGCGCAGTACGTCGTTTTTAATGCACAGTGTTCCTTCGGCAGCCCGACCTTCGGGCGTTTTTTTTCGATTCCCATTTGTTAACATCATGTCGATTGTCGGTTTCGCGCCGGAATTTGTCACCCCGGAGGCTACAACATATTGTGGGCGGCTGCCCTGATGTGATGATATATGGTGTATCCATTTTTTTTTGTTTTTTTAATGATTTTTTTCTTGACAATTTTTTGAAAACTTGGTAGATATTAGATAGGTAACCCCGAAAAAAATTGAAAGTTAGGAGGATTGCCTCATTTTAGTTCTTAAGTGATTCGGTGTAATAAGCTATTTTTAGGGCAGTAACAAATATGAATATACTCCAAAGATTCAGAGGTGAAAACAGCACCGCGGGACTGGACCTTGGCAACCATTCCCTCAAGCTCGTTAAGATCCTCCACAAGAAAGACGGATACCATCTCCAGGCAGCCGGGATACGGGAACTTCCTCCCGGCACCATCGAAGGCAGCGAGATAAAGAACCGCGATGCCCTTATCGACAATATAACGACGCTCATAAACAACTGCGATCCGTCGATTGTTGAAGTCGCCATTTCGATGTCGGGGCACGGAATCATTTCCGACAAAGTGACGTTCAAGATAGATCCGAATGAAAATGCAGAGGAGATGATTCTGTGGGAGGCCGGCCAGCGCAGCCCTTTTGACGTGGACGACATAACGCTTGACTACAAGATTCTCCATCGCAAGGCGGAAACAGGCGAGGCAGAGGTGCTCCTCGTTGCCGCCAAGAACCAGATCATGCAGAGTTACATCGATCTGTTGTATGAAGCGGGCCTCAAGCCCATCATTGTTGACGTGGTTTCATTTGCAATGAACAACTGCTTCGCCCTCGAAAGCGGGAGCAATCCTGAAACCGGCATTGTTGCGCTTGTGAACATAGGACACAATCTCACCAACGTTACCTTCATCAAGGACGGTGTGTACCATTCGTCCCGCGATATTTCAACGGCGTGCGATTTTTACGCTAAGACGCTCCAGCGGAACCTGGGCGTTGGCGCCGAAGAAGCCATCAACATTCTCAAGGGGCGCACCAACCAGTCGCTTGATGCGAATTCCCTGCGCCAGAGCCTCGACTATGCTTCGGAGGAACTTTCCACCGGAATAGATCTTGCCTTCTCGTATTTCAAAACTTCCGAGAAGAGCGACGTGATTAATAAGATTGTATTAAGCGGCGGCGGCGCTTACATCCCCAATATTGCCTCGATCCTGGAAAAGCGCCACCAGACCACGGTGCAGATTTCCAACCCCATGGCCTTCCTCGAATACGATCAGGCCAGATTCGGGGGGTTTGATCCGAGGAAGTTCTCCGCGCTTTTCACGGTGGCCGTCGGCCTTGGTCTACGGAAGGTGGCCGACTGATGATAGAACGCGTAGAAATTAACCTACTCCCTGCCGAGTACCGAGTTCACAAACAGGGTATCCGTCTTTCGAGAGACATATTCTACCCGGTCCTCGGCCTGCTCATTATTTTTGCCCTGGTCGCCGGCTATACCTTCGGCCTCAATGCACAGATCGTCCAACGCAAGAATGATATCGCAAATGTTGAGAGCATGATAAAGGCCAACAATTACATAAAAGAACAAATCACCAAACTCAAGGCGGACCGGGCGGTGATCCAGGAAAAAATCATGGCGCTTGAGCGAATCAATGTCAACAGGGAAAAATGGGTGCGGCTCATGGAAATCATGTGCCAGCGGCTGCCCGATTTCACGTGGCTGGTTTCCATAGACGAACGGGACCTGACCCCCCCGGTGCTCGGCCTTGACGGAAGGACCCTGTCATTTCCCGAAGTTGCCAATTTCATGTCAAGGCTCTCGGAAAGCAATTACATTCGCGGCGTCGATCTGTCGGGGATCCAGGAAGTCGCGGGAGCGGTGAAGATGTTCCAGTTCAACCTTTCGTGCACCATTAATCCGGACGCCCAGCTGAAGGATACTGTTGCAGCCAAGGCTGCACGGTAGAGGACCGCCATGAACTTCAAGATTGATTTCAGAAAACCCGAGGTACGTAACGTCCTTATTATTGTCGCCGTGGGTCTGGTTTCGGGGTTTTTGTGGTATCAGTTTGTGTACACGGGGATCAACGAAAACAAGACCAGGCTGGAAAACGATCTCAAGAAGAAGCAGACCGAACTGAACAACATTCTTATTCTCAAGCCCCAGCTTAAGACGCTCGAAAAGGACATTGCGGCGGCCAGCGTTCGGCTTGATTCCCTTAAGTCAATGTTTCCCGACCAGAAGGAAGTTCCAAAGCTTATCCGGGAAATCACGGGCGTCGCCCATGCTTCCGATATTTACGCCACCAGGTTCAACCCTCTGCCCGACGTTCAACGCGAATATTATGTGGAAAACAGGTACGATATTTCGGTGACGGGAGGATACCACCAGCTCGCGCAGTTCTTCAGCTACCTCGCCAATATGCCTCTCATCATCAATCTGACCCATATGTCAATACATCCGAACCCGGGATACACCCAGTCGAAGCAGGAGGCGGAAGAGCACGGGACCCCCATCAGCAGCATCACGGCGTCGTTCCAGATGACGACGTTCTCGTCGAAGAAGTAGGACAAGAGTTATGACGTTGTGCCGAAAAATCCTTCCGATCACGCCGATTCTGCAGGCATTGGCGTCGCTCATGTGCTGTGCGTGGGTTGCGCAGGGCGCATCGGCCGTCCTGTCCGGACTTGAAATTGTGGGAGGTCCGAAAGGGGTAGCGCTCACGCTCCGAGCCGACGCTCCGTTCCCCATCAAATTGGAAGAAAGAGGCTCGTCGAAGAACGCGGGACAGGTTCTGGTGGCGGTGCATTGCACCAATGTGATCTACGGGCTCGAAGACTTCGAGTTCGCCACATTTCCGCGGGGATGCCCGGTTTCCCGCATCGGCGTGAGCGAAAACCCTGGGGCCAATTCCATTGACATGGTTGTTGCCCTTTCCGGCAGGCTTGACCGCCCCGCGATTTCGAAGCAGAAAGAAACCAAATGGATCATTCTCCTCTCGCGCGACCCGGTGTCCGCGTTCTCGTGGAGCGCTGTGCCCCAGGCAAAACCCGCGGCCGCTTCAGCCAGAGCGGAATCCCCTGCGCGGCAGCTTGGCTCGTCCCGCCTCACAGATATTTCGGTGCTGGTGAGAGACAACGTGGAAGTGCTCACCTTTTCTTTCGACGGCTCCACCGCCATGCGGTTCAAGCGCGACCGGGACAAGATAGTGGTGCTTTTTGTCAATACAGCAAGCGGGCTTCCCCTGACCCGCTTTTCGCCATCCAATGATCCGGCGAGCGTCGTCGAACTCAAGCAGATTGCTCACGGCGGAACCATGTGGCTCGGCGCGTCGGTGCTCCTGGCGCCGCCGCAGCTTGAAAGCGCGGTCATTCAGGCATTTTCCGACCGGCTGGTGATCTATGCGGTGCGCGATTCCCTGCAGAGCCTGTCGCTGTGGTCGGCGGCCAAGGGGCAGACCGCGCAGTACAGTTTTGCAAAGCTTCCCCGGTTCAACGTGGACATCGAAGGAATGAAGAAAAGGGCGGCTGCAGACCTGTCGGGCAATTTGCAAAAAGAACGGACCTTTGCCATCCACGAGGGCGCGGCCGCAAGGCCCACCTCTGCGCCGGAGCAAAAAGCGGCCCCGTCTGCCGCGCCCGCTGCCGAGAGGCCGGCGCCGCCGGCGGTGCGGCTTATGGTGACAAAAGACAATGTAAGCCTCCGCTCCAATCCCTCTGCGGGAAACAACGTGATCGCAAAGCTTTCCACGGGGACGGTGGCAACGCTTATTCAGAGGAAACGGGATTGGGTGAATATGCGGGCCGGTGACACGGCGGGGTGGGTTCTCTCCGCGGCCGTAACCGACAGCGCGCATGTTTCAAGGGCCGTTCTAGACAAAGTGGAAAAGGCCGTCAAGGCGCGGCTCGCACAGCAGAAGGCGTCCGAAGAAAAGGCCGCCAGAGATCTGGCCGCAAAGGAAAAGGCGGACCAGGAAAAACTTGCGAAACAGAAGCTTGCGGCAGACCGCGAGGCCCAGAAAAAGGCCGCGGTGGCGGCAAAGGCAGCAGCGCGCGATTCCGCCGGGCGCGAGGCCCAGAAAAAAGCCGCGATCGAGGCAAAGGCCGTCGTCGTGCGCGATTCAGGCGTGCGGTATGCGACCGCGGCGGCAGCGGTCAAGGATAGCGTGCAGGCACAGGCCGCAAAGAATATTGTAGCAAGGAATCAGGTGGAATATCACGTGTACGGCAGGGATCCGTTTCTCCCTCTTACGGGGGATGAGGACAGCAAGGTCCACAACGTGCAGGACATGACGCTGGTGGGAATCCTGTATGATCAGGCCGACCGCATCGCGCTGTTCGAATCCGCAAAAGGCAAGGAAAAGGCGGTCGCGCTCAGGGAAAACGATCCTGTTCAAAACGGATATGTGCTGAGGATCCAGCCCGACAAGGTGCTGTTTCTCCTGAATGAACTCGGCATTTCCAGAACGTATGCCATGAAACTTTTCAAGGAAAAAGAAAAATGAGGCTGAGTATGAAAACACCAGTCAGACCGTCGTCGATCGTGCGCGTCGCCGTGGTGCTTGCGGCGTTGCTTCTGTTGTGCGTTGCGCTGGCATGGAGCCAGGCCGACTCTGCGGCGCAGGGAGAAGGATCTGTCGCTGCGCAGGCGGAAAAAAAGCCTGTTCACGACAGAACGATCGCAACCTTCAACGTGGTCAACGCAGACGTGCGCTCGGTATTCAGGCAGTTGTCCCAATATGCGGGTTACGACATCGTGCTTGGCGACAAGGTGACCGGCACCGTGTCGCTCAGCGTCACCGACAAGACATGGCGGGAGATTCTCGGCATCGTATGCAAGATCACGAACCTCACCGCCATCAAGGAGCCTTCCTATCTGTACATTGTTCCCTCGGAAGATTATCACAAACAGCAATTGGCGGATGCCACAATGAACCAGCAGGCGGAAGCGGTGGAGGTGCTCAAGCGGGATGTCATCAGGTGCAACAATGCCAAGGCGGAGGAGATGAAGAACGCCGTTCAGGCCCTGGTTTCCTCACGGGGGAAGATAACGGTGGTCGAAAGGAACAATGCGCTCATCATTTTCGACACCGATCAGAATATCGCCCAGATCCGCAAAACAATCCAGGATCTCGATGTAGAAACCGACCAGGTGCTCATTTCGTGCAAGATCCTCACGGCGAACACGGACGCCTTGCGGGACCTCGGCATCGGATGGGGGTATTTCGACAACATCGGCGGCACGGCCGTCAGCGCCACGCACATGCCCAACTACACGGTGGCGGGGGAGCTGGAGCGGCTCGTTATCGGGGTGGTCGGCCAGGACAAGCTGGCCGCATCGCTCAGTTTTCTGTTCCAGAATTCAAAAGCCGATGTCGTTGCGCAGCCGCAGATAATGACACTTGACAATAAGGAAGCCAGCGTATTCCTGGGAAGCCAGGTGCCTGTCCTTACCATGCCCAGCATTCCCTCGGGCACCACGCAGCTGATCTCGGAAGCTCCGACCGTCACGATGCTCGATGCCGGCACCAATCTGGTGGTCACGCCTCACATAACAAGCGACAAGCGCGTTATGCTCACCATCAACGCCACAAAGAGTTCCTATACGTTGACGGGGACCGGATCAAACCCGATCATCAACAGGCAGGCCGCTCAAACCAATGTGGTGGTGACGGATGGCGAAACCGCGGTGATAGCAGGGCTCACCGGGACCGATGATGAGTACCTTGAGGAAGGAATACCCTTTCTCAAGGACATACCCTTTATCGGCAATCTTTTCAAGCATACCAAGAAAACCATCACCAAGAACGATTTGATGGTGTTTGTGACCCCGCACATTATCGTCAAGAAACTGGACGGGGTGTCGGGGCTGTCGTCGGGAACTCCGGCGGCAAAGTAGACCGTCATCTGCACCGGGCCGGTCCACAACGGCGCGCGAGCGGTGCTTTGCCGGGCTGATTTTCCGCGGTCTTCCCGACAACGGGAACCGCATCGTTGTGTGCGCGCCTTCCGGAAACCAGAGCGAAATATTCCCCTTTGTCAAAAAGTCAAACGTTTTTTTCTTACCGCGGCGGTTTTTTCCTGTTTTTTCGCCTCCCGTCTATTGACAGCCCTGCCGAATATATTGTATACTGGTTATTGAGAATGTAGCATGGGTTGTGGTTTCCTCGATCAAACAGGATTCCCTCACTTGTACGAAAGATTGTGGTGCTTGACAGCATAAGTCTCACGCGCGCATCCTTTTAAGAGTGCGCGCAGGGTGAGAGTGATTGTGCTTTGTCTGGGCATTGCGCTTTGGCCCGGGGAGGAACGTAACAATGATTTCGACCATCAGGAAGCGCGACGGGAAGCTCGTTCCGTACGACAACTACAAGATCGCCAACGCCATATTCAAGGCGGCCGAGGCGGTCGGCGGAAAAGACTTCGGCCTCGCGCTCACCCTCGCCAAGCAGGTGGAGCATGCCATCGGCGGGAAGTTCCATTCCAATTCCATCCCCGCGGTGGAGGAGATCCAGGACCTGGTGGAAAAGGTCCTCATTGAGAACGGCCATGCGCGCGTGGCGAAGTCCTTCATCCTGTACCGCGAGCAGCGCAGGCGCGCGCGCACCACCAAGGACATTCTTCTTGACATCGTGAACACCATGGACGGTTACCTCAAGCAGGAAGACTGGCGCGTCAACGAGAATTCCAACGTGAGCTATTCTCTGGGCGGGCTCATCCTGTACAACAGCGGCGCCATTACGGCGAATTACTGGCTCGAAAACATCTATCCTCACGAGATTTCCGAGGCGCACCGCAACGGCGAGATCCACCTGCACGACCTGTCGATGTTCTCCGGGTATTGCGCCGGGTGGTCGCTGCGGCAGCTGATCGCGGAGGGACTCGGCGGAATAAAAGGGAAAATTTCCTCGAAACCGCCCCGCCACCTTTCCACGCTTGTGCAGCAGATGGTGAATTTTCTGGGCGTGCTCCAGAACGAATGGGCGGGCGCGCAGGCGTTCTCGTCGTTCGACACGTATCTTGCGCCGTTTGTGGGCTACAACAAGATGTCGTATGCGGAAGTAAAGCAATGCATCCAGTCGTTCGTGTTCGGGGTCAACACGCCGTCCCGCTGGGGATCGCAGGCGCCGTTCACCAACATCACGCTCGACTGGGTGGTGCCCGACGACCTTAGGGAGCAGCCGGCGATCGTGGGCGGCAAGCCCCTCAGCGCAACGTACGGTGATTTCCAGAAGGAAATGGACATTGTCAACAAGGCGTTCATCGAGGTCCTCATCGAGGGCGACTCGAGCGGCCGCGGATTCAGCTACCCCATACCCACCGTCAACCTCACAAAGAATTTCAACTGGGACAGCGAAAACGCAGATCTCCTGTTCACAATGACGGGCAAATACGGCACGCCGTATTTCCAGAACTTCATCAATTCGAGCCTCAACCCCGGCGACGTTCGCTCCATGTGCTGCAGGCTGCAGCTCGACAAACGGGAACTGCGCAACCGCGGGGGCGGCCTGTTCGGGTCCGACGAATTCACCGGCTCCATCGGCGTGGTGACGCTCAATCTGCCTCGCATCGGGTACCTGTCGTCGTCCAAGGAAGATTATTTCTCCCAGCTCGACCATCTGATGGGCGTCGCGCGCGAAAGCCTTGAGATCAAGCGCAGGGTCATCACGCGGCTCATGGACCAGGGGCTCTTTCCGTATACGCAGCGGTACCTGCGCCACTGGAACAACCATTTCTCCACCATCGGCCTCATCGGCATGAACGAATCGACGCTCAATTTCATGGGCAAGGACCTCACGCACGCCGAGGCGCGGGAGTTCGCCAAGGAAGTGCTCGTTCACATGCGCGAAAAGCTCGTGGGGTTCCAGGAGGAGACCGGCCACCTGTACAACCTGGAGGCAACGCCGGGCGAGGGCACCAGCTACCGGCTTGCGAAAATAGACCGGCAGAAATTCTCGCGCATGGTGATCCCCGGCGCCGACAGCCCGTATTACACCAACTCGACCGCGCTTCCCGTCAACACCACCGACGACGTGTTCGAAGCGCTCGACATGCAGAACGACATCCAGCGGCTGTACACCGGCGGCACCGTGTTCCACGCGTTTATCGGCGAATCAATTGACGATGCGGAAACGTGCAAGCGGCTGGTGAGGAAAATCGCCTCGTCGTACGAGATACCGTATTTCACCATCACGCCCACGTTCTCGGTCTGCAACAACCACGGCTACCTCAAGGGCGAACAGTTCGTCTGTCCCAGCTGCGGCGAGGAGACCGAGGTATACTCGCGCATCGTGGGATACTACCGGCCCGTGCAGAACTGGAACTGCGGCAAGAAGTCCGAATACCGCGACAGAAAGATCTTCAAGGTGACTGAGGAAACGATCGCCGCGCCCCGCCGGTCGGGAGAGAAAGTTGTCGCATGCGAAACTGCATCACCGGCGTAGCGGGCTGGCAGAAGAATTCGTTTATCGATTTTCCGGGGACGGTTTCGGCCGTCCTCTTTTTTTCCGGGTGCAACCTCGCCTGCCCCTATTGCCACAACCCCGAGATCGTAAAAGCGGGAACATCGTCGCTCGTCCGGCCCGATGACATTGCGGACTTCCTTGAAAAGCGGAAAGGGCTCATCGACGGCATTGTTCTGTCCGGCGGCGAGCCCACGCTGCACGCCTGTCTTACCGAAGCCGCGGATTATATACGGTCGCTCGGGTATCGCGTGAAGCTCGACACCAACGGACTGCTTCCCGATGCGGCCGCGGCGGCGCGTCCCGATTACCTGGCCCTCGATGTGAAAACAACGCCGCGGTTGTACGCGGAGCTTCTCGGCAGTCCCTACGAAGACACCGAACAACGCCTCGCCCGTTCGGTCGATATGGCCCGTTCGATGGGGGAACAGGCCGAGGTGAGAATCACCATCGCGCCCGGCATTGTCGACAGGGAAATCATCCGCGAGATAGGCGAGTTTGTCAACGGCGTTCAAAAGGCCTTTCTTCAGCCCATGCAAAGCAGGGGGAAGCTGCTTGACCCGTCGATTGCGGAAAGGGCTCCTGTCGGCGAGGAGGAGATTGCGGCGTTCAGAGACATTTTGGCGGAGTACGTGGAAAAGTGTTCGATACGGGGCAAAACCTGACCGGCGCGGCAAACGGCTGCTGCGGCTATTCCCTCTCGATGAATTCCTGAGCAATTTTCTCCAATTCGTGCACCGATTTCTTCTCAATTTCCCTGCACACTTGGGGGATCGCCGATGTGTGCATCGACAGGGTGCGGATGCCCAGGCCCACCAGGTACGGGGCGCTGGCCGGGTCCGATGCGACTTCGCCGCACACCGAAACCTCGCGCCGGTGACGATCGTTCGCCTCCATCACCTGCTTGATAAGCGCGAGAAGCACGCGAAAGGAGCCGGTGCGGTACTTTTCGAGCCTGCTGTTTTCGCGGCTGGCGGCAAAAGCGTACTGGATGAGATCGTTGGTGCCGATGCTCAGAAAGTCCACTTTGTCCAGAAATGACCGCATCGACATCACCACTGCCGGCACTTCCACCATCATCCCCAGCGCATACCGTGAGCGGGCGACACCCTCCCGTTTGCCAATCCTGTGAAGCGCCTGGCCTATCGCGTCCACTTCGCTCGGCAGCGACACGAAGGGAATAAGGATTTTCACGTTGCCGCCCCTGGCGCAGGCGCGCAGGATGCTTGTCAGATGATTTTCGAGCAGGACGGGATTCTCGAGCAGAAACCGGACGCCCCGCACGCCCAGGGAGGGGTTCTCCTCGCGCAAGGGGGCCAGATAGGGCAGGGTCTTGTCGGCGCCGGTGTCCAGCAGGCGGATGGTGACCGGTTTGTTGCTGCAAAGCGCAATGATCGATTCGTAGTAGGACGTTTCCTCTTCCACCGACGGCAGTTTCTTGAGCGACAGGTAGAACAGCTCGGACCGGAGCAGTCCGATGCCTTCCGCGCCCGACTGCAGCGCCTCCTTTACTTCGAGGAGAGAGCCGGCATTGGCTTCGAGCCGCACCGCGATTCCGTCCTTCGTGAGGCACTTTCTTGTCCTGGCCGGACGGCAGACCAAAGGCTGCGGCATGGCGGAACGTTTCTTCCGATACCGGGCCTCGGTGGCGGGGGACGGCGACACGATTACCTTGCCTTCGTGGCCGTCGACGATGAGCGGCGTCCCCGACCGCACGAGCGACAGGGCGCCCGGAACGTTGATGAGGGCGGGCACGCCGAGAGACTTGGCGATAATTGACACATGAGAAACCGTCGATCCGTTCTCGACGATGATGCCGACGATCTTGTCCAGGTCCAGCAGGGCGACGTCGGACGGAAGGAGCTGCTCGGCCACGATGACGACGCCCGCCGGCATGTTGCGGAGCGGCGTGACGCGCACGTGCTCGATGTCGAGGATGTTGCGCAGCAGGCGATGGTAGACGTCCTGCACGTCGAGCAGCTTCGACTTGAAGACATCGGTCTGCATCGCCAAGAATTTCTTTTCGAGGCCGCGGATGCTGTTGGCGATAACATATTCCGCATTGGCCTTGCTCGCCGATACGTCGCTTCTGATGGCGGTGAGAAAGCCCGCGTCGGAGAGGATCTGGATCTGAACCTGAAAAATGTCCGACACGTCGGCAAAGTCGTCCCTGCTCGCCGCCTGCAGCACGCGGAGCTGTTCCATGCTTTTTTTATGCGCCGTTTCGAGCCGTTCGAGCTCCGCGTCGACATTGTCAACCGGGAGCCGCTGTTCTTCGAGCGTGGTGAGGTCGATCTGCGTGAAATGGTACGCCGTGCCGATGCCGATTCCCGGCGAGACCGCCGTACCCGCGAGTTCCAGGTCGGTCGTGGTCTGTGCAACAAAAGGCGGCATACGCTGTCCTATGCAAGAAGCCGGCGGACGGCCGCCAGCAATTCGTCTATGTCAAACGGTTTGGTGAAGTATTCGTCGGCTTTCAGGATGTCTTTTCCGATGATTTTGTCCCGGGCCGTGTCTTTTGCGGTGAGCATGATAATCCGCACCGAGTCGCGGTACCTGTCGCGCACCTGCTTGCACACCTCCCAGCCGTCCATTTCCGGCATCATGACGTCGAGGACAATGAGCCGGGGAAGGCACTGCTCCATTGCGCGCAGCGCCTCCGCGCCGTTTGATGCCGTGGTGATGTCGTATCCCTGGGCACAGAGATTGACGCGCAGGAGTTCACTCACGTTCGGGTCGTCGTCGACAATAAGAACTGCATTGTTGCCCACGGTTTTTTCCTTTACAACGTAAGAGAAGCGTCTCGTGCCGCCGGCTGCAGGCCCGCGGCATGCACCAACGGCAGGAAGAAACTGAATTTGGTCCCTTTGCCGGGGGTCGATTCGCACCAGATCTTGCCGTTGTGGGCTTCGATGATTCCCTTGGCAATCGCAAGGCCGAGGCCGCTGCCGCGGTTGCGGAGCGAGGCCTGGGTTTTCCCCCGGTAGAATTTTTCAAAGATCCTGCTGGCGTCGTCCGGGTCTATCCCGGGACCGAAATCCCTCACGCTGGCCGCGACGCCGTCTTCTTTTAGGTAGGCGGTCACGACAATTTCCCGCGCTTCACCTGCATATTTGACCGCGTTATCGATCAAATTGTACATGACCCGGAGAATTTTTCCTTCATCGGCCATGATGTCCGGCATGGCCGGCGGCAGGTCCACGATGATCTCTCTGAGCCCGGACACCGGGAACGATTCAACGGCCGAGCGGATGAGGTTCCCAAGATTTACGGGCGTTCGCTGCAGCGAGATGCTGCCCGATTCGATCTTGGAAATGTCCAGGTATTCCTCGACAAGCGACGAAAGCCGTTTGCCTTCGGATTCGATGATGTCGAGATACTTCTTCTGCTGCTCGCCAGAAAGGGGGAGCGACCGGATGGTTTTTGCAAATCCGATGATGGAGGTGAGCGGCGTGCGGAGTTCGTGAGACACCATTGAGACGAAATCAGACTTGAGACCATCGAGCTCGCGCAGCTTCTTGTTTGAACGCTCCAACTGGAGCTGCTTTTCGTGCAGGTCTCTGTTGCTATTTGTCAATGCTTCGGTCGCACGGTCGATTTCCTGCTGCATGGACGACGTGAGCACCTGGAGCCGGGAAGCCATATTGTTGAACGCGGCGGCAAGTTTCCCCACAACGTCGTGCGATCCGGTTTTCACCCGTTGCGAGAAATCGCCCATGGCCATTTTGTCGGATACGGCGCGCAGCTCCACAAGGGGTTTTTGCAGAAGCCCGGAAATAAACCACGCGACGAGCAGGATGATGAAGATCTCCACGAAATCGATGGCGACTTCCCATACAAGCGTCGCCCCGATATCGCCGTACGCCCTTTCGAGCGAGTACCTGACCTGAAGCGCGCGCGGTCCTTTTCCGCCCAGCATCTTTCCGTGCACCGGAAACGAGGTGAGAAAGGTCCGTCCCCGCAGTTTCGACGCCGTGAGGCGCTCAACCGAGGGATGTATTCTTCCCACGAGGGTGGGGTCGGAGGACGCAAGCACCGTGTTCTCGCTGTCGAGAACCGACGCTTCCTTTATCTGGCGTTGACTTGTTGCGAAACTGAGGATTTCAATCAGCCTGGCGTGGTCATGGTCGAGGAGCGCGTCGGTGACGTCGGAGGCCAGAAACCTGCCTTCCGTGGTTATGGCGTCTATTTCCCGCTGGAAGGCAAAATTCCGTACCGCAACGATCTCGTTTGCCGACAATATCACGAACATCGGGATGTTCACAATGAGCAGCCCCCACAACAGGCGCGAGCGGTAGCTCATCGAAGAAAGTCGCTTGAGGTTCATGGGGCACCGCATTCTTTTATCAGACTTCGGCAAAGCCCCCGCGCGTTACACGACGCATCAGCATAAAGGCGCCGGCGACGCGAGTGCGGTTCTAGCGTTGAAGGTTCTTGTAAACGTTCCAGGTGTCGGCAACCAGCGTTTCGCAATCGCTGTGCGCCGGATGCCAGCCGAGGACGCCGGCCGCTTTCTTCGAGGATGCGATGACGACCGCGGAATCACCGGGCCGCCGCGGGGCCGGCCTTGCCTCAATCGGCCTGCCCGTGATGCGGCGTGCGACATCGATCATGGTTGCAACGCTGATGCCGTTTTCGCTGCCCAAATTCACGGTGATGCTTTCGTTGCGTTTCGCGACATAATCGAGGGCGCGCAGGTGGCCGTCCGCGAGGTCGCTCACGTGAATGTAATCGCGTATGCCGGTTCCGTCCGAAGTGTCCCAGTCGCTGCCGAAAATGGAAAGAAACGGCCGTGTTCCCGCCGCGGTTTCCATGATGATGGGGAGCAGGTTCTGCGGGTTTTTCTCCAGCCCGCGTATTCTGCCGGCTGGGTCGTATCCGGCCGCGTTGAAATATCTGAGCGCGGCGAAGCGGATTCCGCGCAGCCGTTCGTACCAGGAAAGCAGCCGCTCGATTTCCAGTTTTGTAAACCCGTAGAAGTTGATGGGCTCGGTGGGATGGCCTTCGTCCATGGGGATGCGGACGGGCACGCCGTACACGGCCGCGGATGACGAAAAAACGATCCGCGGAATGCCTGCTTCGCTTGCCGCGTTGAGAATGTTGACGGTCCCGCAGATGTTGTTGACCGAATATTTTTCAGGCGCGGTCATGGATTCGCCCGCGGCCTTGAGCGCGGCCAGGTGAACGACTGCCTCGAACCCTTTGCGGGCCGTTTCCAGGAGGAGCGGATAGGCGAGGATGTCTCCCTGCACGAATGCGGCCTCGCCAAAGAGGTTTTCGCGGCGCCCCGTGGACAGGTTGTCGAACACCGTGACTATGTCGCCTCTGTCAAGAAGTGCGCGAACGACATGGCTGCCGATATAACCCGCCCCGCCGACAACGAGAATGCTGCTCATAGGGTTTTGTCTACTGCTGCTTTTTTTGGAGCGCGAGCTTGAGCGCCTCGCCGAACTCGGTGTCGGCGGGTCCGCTTTTCTGCTGTTTCTGTGCCGAGATATACTGTTTGACTTCGGCCGCATCCCGGCGCTCGTCCGCTTTGCCGCAGGAAAGGGAAATCCTGCGGCGCTCAGGGTCGACCGATTCGACGGTGACGTCGAGCGGCGCGCCGACCTTTATGGATTCTTTTTTCTCCTGCGCAATATTGCCGAACGGCAAAAGTCCGGTTATTCCCTCGGCAAGGTTGACAAAAAAGCCGAACTTGGTGTTCTGCTCCACGGTTCCCTGCACCGCGGAGCCGGCCGCGAACCTCTCTTCGATGCCGTTCCACGGGTCGTTTGCCGCGTCCTTGAGGGAGCAGGAAATTTCCCGTTTGTCCTGGTCGACCCGGAGAATGGTCACCATCACTTCCTGGCCCTCGGCCACGACGTCGCCCGGGTGCCGGATCCTCTTTTCCCAGCTCATTTCCGAAATGTGAATAAGGCCCTCCACGCCCGGGATAAGCTGGACAAATGCGCCGAAATTGGCGAGCCTGGTTATTTTCCCCTGTACGGTCTGGCCGGGCGCGAACACGGTTGCCACCGTTGTCCACGGGTTTGCATAGATCTGTTTGATGGACAGCGATATCTTGGACTGGCGCAGCGGCTCCCTGCGTTCGATGCCGAGCACCACGCAGTCCACCTTCTGCCCGGGCTCAAACGTCTGGGAAAGGTCCTGCGAGCGTTCCCAGGACACTTCCGATATGTGAACAAGCCCCTCGAACCCGCCGAGGTCCACGAACAGGCCGTACGGCATGATGCGGCTGATGGTGCCCGGCACAACGGTTTTCGCTTCCATGGATGATGCAAGACGGTCGAGGATTTCCCCCATGTCGGCTTCGAGCAGCGGCAGGCGCGACACCACGATGTTGCGCCCGCCCTCGGTGACGCGCGCGATCACGAACGTGAGCGATTTGTTGAGAAACACGTTCGGGTCTTCAACGCGCTTGAGGTCCATCTGCGAAATAGGGCAGAATGCCTTCTGGCCCATAACTTTCACATTGAAGCCGCCTTTGTTGATCCCGGTGACTTTCCCTTCAACGGGAATTTTGGATTTCATGGCATCGATGATGTCGCTCATTGACGAATCGTTGCCGGCGGCTTTCGAAGAAAGCTTCTTGGACAGGGTGATGCCGTTCTTGAGCGACACGACATATCCTTCGAACACGTCCCCGGCGGCGACGGAACAGGTTCCGTCTTCTTTTGTCAATTCGGACACTTCAACGACCGCCTCGTTCTTGCCGCCGATTTCCACAAACGCGTATTGGTCGGAGACCTTGAGGATCTTGCCTGAAACCTTGGAACCCACTTCAAGGTTTGCCGCCACGGGCTTGTCGTAGGTGCCGAGCATGGTGATTAATTCCTTTTCCGCTTTTGTCTCTGAGTTTTCTTCGTCAAAAAAGCCGTCGTGTTTCTTGGTGTGCATGATAACTCCAGTACTGTCCTAAAGGAATTGCCGCTGCCGATGCAAGGGTAATCGCAGGACTGACAAAAATATCTCATTCCTGCCGGGCAAGCAAAGGGGGAGGGGAAAAAGGCGGCGAAATTGAAATGGTCTTGTTTTGACGGGTACTTGTACGATGGTTCTGCCGTTATTGACTAAAACGCCATGAGATAGTATTATCTAATACAAACGGGAGGCAGGAGAGGCCTTGAATATGATCGAGAGCCCCATAGAACAGCACAGGAAGCAGGTATTGCTCCGGCTCTTTTTTCTGCTGTGCCTCACCATTCACCTCCTGCTGCTCGGTTTTTTCTTTGTTCTTCATTTACGGGTCCTCTGGATTTCCAACATATTCATTTGCGGCCTCTATATTTTCAATTTCTATCTTCTGAAAAGAAAACACTACGTATTGCCGCTGCAGCTTGCTATTCTTGAGATCGTACTCCACTCCACTATCGCCACATTTCTTCTGGGCTGGACCAGTTATTTCGGACTGTATCTCATTGCAGCCGTCATAATCGTATTCAGCTCGTATTCCATAAAATTGAAATTGAAAATTCTGGAGGTGACTTGTATCTCCGTCTGTTTTATCATGGTATTCATTCTGACCCGAAAAGGTTTTTTCATTTTTCCAATCGCCCCCGACATCCTCGATGGACTCGGATTGTTCAACATGGTGTCGGTAATGGCCTCGATTCTATTCCTATCGCTCCAAACCGTCAGGGAAAACGACCTGTTGAGAAAACGGCTGGAAGAAATGTCGGAGATTGACGAACTGACCGGCGCCTATAACCGGCGGTTCTTCAACAGGTACCTCGATATAGAAATCAAACGCAATGCGAGCCATATCAAATACCGGTCGCCGTTGGAGACAAATTTCGGTCTGGCGATGCTGGATCTTGACAACTTCAAGGAAATCAACGATACCTATGGACACCTGGCGGGCGACACCGTCCTTGCAGAGGTGTCCCGCATCATAAAAACATCGATGTTCGCGCGGGATATTTTATGCCGTTACGGCGGTGAGGAATTTGTGATCCTCTTTACCGTTACGCCCAGGGAAGGGGCGATCTTTGCCGTTGAAAAGATCCGGAAGCTCGTTGAGGAATTGCGGATTCAATTGGAAAAAACGGGCCCGGCGGTCGGCATAACCATCAGCGCCGGATTCGCCAGCTTTGATGAGGCATCCGACATTTACAAGCTCCTGGCACTGGCGGACGATCGACTGTATAAGGCAAAAAGAAAGGGAAAGAATCGGGTGGTCAGTAAGTGATCCGGTCGGCAAAAGGTATGATAGTATTTCGCATCCCTTGTTGCTGATTGTTCGATTCTTTCATCACCCGTGCAAATCACCTTGCCTCTGCTCTGCGCTAGCTTCTTCCCACCCGCTCCATGAGTTCCGCAACCTTCTTGGCGTCCACGTTGCGCTCAAACAAAGGCCGCCTGTCTTCTTTGTACGCGCCGCACGCCTCCTCAAACGGCGTTTTCCCGGCGTTGACATAAAAGACTCCGAGCGGATACTTGTCCGTCTTGATGGCAAGTTCAAACGCCTTCACACGGTTGGAAGTTTCATGCGTTTCGTCAAGATAATAGGTGTTGTCCTTGAACCACTTGAACGTGTTCACCTTGTTGTAGGTGACGCAGGGCTGGAATATGTCAACCAGCGCATAGCCTTTGTGAAGGATTGCCTTCTTGAGGATTTCCACGGTCTGCGGAATGTCGCCCGCGAACGCGCGCGCCACAAACGAGGCGTCGAGTGCCAGCGCCACGGCAAGCGGGTTGAACGGCTCGAGTGTCACGCCGTCAACCTGCACCGGCGTCACGAACCCGCGTTTTGACGTGGGCGAGGCCTGGCCCTTGGTGAGGCCGTACACCATGTTGTCGTGCACGAGGTGCGCGATGTCGGGGTTCCTTCGCACGGTATGGATAAAGTGATTGCCGCCTTCGCCGTACATGTCGCCGTCGCCGCCTTCGGCGATCACTGTGAGCAACGGGTTGGACGCCTTGATCGCCGTAGCTGCGGGCAGCGCCCTGCCGTGCAGTCCGTTGAACATGTTGGTGTTGAAATAATGCGGCGTCTTGGGCGCCTGGCCTATGCCGCAGGCAACCACAAGGTTCTGCGGGGTTATGCCGAGCTGTGCCACGGCCTGCTTGATCGCGTCGAGGATGGAGTAATTGCCGCAGCCCGGGCACCAGGCGATATCGACACCGGGTTTGTCAAATGCGGAAGGGTCCATATATTATTCCTTTGGAGAAAAGGGTTGAAGGTTGAGAGTTGAAAGTTGAAAGGTAGATCCAAGAATGATGGGTTTCTTTGTTCCGGAGAACGTCCCCGCCCTTTGCTTTGCGAAACCCTTTTTCATATCATCAACCGGAGATTGGCATGAACTTTCAACTCTCAACTCTCAACTTTAAACTTTATCCAATCGCTTTCCCAATCTTCTCCACCAGCTCCTCCACCGAAAACGGCATGCCGTTGTACTTGAGGATCTTCTCGTGCGTGTCGCAGCCGAGCGAGACCTTGAGAAGCCTGGCAAGCTGGCCGGTGGCGTTGTTCTCCACGACGATCACCTTCTTTGCCTTTGTCAAGGCAACGTCGACCATGGGGTGCAGCGGATGCACCTGCGCAATGTGCAGCATGGCGGTGTCGGGCCACCCGAGCCTGATGAGCGCCTCGCGCACCGCATAATAATTGGATCCCCAGCACACCACGAGGTTCGTAAGCGAGTCGGGGCCCACGAACCGGGGCGGCATGATGTCGTCGGCGTCGTAGTCCACTTTGCCAAGCCGTTTGTTCACCATGCGGGTGCGCAGGTCCAGGTCTTCGGTGATGTAGCCATCCTCCGTATGCTCGTCGCTGTCGACGCACACGATGCCGTCGCCATGGCCCGGAATTCCCCGTGGAGAAACGCCGGTTGTGGTGAGGGCATAGCGTTTGTAATCCTTGCCGGTTGTGACAAGATGTTTCTGGACCGTATTTTTCGAAATGTCAAACAACGGCATGCCAGCGCACGAATCGAGGAAGTACTGGTCGGTGAGCACGAACGCCGGTATCTGGTATTTGTCCGCAACCGTAAACGCGCGCTGCATCGCCTCGATGGCCGTGGCGAGCGTGCCGGGTGCGAACACCGCGCGCGGGAATTCGCCGTGGCCTGCGTACAAGACGAGATCAAGGTCGGCCTGCTCGGTGCGCGTGGGAAGGCCGGTGGCAGGTCCGGGCCGCTGGCCCACATGGACAACCACCGGCGTTTCGAGCATGCCGCTCAGGCTTATCCCTTCGGTCATGAGCGCGAAGCCGCCGCCCGAGGTCGTGACGAGCGCCCTGCCTCCCGCGTACCAGGCGCCCAGGGCCATGTTGACAGCCGCGATTTCATCCTCGGCCTGTTCGACGATGATGCCGAACTCGTTCTTGTGCTGGGCAAGGAACGTCAATACGTTCGTGGACGGCGACATGGGGTACGACGACACGAAGTCGCACCCTGCCGAAAGCGCGCCAAGGCTTATTGCGTCGGAACCGGCAAGGAACAATTCGTCCTTGACGGATGGGTCTTTGGCGACGGCGATTGAAACAGCGCCGCGCTTCACCAGCGCCTCGCCGAGCTCAAAGCCGCGGCCGGCCGCGAGCGCGTTTTTTTCTGCAATGTCCGGTTTCTTGGCCCCGAAAAACCGTTTGATATACTCGGTGACGAGGTCGGCAGGGATGCCGAACAGCGCGCACACCGCGCCGACGGCCACGGAGCTCGAGTAGATTTTGCCGCCCGCCTCGATCGCGGTCCGGCCGAAGGGAACGTCGACAACGGAAAGCGATGTGTCGAGCAGGTCCCGTTCGCCCACAATGAGCGTGTTCGGCGATATTCTCTTTTCGCAATGGCGCACTGCGGCCGCGTCGAGCGGCACCAGGATGTCGATCTTGTCGAGGTAGGTGGCGATCTTGAGCGACGACACCCGTATCTCCGTAGTGTTGCTGCCGCCCCGGATGCGCGACATGAATTCGCTGGTGCTGAACACGTTATAGCCGGCAAGCCGCAAAATCCTGGGAATAAGCCGTTCTATGGTGCTGATCCCGAGGCCTGCAGGCCCGGCAAGCACAATGGATACATCATCGCGAAAGGCGGTGGCGGATGTCTCGTTCATGCCCGGCTCCCCATGTATTTTATTTCCAGCTACCACGAATGAAGATTCGTAGCTGTGCCTACGGCCGTGATTTTAAGAGAAACCCCCGCCTATGGCGGGGGAGCTGGACGGCTACGTAACGGCACAGGTGCCGTTTCTTTTTTTCGCGGCCTATGGGCCGCTTCAAAAAAGCCACCACCTATGGCGGTGGTCGTTTACTGCATACAACTGCGATCAAAATAAATTACGTTGTTCCGTGATGCGGGTTTAAGAAAAAGGAAGGCCGCCATGATTCCACTCGTGCTGCTCCGCCACGGCGAGAGCGTCTGGAACAGGGAGAACAGGTTTACGGGCTGGACCGATGTTGATTTATCGGAGAAGGGAAGGGACGAGGCGGCAATTGCGGCGCAGCGGCTCAAGGCGGGCGGGTTTTCTTTCGACGTCGCCTACACGTCGGTCCTCAAGCGCGCGGTCCGTACCCTGTGGATCGTGCTCGACGGGCTCGACCTCATGTGGATTCCCGTGCATGGGTCCTGGCGGCTCAACGAGCGCCATTACGGCGGCCTTCAGGGCCTTAACAAGGCGGAAATGGCGGCCCAGTACGGCGAGGAGCAGGTGCGCGTGTGGCGCCGAAGCTATGATGTTCGGCCGCCGGAGCTTGCCGATAGCGATCCCCGGTTTCCGGCGGCCGATCCCCGGTACCGGGACCTTGACGGCCGCGATATTCCGAAAGCCGAGTGCCTCAAGGACACGGTTGCAAGGGTGATGCCGTACTGGACCGGGGAAATCGTGCCCGCAGTGGCCTCGGGAAGGCGCGTCATCATCGCCGCGCACGGCAACAGCCTCCGGGCGCTTGTCAAGCACCTTGACAACGTATCGGACGGCGACATCGTGTCGCTCAACATACCCACCGGCATACCGCTTGTCTACGAACTGGACGATGGGCTGCGGCCGCTGCGGCACTACTACCTCGCCGGGGCTGACGAACTGGAGCGGGCGATGAATGCGGTGAAGAACCAGGGAAAGGCGGCGAATCCGGGCGGTTAGGGGTTGCTTCCGTCAATTTTCCGCAGTGCCTCGTGCTGCTGCTGTCGCAGCCGGATGAATCCCGTGAGGCCGATGCAGATCCACAGCCAGGCCACGGCGCAGAGCAGTTCCTCGAAAAATTCGAGTCCGCCGTGGAGCCCGCAGAGAAAACCGCTCGCCACCACCGAAACCGCCATCACGCCGAAGGCGACGAGAACCGATATGGCCGAAAGCAGCTGCTTGGTGGGCAGCACCGCGAAATAGGCGAGCATGCCGAACATGGCGACCGGGACCACGACATTGTCGTAGGCAAGCAGGTAGGCGAGTCTCACCGACATATGGGTCGACACGAACACGCCGTATCCCCTGTTGAGATAGTCGACGAGGGCGTTGAGGGTCTCGCCACCCGCGAGCGAAAACACCAGGATGAATGAGTACAGTTTTCTGTTGACAAAGAGGAATACGACGGCTGCCGCAAGTCCCGCGGCCGCCGACAGGGCCGATCCGAACTTTGCAATTGCGAGAAGAATGAGGCTCTGCCGCGGAGTGAGCCAGTTGTAAATCGCGGCCGAGGTCACTTCCCCTAACCTCACCATCGGGTCGTATTCCGCAAGTCCGTGGGTGGCGGACGACACGAACATCACCATGAAAACGGTGATCGAAAGGCCCACGCCGAACAGAACGGTCACCGCGAGACGCGAAAGATGCGGCATGCCGTCGCGGACCGAAATGAGCGGCGAGCCGTACAAAAGCCGCCGCATAAAGCGCAGAGCGGCGGGCGGACG
This sequence comes from uncultured Fibrobacterota bacterium, assembly GCA_963753345.1. GTDB lineage: Bacteria > Fibrobacterota > Chitinivibrionia > Chitinivibrionales > FEN-1185 > FEN-1185. The sequence continues at coordinate 220,722 of CAVWBU010000035.1, forward strand.
GGCGCCTGGTTCCCAAGGCGACGAGGTCGCCGTAATCCAGCGCCGCACATACCAGCCCGCGCCGATAAGGGCCAGGCCGAACAGCGCGCCCCAGCCGAAGATGCGGGCCATGCCTTCTATTTCGTCAACATTCTGGCCGAACTTGTAGCCGATGAGGCCGAAGACGGTCGCCCACAATCCCCCCCCAAGCGCGTTGAAGACCGTGAACGACAGATACGGCATGCGGCTAATGCCGGCGAACATCGCCGAATAGGTCCGAAGAACGCTCACAAAACGGCCGAAGAAAACGGTGAGGGCCCCGTGCTTCACAAAAAAGCCTTCAAGGGTCTTCATTTTCTTCTGGTTGAGCCCGACGTATTTGCCCCAGCGCTCGACGAACCCGCGGCCCAGAAGCCGGCCCAGCCAGTAGCCGCCTGCATTGCCCAGAATGCCGGCGGCCGTGGCGGTGATGATCACTGCCGCAATGGAGAGCTTTCCCGCGCCGGCGAATCCCGCGGCGACCAGCAATGCCGTCTCGCCCGGAATGGGAAACCCGGCGCATTCGAGCAGAATGAATACCGCAACGATGACATAGCCGAAGTTGGTGACAAGGTGGGTGATCGTTTCAAGCATAGCAGGACCCGTTTACGCAATGCAACGCCGCGCGGCTCTGACATTCCAAAATACTCCATTGCCCTGCGCCTGATGAAGCAGTTGTTAAGGGTCGCGCAGAATTCGTGCGGATGAAAGATACGCGGTGAATCCCATAGCGAGCGCATTGTCACTGCGTTCCCTAAGGTATGGTAGTTGCGCTTCGCGCTTCAACATTATGTCGTTTGCCTTTTCCTCGCAGCTTGCTGCGGGGTTCTTCAATAATCCAATGCTTTGTCGCGACGTTGTTGGTGTGATGCAAGGTCATGCGCTTGCATAAAAGAAAGGGGCGTTTCTTCAACCGAAGAAATGCCCCGTGCCACGGGATGGACGCCTTTTCTTCAGTTCTTTTTCACTTCGGCGATGCCATCCCCGATTCTAAACAGCGCGTACACTGCAGACCCCGGCAGGCCGGCGACCAGCACAATGGCTATCCACAGCCCGTTAAACCTGGAGCGCTTTGCCATGTCGAGGCCTACGAGAATCGTCAGGAGGATGTTGACAAGCACCATTGCCAGAAGCGCGGCATGGAAAAGCCTGTGCGCCTTTACCATGAAGCGCGGATGCATTCCGGCAGGCCCGTTAAACCGCCACGCAGGTCCGTTCTGAAACATGGGATTGAACCCGGGGCCGGCCATAGGGCCATCCCATCGTCGGCCCGTCCACTGGCCCTGCTGCATGCAACATCCCTTGCCTGCCATTGCCGGGCACATCTTTGGCCCCGGGCCCTGCATGGAATCGCGAGATTGTGCCGGACCTGCCGGCGGATTCGGTTCTGCCGCGGCAATCCCAACGCCTGCGGCAACAACGAGAACGAGAAACATGCTGCCTTTGCGCATAAGACCCTCCCGGTTGATTTGAAGGTTTGAACGTTCAATTCCACTATTTAAGCTTCATCCTTTAGACAATCGCACTATGGTGATTGTTTCATGAAACAGCGTCTGCGGGCGGTGTGTTCGATCACACGGTGCAGAAGGCGGCTTTCTCAAATCATACTCTCGAATTAAGAATTTTTTTCCAATATTGCAAATTTTCATTTACGCCCTCTGTAACGGCAAAGTTGGCACCCTTTGCATCAACCTGCCGGTTATCCCCGAGCAGGGATAATTGTGGCGCAGATTCGTGCAAAATCCGCCAATTCTCCGAAATGCACTGTGCATAGGATAATGCGTCTAGCATGGTTCGCGCCGCCCGGATGCATTTGATTCAGCGTGAATTTCTTGTTTTTGCTGTCTGGCATGCTGGTTGCGTAATTATTCCAATCACTTAAAGTGGGTGAATTCGGCTAACTTGAATGTAATCAAAATGTAACTTGCTTTGGCTGTTGCACAAATTCATATTGTATCATCCCCATTTGGCATTAAAGGACGATCTCTGCTGCACAGCCGCTCCTATCACCTCATGCCGTAAGGACAGGACTGGATTTATTATGTTGACCGGAAAGACTGCTATCATTTTTGATGCCTGCATGGGATTTTATTCCGAGGAATATTTCCGGGAAATGCTCGTTTTGGAGCGCAAACGGAGCGAGCGTTCAAAGAAGCCGTTTCTGTTCGTAACCATCGAGATCAACCCCGAATACAAAATCCACCGTGACATTCGGTTTTCCAAAAGAATGAGAGAATTCATCAAGAATGCCACAAGGGAGATCGACATCAAGGGATGGCTGGAGCGGCACCGCACCATGGGACTGATCTACAACGAATACAACCCGGACTTTACCGAAACGATCCTTACTAAGATCCGAAATGCGATCGAAACCTGCTTTGGCCCCGAACTTTCAAAGGGCATGACGCTTTCGTGGTCCTTGTTTCCGGACGAGAAGGCCGAAGATCATCCGGATGCCTCCGTGGCCGACCCGCGATTGTATCCTCGCCCCTCAAAACGGATCGACGCGAACAAATTTTCTCGGTGTGCCAAACGATGCATCGATATTGCCGGCAGCCTCGTCGGCATTATCCTCCTGTCACCGGTGTTGGTTTTCACTGCAATCGCGGTCAAGTTGTCATCCAAGGGCCCTGTGTTCTTTACGCAGAAACGGGTGGGCCAGGGCGGTCGGCTGTTCACCTTCATCAAGTTCCGGTCGATGCGTGTGTCGCAGGATTGCTCGGTACACAAGGAATTTATCAAGCAGTTCATACAGAACAGCGTCAAGGCATCTTCGGCCGGCGGCGCAACCGTTTACAAAATGAAAAATGACCCCAGGATTACGCCCATAGGAAAGTTCCTGCGGAAAACCAGCATCGACGAACTTCCCCAGCTGTTCAATGTGCTCATCGGCGACATGTCGCTGGTAGGGCCCCGCCCGGCGATTCCCTATGAGGTTGAAGAATACGATATATGGCACCGCCGCCGTGTGCTCGAAGTGAAACCGGGCATCACGGGATTCTGGCAAGTGAAGGGCCGCAGCACAACCTCCTTTGAAGCTATGGTCCGCATGGACATTCAATACAGCAAGCAATGGTCCCTGGCGTGGGACATCGCCCTCATTTTTCAGACGCCGTTTGCTTTGTTGAAGGGTGCTTACTAAACGTGACGCGTTCCTGCGCACGCGTTTCCTTCCTTACGGGATTCTAGCGTTACAAGTCGCCTTCGTGATCTTGGCGAAGAGCGGCGAGGCTTGACGAAAGGCGTTTTCTTGGTTTTTTCTCGGGGGATATCATCATGCTGAGAATCGGTGTCGTTGGTTACGGCTATTGGGGACCCAATATCGTCCGCAATTTTTGTGCGGCAGACGGTGCAACCGTTGTTGCCGTGTCCGATAAGAATCCGGCAACGTTCAAGACGCTTGCAAAGACCAATCCGGGAATTCGCTGCACGTCCGACCCGGATGCAATCACCAAGGCCAAAGACATCGACGCCGTTGCCATCGTGACCCCGGTGTCGACCCATTACGACCTTGCCAGGCAGGCGCTCCTCAACGGCAAGCACGTGTTTGTGGAAAAGCCCTTTACCGCAACGGTCGCTCACGCCGAACGTCTTATCGAGTCAGCGGAGAAAAGAAAGACTCACCCTTATGGTCGACCACACCTTCCTGTTCACCGGCGCTGTCCGCAAGATCAAATCGTTGATAGACGAGAAAGTGCTCGGAACAATTTATTACTACGATTCAACGCGCGTCAACCTCGGCCTTTTTCAGCATGACATCAATGTGATATGGGACCTTGCGCCCCACGATTTTTCCATCATGGGATACGTGCTTAAAGACCGGCCCGTTGCCGTTTCCGCGTGCGGCAAGTCCCATGTCAACAAACTCGAAAACATCGCGTATATCACGGTCTATTTCAACTCTAATCTCATTGCCCATTTCAACGTCAACTGGCTTTCTCCTGTCAAGGTGCGCACTACGTTTATCGGCGGAGAAAAGAAAATGCTGGTGTGGAACGATGTCGACCCGGATGAAAAAATCAAGGTGTACGACAAAGGCATCGAGGTCACCAGCCGCGAAGGCATCTACAACCTCCTCGTGAGTTACCGGTCGGGCGACATGTGGGCGCCCAAATGCGACCAGATGGAGGCGCTGAAAGTGGAGAGCAATTATTTCGTGGAATGCGTCACGAAAAGGAAGAAACCGATTAACGACGGAAATGCAGGCCTCATGGTTGTAAAGCTTCTTGCCGCGTGCGATAAGTCGCTAAAGCTGAACGGGAAGATGGTTAACCTATAATATTATCATACCGCCAAATTCTCCTTCCCCTTATTCTGCCTTGCCGGAGGCATTTGTTGAGGGTCCTGCCAAGGCGCTAACGGCATTTTCCAATTGCCAACATTGGGACATTTCTGTCCGATCTGTTTTTTGATTTGCATTTGTACCGTGACGCCTAAATCTGCAATACCCATCTAGTATTTTTCCACACATGAATCTTTCAGTCTTCAATAGGAATACGAAATTTTTCTTCGTGGCAACTGTCATTATTTTGGGGATTATGTTTTATGCGGGATTGCGACCA
>CAVWBU010000036.1:0-77476 GCA_963753345.1 uncultured Fibrobacterota bacterium
TCGCCTCCAGCCTGTTCCAAGCTCCCTGGAGAAGTGGCCCGGGATCGCCTAGCCCGAAGACAGTGCAGAAGCACACGACTTGGGACTGACGCATGAAGCTGCCATCATCGGGAAACCAACCGGGATCCACCGTGTGGACCCTGCGCTCGCTCAAAGTCCTGACAACCTCCATCACGGCCATCGGTCGAGGTTTCGACTGGCTTCCGGTCACAACCGACTGAAGCCTACTGTCAATAGCTGCCGCCTGGAAACCTGGCTGCAGCCGCCGGTTGCCCACCCGCACTTGTTGGCCTGATTCTGAGTAGTCCGCGTGTCAACGACTTCAGCAAGTTCTCATAGGCCGCGAAGAGCAAGACGATAGCGCAACCCCTGGCCTCCCTTGCTGCCTCGCCCGGCTGCATTCGACCGCCAGGATCGGTGGCTATCACCAATGTCCTCGCCTGGTCCATTCGCTCGCAGAACTCGACACGATATCGCTTGCAGTCCATGTTCAGCGCCCAAGAAACCTATCCCTGCCAAGCTCGATGCGACCCCGCACCATCGCGCGGCTGTTCGTACCGCCCGAAGTCACCCGATGCATTTCCTCAGAATGAACCCATTGAAGGTCATCTGGAATGGCCAGCGCAGCGTCCTGCTGAAGTGCCAACGCGGCCCCAACCGCAACTGCCTCAAATAGGTTGACAGGAGTTCGGTTGGTCCGGGTCGTAATGCCGCTTGGGAAGCACGCTGACAGAAACCCAAATACTGGCTCGAACTCTCCGCGTCGACGGTCAAGGTCCTCAGAACTGCTGTCGCTGGCGATCTTCGCATAGTCGTTCAGGAAGTCGAGCACAGCGTGGTCGAACGCCTCATATCTGTCCAGGAACGCGAAGAACCGAAGAACAAACTCCTCCGGCGTCCCGTCTCTCTTCTGCTTTTCCGTTAGCTTGATCACCGTGAGAAAGGTATCGGTACAACTCAGCTCGCCCAGCAAGTCCATGAACGGACCACGAAACACGCATTCGCGGATCTCCTGGGCCGTCAATGATACGCCGCCGGTGTTGCGCAGCGCTTTCGTGGCTGCAGGAAAGATATCATGTCAATTCCCAGCTCGACGTGTTGAACCTGGAATTGGAATATTTCGGCGCAAAGTACTATAACAGCGACAACAACGTCTTTGTCCAAAACAGCAACCCCTTGCCGTACCAGGCTTATAATAATTCGTACTATTTCGATTCCCCTGGTGCACCCACAAAGAGCCTGGTCAAATGGTCGGTCTACGCGAAGAAGACCCTTCTCAATGGTCATTTTGCGGTTGCAGGTCAGGTGGGCCTCGATCATACGCGTATGTCAAATTACTCCTACGACAATTTGCAGCTCCGGAGTGAGCTGCTTGTCACAAGAGACGACTGGTGGTGGGCCCTCAAGACGAGCTGGATGTTCTAGAGAATGGCGTGAATTTGAGGAGTGCAGGGACGGGATCCGACAGGTCCCGTCCCTTTTTCTTTCGTAAAGCCGTTAGAACCTGAAGTATTCCACCAGCATGCCGATCAGAAACAGCCCGACGCCGGCAGCCGTGTATATCGCGATGCGCTGCGCTTTGTGCCGCCATGAGCGTCCGTCAATCACCGCGACAACGTCTCCCATGGACTGGAACCGTTTTTCCCGCTTTACCGCAAGCATTTTTCTGAGGAGCCGTACCGTCGCCCGCGAAATGCGGGCATTGTACTTTTTCGGCGAAACAAAATTGCCGGTGAGGTGTTTGGTGAGAAGCTCCTGGGGAGAGTTGCCCGTGTAAACGGTTCTGCCCGTAAGCGCATAGTACAGGGTCGCGCCGAGGGAGTAGATGTCGGCCCTTCCGTCGATATCGCGGTTGCCGTCAACCTGCTCGGGCGACGTGTAGTAGAACGAGCCCACCAGGCACCCTTCCTGCGTGAGGGTCATGTGGTCTATGTCGTGGTGCATCACGAGCCCGAAATCGGTGATCTTGGGCGAGCCGCCCGCATCGAAAATGATGTTCTCCGGTTTCACGTCGCGGTGTACCACGCTGTTGGCGTGCGCGTGGCCGAGCGCCTGCGCGGTCGCGCGAATCACCGAAAGCGCCTCGTGCTCCGCAAGCATTTTCTTGGAATCCACGTAGGCCTTGAGCGAGGGGCCGGGAAGGAGTTCCATGGCGAAATAGAAATGCCTGTTTATCCTGCCCGCGTCGTAAATGGTGACGATATTGGGGTGTTTGAGCTTTGCCAGCGCGCGTATTTCCTGGAAGAACCGCGTTGCGTTGGTTTTGTCGTTGGTGACCGCCGCGTTGATGACTTTTATCGCCACGTTTCTGCCCATGAATTCGTGGACAGCCCGGTACACTTTGCCCATGCCGCCTTCGCCGATGAGCTCGGCCATGCGGTAGGCTCCGAATATTTTGCCGTCATCGGTGAGCTGGCTAATCTCGGAAAGCTCGTGCACCTGTTCGGGCGTGAGAAAGCCCTTGCTGACGAGCACGTCCTCGACCGAAGTCTCCAGTCCTAGTTTCCTGCTCTTCTTGGCGATGGACTTGCACAGCTCGAGCTGTTCTTCCGAGATGATCTTGCGGTCAAGGGCAAGCTTTACATAGGGGATTGCGGTTTCGGATTGTTCATTCATGGCAGAACCCGGAGGCTGAGGCCGTTGATACAATCAAGCGAACAAGGGTGATAACATGCCCCGCCGCCGACCATAAAATACATTATTTCTTGTACGTTTTACTTTGCGTTCTTTGCGTGCTTCGACGAGCTCAGCGCAGGCCTTTGCGGTGAATTCCTTTGCCGGCTACACCGCCAGTTCAATTCCGATTGGACAATGGTCCGACCCAGTCACGTCGCTCAGGATAAATGCGTTCTTCACCTTCGGCTGAAGATCGCCGCTCACAAAAAAGTAGTCGATACGCCAGCCCACGTTTCTTGCCCGGGCGCCGCTCTTGAGGTCCCACCAGGTGTACAGGTGCGGCTCTTTGCGGAACATTCGGAGCGTGTCTACGTACCCGTGCGTTTCGTATTTGTCCATCCACGCGCGCTCAACAGGCAGAAACCCGGAAACGGTTTCGTTTTCTTTGGGACGGGCAAGGTCTATTTCATGATGCGCGGTGTTGTAGTCGCCGCACGTCACGAGCGGGAATTTTCTTCTTTTGAAGCCCGTCGCAAAAGGAAAAGAACGCGTCGTAAAAGTCCATTTTGTATCGCAGGCGTTCATCGTTCTGCTTGCCGTTCGGGAAGTAGACGTTGAGAAGGACGAACGTGTCGAAGTGGACGACAAGCGTCCTGCCTTCGGTGTCGAAATTCTTCACGCCGAACCCTTGTTCCACCTTTTTCGGTTTCTGTTTCGCGTACACGACCACGCCGCTGTATCCTTTTTTCTCCAGCGCACAGTTCCAGAACGAAGAATACCCGCCCGGCGACATGAACGACGGGTCGAGCTCCTGCGGGTCGAACACCTTGGTCTCCTGAAGGCAGATAACGTCCGCGCCGTCGTTGATGAGCCAGTCGAGCATTCCCTTTTTCGCAATCGCGCGGATGCCGTTGACGTTCCAACTGAGGATTCTCATATAGTCAAGTCCTTCCCGGGTGAGGCGGACGGTTGATTAGTAGACAAATGCACTTTGCAAAAATTGTAGGTTTAGAGTTGAGAGTTTAGAGTTGAGAGTGAGGACGAGGGCGAGCCGGCAATCGCCATGGTGCGGCCGTAATCGAGACTCGTCCAAGAAGCAGATTTCACGCTGACGTTCACTCTCAACACTCAACTTTGAACTCTTATCCTCTTCTCTGTGTTCTCCGTGCTTTTATGGTGATTTTTCTTAGGCCGCAATATTACCCGACCGCCCGCACCACGGCCGCAATGGCCGCCGCGCAAGCGCACCAGATCAATGTTGACAAAAGGAGACTCTGGACAAGCCCTGCTCTCATGACAAGTATATAGAACGCGGCTAGAAACGCAAGCGTCGCCGGCAGGCCCGCCATTGAAAACAGGGCGATCTTCCTGACGCCGGCCGTGTCGAGCGCGCTGCCGGCAAAGTAGAGTCCGACGAGCGTGACCAGGGGAAACAGCAGGAAAAGCCCGGCGAGAAGCGGGTGTCTGGTCTTTGCAAGAACCGACACGCCGGCCACAAGGGTTCCGCCGGCAACAAAGCGCAGCGCGAGATCGAAGAGGTTCATGGTCCTCCAAAAATCGTGGGGAGCGGGTGAAATAGGCGGGGGACACGTATCCCCGGATGGAAAATAGTTCGGGAGCGCAACGGCGAGGACTGGGCCGCGGTATTGTGTCGTGCGGACTGACGTCCGCCTGCAAATTGTTGCCGATTTTTTTTCGCGGCAACACCTATTTTATAGCAAACCGGCCGGGCGCGTATCGTCCCGGAGAGCATCACCCACGCTTGTCGAGAGGAATGCCCGATGAAACAGCCAGCAGTGACCCCGAAAAAGCCGTCCAATGCCTGGATCTTGCTTGTCATTTCCATCGTCTTGGTCGCGCTGAGCGTCGCGGGGTTTGCGGTATTCGTCAATCTCAACCGCACCATCAAGATGACGTCCGGGAAGGTTGTCGACTCCTACAGCAAGAAGGAGTTCGCCTCGCGCAAGCAGACTATTGACCAGGAATACGATGTGGTGCAGTACACCATTGAAGGAAAACAATATACGGGAAAGACCGCGGCGCCCAAGACAGGGTATTCCTCCCAGTACGTGACGGTCTACTACTACGAGAAGTTTCCCGGCATGGCGTGGTTCCGCAGCAAGAACAACTCCAGCATGGCGTTCTGCTCGCTCTTCGCCGTCGTATCGCTGGCGCTGCTCGCGTATTCCGGGTATCGTTTGAGAAAAAATGCTCTGGCGGCAGCAACGTTCAAACAACAGCAGCCGAAGAAAGGTCAGAACAAGTCGTGACAGGCACGGTTCGCCGCATCCCCGTACGGTGGTTATGAAAGAGGCTGATGGCATGAGATCCATTATCCCACAATGTCTGGCGCTTGCACTCTTCCTGGCCTGGCCCTGTCCCGCCCAGATCGATTCCTCTCAACACCTGGACACCCTGCCGCTCAAGGTTCTTATCGCAATTGGACCAAGCTACCTGGAAAACGCCGTTTCTGCAATTGTCAAGGACAGCCTTCAGGCCCGCGGGTACGAAGTCGTTATTGTCAATAACAGCGTCCTTGGCGCCCAGGACAGACGCCGGTACAAAGCCTTTATTCTCTTCAGTGCGGTCAGGGAATCAAAGCTCACGCGGGCGGCCCAGAAACTCATGCGTTCACAGGATGGGCCTGGCGAAGCATCGAACATGCTCGTATGCGATGTTCTGGGGGAGCCGTGGAAAGGCGGGCACGAAGAAATGAGCGGTGTGGCCTCGGCCACCCAGCGCGTGAAGCCCGAGGATATCGCGGCACGTGTCGTAGCGAATTTCGACAGCATTTTTGTGAAGAAATAGGCCGGCTCCAACCTTCTTTCGTCCAAGTCCCCCTATGATCGAACCCTGCAACCCCCGCGATTCCGCAACGATTCTCGCCATTGTCAATGATGCGGCCCAAGCCTACAAAAACGCGATCCCGGCCGACTGCTGGCACGATCCCTACATGTCGGCGGAGTACCTTCGCGGGGAAATCGAAAGGGGCGTCGCGTTTTACGGGTTCAGGGAAAACGGCCGCTGTGACGGCGTTATGGGAATCCAGCACCCGAAGGACGTGACGCTCATCCGCCACGCCTACGTGCGCACCGCGTCCCGCAGAATGGGCATCGGCGGCGCGCTGCTGTCGTATCTTGTAAACCAGACCAGCAGGCCGGTGCTCGTGGGGACGTGGAAGGCGGCGACGTGGGCGATTGCGTTTTATGAGAAGCACGGGTTCAGGATGGTGGATGAGGAGACGAAGGATAAATTGCTCAGAAAGTATTGGGTGATATCGGACAGACAGGTTGAGACGTCGGTGGTGCTGGCAGATAAAACCTGGGTTGACAAGATAGGCAAGCAGGGGGCAAGCATATGATATGATGTGACTCGCGAATATCTGCTGTCGTATGCCCCTGGTATCACTCTCGACACATTTTGCTTTCATTTCCAGCTACCATGAATGAAGATTTGTGGCTGCGCCTATGGCCGTGATTTTAAGAACAACCCCCGCCTATGGCGGGTACCTCGTCAGGTACTTCCAAGGGTCGGGAGCTGGACGGCTACGCAACGGCACAGGTGCCGTTTCTTTTTTTCGCGGCCTATGGGCCGCTTCAAAAAAGCCACCGCCTGTGGCGGTGGTCGTTTACTCCGTATCAATCAAGATCGTCCACCTTCCTTTCCTCATCATTTTATCCCGCAAAATCATTATATTTGCCGTTAAGGTGACAGCTTGTCAGGATAATGCAGGGTAATTGAGTCAATCTTGTAACCTGCGCCGCTCTTGCGCGGTCAAATCTTCTGGTTCTATCAAACCAAAGGAGGTCGTATGAAACAGTATCTCACCAATCTCCGCGTTGTCATTCTCACTTTTATTGCCGGAATGGGCTGCCTGCTTTCCGGCTGTGCCCGCAACGACAACATTTCCGACGAGTTCGCCCGCATTTCCGCGCAGGAGGTGTCGAACATGGACGCCAACTCCAGCACCATGATCAACGCTCCGGCGCTTGCCAAACGCGCCGCGGTCGCGGCCGACACCGTCTATTACGACTGGACCGTGTACCCCTATACCTGGGATTCCACCATCGGCGGCTATATCCGCAAAGCGACGATCACGGCGTCGGATGGCTACGACAGGCTTCGCGTGGACACGCTCATCTTCAAAGACGCCGCGGGAAACGGCCTGCGGCATCCGACCTTTGCCACATGCGATTCCATATACCATGTGCGCAACGTGAAACGGACCAAGGGGGGCAATGAACTTGACATAAGGGTTGAGATGCATTCCTCCATCAATCTCACGCCCGACACCACGCATGTCAAGAACGGGACCATCTCGGGCACCTACGATGGCGAGCAGGCGGCAACGGGCACGATCACCGGCGTCACGCGCGTCTATTCCGGCGGTTACTGGCATTTTCCTGAAAGCGGCACCATTTCCGTGGACTTCCCCCGCCGCACCTACGAAGTTGATTTCCTCGGCAACGACAGAGCAAAGCTCACGGTCACCAACACCGCGACCGGCAAGACCATTATTGTCACGTATCAGGTTGATCAGATGTAGCGGACGTCGGTTCGGTTGCCGCGTTTTCCCCGGAGCGGAGGCATTTGCGGCTTCCGCTCTTTCTCTATTGGCTTGACTCCGGCCTGCATTCATGGCTATTTTCAAGACGACATTTGAGCCGCACGTTTTTTTGCGAGGAACACACATGTATGATCTGATCATCATCGGCGGCGGGCCGGCCGGCTATGTTGCGGCCGAGCACGCGGGCAAATCGGGTCTCTCCGTGCTTCTCATCGAAAAGGGCGGCCTGGGCGGCGTGTGCCTCAATGAGGGCTGCATCCCGTCAAAGACGCTGTTGCATTGCGTAAAGCTCTTTTCCGCGGCGAAATCGTCGGCAGCGTTCGGCGTGACCGCGGAACGCGTTTCGTTCGATCTCGGCCCGGTCATGGCGCGCAAGCAAAAGACCGTGGAGACCATGCGCAACGGCATCGCATCGACGCTTGCGAAGCACAAGGTAGAAATCTGCGCGGGCAGCGCCGCCATTCTGGGGAAATCCGGTGGAACATTCCGTGTTGCTGCGGCCGGGAAGGAGCACGAAGCCGCAAGGCTCCTCGTGTGCACCGGGTCCGAGGCGGTGCGGCTCGGCGTTCCCGGCGCACAGCAGGATTTCGTGATGACCAACAGGGAGATCCTGTCGGTTTCTTCCATTCCGTCAACAATAGCCGTGATCGGCGGCGGCGCCATCGGGCTCGAATTCGCATCGTTTTTGGCGGAGGCCGGCAGCCGCGTGAGCGTTGTGGAGATCCTCCCGACAATCGGAGGACGCCTTGACAAAGACATTGCGGGCGCACTCAAGCGCGAACTTGATAAAAAGGGAATCGTGTTTTATCTGCAGTCGAAAGTGACTTCCATCGGCGATCGCTCGGTAACATTCGAATCCGGCGGAAAAAGCCAAACGCTTCCTGCGGACATTGTTCTTATAAGCGTGGGACGCAGGCCCGTCGTTGGCGGATTCGGCCTCGAAACCTTGGGCGTGCTGGTGGAAAAAGGCGCAATAAAAACCGACCTGCAGGGCCGCACGAATGTGCCCGGCGTATGGGCTGCCGGCGACGTCAACGGCATTTCGATGCTTGCGCACACCGCGTTTCGCGAGGCAAAGGTCTGCGTGCACGACATGCTCGGCATACGCGACGCCGTCAACTACGACGCCATTCCTTCGGTGATCTACACCCACCCCGAGGCTGCGACGGTCGGGTTGACAAAGGATGAAGCCGCGGCCCGCGGCTTTGCGCCCGTGGAGGGGCGGCTGCCGCTTACGTTCAACGGCCGCTATTTTGCGGAGACCGACAACGAGCGCGGCACGATCCGCGTTGTCGCCGATGCAAAAAGCCGGAGGCTTCTCGGCGTCCACCTGCTCGGCGGAAACTGCTCCGAACTTATCGGGGGAGCGGCCGCTCTCATCGAGCAGGGACTTACCCTGGAAGACGCCGCGAAGATCGTTTTTCCTCACCCAACGGTGTCCGAGATCATCGGCGATGCCATGGCGCAGGTCCCCTAACGTTTCATGCTCACCGTCCAACTCAAAAACGGCAAAGACAAGCCCGTCCGCATGGGACACCCTTGGATTTTCTCCGGGGCAATCGCCCGCCTGCAGGGAAGCGGCGACAGCGGGGCACTATGCGCCGTGGTCTCTTCGTCGGGCGAGGGGCTTGGAACCGGTTTTTACAACGCGAATTCCGCGATCCGCGTGCGCATGCTTGCGAAACAGGGCGAGGCCTTTGACGAGGCTGTGCTCGCGCGGCGGATCGGCGACGCTGTTGCACGCCGCGCGGCCATCCTCGACGGCCGCACCGACTCGTGCCGGCTTGTCAATTCGGAAGGTGACCGGCTGCCCGGCCTCATTGTTGACAAATACGCAGATGGCCTGTGCGTGCAGGTGCTCACCGCGGGCATGGAGCGGCTGAGGCAGCCGGTCGTTGATTCATTGGTGAAGGCCTGTTCGCCGGTATTTATCTGCGAGCGTTCGGACACGGACGCCCGCAGCCGCGAGGGTCTGCCGGAGAAAAACGGCCCGATGCGGGGCACGCTCCCGGAACAGGTCGTGATGAAGGAAAACGGGCTTTGTTTCCATGTCAATCTGTCAACCGGGCAGAAGACGGGCTTCTTTCTTGACCAGCGCGACAACAGGCGGCTGTTCGCGTCCTTTGCGGCGGGCAAGGCGCTGTGCGACTGCTTCTGCTACAGCGGCGGTTTTTCGGTGTACGGCCTTTCGGGCGGCGCGGTCTCGAGCACAATGGTTGACACATCCGAAGCCGCCGTGGCCGCCGCGCGTGACAACTGCGGCCGCAACGGCTTTGGAGCGGGCCGGTGCACCGGCGTTGCCGCAAATGTGTTCGGCTTCCTGCGCGCAACCGACCGGCGGTTCGGCTGCATCGTTCTGGACCCGCCCCCGTTCGCACGGCACAAAGGCGAGGTCGAAGCGGCGGCGCGCGGCTACAAGGACATCAACCTGCTCGCCTTCAAGAACGTGGAACCCGGCGGGATCGTGTTCACCTTTTCGTGTTCGAGCGCAATCGACCCGAACCTCTTCCGCCAGATTGTGTTCGCCGCCGCGGCCGATTCGCAGCGGTTTGTGCAGGTACTTCATGTTCTGTCCGCAGGTCCTGACCATCCGTTCAACATCGCCCACCGGGAAGGGGAGTATCTGAAAGGGTTGGTGCTGAGGGTTGAATAGGGGGGTGCAGTCTGTCAACTTTCACTCTTTAACTATTCTTCTCTGTGTCCTCCGTGCCCCTGTGGTGAAGATTTCTTTTCATATAAAAAATGCTTGACAATTCGGCCGGAATGGTGCATATTTAGTAGCATTAAAGAGCGCTAAGAATCAGTTTGATCCTGTTTTCAGCCTCACAAACTACCTGTTCGGCACGATACCCTATCCCGAACCAGTTTCGATACGAGCGATCTCCAATACGCAATGGAATTTCATAAAACGGCAGCCTGATTTTTTTCATCAGAAGTGATTTGAGCGCCCACTCATCCAAAGAAATCCTTTTCGGATTATACATCGGGTTGCGGCGGAGCCGCTTGCCTTCTGCCGCGGCGCAGGTGCTCAAGCTCGCATGATCATGGTTCTCCAATTTATCTCATGTGAATCCCATAGCGAGCGCATTCCTCCAAGGTTCGCTGTCGCGGCTACTCCTGTAGTGTTGTATGCAGTTGCAGCCGTGGTGCTTCGGGGTTAGCGAGCGACTATGAGTATGTTTTTTTCCATAGGGATGGAAGATTCCTCGTCCCGCGGGACTGCGGGGTTCTTCAATACGCATCACGAAGCTTTTTCACGCTCCGCATCCACCGAAGGCCTTTTGTAAAGCGGCCTTGGAAACGGGGTATTTGTTCCATGTTCAAATAAAGTTGAGGTATGTCGATGAATGTTGCCGAACTGAAGACCCGGGCCATGACCGAACTCTACGACCTGGCCACAAACCTGAACGTCGGAGAGCACCGCAATCTGCGCAGGCAGGAGCTCATTTTTAAAATCCTTCAGGCGCAGGCCGCGCAGAATGGACAGATGTTCGCCGAGGGCGTGCTTGAAATAATGCCCGACGGATTCGGTTTTCTCCGCTCCCCGCTCAACAGCTACCTTTCGGGCCCGGACGATATCTACGTCTCTCCATCGCAGATAAAGCGGTTCTATCTCAAAACCGGCGACACGGTGTCGGGGCAGGTGCGCCCGCCCAAGGATTCCGAGCGCTATTTTGCGCTGCTGCGCGTCGAGATGGTGAATTACGAGGACCCCGAGGAATGCAAGAAGAAGGTGAACTTCGACGACCTTACGCCGCTGTTTCCCAACCAGCGCTTCAACCTCGAATACGACGCGAAGGAAGTGTCCACGCGCATCATGAACCTCGCCACTCCCATCGGCAAAGGCCAGCGAGGGCTTATCGTCGCGCCGCCCCGCACGGGAAAAACGGTGCTGCTCAAGAACATCGCCAACGCCATCTCCACCAACCATCCGGAGGCGGTGCTCATCGTTTTGCTCATCGACGAGCGGCCCGAGGAAGTCACCGACATGTCGCGTTCCGTAAAGGCTGAGGTGATCAGCTCCACGTTCGACGAGCCGGCCGAGCGTCACGTGGTGGTGGCCGAAATGGCCATCGAGCGCGCCAAGCGGCTCGTGGAGCACAACAAGGACGTGGTGATCCTGCTCGACTCGATCACCCGTCTGGCGAGGGCGCACAACACCGTGGCGCCGCATTCGGGAAGGATCCTGTCGGGCGGCGTTGATTCACAGGCCCTTTACAAACCGAAACGGTTTTTCGGCGCGGCACGGAACATCGACAACGGCGGCAGCCTCACCATCATCGCCACGGCGCTCATCGAAACCGGCAGCCGCATGGACGAGGTGATCTTCGAGGAATTCAAGGGTACCGGCAACATGGAGCTCGTGCTCGACAGGAAAATCGCCGACCGCCGCATCTACCCGGCCATCGACCTCATGAAGAGCGGCACGCGCAAGGAAGAGCTGCTGCTCACCCAGGAGGAGCTCAACCGCATGTGGGTCCTGCGCAAGTTCCTCGCCACCATGACGCCGGTGGAAATGATGGAATTTCTCAAGGAGAAGATCACCGGCACAAAGACGAACAAGGATTTTCTGGAGTCGATGAAGAGCTAGGGCGGAGAAAAGAGTTGAGAAGTTGAGGAGTTGAGAAGTTTGGTAGTTTGGTGCCGGTTACTTTACCCTGCGCGACCCATTCTTTTCAACGTTTCAACGTTTCAACGATTCAACTTTCCTTTTGGGGGCTTTCCATGCGCGTAGCAGTGCTCGGTTGCGGCAACATGGGGCGGGCCATCATTGCGGGCCTCCTCAAGGCCTACGACGACGTTTCGATAATCGCGTTTGACAAGAGCGAAGCCGCGCTCAAGTTCCTTCCGGACGAGGCACTGGTGGTCCCGCCCGACGAGTGGGACCTCGATGAGAACCGGCCCGACGCCGTTGTCATTTCGGTGAAGCCGCAGGACATCGCCGAGGCGCTCGCCCTGTTCTCGGGCCTTGCCCGGCGGGACGACAGCCCCCTGTTCATGTCGATTGCCGCAGGCATCGCCATCGCAAGACTTGAAAAGCTTCTGCCGCAGCACGCGCGCATCTGCAGGGTGATGCCCAACACGCCGGCACTGGTGGGCGAGGCGATGTCGGCATACTGCCTCAACAGCCGGTGCCGCGATTCCGATAAGTCAATTGTCGAGCGGGTCCTCGGCTCGTTCGGCAGGGTTGTCTGCGTGCCGGAGAAACAGCTCAATGCGATCACCGGTCTCTCGGGAAGCGGTCCCGCCTATGTCTATCTGTTTATCGAGGCCCTCATCGAAGGCGGCGTGGCAGCCGGCATCCCCTATGCCGTGGCACGGGAATGCGCGGTGCAGACCGTGGTGGGAGCGGCGCGCATGGTCCAGCATGGCGACGAATCGCCGGCCGCACTCAAGGCGGCGGTGATGTCGCCTGGCGGCACCACGGTACGCGGTCTTATGGAGTTGGAAAAGAACAAGTTCAAATTCTCGGTTATCAAGGCCGTCACCGAAGCGGCCGTGCGCGCGGAGGAACTGGGCAGGCAGGAATAAGCCGCATTCGCGCGATTCGGGGAAATCACGAAAGGATCGGACATGAAGGTGATGAGCATTGTTGCCGCGCTGGTGATTGCCGGCGCTGTTTTCGGGGAAGACCCGCAGGAAAGCAAACTGCTTCCTGCCGGGAGCGCTGCGCCCAGCTTCTCCCTCCCTTCGCTCTCGGGCGACAGGGTCTCGCTCTCGACGTATTGCGGGGAGACCCTTTCCAAGCCTTATATCAACAAGGTCCGTCATACGGTGGTCCTCAGCTTCTGGGCAACCTACTGCAAGCCGTGCCAGAAGGAAATTCCCGAGCTTCAGGCGTTTGCCGAAAAGCACAGGAACAACGACATCATGGTCATATGCATAAGCATCGACAAGGAAGGCGCGGACATCGTGGGGCCGTTTGTAAAGGAGAAGGGATACGCCGTGCAGGTTCTTCTCGATCCCTACGCCAAGACCTCGGAGCGCTACGGAGTGAAATCGCTGCCCGCGCTGTTCGTTATTGACACAATGGGAATCATCCGGTTTGCTTCGCGCGGCTACGACGCGAAGAATCCGCTGGGCCCCAAACTTGAAAAGGTCCTTAAGAGCATTCGGGAAGGAACAAAAATTTCGGTCGTGGACGACGGCGGTGCGGTGGTTCCCGTCGAACCGGCCGGATCAAAGGGACCAAAGTCCGGAGGTGACGAGGCCGTCCGGCCGGGCAAGCTCTCTCCAAAGCAGCGATGGAACGCAATTGCGCGCGTGGAATGCGGCGAACCCATCGACAAGGTCGCGGCTGCGGTCGGCGTTGCCCCGTCGGAACTTCACGCATGGTACAGCGATCTTCAGGAAGGCCGCAACCGCACTGTGGGCCGCCGATACATCGGCCCGGTAGTCCGGTCTTCACCCCGCCGCACGGGCGGTTCTTCTTTTTGACTTGGACGCCGGCAGCGGCGATTTTATATTTGAAAAGGAGAGGATCCGGAGATTCACCATGCCTACCTTCACCATTTCGGTAAACAACAAAGTGCTGGGCACGTATGTTGTCAAAAAAACGGTGATTACCGTCGGCAGGTCCCGCACCAACACGATCTCCATCGCGAGCAAGGCAGTATCCCGCACCCATGTCCGCATCGAGCTTTCCCGGGAAGGGTGGACCGTCACCGATCTCGGGTCGCTCAACGGAACGTATGTAAACGACATCAGGATCACCAATGCGTTTCTGTCCGAAGGCGACAAGGTGACGATCGGTGCCTATGCCATCATGTTTTCGCCGGAGCCCGCGCAGGAGGCTTCGGAGGAGGAATTGCGGCCTGCTGCCGCCCAGCCTGAATCGGAAGAGGCGGACGCCGATGTCCGCGTGGAAGGCTCGCCGCCTTCCACCGAGACGGCTCTGGAACCGCCGAGAGACCAGCCGATACCCGTCGCGGAACCGCAGCCGTCTGCGAGGGAATTCCGCGCGGCGGAAGCTCCCGCTCCCGCCGCCGTGCAGAACACGGTTGAGGGCGACGCGGTTGAGGCCGATACCGGACCGCCTGCTCATCCAGACACGAAGGCATTCACGATTGCCGACGGCGCCGACATTGACAAAAAAGGAGAGGTTGACGGAGGACAATCTTCAGACAACGGGAAGGAAGCGCGACTGGCGCTCCTCCGGAGCAATCCGGCCGGCCTCCAACTGGAGGACAGGGTTCGTCTGGCGGTCATCGAAAATCCTCTTGCCGATGAGGCCGATATCAGGAAACGGCTTTCGGATCCCGATTTCGGGGGTGCAAACGTCGGCAAATCGGAATTGCAGGCAATACTCAAGGCCCTCGGCCTTGAAACCAAAATCAAGCGGTACAACTATTTTCTGCATTCGTAAACAGGCGGGGTCGCTTGCCTGTGCATCTCGGGCGCAAGCCGCCTTGCTGGGGGAATTCTCTTTCTCTCCGCGGGTCCTGCTAAGCGGCTGGAGGCGGGGAAGACTCGGACGCAGGATTTCTTTTCCAGTAGTTGTCGTTCACACGTTTCCTGAGTTCCTTTGAGGCTTCGAACACCGGTTTATATCCTGCCTGCACCTGAATATGTTCGTTGGTACGAGGATTCCGGGCGCTTCTTGCGCGCCGCTCCTTAATCTTGAACCTGCCGAACCCCCGGATTTCGATGTTTCTTCCCTCCTGAAGCGACTTGGAAACCGCCTCCAAGAGACTTTCCACAACAATCTTCGTGTCGACTTGGGTGAGGCCGGTCGTATCTGAGATCTTTTCCACAAGATCCTTTTTTGTGATGTTACTCATGGGCGTTGCTCTTTCGCTGGGAAGTTAACGTACCTTATCCTGTCTTAGGAGGGTTCAAGTAAGAACCAGGATTATAGTAACTGCTTTATGTCTTTATCAAGAAATAGAATATATTTGGTTATCCGCCAAAATCAAGGTTTTTTTTAAGATTGGAACTGCCACAAGTAACTGAAAAGGGGTGAGTTAAGGAAAGGCCACGATATATGGTGTATGGCGCAATGAGCAGCCACTAGAGGGCAATTTTGATTTCGAGCGCGGTGCATTAAATGAAGCTGCTCCATACTATTGTGAAACCGCGGATGGCATTCGCAAGTGTGCGGAAGCACATTAGTCTTGAGAAAGCGATTCCCTTTTGTGAAGAAAAGGCGGCCTTGTCACGACAGCCGCCGGGATTATGGCGCCTGCTTCCAAGACATTGCATCACCGGCTGCTGGAAGGATCATCACAAACCCAGCCGGGAACATTCGTATTTGCTCAAAAATTCTTGACACCTCAATACAGTTGTGTTATATTATTAGCACTCATTTACGATGAGTGCTAATAATTCTCTTATCAAAACGTAATTCTGTCAAACTTAACCACATTTCAAGGAGGAGTTGTTATGAACGTCAAGCCTTTGGCCGACCGGATTGTTGTAATGCCGTTGGAAGCGGAAGAAAAGACAAAAGGCGGGATCATCATTCCCGACAATGCCAAGGAGAAACCTCAGAAGGGTGAAGTGATCGCCGTGGGACCCGGCAAGATTTCCGACAATGGAGCGAAGATTGCCATGGAACTCAAAAAGGGCGACAAGGTGCTGTACGGCAAATATTCAGGGACCGAGGTCACCGTGGACGGCAAGGAATACCTTATTGTAAGAGAAAGCGACGTGCTGGCGATAATCTGATTTTTACCGAAGGAAGCCGGAACTATCGCATCAGAAAGAAATTCATCCCATCAAATAAACAGGAGTGAGTAACCATGTCAGCAAAGCAATTAGCGTTTGATGTCGTTGCGAGGGAAAAACTGCTCAGGGGAGTGGACGTCCTTGCCAATGCGGTAAAGACAACCCTCGGTCCCCGCGGCCGCAACGTTGTTCTTGACAAAAGCTTCGGCTCTCCCACCGTCACCAAGGACGGCGTGACCGTTGCCAAAGAGATCGAGCTTGAAGACAAGTTCGAAAACATGGGCGCCCAGATGGTGAAGGAAGTCGCGTCCAAGACCTCAGATGTTGCCGGCGACGGTACAACCACCGCCACGGTGCTCGCCCAGGCAATTTCCCGGCAGGGAATCAAGACGGTAACCGCCGGTGCGAATGCCATGGCCGTAAGGCGCGGCATTGACAAAGCGGTGAAGGCCGTTGTGGAAGACCTGAAAAAGCAGTCCAAGCCCATTGCCGGCAAAAAGGAAATTTCGCAGGTCGCCGCGATTTCGGCAAACAACGACCAGGAAATCGGCGAGCTTATCGCAGATGCCATGGAAAAAGTGGGAAAAGACGGCGTCATCACCGTGGAAGAGGCCAAGAGCATCGATACGACGCTCGAAGTCGTCGAGGGCATGCAGTTCGACCGCGGCTACGTTTCCCCGTATTTCGTCACCAACACCGAGACCATGGAATGCATTCTCGAAGAACCGTATATCCTCATCCACGACAAGAAAATCAGCGCGATGAAGGACCTTCTGCCCCTGCTCGAAAAAACCGCGCAGTTGGGCAAGGGCCTCCTCATTATCGCCGAAGAGGTCGAGGGCGAGGCGCTGGCGACGCTCGTGGTGAACAAGCTCCGCGGAACGCTCAAGGTCGCGGCTGTAAAGGCTCCCGGCTTCGGCGACCGCAGAAAGTCGATGCTCGAAGACATCGCGGTCCTCACCGGCGGCATCGTGATCTCCGAGGAGGCGGGCTTCAAACTCGAGAACACCACCGTGGATTCGCTCGGCAAGGCCAAGCGCGTGACCATTGACAAAGAGAACTCAACCATCATCGAAGGCGCGGGCAAGAAGGAAGACATCAAGGGCCGGGTGAACCAGATTCGCAAGCAGATAGACGAAACGACCTCCGATTACGACAAGGAAAAACTGCAGGAACGCCTTGCCAAGCTCGCCGGCGGCGTCGCCGTGATCAACATCGGCGCAGCCACCGAGACCGAGATGAAGGAAAAGAAGGCGCGCGTGGAAGACGCACTGCACGCGACCCGCGCCGCGGTCGAGGAAGGCATTGTGGCGGGCGGCGGCGTTGCTCTTATCCGCGCCGCGGCGGCGCTCGATTCGCTCAAGACCGAGGGCGATGAGAAAATCGGCGTTGACATTATCCGCAGGGCAATCGAAGAACCGCTCCGCTGGATCGTGCAGAACGCCGGCATGGAGCCGTCGGTGGTCGCCAATGAAGTCAAGAACCATAAGGGCGGGTACGGTTTCAACGCCTACACCTGCAAGTACGAAGACCTGCTCGCGGCCGGCGTCATCGATCCGACCAAGGTCGTGCGTTCCGCGCTCGAAAACGCGTCGAGCATCGCGGGCCTTATCCTGACAACGGAATGCATTGTCACCGAGAAGCCGAAAGAGGAAAAAGAGCCTGCGACGGGAATGGGTGGCGGCGGCATGGGCGGCATGGGCGGTATGGGCGATATGTATTAGACCGTTAGTCTGTTTTAGAAAAGGAAGCCATGGGGAGGCGTTTCTCCCCATGGTCCTATATAAAAGCCATGAGTGAAGACCGATTATCAGACCGTGAGCATCATGTCCTTGAGGCGGTGGTGCGGAATTACATTCTGAGCGCGTCGCCGACAGGCTCGCGATTTCTGTCCAAACAGCCGGATTTCGATTTCTCTCCGGCCACGATCCGGAACATCATGGGCGACCTGGAGGAGCGCGGGTTTATATCGCAGCCGCACACCTCCGCAGGCCGGGTCCCCACGGACAAGGGATACCGGTACTACGTGGACAGGATGATGAGCTCCATGGAGCTCCCCGGGGAAGTCAAAGAGCAGATAAAGACCTACTTGACAAAGGTCGAACCGTCGGACCTCCATCTCCTTATGGAGGCGACGTCAAAAGCGCTGTCGCGCGCTACGCACCAGCTTGGCATCATTCTCGCGCCGAAGCTCAGCAGCGGCGTATTTCGCCATGTGCACATCTTTCCCATAGATTCGCAGCGCGTGCTGATGCACCTCACCATAGATTCCGGTTTTGTAAAGACCATGGTGCTCGAGCTCAAGACCGAACTGTCTCCGGACAGGCTTCAACGCGCCTGCCAGGTGATCAACGAGCGCTTTTACGGGCTCACGCTTGAGGACATGCTCGTGAAGGAAGACACCGTATTCAAAAACGTCGAACCGTTCGAACTCGGCCTCATCCGCCTCTTTGTGCCGTCGATAAAGCGGCTCATAGAATCGGAGCGGGACGAAGCGGTGTTCGCCGAAGGCGAAACTAATATCATGGTGCAGCCGGAGTTCTTCTCCAGGGACCAGGTGAGCGGGATCATTGAGATACTGGAGGAGAAAAAGCTGCTCCTTCATCTGTTCGAAATGGAACAGGCGAGCCAGTCCGGCGTGGTTATCTCCATCGGCGGCGAAAACAAGGAGGGACAGCTGCAGTCGTTTTCCGTTGTCAAGACGCAGTATCAGCTTGGACACATGGAAGGGACGCTGGGGGTTATCGGCCCAACGCGCATGCCGTACCCGTTCCTGGTGAGCGCGGTTGACTATACGGCAAAACTGCTCGGGCAGTTGTATTCCACCTGATCCGGGGGTGAAGGAAGGACCATGGAACAGCATACCCATAATCACAAGCACGACAATCCCGAACATCCGCATCCGCACAATCATCATGCAGGCGGAAGCCATGGTGATGCGGAGAAGATGCATCCTGAACCGGACCAGCAGAAACCGGCAGGACATTCGGATGATGCGCAGCCTAAGAATTCCGATGCAAAGGCAGGGGAGCAGACGGCGGCTCAACCGGCAGAAGGCCGGCAGCAGAACAAGGACAAGGAAAAAATCGCGGATCTCGAATCCCGGCTCGCCGCTGCAAACGACAAGTATCTGAGGCTGATGGCCGAATTCGACAATTTCAAACGGCGAACCGCCAAAGAGTATCAGCAACTCATAGAACAGGCGAACGAAAAGCTTATCAAGGACATCATTGATGTGCGGGAAAATTTCGAACGCGCGTTCAAGACCCATAAGGAGGGTGCTGATCCCAAGCCGTTTGTGGATGGAATGAAGATGATTTTTTCGAAACTTGACGGTGTGCTCCACAAACACGGGCTCGAGGTGTACTCAGAGGCCGGGCAGGAATTCGATCCGCAGTTGCACGACGCGATGATGAAATCGGCGCACGAAACGGTTCCCGAGCACCACATCGCCGAAGTATGCGAGAAGGGATACAAGCTCAGGGGCAAGGTGATCAAGCATTCGAAGGTCATCGTTTCGAGCGGGAAACCCTTGCCGGGCGATGAAAAGCAGGCTGCACCCTCGTGCGTGGATACGGGAGACGAAACGGTCTTTGAAGTGTCGGTAAAACCGAAAGAAGAGGGAACAACTGACGATACGGCAGGCGCCTGATCGCCTTACAATACTGCGTCAAGATGCACGTTATTCATAGAGAACAGAAGGAGTTTTTATGGCTAAGATAATAGGAATAGATCTAGGCACCACGTTCTCGTGCGTGGCGATCATGGAAGGCGGAAAACCGGTTGTGATCCCCAACGCCGAAGGCGAGCGCACCACGCCCTCGATGGTCGGGTTCACCAAGGCGGGAGAAAAACTCGTTGGTTCGATCGCGCGCCGCCAGGCGATCACCAATCCGGAAAACACCGTGTATTCAATCAAACGGTTCATGGGACGGCGCCACAGCGAGGTGGAGAACGAGGAGAAACGCGTTCCCTACAAGGTGACCGGCGGGGCGAATGAACTTGTCAAAGTGGAAGCCGGCGGCAAGGAATACACACCTCCCGAAGTCTCGGCGATGATTCTCCAGTACCTCAAGAAGGCCGCGGAGGACTATCTTGGCCAGGAAGTCAAGGAAGCGGTCATTACGGTGCCGGCGTACTTCAACGACGGCCAGCGCCAGGCCACCAAGGACGCGGGCCGCATCGCGGGGCTCGACGTGAAGCGCATCATCAACGAGCCCACGGCCGCGTCGCTCGCCTATGGGCTCGACAAGAAGAAGAACGAGACCATCGCGGTGTACGACCTGGGCGGCGGCACGTTCGACATATCGGTTCTTGACATCGGAGAAGGCGTGTTCGAGGTCCGCTCCACCAACGGCGACACGCACCTCGGCGGCGACGACTTCGACCAGGTGCTCATCGACTGGATCGCCGACGAGTTCCAGAAGCAGCAGGGCATCGACCTGCGCAAGGACCGCATGGCGCTCCAGCGGCTCAAGGAAGCCGCCGAAAAGGCCAAGCGCGAGCTGTCAAGCGCCATGCAGGTGAACATCAACCTGCCGTTCATCACGGCCGATGCGAGCGGCCCCAAGCACCTCGACATGAACCTGACCCGCGCGAAATTCGATCAGCTCACCGCGTTCCTCGTGGAACGCACGGTGGAGCCGTGCCGCAAGGCCATCGCCGACGCGAAGGTGAAGCTCGAGGACATCGACGAGGTGATCCTGGTGGGCGGACAGACACGTACCCCTGCGGTGCAGAAAAAAGTTGAGGAGATATTCTCAAAAGTTCCGAACAAGAGCGTGAACCCCGACGAAGTGGTGGCGGTGGGCGCGGCGATTCAGGGCGCCATACTCGGCGGCGACGAGACCGTGAAGGACATTCTGCTCCTCGACGTGACGCCGCTTTCGCTCGGCATCGAGACGCTCGGCGGCGTGATGACCAAGCTCATCGAGCGCAACACCACCATTCCCACAAAGAAAAGCCAGATCTTTTCCACCGCGTCGGACAATCAGCCCGCCGTGTCGATCATGGTGTTCCAGGGCGAGCGCGAGCTCGCGTCGCACAACAGGCTGCTCGGAAAGTTCGACCTCGTGGGCATCCCGGCCGCGCCGCGCGGCGTGCCGCAGATCGAGGTGACGTTCGACATCGACGCCAACGGCATCCTCAAGGTGAACGCCAAGGACCTTGGCACGGGCAAGGAACAGCAGATTCGCATCGAATCGTCGAGCGGTCTTTCCGAATCGGAAATCAAGAAAATGGTCAAGGAGGCGGAATCGAACGCGGAGCGCGACAAACAGGAACGCGAAAAAATCGACGTGAAGAACCAGGCCGACCAGGTGATCTACCAGACGGAAAAGACCCTGTCTGAAGTAGGCGACAAGATTCCGCTCGACGACAAGAACAAGATCCAGTCGGCCGTCGACGACCTGCGGAAGAAGCTCAAGGGCGACGACATTGCCGCGATCAAGGCGAGCATGGATGCGCTCATGAAAGCGTCCCACAAGATGGCAGAGGAAATGTACAAGAACGCGGGTGCGCAGGCGCAGGGCGGGCCGCAGGGTCAGGCCGGGACCCGGACCGCAAGGGCAGGCAGGACCGGGGCCGCAGCCTGGGCAGCAAGATGGGAAGAAGGACGGAGAAGGGCCGGTGGATGCGGATTTTACGGTGGTAGACGACAAGTAAAAGGCATTCTTAGCGCACTGGATATTTTGAAAAATAAAATTCAAGATATGGAAGGGCCTCGCTGGCCCTTAGACCCGGCAAGGAAAATGCTTGTTATAACGCCCCACCAACCTCCCCCCGGGGAGGCTATTTATAAAGGGTTTATTTTCGTGAAGAAATTCTTGTAAATAGTCGAGTAATTTCACCTGGTCTATTTTTTATAAAAAAAGAATTGATCTATGAATTCGGAAAAAGATTTACAGCAGGAAACCCCAGCAATTGGATTTGCTGAATTTCTTGAAGAAATCCCGCCGGGACAGTTAAAAAAAATTTCGGAAATTTCGGAAATTATTTTTTCAGGTAGATTCGGGCGGGATATTGATGTTTTAATTTGTCCAGAAATACAATTATACTGTGATAATGAAACTTGTAATGGGAATAGGTTTTTTAGATGCACAGGCAAAGAACCTCCGTGGATAAGTACAGAAAAGTTTGATAATTTATATATAAACTACTTATGTTCAAATTGTCAAAAAACCGCGAAAACATTTTCTGTTGCAGTCCTCAAAGATAAAGGAACAACCTCAGGTCAAGCATATAAATTTGGCGAATTTCCGAATTTCGGTCCACCTACTCCTTCAAGATTAATCAAACTTATTGGCCCAGACAGAGAATTGTTTCTTAGTGGAAGGCGATGTGAAATTCAGGGTTTAGGTATTGGCGCATTTGTTTATTATCGCCGCGTAATAGAAAACCAAAAGAATAGAATATTTGATGAAATTATTAAAGTGTCAACAGTGCTAAATGCACCACAAACAACATTAGATGTCCTTAAAATAGCCAGAGATGAAACCCAATTTAATAAAGCAATGTCCGCAGTAAAAGATGCAATTCCCCAGGTGCTTCTCATTAACGGTCATAATCCAATTACGCTTCTTCATTCTGCTTTAAGTGACGGTCTTCATGAAAGAACAGATGAACATTGCCTTGAATTAGCCACTAGCATAAGGGTTGTCCTTGCAGAACTATCTGAACGCATTTCCCAGGCTTTGAGAGACGAATTAGAGATAAAAACCGCTATTTCTAGACTGTTAAAAAAAGGTCAGCAACAATGATTATTAGTTCGAAAGAATTCTACTGATTTATAGGCGCGTATTTATCATAAAAGAATTTTAGAAAGCAACTATGGCCTTACGCGACTTCTACGAAGTCCTCGGCGTCCCCAAAAACGCCTCCGAAGACGACATCAAGCGGGCCTACCGCAAGCTCGCCATGAAATACCACCCGGACAAGAACCCGGGCGACAAGAGCGCCGAGGAGAAGTTCAAGGAGGCTACGCAGGCGTACGAAGTGCTCAAGGACCCCAAGAAACGCTCGCAGTTCGACCAGTTCGGGACCGCCGCGTTCGAGGGGCCGGGCGCACAGGGCGGAGGGTTCGGCGGATTCGGCGGCGCCGGGTTCGACATATCCGACGCGCTGCGCGCGTTCATGAACGATTTCGGCGGCGACTCGTTCTTTTCCGATCTCTTCGGCATGGGCGGCGGCGGCAGGCGGCGTGGCGGCAGGCGGGGCGGCGGCTCCCGCGGCAACGATCTGCAGGTGCACCTTTCGCTCAAGCTTTCCGAAATAGCAACCGGCGTCACCAAGACGCTCAAGGTGAAGCGCAAGGACGCCTGCACCGAATGCAAGGGGACCGGTTCGAAAAGCGGCAGGCGCGGCACGTGCCAGCAGTGCAACGGGTCGGGCCGCGTTCAGCACGTTTCGAATTCATTTTTCGGCCAGCTCGTGCAGGAATCGGTGTGCCCGGTGTGCAGGGGCGAAGGCCAGTTGGTGACTGATCCGTGTGCGAAATGCTCGGGCAGCGGCCGCCAGGCCGCGGAGACCACGGTATCGGTCGACATTCCGGCGGGCGTGTCGGAAGGCAATTACCTGACCGTGAACGGCAAGGGCGACGCGGGTCAGGGCGGCGGGCCTGCGGGAGACCTGATTGTGGTGATCCAGGAAGAACCGGACACGTTTTTCGAGCGCCACGGCATCGACGTGGTGTGCTCAATCGATATATCGTTTTCCGAGGCGGCGCTCGGCGCCTCAACAACGGTGCCGACGCTTGACGGAAAGGTAAGCCTCAAGATCCCGCCGGGCACGCAGTCCGAAAAGATATTCCGGCTCCGCGGCAAGGGCCTGCCCGCGCTGCACAGCTCCCAGCAGGGCGACCAGCTCGTGCGCGTGCACGTGAAAACGCCGGAGCGGCTTTCCAGAGAGGAAAAGGAGCTGTTTGAGAGGCTGGCAGGGCTGGGGACAAAGGACAAGGGGAGTTTTGAGAAGTTGAAAGGATTCTTTGCTCAGTAGGCACGACTAATCAATCTGATCGCGATTCGGAATTCTCCTTGAATGAACGATCCCGATGATTGCCACTCTGTGCTCGGTCAGAATCTTATAGAGAATTCGGTAGTTGAAGACTTTCAATTCCCTGTACAAATCCTCCCGCAATTCGGGAATCATATGCCCA
Source organism: uncultured Fibrobacterota bacterium (assembly GCA_963753345.1). GTDB lineage: Bacteria > Fibrobacterota > Chitinivibrionia > Chitinivibrionales > FEN-1185 > FEN-1185. Next base: position 24,003 of record CAVWBU010000036.1, read on the forward strand.
ATACGAACATTGACCCTTAAGCGGCTTGATTCCTTGACGACAAGCTGTACAACGCGCCTTGCCTGAAACGGCGAATCCTTTGCAATGTATTCTCCGATTTGGTCAAGGTGTTCGTAGGCCCGAACCGCCCAAATCACTTCAGCCATTTTGCCAGCTTTCGGCGTACCTCGTTTTCCGTAAGCACTTTTCCCGTTTCGATATCTTTCTCGCCCCGCTCGATACATTCGAGTACATACAGATGGTACTGGATGTCATCTAAGGTTGCCTCCTCGGGCAAACCGGAAATAACTTTCTGGGCCTTTTCTTTCACCGTCATACAGCGCTCCTTTGCGTCGGGTTCTCAGGAACAATGCTGGCTCAAAAGGAAAATATACCACCGGACGGGATAAAAATAAAGGTTGTTTGTCATGATTTGGTGATGTTGGAACACAACATCCAAGACTTCAATTCGAGGTAAAAAGCACAATTATCCCCGGGCGGGGAAATGCACGGCATCGAAGCGCATAGCGGAATATTGCAATACTGACGCTTCGTTAACAGGAACCTGAGCCAAAGCTAAGGTTGATTTTAGATAAAAATTATAGGCCGCCATTAGCCTAGCTGAAGTTCACCTTCTCCAGTTCCTTCTTCATCTGTCCCACCCGCTCCATTATTTCCTTGTTCCCCGCCGCGCCCTGTTCAATCAAGGCAAGTTCCTCATGTATCTTTTTAAATACCAGCCTGTAATGCTCGGCCATGGCGTTACACTCCTCGGTCAGTTCCTTCATTTCCTCGTCTTCCCTGAATGAAATCTTCGTATTGAGGTTGCCGTTTCTCAACTGGGTAACCCATTTCTCGAATTTGTAAATCGGCACGGCCATTTTTCTCGAGGAAAACAGCCCGATGCCCAGGCCGATCACGATGCTGAACACCTGTGCCGCCACCACGCTCGGCAGAATGAATTCGAGGATGTTCTTGAGCTCGAGGTCCTGCCGGGTGTCGTTGCTCATGTAGTAGAAACTGCCGTTGCGCGATTTGCTGTCGTACAGGACGGTGAGCGCGGCGGTGGTGATCACGGCGGAAAGGAGCACCACGAGAAGGATTCTAAAAATAATTTTGAGCTGCAGCGACTTCTTGATGAAGAAGTTACGCACCGGTCGGCGTTCATTTCTCTGCGGCATGATGGCACCTGCCTGCACCGGGCGGTCTCCCACGATCGCTGTGTGCGGCACAAATAATATACGTTATGTGAAGCAGACGGCAAAACTACGTGCCGGCGCGTGTCCGCGTTATGGTGAAAAGGGCCGTGGCCGCGGTCCAGACGAAATCCTTGTTGTCAAGCTGTTGATGCAGGAATGCACGTAGCCCGTCCGCGGCGTCGGGGCCGAAAAGCGTTGCGGTCCTTTCGCCGAGCGATTTTCTTTCGCCCTCGCCGCTGCGGCGGAACCAGTGTTCAACGAGGTCGGGCGTGATGCGGCGGCGGGCGGCTGCCGTGACGGTTCGCGCGGAAAACGCACACGGAAGAGCCTCGGCGCATGCCTTTTCAAGGCCGGCCGGAGTCCAATTGACAAGCGGGTCATTCGGGTCGCCGAACAGCGCATCTTCCGCCGAGGCCAGATGGGACACGCGTTCGGCGTTTCCGGCGCCCTCCGGTACGAGGTTTGAAAGTCTCTGACCCTGGGCATAAACGGTTTCCGCAAGCACCACGCACCCTGCGGCGCCGGTGAGGCCAAGGGCCTTTTTGACGACGGCAATCTTGTCTGGAAGCGCCGCGATAACGTTTCTGCCCACCACCGCGTCGAAAACGACGCCGGCGTCTGCGGCTTTCCGGACGTCGGCGTCAAACGTTGACAGAGAGGACCGTACCACCGTGGGCCTCCGGAGCGTCTCGTACTGGCGAGCCATGGCGGTGACGGTCTCGAATTCCTTTTCGTCGTGGGCGAGCGCCCACACGCTGCCCTCGGGCGCGCGGCGCACGGCCTCGAAGGTAAGCAGACCGGTGCGCGCATGGAGATCGAGCACGAGCGAGTCGCGCTTGACCCCGGCGCTCTCGAATATCAGGTCGCGCGTCTGGGCGAGCTTGTCTCCGCCGCTTGCGCGGCGCGCCCATTCGGCCCGCACCGGCTTTGCTCCACCGGGTTCTTCCCGGGGATCGGCTTCGTCCGCGGTCATTGCCTCGACCATGGCTTCGCGCCTGCGCGTCACGGCCAGCGCGATTTCCTTTTCGTAGCCGATGTCGGCGGGCTGGTAGAAAAGTTTTCCCTGCAGGGCAGGCGGCAGATACTGCTGCGCCACCCAGTGGTCGCGGTACGCGTGCGGGTACAGATATCCTTCGCCGTGGCCGAAACCTTCCTTGTCGCGTGAGGAATCCTGCAGATGAGAAGGCACTTCGTCGTTCGTTTCCTGCGACACCGCTGCCAGCGCGTCGAAAAAGGCCATGGACGAATTGCTCTTCGGCGCGGTGGCGAGATACAGGCACGCGTGGGCCAGGTGGTAGCGGCCCTCGGGCATGCCGACGTAGTCGAACGCGGCGGCGGCGTCGGCCACCACCGAGAGCGCGCGCGGGTCTGCCATGCCGACGTCTTCACAGGCGAGAATGAACATGCGCCGGAAGATGAAGCGCGGGTCCTCGCCGGCGTATACCATTTTTGCCATCCAGTAAAGTGCGGCGTCCGGGTCCGAGCCGCGCACCGACTTGATGAACGCGGAGACGGTGTCGTAATGCGCGTCGCCGTCCTTGTCGTAGAGCACGGCCTTCTGCTGGATCGACTCCTCGGCGACTTTGCGCGTGATGCGGATGAGACCGTCCGGGCCGCGGCCGGTGGTCTCGACGGCGAGCTCCAGCGCGTTGAGCACGCCGCGCGCGTCGCCGTTGGCGACCGCCACAAGATGATCGAGCGCGTCATCGTCGATCACGGCGTTGCGGCCGCCCAGGCCGCGTTCCGTGTCGGCGAGCGCGGCGCGCGCCACGGCGCGCAGGTCGTCCTGCGAAAGTTTTCTGAGCTGGAAGATCCGCGAACGCGACACGAGCGCCTTGTTCACCTCGAAGTATGGATTTTCGGTGGTCGCGCCGATAAGGATGATGACGCCGTTTTCCACGTGGGGGAGCAGCGCGTCCTGCTGCGCCTTGTTGAAGCGGTGCACCTCGTCGATGAACAGGATGCTTCGCCGTCCGTAGAGCGAGAGCGTCTTCTTCGCGCTGTCGATAGCGTCGCGGATGTCCTTGACACCCGCGAGCACCGCGTTGATGGAAAGGAACTGCGCCTTGGTGGTCTGCGCGATGATGCGCGCGAGCGTGGTCTTCCCGGTGCCGGGCGGCCCGTAGAAGATGAGGCTGGAAAGCTGGTCGATCTGGATGGCGCGCCGCAGGAGCCGTCCGGGACCAACGATGTGCTCCTGCCCGAAGAACTCGTCGAGCGTGCGCGGCCGCATGCGGTCGGCGAGCGGGGCGGTCTTCGCGAGCAGGTCGTCGCCCCGTTTTTCGAACAGGTCCATCGGTATCTCTTTGGCCGGACTGGTTTTCTCTCCTACGGCCGCAGGCTGCGACCGGCAGACAACATCCGGTACAAAATACATTGGGTGACCCGCAGTTTGCGTCTGCCCCATCCGGGCACCGGTCCTTCGCCGCAGAATTCACTGTCTGGTTGATCGTCGAATCACTATTTTATATTTTCGGATTCAGGGAGGCGTTGTCCGCCGGTCCGGGGAAGCCTTTTCACAAACCGTCAAGCAAGTCAAATCCCCCTATGAAAGTACGCAACGATATCCTCAAACTCCTCTACGCCACGATGCTGGTGGAATTGCCTTCCGAGCAGGTGAAGGAATTCTGGCTCGACCATCCGCTGGAAAGCGGGGGGAAGGTCATTCGGGACGCGGACCTCCTGAGGCACCTCTGGGAAGAGGACAGGCACGCCGACCTGGCATACGTATTGTCGGTGCTCAATTCGGTTGAGCCCTTTCTTGTTTCGCACGGCATCCCCACGCTGGAATTTGTCGACAAGTTCATCGCCGGCCTCAACGGGGGTTCAATTGTAGGGGTCGGGCCCCTTCTTGGCGCCATGGCGCCGTTTTTGCGGCTGCTGTTCTCATCCACGGACATCGTGCATTTTGCAAATAAGAATGTCCTGCCCTCTATCCTGCGGAAGGTTGTGCCGTCGATCCGTTGCCAGATGGTGAAACACGAGGCCAGGGCAGGCAGGGCGACATCGGTGCTCCTTCTGAATTTCGACAAGTCTTCCAGGAAGGAATTGCCGTCCTACGATCCTTACCTCTACTTTGCGCGGCCCCTGCAGCTCGGTCCTACGCGGATCGGCATGGCGCCTCTGGAGGAGGTTCGGCTCCTGAGCGACATGAGAACGGTCGAGGGGATCATCGAAAAGGGACTGGTTTCCATTGACAAAGATGAAGTCCGCATCATGGGCCGGCCGGCAGGTTCTCGTATCGGATTTCACGAGCACTGCCGCAAGAACGGCATTTCGGTCCGCGGCCTCGGCGTTCCCGACAAGCCCGTGGTCGAGATGTCGAGAAGCTACGTGTGTCCGGTAAGAAAACGCGAGGTGCTTTCCAAGGGATGCGCCTACGGCGCGCCGCTGTGTCTCGTGGGGGTGCGGTACAGGGTCAATGCCCGGCAGCCGGAGCACTTCCTCGCGCCCATCATCGCCGAGGGCGTCTCGGGCAAAAACGATGCATGGCGGAAGGCCGCCGACAGGCACGCGGCCCTCCTGAACGATCTGGAGCGGAAAATCGTGTTTGCCTTCGACCGCTCCGCCGAGACAATCTCGGCGAACGGCCGTCGGCTGGCAAAATCGGCCCCGGCTCTTATCCTCAGGAACATTGTCCGGCAGCACGTGTCCGGGGGAAAGACCGAGTTTTCGAACAGCGATTTCACCGGCGACGGCACGGGCACGCCGCCGGACAATTTTTCCCTCAGGCTGCAGCGGCTCTCGGCGGTTCTTTCCGAAAAGCTCCCCGAGGTTGCCATTGTAAAGTCCGGCCGCGGGCAGTTCAGGTTCCAGGCGCCCTGCAGGGTCGAACTCAAAGAGTTGTAGACGTTCCCCGTACCGCCCTGTATTCTTGTCAAAAATACCCCGCAGGAAGTATCTTTATTTAATTTTGCGTTTCTAATTCCAGGCGCCTGCGCGCCGCACAGGAAAGACCATGTTCGAAGAACTCACCGGCAGGTTTGAGTCGATTTTCCGGAAGATCCGCGGCCAGGGCAGGATATCCGAGGAAAACGTGGCCGAGGCCATGCGCGACGTCAAGCGCGCGCTTCTTGAGGCCGACGTCAACTACAAGGTCGTCAAGAAGTTCACCGCCGCCGTTTCGGCCAAGGCCCTGGGGGCCGATATCCTTGCGAGCATCACGCCGGGCCAGCAGTTTGTCAAGCTCGTCTACGACGAACTCGCCGCCCTCATGGGCGGCAGCGCGCGCGCCATCAGGTTCCACACCAACCGCCTCAACATCGTGGCGCTGGCGGGCCTCCAGGGCTCGGGAAAAACAACCACCTGCGCGAAGCTCGCGCTCTACTACCGAAAACAGGGACACCGGCCGCTCCTTGTCGCGTGCGACACGCACCGCGCCGCGGCAATCGACCAGCTCGAAACGCTGGGAAAATCGCTCGGCGTTCCGGTGTTTTCCGACCGGACAAAATCGCCGGTTGAAATCTGCAAAGAGGCGCTCGCGTATGCGCAGCGCGAAGGGTTCTCGCTTGCCGTTGTCGACACCGCCGGCCGGCTGCATATCGACGCCGGCATGATGGCGGAGCTCAAAGAGCTCTGCGCCGCAGCAAGACCCGACGAGATCTTTTTCGTCGCCGACGCCATGGCAGGCCAGGACACGGTGAACGTTGCCGCCGAGTTTCACAAAGAGATAACGTTTTCGGGCGTCATCCTCACCAAGATGGACGGCGACGCACGCGGCGGCGCCGCGTTGTCGATCCTCGACGTGGTCGGCGTGCCGCTGCAGTTCGTCGGCGTGGGCGAGAAGCCCGACGGGCTGGAGCTTTTCCACCCGGAGCGTATGGCCTCGCGCATCCTCGGCATGGGCGACATTGTCTCGCTCGTGGAAAAGGCGCAGGAGAATTTCGACCTCGAAGAAAGCAGGAAGCTCGAAAAGAAGTTCAGAAAGAGCACGTTTTCGCTGCAGGATTTTCTCGACCAGCTCCGGCAGATCAAGAAGATGGGCTCGCTTACGGATCTCCTTGCAATGATCCCGGGCGCGGGACCGCAGCTTTCCGGCGCCGATGTGGACGACAAGGCCCTGTCGCGCATCGAGGCGATGATCTGCTCCATGACCGCGGAAGAGCGGGACCGGCCGAACATCATCGACGGCAACAGGCGGCGCAGGATAAGCACGGGCAGCGGGACCACGGTGCAGGACATCAACAAACTGCTCAAGCAGTTCGATTCGATGAGATCGATGATGAAGCGTATGAACAAGATCGGCTCCCGGCGCGGCCAGACTGCCGCGCTTAAGAGCATGTTTCCCTATTGACGGAAAGTAAAATCATCCTGAGATTGTTTTTTTTCACCTTTCACCAAAGAGGAGTAACTCTTGTCTGTAAAAATCCGTCTGGCCAGAACAGGGCGTAAGAACGTGTCCCGATTCCGCGTCGTTGCGATTGACGGCCGCACGCAGCGCGACGGCAAGTTTCTGGAAGTGATCGGCACGTACAATCCGCAGGCGACCCCGAAACAGTTCACGCTGAACGCCGACCGCATAGCGTACTGGATCGAAAAGGGCGCCGAAGTTTCGGAGACCGTGCACAACCTTCTCAAGCAGGACCGGTTTTACGAAAAGCTCGAAGGAAAGAAGAAAGGCCTGGGCATCGAAAGCATGAACCTTGAGCGCCTCCCGGAACGCAAGAGAAAGCCGAAGAACGTCTCGAAGAAGTCCAAGGAAGAAGCGCCCAAGCCCGCGGCCGCATGAGCGGTACTGCCGCTGATATCGGCGCCGATTCGCTTGTGGCGATCGGCATGGTGCGGAGGCCCGTTGGTCTGAAGGGCGAGTGTTATGCTGAGGCGTTCGGCGCAACCCTGGAGTCGCTCTCGCCGCCGGCTGCGCTGAGGGGCGGAACCGATCCCGCCACCACGCGCGAACTTGTCCTGCGGACAATGCGAAAAACCCCGCGCGGTCCGGTGTGCAGCTTCGAAGGGATCGACGATGTTGACGCGGCGGGAACGCTGCGCGGATGGTATCTGTTCTGCGGCCGTGACCTCCTTCCGCCGCTTCCCAAGGGCAGGCACTATCATTTTGAGCTGGAAGGGCTCACGGTTAAGGGCGCGGAATCGGGACGGGTGATAGGCACCGTTGCCGCGGTCCGCAGCTATCCGACGGTTGACGCGCTGGAAGTGAGAAAAGGGGACGGCTCGACGATTTTGATTTCGATGACCGGCGAGACCGTTAAGGCCGTCGATACTGCACGAGGCGCGGTGACGGTTGCGGAATCCGCGATCGAGGAGATCGTGTAACATGTTACCGGATTTGTGCGGCAATGCTCTTTGAGATACTCACCCTGTTCCCCGCGATGTTCGACGGCCCGTTTTCGGACAGCATCATCAAGCGCGCGGTTGACAAGGGGCTGGTTGCGATACGGTTTGTCAATTTCCGCGACTTTACGGAAGACAAGCACCGCACCGTGGACGACGCGCCGTACGGCGGCGATCCCGGCATGCTCTTGACGCCCGAGCCGCTGGCAAAGGCGATTTGCGCGAGCAGGGAGCGGCTTGCAAGCATGTCGCCGAAGGTGGTCTGCCTCTCGGCGCAGGGCGAAACGCTTACGCACGGGACCGTGGAGTCGCTTGCGGGCGAGCAGTCGCTCATTCTCGTGTGCGGCAGGTACAAGGGCATGGACCAGCGGGTGATTGACAAATACGTCGACCGGGAGGTTTCGGTCGGCGATTACGTTCTGTCGGGCGGCGAGATCCCGGCCATGATTCTTGTGGACGCGGTCACGCGGCTCATCCCCGGCGTTCTCGGCAACAGCGAGAGCGCGGGAAAAGACTCGTTCTTTGACGGCCTTCTGTCGCCGCCGCAGTACACGCGGCCCGAAGTGTTTGAGGGTATAAAGGTCCCCGACGTTCTGTTGTCGGGCCACCACGAGAACATCAGGAAATGGCAAAAGGAACAGGCGGAAAAGTTGACGCGGGAGCGAAGGCCGGATTTATGGGAGAAGTACAATAGGAAAGTTGAAAGTTGACGGTTTGCAGTTGACAGGTGAAGATAAATATCATTTATCAATACAACCCAGGAGGTTATTGTGCAGGGACTTCAGGAAATCATCAAACAGGTGGAAAAAAAGTATCTGACGAAGAACGCCGCCGATTTCAAGCCGGGCGACACGGTTTCGGTGTCGCTGCGGATTCTCGAGGGAGACAAGGAGCGGCTCCAGGCGTTTTCCGGCGTGGTCATCCAGAAGCGCGGGACCGGCATGGGCCGGACGTTCACCCTCCGGAAGGCGTCGGGGAGCGTGTACGTTGAAAGGACCTTTCCGCTCCATTCGCCGCTTGTCTCCGAAATCAAGATCATCCGGAAGGGAAGCGTGAGAAGGGCGAAGCTCTTCTACCTTCGCAACATCAGCGGAAAGTCGACAAGGATAAAAGAGAAAAAGTAAATTTTATATTGTGATGAGACGCAATGACTCATCAATTGAGAGAACAATTTCCGCTCGGACGCAGCAGCCCGGGCGGATTTTATTTTTAGCAAGCGGCGCCGTTCACCACGAACCTTGTTCGGTTTGCCGCATTTGCTTTTTGCCTAATACTATTTTCACTGCATGGTCCCACACGACCCGAAAAAACCCTTCAAAGGTTCGATTTTCACCTTTCTCTCGGATCTGTTTGCGAGGCACGGCGTGACCGGTGTCCTGGTGGGCGGGTACGCACTCATTGCCAACAAAGTCCAGAGGATGACATTTGACATAGACTTTATCACCACGGCTGAGGATTGCGCGAAATTGGAACCGGACCTGTTTTCCGCGGGCTATTCCGTGCGCAACCGCATGGAGGCGTTTGTCCAATACAAGAGCGAAACAGCCGGGCTGCGGGACCTCGACATTCTCATCTGCGACCGGAAGACGCTGGACGCGCTTATTGCGCAGGGGAGGCAAATAACCATTGCGGGGAAACAATTTATTGTACCGTCGCCGGCGCATCAGATTGCCATGAAGCTCCACGCTGTTTCTTCCAACAGGGGAAGAGAACCCAAAGACTTTCCCGACATCGTCAGGTTGATTTCCGCAAATTCGATTGATCCGCGGTCGGAGGCAATCAAAGAACTTTTTGTACGATACAAGGCCATGGATTTATTCGACAGGGTCCTCAAAGCGACAGGAACTGGCTATGGAACCGGATCTTGATCTGCCCCGGCTCGAACGCGAACCCCTTGATCCCTCGCTTCGCTCTATCGACGAAATAAACGAATGGATAGAGCAGGATTACTTGTCTCTATTCGATCGTGAAGCCTATGAAGAAGAAAAGAAGCGGATGTCCGTTAATGTTCCGTTCAGATTGTAGCAATCCCCACACCCCGCACTCGCGCTGCCCCATTTTCTTCTTGTCAAAGTTGATTCAAACTCCAAAAAACCTTATATTCTCAATAAGGGCCCGCACAGCCAAGGCCGGGAATGCCCGGACCGGCCAACGAACAGGCCTCATATATTAAATGTCAATGAACAACAGCGACAGGGGGGTGCTCGATGAAGTTCATGTCACAATGGTTTTTGATTTCGGCATCAGTAGTCACACTCCTAGCCTTTCCGCCGGCTTCCCATTCCCAGCCCTGGTCAGGCATAGTTTCCGCCCCGCGCGCCATTGATTGGAGCGGGGCTGGCGTGCAGGGCGGCATCGTGAACCGGACAACCGTGTATCAGACGCTGAATCCCGGCGTGACGGCAGATCAGATCAACGCGGCCATCGCCGCCTGTCCGGCAGACCAGGTGGTCTACCTGAACGCCGGGACCTACAATTTGACAAGCGGCATCGTGCTGAAAAGCGATGTCACGGTGCGGGGCGCGGGCGCCGACAAGACGTTTCTTGTCTTTTCCGGGGTCAATGCCTGCTTCGGCGGGTACAGCGCGGTTTGCTTCACAACAGAGAACCATGTCTGGGGCGGCGACGCCGACGCCCTGCCCGGCGGGTCCAACGCCGCGCTCTGGACCGCCGGGTTCGCGCCTGGAACCACGCAGGTGACCCTCACGAACGTGGGCAGTTCGGGCCTTGCGGTGGGGCAGTACATCATCCTCGATCAGGCGAACCTTGGGGCGGACAACGGCGAGTTTTTCGTCTGCGACAACACCAACTATCCCTGCTCGCTCGAAGGAGGCAACGGCGGCCGCGTGATGAACGGAATCCAACACGGCCAGACTCAAATAGTGAAGATCACGGCAATCAACGGAAGCACCTACACCATAGCGCCGGGCCTGTATGCTCCCAACTGGAGCGCTACGCTTTCTCCGGGCGCGTGGTGGGTGCACATGATCCAGTTTGCCGGGCTCGAAAACGTTTCAATCGATCACAGCGCGGCCAGCGGCGAGGTCAACGGCATCAGCATGTACGGCGCGATCAACTGCTGGGTGAGGGGAATCCGGTCGCTTCGGCCCAACCGCAATCATGTTCAGTTCTGCCTGTCTGCACACAACACCGTGGCCGACTGCTATTTCAACGGCACGCAGCACGGCCAAACGCAAAGCTACGGCATGGAAGTGTACCTTGCATCGGACAATCTTGTTGTCAACAATATTTTCCAGCAGGTCACCGCGCCGCAACTACTGCAGCTGGGCGTGGGAAACGTGGTTGCGTTCAACTTTTCCATCAAGGACTCCGAGGTCGCTTCCGCCGATTTCATGTATGGAAGCGCGACCGACCACAATGAGGGCAATGAGTACAACCTGTTTGAAGGGAACGACGGGTCCATGTTCGGCGCAGATCTTTTCCACGGCACCGGCGGCATGAATACGCTATTCCGCAACCGCTTTACAGGATGGGAATTCGGCAAGCTGAACAACCTGATTGCGATCCGGCTTGACTCCTACAAACGGTACTGCAATGTCGTCGGCAATGTTCTGGGTACGAAAGGAATCACGACAAGCTATCAGATACTGGCCCCGTACGGGAGCGGCACGGTCTATTACCTGGGCAGCGGAAATTCGGAAGGCACAGTGACCGTTCCCGCCGACCCGAAGGTGGCCGCCACCATCATGCGCTGGGGCAATTACGATGTTGTCAACGACTCCGCGCGGTGGGAGGCATCGGAGGTCCCGAGCGGGATCGCCAAGTACGCCAATCCCATTCCCCCAAACCATACCCTGCCCGCGTCGTTTTTCCTGTCCGGAAAGCCTTTCTGGTGGCCATCCGGCATTGCATGGCCGCCCATCGGGCCCGATGTGGTCGGCGGCAACATTTCGGGCCTTGCAGGTCACGCCAACCAGATTCCCGCGTGTAACTGCTATTTGAATGTGATGAAAGGGCCGGCCGACGGCAGCGGCGCGCCGCTGAGCTTTAGCGCGGACAACTGCTACACAACAGGCGTTCTGGTGAGTCCGATACCTTTTGTCAAGCAGGGACAAGTGTCCATGTCCGTGCGCCGCATTGCGTCGGGGCATGTGTGGATGATTTCGGTACGTGGTGTACCGGCGGACTTCCGCCTCTGCGTGTACGATCTCGAAGGGCGCGTGGCAAGGACCCTTTTGTCAAGCGGCAGACAGGAAGGCATTTTGACGTATTTCTGGGACGGTACCGACGATCTGGGGAGAAGTCTCGCCCGCGGGCTTTACGTGATAGGAACAACGGGTGGGATAAGGAAGATTATCGGGATATTCTGAGGTTGGGCTGCATGACAATGTTTCTGCAGGGGTGCCACCAAGGAGGCAATCAATCATGAGGACGTTCATCAACCTCGCGATCCGAACCCTTCCAGCTATTGTCCTTATTTTTTTGCCCGTCACAATCCATGCCGCCGTCATTAATGCAACAAGTTGCTCGCAGGCAGACGTGCAGACCGCGATAAATTCGGCGGCGAGCGGCGACACCGTGGCAATGCCCGCGGGCACCGGCACATGGACCGGCGTGGTCACCATGCACAAAGGCATAACCCTGCAGGGCGCGGGGGCAGGCGCAACCATCATCAACAATGCCATGACCGGTTCCTACACCGGCCAGCTTGTCTGCGACACCGGTGCGTTCAGGCGGTTCACCGGCATCACCTTCAATGGCAACACGGCCGCGGTCACGGTTTACAATCTGGAAGTAGGCGGCGCGGGCGTGTTCCGCATTGACCATTGCGTCTTTACGGTCCCCTCGGGCGGCACCGCGGTGCAGCTCTGGGGCGGGACCCTGATCGGCCTCATCGACCACGACACGTTCAATGCCTCGGGCAACGCCGAAATAATCCACAACAGCGCGTACGGGCCGAGCGACACCAGCGGCTGGAGTTACGACATCGTGCCCGGCAGCGGCGACGCGGTTTACATTGAGGACAATACGTTCTTCAACAACGCCACGGGAAATCCCGCCTATTTCTGGGGCTGCTCCGCGGTGCAGTCGTATTACGGCGCGCGCACGGTGTTTCGGCACAACAGCGTCGAGATGGCGCAGATCGACCAGCACGGCACGGCCGGCATGATCGGCGCCCGGTGGTGGGAAATCTACGAGAACACTTTCAGCACCACCGTGCCGAACGCAAGCCAGTGCTGCTACATCACCCTTCGCGCGGGGAGCGGCGTGGTGTTCAACAATCACCATACCGGCGTCAATCAGGTGGTTGGCTCGATTGATTTGTACGAAGAGGACAGCGGATACCCGGCGCTGTACCAGATCGGCCGAGGCAAGAACCAGGTGTCCGATCCCGCGTATGTCTGGAACAACGACACCTCCATGCCCGTGGGAAGCCAGACGCCTGCCATGGTGCAGGTGAACCGCGATTACTATTTGAGCGCAAGGCCTGGGTATGTTCCCTACACCTATCCGCATCCGCTGGCTGCGGGAATCGGAATGTCGGTGACCGGACAGCGCACGCGGCAGTCGGCATCCGGGATGATGCTCAGGATCAGTCATGATCAATCAAACCGCACAGTTGCATTTAAATTGCTGAATGTCAATGGCACCGCGGATATTTCTGTTTTTTCTCTAGCAGGGAAGAGAATCGATTCATTTTCCTGTGCCCCCAATGAAAAGATTCTGCGGGACGCGGCACTGTATCCAAGGGGCGTATTCGTCGTGAGCGTGCGAGCAGGCACAATCGACCTTGTCAAGCGCGCGCACCTTACACAATGAGGCACCGGATCAGATTACGGCAGCATTTGGTATTAGGGAAACCTCTATTCGTTCATACGACTTGATTTTGATGTCGCCTGTTTACCAAATGATAAATGACATTGGGGGAAATCATGGACAACCGTTTTCCGACAACAAGCGCTGCAGCCCGTTCGGTCATGGCACCGGCGCCTTGGGCCACTCTTGTGTTGTGTCTTGGCCTGCTCGGATTCACCCATGGTACAACCGCTGCAACCTATTACGTCAACAACGCCGCTTCCTCTGCATGCGGAAACGCCGCGGGCGGCGGCACAATGGCCCAGCCCTTCTGCACGATTTCCTATGCTCTCGGCCGCATTGCCGGAGGCGACACCGTGTATGTACGGTCCGGCACCTACAACGAAGCGCTTTACATAGCGGGACCCGCTGGAAAGACAGGCGCGAACACGACCATTTCCGCCTATCCCGGCGACACGGTGGTGCTCCGCGGCGACAGCGTCAACACGGGCAGGTGCAAAATAATAAACACGAGCTTCGTTACGTTTGCGGGCTTTACGATTACGAATTACAACCAGGGGCTTTTTGTCGACTCGTCGAGCAATATCACCATACGCCGGTGCACCATCCATCATGTCGGGCAGGAAGGGCTGCACGTCCACGTTAATTCATCCTTCGTTACCATAGACAGCTGCACGGTCCACGATACACGGCAATGGCAGTACAATGGGGAAGGGATTTACATCGGCACGGGCGACGCCGCGCCCGTGGACAACACGAACAACGTGACGGTGCGCAATACCACCATTTACAACACCACCGACGAGGGCATTGAGTTCAAGATAGGGACCCATCACATCACCGCCGACGGAAACAACATCTACAATGTCAACCTGGGGTCCGACTGGTCCCAGAACGGCAATGACGTGGGCGCAATAGAGGTGAACAATGCCGTCGGGGCCGTCCAGAATTACGGCAGCGATCCGCAGCAGGTGGTGAGGAACAACTACATTCACGACGTCAAGACCGCGATTCGGGCAGGGACGGGAATAACCGTCTACAACAATGTCATCCGCAACGTGAGCGGCTACGGGATTTACGTTGACAACCAGTCGAACGATTCCTACACCCGTGCCATGTACCACAATACCATCGACGCAGCGGCGGCGAACGCCGTGTTCCATGTGAGCGGAACGCAGGATGTGAGGAACAACATCGGGCCGGCGACGGCAAAGAATCTTCCGACACAGGACAGCTTCTATGTGAATAAAGCCGCAGCCGATTACCATCTGGTCAAGGGAGCCCCGCCGATTGACGCAGGCGACGATCTTACGGCGATTGTTCCCACGGACAGGGACGGCGTGAGCAGGAAGACGAATGGGCCGCCGGACTTAGGCGCCTATGAATATTCCGGTTCAAGTTTGATAGGTGAACCAGCGATATCTGAACCTTCTTCTCTGGGAGCCAGATTCTTGAAGGCCGGCATGAATAGAATCGATTTTGCGATACCTCAAACAGGCCAAGTTGATCTTGAAATCATTGACATTTCGGGAAAAAAGGTCTGCACCCTGGTGGATGCGGAGATGGAAAAGGGCAGACATTCGGTAACGTGGGACAGGCAGGGGTATCATGCCGGGATTTATCTGGTCAGACTGGTGGCCGTGGGATTATTGTTGGTGCAGAAAGAAATAATCATGAAGTAAATGGGAACCTTGTCACAACCTACGATGAATCGCTATTATGAAATTTAGCGCCTGGCGGGCAAATACATCCTGCAAAATGAAGAATCGTTTACAAAAGGTAGGTTCCATGAAAAAATCCATTTTCATTTCGCTCATTTTCGCCGGCTCTGTCTTGGCACAAACAATCCAGTCTCCCATTGCCCCCAGCCGCTGCATCGACTGGACCAAGGCCGGGGTCGAAGGCGGCATCCCGGACCGCACCACCGTTTACACCACGCTCAACCCGGGCGCGACCGTTGCGCAGGTCAATGCCGCGCTTGCGGTATGCCCCGCAGGCCAGGTGGTTTATCTGAGCGCCGGTACCTACAACTTGACATCAGGGATAGACTTCAACGGCAGGGACAGTATCACCCTGCGCGGAGCAGGACCGGACAAGACGTTTCTGGTCTTCACCGGCAGCTGCACCTGCCGCGGCATGGGGGCCGACATTTGCGTGGGAGCCGCGAACAGCTCCTACTATGTGGAAACACCGACGCACACCGCAGACTGGACAGCGGGCTTTGCAAAAGGCACTACCCAAATCACCCTGAGTAACACAACCGGGTTGGCGCCGGACATGGTTCTGGTCATGGACCAGCTCAATAACGATGTGGATGCAGGCGGCGTCTATGTCTGCGAAACCAATGGCGTGTGCTCGGACGGCGGACCGGGCGGCGGCGAACAGCCCAACAGGGCGCAGGAGCAGTATGTGAGAGTCACCGCTATCGATGGCAATGTGGTCACCATCTCACCGGGCGTGTACATGCCCAACTGGAGCGCTTCGCAGAGCCCGCATGCATGGTGGGGGAGCGCGCAAGGTTTTGCTTTCGGCCTCGGCGTTGAGGATTTGTCGGTAGACAATACCGGAAACACTTCGACAAACTTGTCGGACATTTACCTTATCTGGGCCTTCGACTGCTGGGTCAAGAATGTGGGGGACCTGAATTCCAACCGCAACCATGTGTGGCTGTACCAGACAGCGCACAGCACTGTCCGCGACTGCTATTTCTACGGTACGAAAAATGCAGCCTCGCAGAGTTACGGCGTTGAATCGTACATGGGTTCCGACAATCTTGTGGAAAACAACATTTTCCAGCATATCACCGGTCCTCTTATGGGCGGCGGCGCCACGCCCGGCCTGGTCGAGGCCTATAACTACGCGATTGACGATTACTACACGCCGTCGCTTGCCTGGATGCAGGGCAGCGACTATGCGCATGCGGCCGGCGACGGCTATGTTTTGCATGAAGGAAACGACGGCGTCGGATTTACCGCAGACCTTGTCCACGGCACGCACAACTTTCTCACCGCGTTCCGCTGTTACTTTACAGGATGGGAAACCGGCAAGACCGCGCAGACAGTCCCGATCAACCTTTATGCCGGAAGCAGATTCATGAACATGGTCGGCAACGTGCTCGGTACCCCGAACTATCACAACAATTATGAATCGGTTCCGCCCGCATTTACCGGCCACGAGACTTCGATTTACCGGTTGGGCGACAATGGCAATACACTGCCTGCATCGTATGCGGACCCACTGGTGAAATCCACGCTCCTGCGCTGGGGCAACTGGGATGTGGTGACCGACTCGGCTAGGTTCCTCGCGTCAGAGGTGCCGAGCACCATCAGCCAGTATGCCAACCCTGTGCCGACCGATCAGACAATTCCGTCGACGCTTTACCTGTCCGGCAAACCAAGATGGTGGCCGTCAACCATTCCGTGGCCGTGCATCGGGCCTGATGTGACAGGCGGTGACAGGGCCACCGGACTGGGAGGCCATGCGTATAGGAACCCGGCGCATGTGTGCTACGACAATTCGACCAAGACCAACGGTATCCTGAATTTCAATGCGAACAACTGTTATGGAAATTCTTACGCAGATGTGAAACAATTTCCCGGGCTAGGAATTTCAGGTCGGTCAAATGCAGTGAAGATATTTACAGATGCAGGCCAGAAGATACTATGGTTCGAACCATTGTCGAGTGACATTGCGCTGGTAAGTGTTTCAATGTATGCAATTGACGGGAAAAGAATATTGCAGAAGTCAATGAATCTGAAGACGGAAAACGTGGTGGATGTGTCGGGGGTGACGGCAGGGGTTTATTTTGTGAGAATAGCCGGGGAGGAGGGGAAGACGGTACAGAAGGTGATGATTGCGAGGTGAGGGGGATTAAAGAGAATATTTTCCTATTTTAGATTTCGACCTTTATTAGGATTTCACGCACGAACAAAACTGGCAGGGATTGTTCAGAAGTGCCGTTCGTGGTGAGCTTGTCGAAGCATGAACGGCCGCCCTTCGACTTGGCTCAGGGCGAACGGCTGTTACCTATGTTTTTACCAGAAAAATAGTCTGAACGAAGAAATGCCATTCGTAGTGCACGTGATGAAGCATTGTTGAAGGATGAAAATTATTTTTTCACCAATCTGTTTTACACGGAATAGGTTATTCTCACCAAAGGAAGACGGAATGAATCATCGATCACTGACACTCTTTGTGGCTCTGTCAATTGCATCCCTTTTCACGTCCTCCGATCTTTACGCCCAGATAATTCCTGCAAACCGCCGCATCGACTGGTCCCAATCCGGCATTCCAAACGGAATCCCGGCGCGGACAACGATATCCGCAACTGTCAATGCTTCCACTTTCGGTAATGGCGCAAATGACGCCACTGCCGGAATTCAGGCCGCGCTTAACGCCTGCCCGGCGAACCAGGCCGTCCTGCTTTCCGCCGGAACGTTCCGCATCAACGCGGGTATCCGAATCCCCAGCAACGTCACCCTGCGCGGCGCAGGGCCTTCACAAACGATACTCGACGCGCACGGAACGAGCGGCGCGGTTGTCGCGTTCGGCCAGGACGCCACGCCGTACGCGGCGAATTCAATAGCGATTACCGGCGGGACCGCTGCCGGTTCATCTTCCATCACGCTCGCGAGCGCTGCAGGAGTGAGCGTCGGGTCTTATCTGTTAATTACGGAACTCAACGACACGAGCTTCGTCACCATCAAAGGCGGGGAGGGAAGCTGCACGTGGTGCGACGGCGGCATCGGCTGGAACGGCACGCGCGCGCTGGGCCAGATCGTGGAAGTCTCGTCCGTGAGCGGCGCGACTATCGGCATTGCTCCGCCGCTGTACATTGGTTACAGCGCCGCGCTTTCCCCGCTCGCCACGCCGTTTTCCGCCGGCGCAAAGTACGCGGGCCTCGAGAATGTGCAGGTGTACATGAACAACACCGGCTATACGGAAAACATCCTCATGAACGGTTCGGCCTATTGCTGGGTGAAAAACATAGAGAGCAATTACGCCGACGGAGACCACTTCCGCGCGTTCTGGGCGTATCGCTGTGAAATCCGCGACAGCTATTTCCACGACGCGTTTCTCCACTCCCCGGGCCAGACCGACGCCGACGTTTTTGTCGCCGACAAGTCAAGCGGATTGCTTATTGAGAACAATATCATGAGGCGCATGCATGTGTCAATCATGCTGAACTGGGGCGCGGCGGGCAACGTGATCGCCTACAACTACTCGGCAAACGACTTTGACGAAAGCGCCTATAACGTTGTGATGGGCGACCTCAGCATGCACGGTTCTCACCCGATGTTCAATTTGTACGAGGGCAATATCGCAACCTCGTTCCACCCGGACGGTATCTGGGGATCCAACAGTCATAATACCGTTTTCCGCAACTGGCTTGTCGGAACGACAAAGATATGCAAGCCCCTGTCCGGACGCGGCGCGGAACAGACAGACTCAGCCTGGTGGGCGTGCCAGGCCAATCGGGCGTGCAATGTTGATTTTGCAGGACGATACTACAATATCCTCGGCAATGCGGTGGGATCCACGGACCTACTGAATGTCACCTCGTACAACAACGGCACCCATAAAATTCCGTCGGTGCGGATGATCATCGCGCCACAGTACCGATCCTACGACGCGACCACCTACTGCTACTGCTTCGGGTACAGCGAGGCGAACGACGACGGCTCCTCGGGCACCTATCCCGAAGACAACACGCTGCCGTACACCACCGCTTTGCTTCATGGCAATTATGATTTCACGTCCGATTCCATTGTCTGGGACGCGACCATCGCCGACCATAGCCTTCCCGCCTCTCTTTACCTTTCGTCAATGCCCACCTGGTGGTGCGGTGCGCCGTGGCCGCCCATAGGTCCCGATGTTGCCGGCTATGTAAACGACATTCCGGCCAAGCTTCGGTTTGAGGGCCTTCCGTGCAATGTAAAAGTTGAAAGGATGATTCTTAAAACTCCGGTTGCAGAATCACGAGAGTGCTACATGATTTACAATGTGCAGGGCAGGCTGATCGCATCTGGTATCATCAACGGCGCCGTAACGGCCGCCCGCGTCAAACATCTCGTCGGCCCGATGGGGAGTATGCCCTCTGGAATTTATCTGTGCAGGATGACTCGCAGCGGTGTAGAGAGGACCGTGAAGGTGCTGGTCAGGTAAATCAAGGGATTAAAGGTTCCTATCAGTAAATCTGATTATAGATAAAAACAACCGATGCCATTCCCGCGAAAGCGGGAATCCATGTATTTTTCTTGTCAGGCATATACAAATCCTATGAAACCCCTGTCCTTCTACAAATCCCTCCGCGACGCCAAGGCTCGCCGCGAGGCGGACATGTTTCTCGTCGAAGGCGTCCGCGCCGTCACGCAAATCGCAGCGTCGCATCCGGAAAGCATTGTCGAGGTTCTCGTGGAGGAAAAGAAGAAACCGCCCGCCGGCCTCAAGTATCCGGTGCGGTTTATCTCCCCGTCGCAATTTCGCGCGATATCCACCTCGACGACTCCCTCAGGCCCTCTCGCGGTTGTCAAGATTCCGGAGGGCGCGTACTCCTCGTCGCTTCCGGCCGACACGGGCGTGCGCGTGCTCGCGCTTGAAGACGTGCAGGACCCCGGCAACGTGGGCGCGCTTGTGCGCAGCGCCGCGGCGTTCGATTTTTCCGGCGTGGTGCTCAGCGACAAATGCGCCGACCCATTCGGGCCCAAGGCGGTTCAGGCGTCGGCCGGATCGCTGCTGTCGCTGTGGGTGCGCAGAACCAGGGAGTTCCACGCCGGGCTGCGCGAACTTGCGGGGAGAGGATTCCGCTGCATTGCAGCGGATGTTCGCGGGACCGAGCCCCTGCGCTCCGGAGATTCGTCCAGGGTGGTATTGATAATGGGGAATGAGGGAAGCGGCGTTTCCGCCGAAGGCCTTGCGTGCAGTCACAGCGTAATGCGAATCCCCATAAACACGGCAAAGGCCGAGTCGCTCAACGTCGCGGCGAGCGGAGCGGTGTGCATGTACGCGCTGGCCGGTCTTCGGGGGTGACGCGCAGACCGCGCGGGTCAGTCGGTGCCGCGCTCTCCCTCATCGACCCTGGTTTTCGTCTCACCATACTCGGTTTCCTTGTACGATACCCCCACCGTCGACTTGTATACGTCAACGATCATGTACCCCGACCCCGGGTATTTGTCGCCTATCTTCCAGTTCGGCAGGAGGCGCGCGTTGGTGAAAAAGGGGACGCCGTTGCGGTAGCCGGACCATCGGGCGTGATAGTGGCCGGAAAAATAGGCGAGAACATTGTGATCGTCAAAGAGCCGGAACAGCTCTATCGAATTGAACACGCCAAAGCGCGGCGACTCGGGATGAAGCGGATAATGGGAAAACACGATGATCGGCGTTGTTGTCGGGACGAACGCGAGCATCTTTTTGAGCCATAGCTTGGTGGACACCAGGACCTCGACCTGTTTCTTGTCGTCGTTTGACAAATCGAGAAATATCAGCACCACGTTCTTGTGAACGACAAGGTAGTCTCCTCGATGTTCTCCGAACACCGCGAAATAGTTTTTCTTTCCCGAGTCGCCCGGCGCCGTGATGTCGCTGTTGCCGATGACGGGGTAGTACGGCTTGCCTATTTTGTCAAGGTGTTCCTTGAGCAATTTCATCTTGTCGATGTTGCCGTGGTTCGTAAGGTCTCCCGCCACCACCGCGAAATCCCATTGCTGTACTTCGGTTTTCCATTCGTTGATGATCTTCGCGAGCATAACGGCGTCTTTCTCGCCCCGGAAATGGATATCGTTGGCGAAAATAAAGCGGAACCGCCGCTGGGACCGCTGCGCCGGAGATTCCGGAGGATTGCAGGATTGCACGAGAAGCAAACCGAGGATACATGCCATGCCGAAACCAAGGCAACGTCCCCGCATCAAGCCTGCGAACATGTTCTTCCGTTCCATACCATGCGTTTTCCTTCCCGCCATCATTCGTTCTGAAACTGCTGCTTTACTTTCGCGTACAGTTCCGAACGCAGGTACGTGCCTCCC
Organism: uncultured Fibrobacterota bacterium; assembly: GCA_963753345.1. Lineage (GTDB taxonomy): Bacteria > Fibrobacterota > Chitinivibrionia > Chitinivibrionales > FEN-1185 > FEN-1185. Next base: position 45,268 of record CAVWBU010000036.1, read on the forward strand.
CGGAAAGGCAGAGGCCCGTCTGCGAGGGGAACGTTGAGCAGATTCGTGCCCTTTGTGTGAAGCTGGTACGGAATGCCGCTGGCGGCAAGCACCGTGGGGGCGACATCGATAAATGAAGCGGCGCATTTGGTTTCATAGTGCACGCGGGAATCCGGGGTGATGATGAACATGGGCACGAATTCGAAGAGCTTCCCCTCGGCCGTGTAGGACGCTTTCTTGAACTCGCGGAACGTCCCGATGGGGGTGTGGTCCCCGTAAATGAATATGTAACAGTTCGGCCGCGCCTTCCGGATAAAGGTGACGAACTTTTCCAATTCCCTGTCCACGTACGCCATTGATTTTAGGTAGGCCATCGCGTGCTTGTCGGACATCGAGTTGAAGCGATTGTCCTTGTAGTAGGGGTTTACAAGCGTGAAAGGCTCGTGGCTGCTCATGGTGATTACATGGTACAGAAAAGGGTCGTGCTGCGTGCCGAGCTGGCCTAGAGCGAAATTAAAAACGTCGCCGTCCGGTGCGCCCCAGCTTATTTCCTTGAGTCCCATGCGGGTAAGATCCCAGAACGTCTGAACACCTATCTTTCCGTACGTTTCATCCCTGTTATCGAAATGGCCCTGGTTGCCGTGAAAGGCGACAATGCTGTAATCGTATTTGGCGAGCCGCTTGTACATGGAATTGAGATACCGGTAATTCACCAACCGCATCGTCGGAAAATCTCCGAGAGGTTCAATGCTGTTGATAACCGAGAACTCGCAGTCGGTGGTGAGGCCCGCCTCATGGTAGCTGAACGCATACGGGAAGTAGATGCTTTTGGTGGTGAGATTGTGAAGAAAGGGCGCCGCATGAGCGCCGTGATATACGCGGTGAATGGCATATGCGCCCATCGATTCCAGCTGGATCAGCACGAAATCCGGACGCGGCCCCTCGGTTCCCGGAGAGGACACGGTCGGCCCGGCCCGCAGGCTTAACGTCTGCGCTTTTGTTCTCCCGTAATGAATCATATCCATGATATTGAATGCAAGCAGTCCGTATTTCTTGACCATGGCGGCGTCGGAGTACTGGGAATTGTCCGGGGCCAGCGTCGGGGAACGTGACAGCGGGTTCCACAGAAAGAGCGCCGCGACCATGATCAGTGCGGCGAGCACCAGCGTCGGCTTGAAAAACATGCGCTTGTTTGCATTGGAGAACTTCGAATAGACAACAACCATTGCGATGAAGAAAGGCAGGTCGACGGCAAGGATCCACAGGCGTGTGTCAAGAGGGATATTCGTGTATTTCACGAGGTCGATGGCCTCCGACTGAAGTCCTACGAATTGGCTGAACCTCAGAAAGTCGCCGAGGCTGAGATGATAAATGAGATTGAGAGCCATGTAGAAGGTCTGAACAAGATAGAACCCGGCAAACCAGTACCACCGCCGCGGCCTTGTGAGGAGGACCAAGACGAAAGTGAGGGGAAGAATGTCCCTGACAAAATAGAAAACCAGGGTCTGCCAGTCGGATGTTTTGCCGGTGTCGAGGAGAAGGCAGGAAAAGCATGCGGTCTTGAGCGCGTTGGCGAAAACAAAGAGGACGAAAACAAGGACTGCGACCCCCGTTGGAGATCGCGCAACTGTCTGAAGACGGCCGATGAAAGATTGCATTGCGGTTTTGCTGATGAAGCGGTTGTGGTTCAAGAATCCTCCAGCCAGTCCCGATGTTTAAAAATAATTCTACCCGTTCGTTTGGCCAAAATGCGATTCGGTCCGCACAAGAATATTCGCCTTCTCCTCCTGGTGATCTTCCGCTGATGCTAAGCCACGAACCGGACGGTTTTGCCCCGTTTGCATTCAGTGGTTATTTATTTTGTGGTATGCACCGTCTTTCATTAATTCCCGGCCCCCATGGATCGTGGCTCCTGCTTCCGGGAGCGGGCAAAGGTCGGAGAAACGACTGCTGTGATTATATCATTTTAGGCCGCAAAAAGTCCATCACCCTGGAGTCGAATACGAGAAACTTGACAGAGGGACAATCATGATCCGGGAATTTCGTGAACGTCTGAGATCGGACTGGCCGGTTGTCGGTGTGACTGCTGCGATTCTGCTTCTCCTTCTCCTTCTTCCCCTTTTCTTTGGGGGACTGAGGGAAGATGGATACTGCACGTACAGGATAATGTGGCTCAATTACCTCGGGCACCGGTTCAAGCTGCCCCTGGAAACCCCCAAGCCGCTGTACGCTCTGTTGTGCGGCGTCGTGGGCCATGGCGCGCTGTATCCCGTGACGTGCACGCTGTGCGCCGGCATATGCGCGCTGCTGATGAAAATGGCGCAAAGGCTCGGGGCGAGCGCATGGCAGGGACTTGTCGCGTTCTGCCTGTTCCTTGTCGGCAACGCCATGGTCCTGCCGGAGTTTGTGATGGCGTCATACTACACGATACCCTATTTATTCCTCACGCTGGCGGCGGTATATGCTTTTGTAAGTAAACGCCCCCTCCCGGCGATGTTCTTTCTGCTGGGCGCGGGACTCCTCAGGCCCGAGGCGTGGCTGTTTGCGCCGGTGTTTATCCTTGCATCGGTATTCAGGAAAGAACGGGGGTTTTCCTGGTGGCTTCTGGCCTCTTTGACCGCCCCCCTCATATGGGTTCTGTTCGACGAAAGAATATCCGGAAGCCCCACTTACTCCCAGGATCTCACGGACTACTATGTGAAAACCCTGGGAATCATGCCTGTTTCGTTCGGCCAATTCTGGGGAGAGGCGGCCCGCGCCACGGCATCGACCTTTTTCCCGCCGACGCATCTGTTCGGGCTCGCGGCGCTGGTCTATGTGGCGGCCAGGACGCGGAGGCACGAGCACCTTGTGATGGCAATCCTCGCGGTGGTGCCGTTTATGTTTCTCTGGCTCCTTTCCGCCGGTCATCCCGTGCTGGTTCAGACCAGATTTTTTGCTTTCCCGATGCTCGTATGCTGTTTCTACGCAGCGCTTGTCATGAGGGAATTCTCAAAGAACAGGTGGATTCTTGTTCTGCTCTCCGCGGCACTCCTCTGCGGTTCGTTTCAATTCGGCATGCTGTCCGACACGGCGCGGCGGATACGGAATGACGGTGCGATAGAAGAGGCGCGAAAAGACCTTGTGGAATCCGTTAGAACCATGGAGAGCAATGCCGACGTTATCCTGTGCGGCCGCTCGGCCAGCTATTTTGCCTATCACCTCGGGGAGAGAGCGTCGCGCAAGCTGTTCATGTTCAGGGAGGCGGAAGCAAGAACGGATTTTGAAAAGAACTTTTCAAACGGGGTGGCTGTTTACATTCAGGACGATATGGCGGGCCTGGACAATGCCTTCAAGTTTCTTTCCGCACCGCGAATATACGAGGTGAACGGCTACCGTTTCTCGCCAGTGAAGGTGACGACGCGCGGCAACGGGATCGTGTATGCCGTTGAGAGGCTGCCCCGGCGGCTCATCCCGCCGCAGGGCCTTGGCGCGGCGCCCCCGGCCGACAAAGCAGGCGGCAACCGGTGAAGCTCCCCGAGCTGCCGCAAGGAGTTTTCCAGCAGAAAACGTTTTCTTGCGGACAGCCTTGCCAAGGTGCCTCTTTTGTCTTATATTGTAGAGTGATCATTGGAGATTTGATCGGTGCCGGGACAGGTGCGCAAAAACAACCTTTTTTAGGGGGTATCATGAAAAGACAGTTGTTCATTGGTGCAACGGCATTGATGGCGTTCCTTATTGTTGAGGCCAATGCAGGTTTGGTGGCGTACTGGGATTTCAACGAGGGGAGCGGAGCCTTATTGCATGATAAAAGCGGACATGGCAACGATGGGACAATTTACGGCGCATCGTGGGCCTCGGGATTGACAGGCTCGTCACTCTATTTCAACGGAACAACCAACTACGTCGTACTGCCTAATCCGCTCCCCTTCGAGCTCCCGCGTTTTACCATCGCATGCTGGATAAAGCCGCAAGACCCATATGTCGCGCAGTCAAGGGCCTTCTTCAGTAACTTGGAGGCGGTGTCCGGCGTGTCCAATGGCGTTTGCATTGAGCTCGATATCAGACATTATCTTCACTTCGTCGTTGCCAGGGCCGATAACCAGGATTACTGGTTGGAAATTAATGCAACAGTTAGCATCTCCGATAGTTCCTACCATTTTGCCGCCTGTAGCTATGACGGGGCGAGTCTCAAACTGTTTTTCGACGGCGTATTTGTTGCACAGGCACCATACAGCGGCGGCATCAGGTATAGCAATGTGATGCCCTATATCGGCGCTTCACCAAATGATATAAACCATCTAGGCTATTATAAGGGAAATATCGACGAAATGCGAGTGTATGACCAAGCGCTTTCCCTTTCGGAGTTGCTTGCTCTCTACAACAACAGGGGGCAAAGCGCCCTGGCGGAGTTCCTTATTCCGGTCCCGTCGCCCACCTATGACCGCCGTCCGGTCTTTTTCTGGCATCCCGTGAAAGGCGCAGGCGGATACAACATCCAGATTGACACCACCAGAAACTTCACCAATCCAATTATAAGCGTGGCTACAGCGGACACCTCTTTCAGGCCGGGTGCGGACCTTCCTATTGACACCATTTTTTGGCGGGTCATGGCAGGCGTCAATGACACACTCACCTATTTCTCGGACATCGGCTCCTTCCTCATACAGAATCCGAAGGTGCCGCTTCTCATCCCGTACGAGCCCAAGGTAACCCTGGAGCGGAAGCCCCTCTTACGGTGGCATCCGGTTGCGGGGGCTTCTTCGTACACGCTCGAGATCGGCAATGATGTCGCCTTTATCAATAATTCTTACATCATTCCTCTCAGCGACACTCAGTATTCGCCAACGGTCAACCTTCCCTTTGGCGAAACGTACTGGCGTGTGCAATCAAGTCTTGCGCCTGCGTGGTCTGCCTTCGACATGTTCCAGATCGTTCCGGATTCGATACCCTTCCTGATCCGCTACAACGGGGCCGTGGTTTCGGCAGCGAAACCGTTGTTCGCGTGGCACCCGGTGGTCGGCGCCGCTTCATATACGGTTGAATTCGCCGGCAACGCTTCGTTTACAGGAGGATATGTCGTGCCTCTCACTGACACGTCTTTCGCGCCTTTGGTTGCTCTATCGAATGGCACGTGGTTTTGGAGGGTAAGCTCAAGCAGGAACCCTGCGTTGTTTTGCGCCCCGGACAGCCTTGTGATCGCATCGGTGCTGGCGAGGACCGAACGCAGATCAGCGGCCGTACCGTTTGCCGTGCGGTCCTTTAAAAGCCGTTTCGAGATAACGGCCGACTTCTCCACAAATGCGAACGTGAAAATCACTCTGTTTACGGCGGGTGGAAAGAAGGTTCTGGAGCGTTGCGTGACCGCCTGCGGTACAACGGTTTCAATCGACGCAGTAGAAGTCCCGACCGGCATTTACCTGATGGAATTAGTGGCAGGGGAGAAGTGCATCAGGCAGAAGGTGATGGTGGCACGGTAGGCCGCGGCGTTTGAGTACGACTGGGGACTGCTCGATTGCCCCTCTTGCCGGAGAGTGCCGAACTCCGATCGTGTGCCACGTTCCGGGCGATCCGTATCCCGCCGAAGATGGATCAATAGAAAATGCTTGGAGAATGGGACTTTCGCAACGGTATTGATTCTCTTTTGCAAGTCACTTTCTGCGCCGCAGTTGCCGTATTCCAACGGCGCTTTGGCTTTTTCTGCCGATTCGTGCACCCGGGAATCCGCAAACCAAAACGTAACTTCCACACACCAAAACGTCACAGAGAGGGACGACGGGTGATAGGTCGTCTGTTTTCACATGGCCAATCGAACATTCTCCCTCTGGCATAGGCTTTGCGGTTACAAGGACATTCATGACCCGTGCATGGAACACGGAAACGGTCTATTTGCAAATTCACCAAATCCCTTTCTTCACGGAGGAACTGCTATGCGCAAGCGAATGGCTGGTTTATTCGTCTGTCTGATCGTCTGCTTTGTTGTGGCGCAGGATCAAGATTCTCCGCGTTTCGGCATTAATGTGACGACCAACACCTTGTCACTGAGTAATACCGACTATGGAGCAAAGGGATTGCGGAACACCGGAATGCTCGGCGGAAGATACTTTGTCATTCCGTCACTTGCCGTCGACGCCGCCGTCGGATTCGGTTTCAGCACCTCGACCAACGCCGATACCGCGGCGCTCACACCCAAAGACCCCGGCATTACGGAAGTGAGCGGGCAGGTGGGCGTGTTGTGGAAGTTGACACCTGGATCCTGGAAATCATATCTGGGGGTGGTCGTCGACGGCGGCGTTGCCTACCAAAAATGGTATGATGCCATAACACTCAAAGATACGACGAGAGTAATGCCCGCCCCTCCGGCAAAGAATTATGTGTCCTATACTCTGGTCGAACCCTATTCCGTTGTCATCCCGTTTATTTTTGCAGGCATCGAGCCGGGATTCGCATTCGACAATCATTTCTCGCTTTTCGCAAGTTTCGGCATAAACGCGATTTTCTACCCCGATTCCAAGGCAATCGATCAACGTTCGGTCAGTACGAATACCACCTATATAACCTCGCTTCCCCTTATCGAACGTAAAGACGCCAGTATCGAACTGTCGGTCTCCTCGGTCGGCCTCGGGGTCCGCTTTCTTTTTTAGCCGCCGTTATAACCGCCCTTTCCGGCATTGCCGGAAAGGGCCCCGATATTCCGTGCCGGCTGATAGTTCCCTTACCCTTCCAGCGTTATCCTCGCCCTTCCCTCGCGCTTTGACCGGTAGAGCGCCTCGTCGGTCCGCTTCACGATGCTCTTTTCGTCTTCGCCCGCCATTGCCTCCGCGATGCCGATGGAAAGGCTCACCCTTCCGAATTTGAACGCGCCGAACTGCTTGGAGATACGCTCCGCCGCGACTTTTGCCTGGTTCTTGTCGGTGTCGGGAAGAATGACGGCGAACTCGTCGCCGCCGTAACGGAAGCCGGCGTCGACGTCTTTACGGATGCATACCTTGATTACCTGGCCGAGCGACCTGAGCACCTGGTCTCCCACCTGGTGGCCTTCGGTGTCGTTGAGCTCTTTGAAGTGATCGATGTCGATGAGCATGATCGACAGCTTGCGCTGCGGGTTGCGCTTGAGCCGGGAGAGCTCGCGCACGATCTGGTCGTAGAAATGCCGCACGTTGAACAGTTCGGTGAGGCTGTCGGTGATGGCAAGCTTCGACAGCAGCTCGTTCTTCTTGACAAGCTCGTTTTCGAGCTTCTTCTTCTCCGTGATGTCCTTGGCCGTCACCACGAGGCCGATGATCTGCTCGGCGTCGTTTTTCATCTCAGAAATGCTCAGGTTGAGAAGGATGATTTCACCCTGTTTGGTTTTCATGGGGATTTCTTCGTTCACCGATTTTCCGGAAAGAATGACCGCATTGAGGATCTTGCGCTCGTCGGCTTCATTGACAAAAAGTTGCTTGAGCGGCACGCCTACGATCTCCTCCTGAATGTAGCCGAAGTGCATTTCCGAGCCTTTGTTGAATTTGAGGATGAAGGCGTCGACGTCGGTGGTGAAGATGATGTCGGTCGAATCGTCCAGGATGCTCTGGAGATAGTTCGATTTCGCAAGGGTCCTTCGCATCGTAAGCTGGGTCTTCTCCATTCTCTTGACAAATTCCCTGATGTACTTGAAGAAGCCGAAGAGGAGGCCGCCAAGGAGTGAGGCGGCGAGCAACGAAACGAATGCGGCCCAGATCCATTGCGGGGACTTAAACAGCCCCAGAAACACCGCGAATACGAGAATCACCGCAAAGCACAATGCTCCCGCAGCGACAATCGTTTTTTGCGGTATACCGCTGTAGTTGTTGTAATTTGGAAGAAACGGCTTTATCAGGTTCACGTTGTTCATTCACCTGATGAAATGTATCGTGAAGCGCAACCGCACTTTACAGCTTGCGCATCAACCGTTGAAAAAGGAATCATCTCATCTTATTCTACACTAATTTGTTAAATAATAGAAGCAAAAAATGAGACGCTTGGTTTTTCGGTTTGTTTAAGCGCTTATTGATGATTACGAACCATGCTCTTTTTTCTTGTACGAAATGGACAAGCATATAGTATTTATGTCCAGGTTTGAGCAACAAGTAAGGTAAATCATGCTCGGCAGAATAGACAAGACAAAAGGTCAGATGGAGGCCGAAATAAGCGACGCCGTCACCCGGTTCGAAAAAGAATTCATGGGACGGGGCCCGCTGGAGACGAGGACCTACATCATAGACGACATGGTGATCGTCCGGCTCAAGGGCGTGCTTACCAGAGCGGAATACCGCCTTGTGAAGTCGGAGCGCAACTCCAAGGCCCGCGACCTTGTCAAGCAGGTGCGCATTGAGCTGCTCGAAAACGGCAGGCCGCTGCTCGAGGACATCATCAGGGACGTGCTCAAGCGCAAGGTCAAGAGCATGCACACCGATATCAGTACCATGAGCGGGGAGCGGATCATTATCTTCACCCTCGACAGGGCCGCTCTGGAAGACTGATTCCGCATATCGCAGAGTTTTCTTTGTCGCGCCCGGCAACCGTGAGTGTGACATTTTTCACCGGCGTGCAATTGCGTCTAAGTTTTTTCTTGCCGTTTTCCCGGGGCTGTTATAATTTTTTAGTGCCGTACGGAAGCCGCGTGCAGGCGACCTGCTTGGTCGCGGGCGCTTGCGGATGCCGGAACGGACGCGGCCGGTTTGCAACCGGCCCGGTATCAAGCCCGGTTGACTCTTGCTCAAGGGGCAGTCCGGGGGTGAGGGCCAAGGAAATGCCGAAGGGTATTTCTCTGGTCTTTTTTTTTACCAGGATATCCGGGATTAAAACCGATTATCAGGATAACAGGGCAACAGACGGCATCACCGCAGGAATTGCGGTGGCTTCCTGACAAGAAAGAAAGGAATACCATGGATGTGAAGGCGACCGCTTCCAACAAGAAACTCGAGCAGTGGGTAAAAGACATTGCCGGCATGTGTCAACCTGACGGCGTTCACTGGTGCGACGGCTCGCAGGAGGAATACGACGGCCTGTGCGCCCGGATGGTTTCGTCGGGCATGGCCACGCAGCTCAATCCGGCAAAGAAGCCGGGGTGTTTTCTGTTCCGCAGCCACCCGTCCGACGTGGCGCGCGTCGAAGACCGTACCTACGTGGCGCCGCATTCAAAGGATGATGCCGGTCCCACAAACAACTGGATGGATCCCGACGCGCTCAAGAAGAAAATGACCGGTTTGTACACAGGCTGCATGAAGGGCCGCACCATGTATGTCATTCCTTTTTCCATGGGGCCAATCGGCTCGCCGATATCGAAAATCGGCGTGGAAATCACGGATTCGCCCTACGTTGTGGTGAACATGAGGATTATGACCCGCATGGGAAAAAGAGTGCTTGACGCGCTCGGCGCGGACGGAGAGTTCGTTCCATGCCTTCATTCGGTGGGAGCGCCGCTTGCCAAAGGACAAAAGGATTCCGCATGGCCCTGCGCGCCCGATATCGCCAACAAATACATAAGCCATTTTCCCGAGGAGCGGACCATCTGGTCGTACGGGTCGGGCTACGGCGGCAACGCGCTTCTGGGCAAGAAATGTTTCGCGCTGCGCATTGCGTCGGTGCAGGCGCGCGATGAAGGGTGGCTGGCCGAGCACATGCTTATTCTGGGCATAACCAATCCTCAGGGAAAAAAGAAGTACTTTGCGGCAGCTTTTCCAAGCGCCTGCGGCAAGACCAACCTTGCCATGATGATTCCCACGATTCCCGGCTGGAAAGTGGAAACCGTCGGCGACGACATCGCCTGGATGAAGTTCGGCCCGGACGGAAGGCTGCACGCCATCAACCCTGAATCGGGTTTTTTCGGCGTGGTGCCGGGAACCTCCATGGATTCGAACGCCAATGCCATGCTTTCCATTGAGAAGAACACGATTTATACCAATGTAGTGCTCACTCAGGACAAAGATGTCTGGTGGGAAGGAATAGGGTTCGATCCTCCTGCGGGAAAAAACATCGACTGGACCGGACAGGAATGGGACATGACCATGCGCCGGACAGGCGCGCATCCGAATGCGCGGTTCACGGCCCCGGCCGCGCAATGCCCGGTCATTGATCCGGCATGGGAGGATCCGCAGGGAGTTCCGATAAGCGCGATCCTTGTCGGCGGCCGCAGGCCGACAACAATACCGCTTGTGCATCAGGCTTTTTCGTGGAACCACGGCGTTTTTCTCGGATCGATTGTCGGCTCTGAAACCACCACGGCAAACATCGGTGCGGTCGGCGTGGTCCGGCGCGACCCGTTTGCCATGCTTCCGTTCTGCGGATACCACATGGGCGACTATCTGGCGCATTGGATTGAAATCGGCAAGAAGACCGCGGCCGACAAACTGCCCAAGATTTTTTATGTGAACTGGTTCAGAAAAAGCGACGACGGCAAGTGGCTGTGGCCCGGCTACGGCGAAAACAGCCGGGTGCTCAAATGGATATTCGAGCGCACCGACGGCGCGACCAATGCCGTTGAATCTCCAATCGGCTACCTGCCCGCTCAAGGCGCCATAGACACCAGCGGTCTGCCGGTTGCGGCCTCGGACATGAAGGAGCTGTTCAGGGTGGACGCAGCGGAGTGGAAGAAGGAACTGGAGGGGATCAAGGACCATTACAGGAAATTCGGATCAAGGCTGCCTGCGGCTCTTTCCGGCGAGCTTGCGGCTCTTGAGAAGCGGCTGGGATGACGGGCTACGATTGTTCACCAGGCTAGGGGTTTATTATATATTAATGAACCAGGCCACAATCGCCCTTCCGGCTTGGCCAAAACCATAAAGAAACATCGCACTGCGACCACAACAGAAGGACATGAGCCGTGCCTTGGTTTATCAAGTCTAAGACTGCGGAAAAGCAGACCAAACCGGTCAAGGACGACATCTGGGTCAAGTGCGATTCCTGCAGCGCTCATGTTTTTAAGGAAGACTGGTACAATTCCCTCAATGTCTGTCCCAAATGCGGATTTCACGGCAAGCTCACGGCGTATGAGCGCATCGGGCAGATCCTCGACATTGAGACGTTCAAAGAAATGTTCGCCTCAATAACTCCGTCCGACCCACTCTCCTTTGTGTATGCCAAGGGCAGTTACAAAGACAAGGTGAAAGAAACCCGCGATAAAACCGGGCTCAATGAATCGGTCGTGTGCGGCACGGGAGAAATCCATGAAATTCCCGTTTCGATAGCCGTAATGGATTTCCGGTTTTTCGGCGGCAGTCTGGGCAGCGGTACCGGAGAAAAGATCCTGCTTGCCTCAAACTACGCATACGAGCACAAAATCCCGTACATCATTTTTTCCGCCTCAGGCGGCGCGCGCATGCACGAAGGGATCCTTTCGCTCATGCAGATGGCCAAAACATGCGCCGGCATTGCACGGCTTCGCGAAAAGAAAATCCCCTACATTTCGGTCCTTACGGATCCGACGACGGGTGGCGTCGTTGCTAGTTATGCCATGGTAGGCGACATCAACATCGCGGAACCAGGTGCGCTGGTCGGCTTTGCCGGCAGGCGCGTGATAGAGCAAACCATAAAGCAGAAACTGCCCGAAAATTTTCAGACCTCAGAGTACTTTCTTGAGCATGGCTTCATCGACCTTATCGTTGAGCGCAAGAATCTTAAAGAAACCTTGAAAAACGTTCTCCTCTACTACACCCGGTAAAAGGTCCCAGCGGGGCAAATTCATATGAGCGATTATCTTGAATTTGAAAAGTCGATTGCCGAGATGGAGAAAATGATCGAGAAGCTCAAATCGATCTCTCCCGACGAGAATCATTACAGCGACGAAATCGCCGAGCTTGAGAAAAAATGCCTCCACCAGAAGCAGGAGCTATACTCCAGCCTCACACCCTGGCAGACGGTCCAGATCGCAAGGCATCCAAAGCGTCCCGTGCTGCAGGATTACATTTCGCTTATTTTTTCAGATTTCATCGAGCTTCACGGGGACCGCTGTTTCGGCGACGACCAGGCGCTCATCGGCGGGTTCGCCACCATCGGCAAGCGCCGGGTGATGCTTGTCGGCCACAACAAGGGCAAGAACGTCGACGAAAACGTATTGCGCAATTTCGGCCAAGCAAAGCCCGAGGGATATCGCAAGGCGCTCCGTCTCATGAGGCTTGCCGAGAAGTTCAATCTGCCCATACTTTGCTTTATCGACACGCAGGGCGCGTATCCAGGCGTCGACGCCGAAGAGCGCGGTCAGCCCGAAGCCATTGCCACCAACCTCACCGAAATGGCGCGTCTCGAAGTGCCCATAATAGCCGTGGTCACCGGCGAAGGCGGCAGCGGCGGCGCGCTTGCCATCGGCGTGGGTGATTCGGTGCTCATGCTGTCGCATGCGGTGTATTCGGTGATTTCTCCCGAAGGGTGCGCATCCATTTTATGGCGCGATGCGTCATTTTCGCCCCAGGCCGCCGAGGCGATGAAGCCCACGGCCCAGTCGCTTCTGTCGCTGGGCGTGATAGACGAGATAATTCCTGAGCCCCTTGGAGGCGCCCACCGTAACCACGAACAGACCGGCCAGGAAATCAAGCGCGTGCTTCTCAAGCACCTCAAGAAACTGTGCGCCCAGTCTGCGTCGAGACTGGTGAGACACAGGTTCGAGAAATATTCAGCGATGGGATTGTTTGCAGATTAGGTGCGCGTTTTTATGATCTGACCGCAAAATCACCACAGAGACACAGAGGCCACAGAGAAAACGAGAGCGAGAATCAAGAATGAAATTCACCAGGTGCACCGTTTTTTCAAGGCTTTCAACTTCCAACTCTCAACTTTGAACTCTTCTTCTCTCCACGGGGTGAAAGTATTTTAGTTTTTCAAACCAACAGGATACAACCATGGCCGCCATAAAAAAACTGACCATAGAAAACAAACTCCACAAGATCCCGCTGCGCATCACCGACACCACGCTGCGCGACGCGCACCAGTCGCTGTGGGCCACCCGCATGCGCACCGCGGATATCGAAAAAATCATCGACGTCATCGACAACGTCGGCTATTATTCGCTGGAATGCTGGGGCGGCGCGACGTTCGACGTGTGCCTCCGTTTTCTCCGCGAGAACCCGTGGGAGCGTCTGAGGCTCATCAAGTCGAAGGCGAAGAAGACGCCGCTGCAGATGCTTCTGCGGGGGCAGAACCTTGTGGGATACCGCAACTACGCCGACGACGTCGTCGACCGGTTCGTGGCCCTTGCCTGCGAAAACGGCATGGATATCTTCCGCGTGTTCGACGCGCTTAACGACACGCGCAACATCGAAGCAGCAGTGAGGGCGGTCAAGAAACACGGCGGTCACGCGCAGGGGACGCTGTGCTACACCATAAGCCCGGTGCACACCATCAAGAAATTCGTGTCGTACGCGCGCGAGCAGAAACAGCTCGGCGTGGATTCGATTTGCATCAAGGACATGGCGGGAATTCTTTCGCCCATCATGGCCGAGCGGCTCGTGAGCGCGCTTATCAAGGAGCTTGAAATACCCATCCAGCTCCATTGCCATGCCAGTTCCGGCATGGCGATCTCCAGCTACGTTGAAGGCGTCCGCGCCGGCGCGGGCGCGATCGACTGCGCCATTGCCGCAATGGCCGGAACCAGCAGCCAACCGCCTGTTGAGACCATGGCCGCCATTTTTTCGGAGACCGACTATCACGCCGATCTCAACCGTGATGCCATGCTCCGCGTGCACCGGTACTTTGCCGACCTGTACGCTCAGCGCAACACCGACACGTCGCTCGTGTTCTGCATCGACCCCCAGATCCTCATCCACCAGATCCCGGGCGGCATGATCTCGAACTTCCGCTCCCAGCTCGCGAAGCAGAATGCGCTTGACAAACTGGAGGACGCGCTCACGGAAGTCACGCGCGTGCGCGAGGACCTCGGATGGCCGCCGCTCGTGACGCCCACGAGCCAGATCGTGGGGACACAGGCGGTGATGAACGTGCTTTCCGGCGAGCGATACAAGATCGTCCCCAACGAGGTGAAGGACTATTTCCGCGGCCTGTACGGCCGCGCGCCGGCAAACGTGAACCCGGAACTGGCAAAGAAGATCCTCGGCGACGAGAAGCCCATCACCGTGCGGCCCGGCGACACCATCGCTCCCATGCTGCCCAAGGCGACCGAGGGAATAGATCCCAAGTACATCAAGAACGAGGAAGACATTATTTCGTACTGCATTCTTCCCGAGCCGAGCCTTGAGTATTTCAAGTGGCGCGACATGCCGCCGGACAAGCGTCCCGAAACGCCGGCGGACCTGGAGCTTAAGAAACTGAGCGCTGCCGCAGAAAAGAAAACCGCGGTGACAACGGAGAAGAAAGAGGAGGCTCCTTTCCTCGACCAGATACTGCACCCCGAAGATTACCGCGGACTCGGCGAACTCCTCAACAGGGCCGGAGGGCTTCGGCTTGACGAATTGACAGTTAAGAAAGGCGATTTTTCCCTGTCGCTCAGATCGGACACCACGAGAATGCCTGTAATTCCCAAACCGGTTCCAACTGCCGCTCCCGGGGAGGCTTCTACAAAAAAAGAGGGCAAACCGGCAGAAGCCGGACCCGCGGCCGCAAAGGAAGAAAAGAGCGCGCCGATCCCAACGGTTGGACCGTCGATCAAGGCGCCTCTGGTCGGCGCGTTCTATTCCACGTCCGGACCGGGCAAGCCGAAGCTTGTGAACGTGGGAGACGTGGTGGAGGCCGGGACCAAGGTGTGCATCGTGGAGGCCATGAAGCTGTTCAACGAGATAGTTGCCCCTGTCAGGTGCAAGATCCTTCAGTTCCTCGTGGAGGACGGGACCACGGTGGAAAAGAACCAGCCGCTGATTGCCATAGAAGAATTAAAGTAAGACTACGAAAAAGATGGGCGTTCCCCCGGCTGTGCAGAGGCGTAGCGCGCTACGCCTCTGCACAGCCGGGGTCGGTCTCCCTACGGGCTCGGCTATTCGCCTCGTTGCCGGACCGCCCCTAGTCGCCTTCGGCGAGGGGTCGGCCGGCAATGCGCTCTGGCGCACCCTCCGGTCCCCCTAACGCGGCGGCAACGGAATTCATTTCAGTCAATTACTTCTTCTTGCGCCAATTGGTATCCACCTAGTCAACGTTATTTCTTCTCAACTCCTCAACTTCTCAACCTCTCAACTAATCTTCTTGGTGCCCCCGCGACCAAGGTTTCTTTCTTGCAAATTTACTCTCTAGGGGGCTACCCAAGAGAGGAAAGCGCCCGCCCAACAGGAAGGGCGGAAAGCGCTGCCGAGGACCGCGAAGAGGGCCGAGGCCGGGGGAGACGACCCTTGGAAGTATGCCCCTTCGGGCATCCCTGAAGAGGGACCCGACGGGGTATACCTCTCCCCCGACAAATCTTTTGATGTAATAGCAACCCTGCCTGCCGGAATTGTTGATTTTTCGCCCCCGACAGAGTAATTTTTAAGCGTTTTAGGGGGGTAATCAAATCCTCGATTTGTGGGACGGCGCAACCAGACGTAAATGATTGCGGCGGTATGTGTTGACTACTGCGACATCACATGAGTCGGAAGCCTGGAAAACCATGATATCGTCATCAATAAAAACTCGGGTGGGGCTGCGCCGGGGTGTCGGCAAGAATGCAGAGCCTTCAGTCACCCAACGAACTTGTACCGCTCTGGCTTTTTTCCTTCTCGCTGCGGCGCTGTTTGCCGGCAGCAGTGCGCAATCTCCCGACGAGCCCATCATAACTCCTTTTGGCCAGACGGGGCTCAAGTACACCGAAAGCGCGAAAACGCTCGGCGCCGGGAGGCTGGTTTTTTCGGCGTTCGGCGATATGAGCCTTGACGCTTCGGAAATAGATTATGTCAATATCAACAACCTCAGCGTCGACCGAGGACTAACGCCCAAAAGCAACCAGTACTCCCTTATGCCCGCGTTGGGGTTGGGCATTACCCGCATCCTGGATTTTTCCGCCGCCCTTCCATTGAACATCGACTGGACGTCACGGTACGCGGATACAATTTTCGGTCATGTGGAAGGTTACGGAGGTCTGCAGGGCGGCATCGGCGATCTGGAAATGAAGCTCAAACTGCAGGTGCCTCCGCGCAACGGCCCGCGTGTTGTCGATATGGCGCTGCTGGCGGGAATGAGCGTGCCCACGGGCAGCAAGACACAGGGATTTTTTCCCCGCCACACTTACTACCTTCTTAAGGATTCCTTGTTGACGAACACGCCCAGCGGCGACACCGCGCAGGCCATTTCGGAATATTATTCGTCGGGCGCCGTGGAAACCGAAGGGAAAATCATCCTTACCTTCAACTGCTGGGAACACGGCGCCGTGATTCCGCTCCAATTGCATCTCAATCTCGGGACCCGGCTCATTTTGGCGCGCGGATTCGATGAAGTCATCCTTTTTGATGCCGCAGCCGAATACAGGCCCGCGCCGTGGTTTTCACTGTATGCGGAATTGAGCGCGGAACCGAGGCTGGGCAGCATCACAAACGGATTCAAAATCGGCGAACGACCCGCTCAGGATTTCTCCGGGTTTCACCATGCACCTCCCGGAAGGCATGTTTATCTCGTTGGGCGGCGACTGGGGACTTTCCTCGCACGATCCCATCACCTACGAAAAGGACGGCTCCTTCACCGAGGCGCGGCTGCAGCCCGATTGGATGGTGAGCGTGGCGGTGGGATGGACCGGGTTCCTTTACAAGGTTGAACCCGGGAAGAAAGTGGTAAAGAGCGGCGACAGCGACAACGACGGAATCCCGGATTCAATTGACAAATGCCCCATGGTTCCCGAGGACTGGGACGGGTTTGAAGACCAGGACGGGTGTCCGGATTACGACAACGACAAGGACGGCATCGCCGACTCCGTCGACGAGTGCCCCGACGATCCCGAGGATTACGACGGGTTCAAGGACAAGGACGGATGTCCGGACCCGGACAACGATAGGGACGGCATCTGCGATCCTTGGGTCGCCGACCAGCACCGCGAGGACCAGTATGCAAAGATCTGCACGGGCGTTGACAAATGCCCCAACCTGCCTGAGGATTTCGACGGGTTTGAAGACCAGGACGGTTGCCCGGACTACGACAACGACCTTGACGGCGTTCCCGACAGCCTCGACAGGTGCCCCAACGAACCCGGCCCTGCCGACAACCAGGGATGCCCCAAGCCAGTGGAGGCTCCGAAGGTAAAAGAGATCAAACACGGCAGGCTTATTCTCAAAGGCGTCGAATTCAAGGGAACCTCCGCCGATCTTACGGCAGAGTCCTTTCAGAAACTCGACGACGTTTTCGAATCGCTCAAAGCGTATCCGGGAACAAAGATTGAGATTTGCGGTTACACCGACAACACCGGCAACCCGGCCGCCAACAAAAAGATTTCGCTGCGCCGCGCCGAAACCGTCCGGGCCTACCTTATTCTGCGCGGGATAGATTCCTCCCGCATCACCGCCGTAGGCAAGGGCCCGGAGGATCCGATCACCAACAATACGACCCCCGAGGGCCGCGCGTTCAACCGTCGTATCGAAATGAAGCGCATCGACTGACGCAGGGATTCGGTGCGGCCGCGATCGTTAGTACAACAGGGAACAATGCGATGAACCTGGCCGGGAGAATCCGTTTGTGTTTCGTGTTGTGGTGGTGCGCCTGCGCCGCGTCGCACGCGACCGACAACACCGACGGCCTGGACGGCGTGGTGCGCGTCCAGTCGGCAAAGACCCTCGGCCGCGCGAAAATGAACGTGGGGCTGGGCGTGGAGTTCCAGCAGTCCTCCGATTATGTAAAGGGCCCCACCTGGGATATCACGCGTATTGAGCCCCACGACACGACATTGACAAACGTGATACAGGACCCGGCCAAGATCATTTCCGGCAATTTCTTCCTGTCCATGGGACTGCTTGATTTCTGGGACCTTGCCGCGTCCCTGCCGCTGTACTACGACTGGAGCGGGTTCGGGCCGTACGACGCCGGGCTCGGCGACGTCGAGGTGATCTCCAAGTTCATGATGCCGCCGGTCTCGTTCAACAAGCTGTTCTACGAGGCTGTTATCATTGCGGCGACTCTCCCCACCGGCATGAAAGGCAACGGCCTCTTTCCGCGCCATCTGCACTTTGCCGCCGACGCCGACACCAATCCTGCCAAGGATTTCTACACGGTCGGCTACGCCACCGTGAAACCGATGCTGGCGCTCACTCTCGATCTTGGAAAGCGGCACGTGCCGCTGCAGATCCACGCCAATCTCGGCGGCGTTTTCGCGGAAGTCAACACGGAGAATACGGTCGTGGGCGGGCTGGCCGTTGAATACACGCCGGCCGAATTCGTCACGCTTTTTGCCGAGATCACTGCGGAATCCCGCTGGAGCAACATTTCGTCCGGGTACGACATCCGGAAGGACCCGCTGTCGCTCACTCCCGGGATAAGGATCAGCGCGCCCAACGGACTTTACTTCTTTTTGACCGGGGATTTCAGCCTTTCGTCGAAGGACGACCGGTACCGGTACAACTGGGACAAAAAGGGATACAACTATTCCACCGGGATCCAGCCGGACTTCGGCGTGCAGTTCACGTTCGGATGGTCCGGGTTCGTGACAACGCAGGACCGGGACCACGACGGCGTTCCCGACAACGTGGACCGCTGTCCCGACGATTCCGGGCCGGCGGCGAACAACGGCTGTCCCGACCCGGACAACGACAAGGACGGCGTCTGCGATCCGTGGGTCTCCCAGAAACACCAGGAAAGCAAG
The DNA here is from genome assembly GCA_963753345.1 of uncultured Fibrobacterota bacterium. Taxonomy (GTDB): domain Bacteria; phylum Fibrobacterota; class Chitinivibrionia; order Chitinivibrionales; family FEN-1185; genus FEN-1185. The sequence continues at coordinate 63,935 of CAVWBU010000036.1, forward strand.
TACGCCGACGTGTGCAAAGGCATTGACAAATGTCCAACACAGCCCGAAGACATGGACGGGTTTCAGGACGAGGACGGCTGTCCCGACTTCGACAACGACGGCGACGGTAACCCCGATCTCAAGGACCAGTGCCCGAACGAACCCGAGGACTTTGACGGGTTTCAGGACGAGGACGGCTGCCCCGACCGCGACAACGACCACGACGGTATCCCCGATATTGTTGACAAATGCCCCAACGAGCCGGAAGACATCGACGGCTTCGAGGACGAGGACGGCTGTCCCGATTACGACAACGACCACGACGGCATTCCCGACCTCATGGACAAGTGCCCCAATGTTGCGGGCCCGGCCTCAAACAACGGCTGCCCCGATACCACGCCTCCTCCCAAGCCGCCAAGGAAGGAACCGGATTTTCCGAAACAGCAAGTACTGCGCGGCGTCACCTTCCAGGGAAGTACGGCCGAGCTCACGTTCGAATCCCTGCAATGGCTCGACGCCGTTGCCAGGACCATGAAGGAGTTTCCTGAGATCGAGATTGAAGTGCACTGCTATACCGACGGCTTGGGAAAATACGCGACGGTTATGCAGATCACCCAGATGCGCGCGGAGGCGGTGCGGCAGTACATCATCAATCAGGGCATAGACCCCGGCCGCGTGCGGGCCGTGGGATACGGGTCGGCAAGCCCCATTGCCGACAACAGGACCGCAGCGGGAAGGGCGCTCAACCGCAGAGTGGAAATCGTTCGCACCAGGTAAACTCTCGGGGGCCCGGTCCGCGCACCCTTGTCCCATTGCAACCCTACGGGATTGTTTCCCTTCATGAAGTCATTGTTTTCATTAGTCAACAAATGCCGCGCGCCGGCCGCACGGGCGGTCTCCTGCGCGGCGATCGCAGCCGCGTGCGCATCTGGTTCGTCCTCCGCGGCGGTCCTTCGCAAGAGCCTTGCCGATCTCGCCGAAAAAGACACCGTGTGCAAGGTGTGGGTCATATTTACGGATAAGACCGGTTTTGTCGGCGCGGCATCGGTGACGCGCGATGCGCAGCGGCGGCGGCAGCGCGCCGGCATCGGCGGGACGACCTGGGCAGACGTTCCGGTTCCGCAAGAACGCATACGTGACGTCGAGCGGATCGGCGGAAGGTGCGCGAACATCTTCAAGTGGGCCGATGCGGCGAGTTTTGTCGTTCCTTCGTCGCGTCTTGCCGAACTTGCGCGGCAGCCATATGTGCGCGACCTGGTGCCGGTGCGGACGTTCGCATCTGAAAAGAAGCAGGTGCCGCGGGCGGGCCTCGGGAAATCCCGCTCGGCCGCCGATCTCCTGTACGGATGCGCCTTAACGCAGCTTTCCGTTCTGAATGTCCCTCCGGCGCACCGTTACATCCGGGAAACGGCGGGCGCGCCGCCGGGCCAGGGCGTGCTCATCGGCATGTTCGACAGCGGGTTCAGGTTTACCCACCCGTGCCTGAAACGCCTGGTGAGCGACCACCGGGTCGTGGCCGACAGCGATTTCGTCGATCATGACACCACCGTGGAAGACCCGGATTCCGTGGTCGATAACCCGCTGAATCTCTATTGGCACAACGACGAGCACGGCACCGAAACGCTGTCGCTCATCGCCGGGTACGACTCCTCGCGTTTCACCGGCGACGCGTATGCCGCGCGGTTCGTTCTCGCGCGCACCGAGGATTCCCCGGTCGAACATCACGTCGAAGAGGACAACTGGGCCGCAGCAATGGTCTGGGCCGAAAGCCTCGGTGTGAGCATCGTGAGCAGCTCGCTGGGGTACAACACGGGCTTTACGCCGCCCGACACCGATTACACGTTTCAGGATATGAATGGAAACACCACCATCATATCGAAGGCTGCGCGGCAGGCGGTCGCCTTCGGCATGATCATCGTCAATGCCATGGGCAACGACGACCCCTTTCTGGTCGCGCCCGCCGACGTGGACGGGGTGGTGTCGGTGGGTGCGATTGACACCAACTTGACAATAGCGAGTTTTTCCGACCGGGGTCCCACGGCCGACGGCCGCATCAAGCCCGACTGCGTCGCGCCGGGAGTCCTCGATGCGGTGCCGGCAGTGTACGATCCGTACGGCGGCTACACCGCGGGAAGCGGGACCTCGTTTTCAACCCCGCTCGTGGCGGGCGTGTGCGCGCTGATCCTTCAGGTCGACAACGGTTCCTCCGCCGCTGCGGTCAGGCAGCGGCTGTATTCGTCCTGTTTTTACGTTCCCGGACAGGACACCATGAACAACACGTACGGCCGCGGCGTGCCCGACGCCCTGCTTGCCGTGCTTCCCGATTCCCAGGGCTATATCACGGTGGCCGATTCATTCGGACAGGCGGTGGCGGGCGCAACGGCGCGCACCACCGGCGGGCACCGTCGCCGGAACGAGCGACAGCTCTGGATACGCAATTGTCAACATAGCCGGGCCGTTTCCGGAGACGCTCGTGGTGAGCCACCCTTCGCATATACCGGCGCAGGCGGCCATACCCTCGCGTCATTCGAGGATGAGGGTCCTTCTCGCCGACCGATACGTGCTGCGCGTCGTTCTGCGCGATTCGACCGATGCCGCGGCCGTGACCGGCACGGTGTTCTGGAGGACAACGGGCGCCGCCGCGTTCGTTGCGCAGAAGACCGACTCCCTCGGCGTCGCCCTGATCACGGCGGCGCAATCGCCCGACGTGGACTTCTACGGCGAGGGGCCGGGGTATTTCGGCTCGGCAACGGTTCACCTGACCATGACGGCGGGCGTCACCGCGAGCGATACGCTCCGTCTCGGGCCGAGGACCGCTTCACAATTCGTCATCTATCCCAACGTGCTCAATATCGCCACGAAACATCAGCGCCTCACCTTCGAATTCACGTCCTCTCCGGACAATCCGCGCGCGTACTCGCAGGTATTTTCGGCCGCGATCCGGTCCATCGACGGCACGCTTATCTGGAAGTTCAGCAAAGTGCTTGCGGAGCAGACGCCCCTCGTGCTCACGTGGCCCGACGCGGGCGCAACCGTGGCCCCGGGCGTGTATTACTTCGTGGTGATGTACGGCGGGAAGGTTTACAAAAAGAAGTTCCTGGTCATTGGATGATCCACGCAAATCCCCACCTGAAGGTGATCCCGGGCATAAAATAGCCCGGAACGTAGGCATACTTGCGGTCCAGGATGTTGTCCACTTTGTAAAAGATGTTGAACGCCTTGATGTGCACCGCCATGCGCAGCGACAGGCTGGTAAGCTCCCTGCTCCAGAGGTCGGTCCCGCCGTACGGCACCGGGTCCCGCGCGCTCCAGTAATCGTACATCAGGTCGACCGTGATGTGCTCGCTCACGCCGAGCGGCTGGGCCGTGTAGTTGAGCGTGGTCTGCGACTTGACATACGGCTTTACGTCTGACACGATACAGCGCGAGCCGAGAGAGAATCCCAGCCACCTTCCGAACAGCGGCGCGGCAAGAACAGCGACGTGCGGCTGCTTGTAGGGCATGGTGCCGTCGGGCCAGAAGCGCGCGGCGGCGGCTGTATCCACGCCCGAAGCGCCGCACACGCCCAGGGCGAGGCCGACCTTTTTATACCCGAGATACAGTTCCGCGCCGTAGACGTTGTAAACGTCGAAATAGGAGGTGAGCGGCGCGGCGATGGTGTCGAACGGCAGCAGGTAGGGAAGATGGTCGCGCAGGGCGAACAGGCGCAGCGTCTGGCCGTCGGCGGCCGCGGAAATCTCGGCCGAGTACACCAGGGAGTGAACGGCCCCGCCCCCCTGCGGCGCCATGACGCCGTCGCCCAGGGTTGCCTTGACTGATGCGCTTATGCGCGAAGAAGAGAACCCGCGGCGGTATCCGGCGCGGGCGTCGCCCACGGTGGCGGCCGCCGCGGACCCGTTGTACAGGCCGCGTTCCTCGCGCTCGGCGGAGCCGGAGATCGCGATGGTGTCGTTGCCGAGCGGGAAAAACGGCTCAAGGGAAAGCGCGGCGTCGGTGTTGCGGCCGATCTTGAGCGCCGGGGTCAGCGAATTGACATTCGGGATAGTCGCGGTGTGGCCCTCCCACACGGCGCGCGCGTCGGCGTTAAGCATGAGCCTGCCCGCCGGCATCGCCGGTATCGAGTGCGCCTGCGCCCGGAGGACGTTCGCGTAGCGCCACAGAGACTCCCACGCAAGCCCGGCCGTGTCGTTCGTCGTATCCACCTGCTGCACGGCGAGATCGTCCCTGGCGTCCTCATACGAATACGAAATCCACGCGTTTCCCCAGGGGCCGGTGTGCGACGCAAGCACGAGCGACATGTTTGTTTCGCTGGACGTGGGATTTCTGCCGCCGTTTTCGAGGAGCGAGGTGTCGGCGATGAAATAATCGTACAGCGAGGTCATGTCTCCCGCGGTCTCGTAGGTGTAGGGGGCGAAATAGCGGTAATTCGAGGACAGGGCGAAGTCGGTCGTGCGGGTGATCGGCCGTGAGAACCTCACGCCGAGAACGTTTTCGCCGAAAACGCCGTTTTCCCACAGCAGGCCCGTTTGGGGAATAACGAGCCCGGACGGCGCGCTGCTCACATCGAGCCCCCGGGGACCGTTGCAGGAAACCTGCGTGACCTGGGTGGAGAAAACATTGTCGGTGCCGGTCATTGAGGTCGGATTCTCCGGAAACACATTGTTGTCGAAATACACGCCGTTCGGCAGAAGGGGAAAGCCATAGTACATGAACCGGTTAACGCCGCTGGACAGCGCGAAAGGCACGGCGACAACGGAAGGAATTGTCCGCGCGGCTTCGGAAATGCCGATTGCGTCGGTGTGAAGGAATTGCCATGGACCAAACCCGCTGATCCCGAAGATCGAATCGGGCGACGACGGAAACTTGAGGTACTGCTGCTTGGTGCGGGCGATTTCACGCATGAGCGAGTCGCGTTTGGCGGCCTTGCGCAGAGAGTCCGCGGCAGCGGCGGCCTGACTTGGCTGCCGCGGCGTCAAGGGGGGTGCGTTTGCAGGAACCGCTCGCTTGAGCGAATCGGCGTGGACTGCGTCGGAGGGCGCTGCGCCGCTGTCGGGCATTGCCTTCACCATGGCCGGCGATGGCGTCTGGCCGCTAATGGAAAGCGGCGCCGCGAGGAAGGCGGCGAGAAGCCCGCATGAGAGCGGAAGAAAGATGCGTCGCTTGGTGCGCGCGCATCCGAAGAACAATCGAACGGTCATCCTGCACCTGCTCCAATGCGGCGTTGCCCGAACAAAAAATCTGCGCTGCAACCGCCGGCCCGTTTTGATGGGATTGCGACTGAAGAAAAATACAAAGCGCTCTTGCCCGGCGTGAAAAATACCCTCGCGCGGCAATCTTTTCCGCGCACACCCGTAGTATTCTGCGTCGATATATATTTCTGCATAAGCAACTTTTTCGGCGCAAGTTTTTCATGATGGATCGACACGAGAACGGTTTTGCTCACCTTTCGGCCGGACGTCTCTTTTTGTTAAGGTCGGCGCTGCCGCTTGCATGCGTGATGATTCTCTGCTCAGGCTGCCTTTACTTTAATCTCTTTTACAATGCGGAAACTTCCTTCGACACGGCCTTCAAGGCGCACCAGAAGCTCCTCAAGAACAACCCGGACTCGGCCTTGACGCTTCCCGCCGAGATCGAAACCGGGTACAAGAAGACTGTCGACAAATGCCTGAAACTGTTCGAAGTGTATCCGAAGGACAAGAAATGGCACGACAAGGCCCTCTTTCTCATGGGGAAGGCGGATTTCTACCTTGGCGAGTACGACAAGACGATCCGCATCTGCGCGCAGCTGCAGCGCGAGTTCCCGGCAAGTCCGCTCATACCGGAATCGTACCTGTATATGGGCAGGGCCCAGCTTAAGAAAGGGAATCTCGAGGAGGCCGAAAAGACCCTTTCAATCGCCTTGGAGCGATACCCTGATCTTGACAAAAGGCAGGACGTGAGCATGCTGATGGCCGAAATCGTTGTTCGCAGGCAGGGAAAGTCGCAGGCCGTGGCGTTGCTCGAAGCCACCTACAAGAGCGCCAAAACGGCCGACAGGAAAATGGAGCTTGCCATTAAGATCGCGCAGCTCTACCGCGACCTCAAGCTGTTCGACAAAGCCATCGCGGTTCTGCGCGGGTGTCCGCGCGAACGCGACCTTACCGACCAGCTGTACCGCATGGACTTCCTGCTCGTTTTGTGCCTTGGAGACAAGGGGGAATACGTCCAGGCGCTCGACCTCGTCAATTCGATGCTCGTTAACAAACAGTACTACTCGCGGTTCGCGATGCTGATGCTGCGGAAGGCGGGGCTTCTCGAGAGCCTTGACCGGCTCGATCCTGCGCTGGCGGTTTACAAACAGATCACCGAAAGCGCGAACGGGGGCGACGCCGTGGGGGTCGCGTGGTTCGAGATGGGGTGCGTGTACCAGACGCGTCGCATCGATCTCAAAAAGGCGAAGGAATGCTTCGACAAGGCGCTATTGTCCCTCAAGGACGCCGACCTCAAGGACGCGGCCACGAGGCGGAGCAAGGCCCTCGATATCATCCTCAAATACGGCGAAGGCAAAGCGCCCCCCGACACGGCAAAAGGTGAAGGAGCGTCGGGCCCTGATTTCAAGGTGGGCGAGCTGTACTGGCTGGAGCTTGACCGTCCGGATTCCGCCTACCGCTATTTCTGCGCGGCGGTGCGCGACACCCATCACCGCGCGCTGGTTCCCAAGGCGCTGTATGCCGCGGCATGGATCGCACGGTACTCTCTCAAGGACAGCGTGCGGGCCGACAGCCTGTACCGGCTTTTGCTTTCGCGGTATCCGTCGAACCTGTATTCGAAGAAGGCGCAGGAGGCGCGCGGCGAAAAGATAACCGTGTTTACGCGGGCGGATTCGGCGCGGGCCGCGTTTGAGGAGGCCGAGGAAATCTTTCTGGAAGACAACAACCCCGATTCGGCCGCCGAGGCGTACCTGGAAGTGTACCGCAGGTTCCCGGATTCCGACTTCGGGCCAAAGAGCCTGTACGCCGCGGCATTTATCTACGACAATGTTCTTGACAAAAACAGAACCGCCAAAGGCATCTACGAAATGTTGTGCGATTCGTTTCCCAAGTCCTCGTACTGCCTCGACGAAGCGAAACCCCGGCTCAAGACGGTCGCCGATTCGGTCGCGGCCATGAAGAACAGGCGGAAATCCGGCGGACCCGTTGCGCAGGCTTCGGGAAAACCGCCGCAGAACCAGGCTGCGGCCGCAAAGGCGCTGGCCGACACGGCCCTGCCGCTCTTGACGGACAAGGATTCGGCGTCGGCCGGGCGGCATGTTCCCCTTTCGCAACCAGGTCCGGGGATGGCGCCGGGCGTGCCCCCCGGATATATGCGCGGGATGTATCGCGGAAGCGTGCCCCCGGGCACGCCGCAGACGGCCGTGGAATCAACCGCCCCGGTCGCGTCAACGCAGCCCGCCCTGGTAAGGCCCGATTCCGCAGCCGGAATCCATTCAACGGCGCCCTCCGCCGTTCCTGCCGCCATCGTGCCTCCGGCCGTGCAGCATACGAGCGCGGCCATTCCCGACACCATCGGCAAGAACACGCCCGCGGCTGCGGGCGGCAAGTAGGGCCGCGGTTTACATCCAGGAAACCCTGGCGCGGCGGCGCGGCACAACAGATATTATTTTCATACTGCCGCACGCCACGCCCGGTTGCGGGCGGCCGGATGCGGCCAACGGTCTGCAAACGTACGAAAGGTTGATTCCATGCGAAAAATGTTTCTTCTGACTGCCGCCGTGCTGTGCATTGCTGCCGGTGATGGCGGCCGGCCAGGCGGTGTCCACGAAGGAAGCCGGAGCGTACGAGCGCAAATCGGTGACCTACATCGACGCGCTGTGGCTCATGGACGAATCGGTGCGGGGCTTGCCTCCCCATCAGGTGAGGGAGATTCTCGACGCCGTGAAGCGCGCGCTCTTTATGCGGCGGTTCGACTACAATCCTGTTCCCGATTCTCTGCTGCGCGATTTTGTCGCCCAGGCAAACGCGATAAAATACCCCTATGTCAACGAAGCCATCGCCACGGCGGGCGGCGCCGATCCCATGCTCGACAGCATCGCGGCCGTCATGGAGCGGACCGTGGTCGCGCGCGTGCTCGAAATCGTTGACCTCAACAAGGAACTGCGCGCCGCCAACCTCACCAGCGAACAGGAGCGGAATTCCTTTATCGCCGACAAGGCAAAGACCATGGGCATCACCGTGGACGACATCGAGAAGGTGATGAATTCGGCGTACATTTTCCTGCCGCTCATACGGGGCTATACGGCCGAGCTCAAAGACAGCGCGTATTCGACCGGCCTGGCGGCCGGCATCGTCTGGTTTCGTATCTCGACAAAAGGGGAAAAAGCGCGCGCGATCCCGGTGGTGAAGAGCATCACCTATTCGTCCGGTGTTTCGATGAAGGACCGGCACTACGCGACCGGATCGGGCATGGTTGACTACAGGGAATTTGCGTTCCTCTCGGCGGTCAAGAACGCCGCCCGCAATCTGACGGTCGCGACGCAGCAGATCCCGGATTTCAGGCTCTCCGGGCAGGTTGTCGACAAAGGGTTTATGAGCGTGGGGTTCAACCTGGGAAAGCGCGAGGGGATCTCGGTCGACGACAAATACCAGATCGTCGAGATTACCGAAGACGAAAGCGGCAAGCAGACGGCCAAGAAATCCGGATGGGTGATGGTGACGTCGGTGGCGGATTCCTCATCGAAGCACGGGTACAAGTCGTCGGCTGAGGTGATCGGCGGAAGCCCGTACATGGGCGCGGTGCTCAGCGAATACCCGAGACTGCCGCTCGATCTGATCATCCGGGGACGCATGTTCGCCTTTTCCGCAAAAGACACCGTTACCGACCTCATCGACCACCTCACGCTTGCAAACGGCTACGGCGGCGGAATTGACATTCAGTACAACCTCGGCAGGCTGTTCGGCCTCAATCAGTTCTTCTTCGGGCTTTCCGGCGGCGTTGGAACGGGCGCGGTGTCGGGATACAAAGACAGCCTGTACGACAGCATAAACGGCCTTGACCACGGCGGGGCAAAAATAAGCAGTCTCCTCAACTGGTCCGTCGAGCTGTCTCTTGTCAAGAAGTTTTACATCGGCCGCCTCGCAATCGTGTTGCAGCCGGAGGTGGGGTATCAGTCGCTCATTCTCCAGACCGACAAATGGACAAATGGGAGCGGCGACGACGAATACTACATGCTCACCAACGCCGCGCTCGGGTTCGCGGCAAACGGCGGGCTGGAATTCGCGCTGTCGCCGAGCGTCAACCTCGGGGTCGGCGCAGGGTACCAAATGTACGGCACAAGTTCAAACTGGGACTATTCGTATAAGACCGGCAGCGGCGGCAACTGGCAGAAAATCGCAACGGTCAACAATAGCACGCCCGTGAACCAAACAGGAGTGACGGCGAGCGCGTATCTTGTCTGGTCGCTGCCGTCGATTGCGTTCGATCCGCTCGATGCTCTGCGGGGAGTGGCGGGGGGAGTAAAATAAAGAGATTCAAATAAATGTAAATCTGGTGGGGGAAGGTTCCCCCTGGGGTGCAACCAACCGGCGAATGAAAAATATGGTTCCAAACCGCGCCGGTTGTTTGCACCCACACCCCCTCGTGGGTAGCCCCCAAGGAAGTTGATTGGCGAGAAAGAATCCAAAGCTGCGGGGGCACCGAGAAAAAGCGTTGAAACGTTGAATAGTTGAAGAGTTGAGAAATTTAATAGAATCTTTGATTGCTTTATTTGGACAGCGATTGGCGTGAGAATGAACACTTGACTGAATAGAATCCATCTGCCGCGCGTTAGGGGCGACGGAGGGTGTGCAAGAGCACATTGCTGGCCGACCCCGCCGTCAGGCATAGGGGTGGACCGGCAACGAGGCGAATAGCCGAGCCCGGAGGAGAACCGACCCGACCCCGAGCTTTGTCGAGGGGGAGGGGAACGCTAGAATCCAATTTGTTTTGGCAATCTATTACTCACCAGAAAGGATAAGCCATATGAAAAAGCTTCTTCTCTCCTGCATTGCAATGTCGTTGTGCATTCAGCCTTCTCACGCCAAAGACTCAAACCTTCCCGTCTCAAACCAGGCAACCTTCGTGGAAACGTATTCTCCCTCGGAGGTAACCATCCAAGCCACGGGCCTGGGCCGCAGCGACAAGGACGCGATTCTTGACTTGCGCAAATGCGCCGTCAATTTCGTCCTCACCCTCGGCACCGACCCCCTTCTTTCAACGCAGGCCGCAAAGAACCAGTTCGGCGGTATCGCCGAGGAGTTCTTCGACAACGCAAATGTAAACAAGTACATTTCCTGGGAGGCGAACGCGGTAGTCTCGGCCGTAAAGACGCGTCTGCCAAACGGAAAAGACGGCATGAAGATCACCAAGGCCGTGCGCGTCAACAAGAAACTGCTCACCGACGACCTGGTCGCCAAGGGCATCATCTCCTCCCATGAAGATTTGTCAAGCGCCATCGGCATGCCCACCATCATGGTGATCCCCGACGTGCCAAAGGACCAGACCCCGCTGCAGGTGTTCGAGGCCAACCCGCTCGCCAAGCACGCGGCCGCGGTCATCGAAAGCTACCTTACGGCGCGCAAGTACGACGTGGTGGTGCCGCAATCGGCCGACCAGATAAGCCAGATGACGCGGCTGCACGGCGACATCAAGGGCGCCGAGGAAGACATGGGATACCAGCTCGCCCTCGCCCTGGGATCGGACATCTACATCGTGTTTTCGGGCATGGTGTACGCGCAGAACAAGGTGACGCTCCAGATAAAGGCCTACGAGACCACCACGGCGCGGCTGCTCGGCACCGAGACCGGGTACAGCGCGGCCCGGCCCGGCCCGGCCGAACCGCTCGTCGAAGAGGCGGTGAACAGCGCGATTGACAAAGTGTTGCAGCGGCTTGTCAACTACTGGCAGGACGACGTGAAGAAGGGGATCCAGTACAAGCTGGTCTTCAAGAGCCTGTCCGGCGCCATCGACGAAAATCTCAAGGACAAGATTTCCGACCTCATGGACTCCACGTTCGCCTTGTCGAAAGACAACATCATCACCGACAAGACGCTCGACTACAACGTGTGGGCGAAGAAGACGGAGTTCAACAAGTCGAGAAATATCTACCGGAAGTTCCGGGATGCGCTCAAGAGTTCGGCGAAATTGTCGGAGATCGTCGTGAATAGAAAACTGATTATTATTGGTATTGAACCGTTATGAAGATAATCAAGAATATTTGATGGGGGAAGGCTCCCCCTGGCCCCACGCCTCCTCGGCCTCTGGCCTGCGGGGTCTTGGGGCACACCCCCTCCTGGGTGCACCCCAAGTGAGTGTAGTTGCAAGAGTCAAGCTTCGGTTGGGGGACACCCGCGTGGAGCAGTGGTAAAGGGAACTTTCTTTACTTTGTATCTTTGTTGCTTTGTAACTTTGTAACTTCTAGTTCTGCGGGGGCACCGAGAAGAGTGGTTGAAAGTTGACGGTTGACAGTTGGCAGTTGACGGCAGGATGAAGAACGCAATGTGCCATTGCGAGCGGCCCGAAACACCACAAAGCGTCTTCCCCTGCGGGTGTTCTATTCTTTGCTGCAGGTATCCACCGACTTGTCGGACGAGAAGATGATTTCTCCCGTTGAGTATCGCGACAACGCGTACCTGGCGGTGTCGTTTGCCGTTCCCGACAAATCTCCCGGATAGACTAAAAGAGTGTCGTGCCTGGTTGTCCATCGTTGCATGAAAGGAATGCAGACAGGCAGCGGAATTGTGCCGCACGGAGAACGCACTATCTGCCGTATGCATATTCCTATGCTGTCCGGATAAATCCAATAGGTGCTCTTGTAAACGGCGGTGTCGGGCGCCAGGACGACGCCATTCGCAACGCAGCTTTCAACGGTTACATACGAGGCACTCCAGATACCAATCAAGTCCTGCCGCTGTATATACGGATTGGCGTTCTCAACAGGATTGCAGGAAACCAAGGCGACAACGGCGAAAAGCATCAGTTTCTTCACTGGGTTTTCCTCCATTCTTCCTGGTCTTTTGCGGGGCGGCAGGTTGCGCACCCTGCAATGATAGTCGCAGCTTTGCGGAGAAAAGTTCACCGCTTCAAAATACATACCTGCCCCAAACGACGCCGAGCGCCTACTTGTGCCTGTAAAATAGCCTTACCAACATCGAATAAACAGCCCTTGACGCCAGACAGGGGCTGACGAAATCGATTTCGTTGCATTTAGCCAGTACCTTTTGTATACTGAATGCAGATACCATGTCTGCCCTTTGTACGAGTTGACGGATACATGAAGCTGGCGGGGGAAGAATCCCCCTCGCTCCGGCCTCCTCGGCCTTCGGCCTGCGGTGTCCTGCGCTACCCCCTCCTGGGTGCACCCCAAGAGAGGGTAGTTGCAAGAGTCAAGCTTCGGTTGGGGGGCACCCGAGGAGCGCAGTGGCAAAAAAAGGAAATTGAATAGTTGAATGGTTGAAAAGTTGATGAGTTGAAAACTTAAAGAAAAAAACCGTCGGCTGATTTGCTGCGGATACCGATTGGCGCGGGGAGAAGTAATTGACTGAATAGAATTTCCCTGCCGCGCGTTAGGGGCGACTGGAGGCCGCGTTGGAACGCGGTGCCGCCCGGACCCGCCGCTACTGCGGCATAGGGCCGTGGCGGCCCGAGGGCAGAGCCCGAGACCGGAAGGAGAACCGACCCGAGCGAAGCGAGGGGAACGCCCATTATTTGTATGTTATATATTGTAAACGACACAAATGAAAGGATTGTATGAGCATGAAGAAAAATGTCATCCTGATCGATTACGAGAACGTCCAGAAGCACAATCTGAGGCCGTTGCTCGAACATGATGTCCTGATAAAGGTTTTTCATGGCGAAAACCAGAAGTTCACGAGCGAATTTACCAGACTTGCCCTGGAATTCGGCAAGGAGAAATTCGAGCTGGTGGGAATAAAGGGACAGGGCAAGAACGCGGCGGATTTCCACATCGCCTACTTTATCGGCAAACTTTCAAAAGAGATCCCGAATTCGTCCTTCCACATAATCTCAAGAGACACGGGGTTCAAGGTGCTTGCGGATTTTTTGAATCAAGTGCAAAGCATACCCTGCAGGGTGGAGTCGTCCATTGCAGACATGCCGCTGCTGAAACCGGTTGCGCCTGCGATAAAACCACACGAGTCTGCGGCGAAGCCCTTTTTACCCATGGCCAGGCCGGTTGCGGCCAGGACGAGTGAGGATTGGTATGCATTGGTCAAAGGCAGATTAACTGATGTAAGGGCCCACAAACCGAAGAAGAAAAAGACGCTGCGGAACCAGATAATAAGTATCTGCAAGAGAAAGATAAATGAGATTGAAGCGGACGGGATTATACAGAGGCTGGTTGACAATAGGGTGATTGAATGCAGGGGTGAATCGATAATTTATAAGTAATGAGTTTCATGAAGGACAAAACCCAAGTAAATAATTGGTGGGGGAAGTTTCCCCGAAGGAGTTGAAAAGCTAAAAGTTGGAAGTTGTGAGCTGGAAGTTGAAAGAAATAGAGAAAAAGCAAGAAGATTTGGAGGGGGAAGC
>CAVWBU010000037.1:0-38323 GCA_963753345.1 uncultured Fibrobacterota bacterium
CATCCCCCGCAATATCCTCTCCCTCATTATTTCCGACAACTTCGCTTTGTCAAGCGATGCGATCTCGGATGGCAGGATCGGGTCGCCGATCACGATGGTCGCCGTGCCGGGCCTCAGCAGGCCGCTGTGTTTCGGAAGGATGTCGCGCGTGCCGCGGATGGTAAGGGGGACCACGGCGACGCCGGCCTCGAGCGCGAGCGCGAAACTCCCGCGCTTGAACTCACCCATCTCGCCCGTAATGCTGCGCGTCCCTTCGGGAAACAGCACCAGCGAAATATTTTTGCGCTTGAGCATGGCGATGGCGCGCGTGATGGAACTGCGCGCGGCGCGCGCGTTGTCGCGGTCGATCCAGATATGACCGATGGCCGCAATCCCCCACCCGAAAAACGGGATGAAAAACAATTCCTTTTTAGCAATAAAGCTCAGGGCAAACGGAAGGCCCGTGTACAGCACCGGAATGTCGAAATAGCTCTGGTGGTTCGCGACAAAGACATATCGCTCATTTCTGTCAAGTTTTTCCCCGCCCGTTATCTTCACCCGGATGCCGGACAGTGCCGTCAGGTGGACACACCACAAATGGGCAAAAAAGCGCGCAACCCTGTTGCTGAAGGGTGCCGCGCACAGGGCGACCGTGCCGTACGCCACGGACGCTGCCGCCGCCCACACGCAGATTGCCGCGTTGTGAAGTGCGGTTACCATGCCGTTCATGCCGCGGCCTTGCTGATCCACACGTTTTCCTTTCCGACGCCTTTCTGAGCGACTCAATGGTTTCCTTTGCAGCGCTGAGCGTCACGTTCCTCGCCTTCACGCGGTACTCGTTCTCCTCCTCGGTCAGCAGATGGAGCACAAGACTGCACTCGCCCGGCGTCCCGGCGCATTCGTCGTACAGGCCCTTTACAAACGTTTCCTCGAGGCCCTGCGTCTTGAGCCGCACGTGCACGCTCCGCGCGAGCTTGTCGCGCGTTTCCGAGAGCGCGATCACGTTGTCAACCTTGAGCTTCGGCTTCTTGTCGCCTTCCCGCACCGACACCTGTCCGCGCACGAGTATCATGGCGTCAAGCGCCAGCAGGTGCTTGAACTTCTCGAACGCGTCGCCGAACGCGAGCAGCTCCATGGAGCCGTCGAAATCCTCGATTTCGAGAAACGCCATGGGCCTGCCGTCGCGCTGGACATGCGACTTTACCGACGTCACGATGCCGCCCACGGTGAGGTTCTGCCCCTCCCTCGCCTTCTCAAGCGATTCCAGCTTGAGGGAAATGTCGGCGAACCCGCGGATCTCGTCCTGGAACCGCTCCAGCGGGTGCCCGCTCACGTAGAAATTGAGCACCTCTTTCTCCTTTGCCAACAGCTCGTTGTAGGGCCACGGCTCCACCTCGGCAAGGGGCGGTTCCGGAGGCGCGCTCTGCGCGCCTTGCGCGCCTTGCGCAGACGAGTCGCCCGTGTCAAAGAGGCTCGTCTGGCCGGTCGCACGGTCCTTTTGGAACGAGCCGCCGTAATCGATGGCCGCGTCGATGCTCGCGAACAGCTGGGCGCGCGTGCCCTTGAGGCAGTCGAGCGCGCCCGCGTACACCAGCGATTCGAGGCATTTCTTATTGACAAGATGCAAATCGACCGAGGAGCACAGCTCGAAGAGACTGGAGAATTTTCCCTTTTTCTTCCGCGCGTCGAGGATCGAGACGGCGGCCTTGCCAACGTTCTTGATGGTGCCGAGACCGAGCCGTATCCGTCCCTGGTCCATGGAGCAGGCGAAATCGCTGGCGTTTATATCGGGCGGCAGGATGCGGACGCCCATGCGCTCGGCCTCGTTCTTTATGGTGAGCACCTCGTCCTGGTCCTCAAGCAGGCTTGACAGGTTCGCGGTGAGGAACTCAAGCGGATAATGCGCCTTGAGGTACGCGCACTGGTACGCCACGTGCGCGTAGACCGTGGCATGCGCCTTGTTGAAGGCGTATTCGGCGAACTTCGCCATGCGGTCAAAAATCTCTTCCGCCGCCTTCCCGCTTACCTTTTTCTTCGCCGCGCCCTCCATGAACTTCTTGCGCATGGCCTCCATCTTGTCAACGTCCTTCTTGCTCATCGCCTTCCGGAGGATGTCGGCCTGGCCCAGAGTGAAGCCGCCCATTTCCTGCGCGATGCGCATCACCTGCTCCTGGTACACGATCACGCCGTAGGTGATCCTGAGGATCTCCTCGATGAGCGGGTGTTTGTACTCCACCTTTTCCCTGCCGTGCTTGCGATGGATGTAGACCGGGATCTCCTCCATGGGGCCGGGGCGGTAAAGCGCATTCATGGCGATGAGGTCGTCCATACCGTCCGGCTTGAGCTTCCTCAGGTTGTCCTGCATGCCCTGCGATTCGAACTGGAACACGCCCACGGTTTCCCCTCTGCCAAGCAGGGCCATGGTTTCGGGATCGCGGTCGGGCAGCTTCCACAGGTCGATCGCAGGCCCGCCGTTGTCCCTGATAAGCTTGAGCGTGTCCTGGAGGATGGTGAGGGTGATGAGGCCGAGGAAGTCCATCTTGATGAGCCCGACCTCCTTCACGTCATTCATGTCGAACTGCGTCATGACCACGCCGGTGTCGGGCTGTTTGAACAGCGGCGCCCAGTTGACCACCGGCCCGGGCGCGATGATCACGCCGGCGGCGTGCATGCCCGCCTGGCGCGTGAGCCCTTCGAGCGCGCGCGCGTGGCGGAAAAGGTCTGCGTATTTCGGGTTGGTCCTCACGGCGGCCGCAAGCTCGCCGTTGTTCGACAGCGACGTGGAAAGGTCCTTATCGACCATGCCCGCAAGTTTCCCGGCCTCGGCGACCGAGATCCCCATGACGCGCGCCACGTCGCGCACCACCATCTTGCCCTTCATGCGGCCGAAGTTGATGATCTGGCTCACCGAATCGCGCCCGTATTTGTCAATCACGTATTCGATGATCGTGTGCCGATCGCGGTCGGCAAAGTCGATGTCGGCGTCGGGCATGTCGATGCGCTCCGGGTTGAGGAACCGCTCGAACAGCAGGTCGAACTTGATGGGATCGACGTCGGTGATGCCGATTGCATATGCAACAAGGCTTCCCGCGGCCGACCCGCGGCAGCCGGTCATGATGCCGCGTTCCCGGGCGGCGTGGACGAAATCGTAGACAATAAGGAAATACCCCTCGAAGCCCATTTTGCAGATGACGCCGAGCTCGAAGCCGAGCCGGTCCTCGATTCCCTGCGTGACGTGCGGGTACTTCTCTTTGAGCCCGGAGCGCGCAAGGTGCGTCAGGTATTCGGCCTCGTTTGCAAATCCGGGAGGAACTGAGGTCTTGGGCAGCTGCGCGGGCACCTTGAGGTCCACGCTGCAGCGCTCGGCAATGGCGATGGTGTTGGCAAGCGCCTCGGGAATGTCCGGGAAGAGCGCGGCCATCTCCGCGGGCGACTTGAAATAGACCTGGTCGGAACCGAAGCGGAACCTGCCCGGGTCGTCCATGGTGGTCTGGGTCTGGATGCACAGCAGGACTTCGTGGGAGTCGGCGTCTTCTCTGTTAAGATAGTGCGCGTCGTTGGCGACGATGAACGGGACGTTCATGCGCCTGCCGAGCTTGATGAGCTCGTCGAACGCCACGATCTCCCGGTCGATGCCGTGGTTCTGCAGCTCGAAGTAGAAGTTCTCTTTTCCGAAAATGTCAATGTACTCCTCGGTAAGGGCCTGCGCCTTCTTCACATCGCCCGCGAGCAGCGCGCGCGGGATGGCGCCCGCCACGCAGGCGCTCGTGGCGATGAGCCCGGCCGAATACTTCCTCAGCACTTCCATGTCGATGCGGGGCTTATAATAGAACCCTTCGAGGTAGCCGATGCTCGAAAGCTGCATGAGGTTTTTGTAGCCCTCGTTGTTGCGCGCGAGAAGGATGAGGTGGTGGTAGTTTTCCTCGCCGGTCTTGGCCTTGTCAAGCCGCGACTGCGGCGCAACATACGCCTCGAAGCCGATGATCGGCTTGATGCCTTCGGCAAGGCAGGCGTTGAAGAACTCGACCGCGCCGAACAGGCCGCCGTGGTCGGTGATGGCGAGCGCCGGCATGCCGAACTCCTTCGCCTTTGCCACGAGGTTCTTGATCCGTATCGCGCCGTCGAGAAAGCTGTATTCGGTGTGATTGTGCAGGTGGACGAAATTGCTTCGTTTGCTCATGGCGCCCCCACTCCGATTTTCGCGATCTTCCTGACGAGGAATGTCTTCCGCGCCTTTTTCGGCCCGGTCTCGGCCTCAAGCAGCGGCTCCTGCGCCTTGTGCACCGCAACCGGCCGCACCTGGTAGGTTCCGGTCCTCACGCGAGGGCTGCCCAGGTACTCGATGGTGGCATTCTGTCCCATGAGGACCGCGTAGTCCAACACGTGAAGCATGTCGTTTATGTCAAGTTCCTTGAGCCGCTCCCCGTACTTTCCCGTCCGCACCGGACGTGCGGGCGTTCCTTCGACATCCGGTTCAAACGCTACGACCGGCACCACGCGCCGCGGCTCTTCGGGGAACAGTTCCGGCGGCGCGTCCCGGACTTCGGCCGCGGTCTCGCCGGGTTCGCGCGGGTCGAATCCCATCCCCGAAAGGATCCTCCGCACTTCGGCCTCGCTTCCGTGCCGTATTGAGAAAATGCTGTCCGGACGGGCCGGTGTCACCAGTTTTTTGAGCGGTTCGTACGACAGTATCTGCCGGGACGCCTTCACGTCGAACGAAACCACGCAGGCGTGCGAGGTGACGTGCAACCGGGAGAACTCACGGATCCACTCCCGTGCGGTCTCGACCACGTTGCGCGGGGCTTTCCACGCGGCGAGCCGGTCCGCAAGGCCCTTGCCGTCGACGCCGTCGCTGAGGGAATTGTTGATGATGTCGCGCCGTATGGTGCCTTTGTAAACCCTGTCGAACGACGAAATTTCTCCCACCCGCGTGAACCAGTAGAGTTCCTCGGGCAGGATTTCCTGCGACAGGACCGCGGAGAAATCCGGCAGCAGGGTCACGCGGTTCTCCGGAAGCTCCTTTACAAGAGACGCAAGGTCGCGCTTCGGCGCCGACGTGAACGTTATGCTCCCGGATTTTTTGCATGCGTCAAGATACCCGCAGTACCACAGCACGGCCGCGCACGTCCCCGCCTCCTTTTTCGCCGCGGGCGGGAACCCCGCCGTGGAAAGCGCGCGACCTGCGGCGCGGTCGAACATCCCGTCCATCACCGGCCGACTCCAGAGAAGGCCGTTGTCAAACGCGAACTCGCAGAAATCGGCATGCCGGGCTTCAAGGGGACGCGCGAGCCATTCGGCAACCGCGCGGTGTGGGGCCGTGTACGATTCCTCGGATTCCGCAAGCAACCCGCGTTCCGTTGCATACGAAAGCAGCAGCGAAATGCAGGCCGCGCGCGGCTCTGCGGGCCAGTCTTCGTCGGCCGGAAGATCGTGGGACGCGTGGAGAAAGGTGCGCAGGCAGGTTCCTGCAGTCTTGGAAAGCTCTCCTTTTTTCGTCCTTTGGAGCTTTCCGAGCAGCGCAAGGGCAACGCACATCACGACGTCGGTGAGACAGTACCACGGCAGCGGCGCCCGGCAGGCCAGCGGCGTGGCAACCGCGGCGGCTCCGGCAAGCGTCTCCGCGGCAAGCGCCGCGAGCTTCGGCTCGAGCTCGGGAAATCCGACATAGCGGTACGACGGGGATACCGTCCCGTCTTTTTCGGCGAACACGAGGAAGGACGACAGGAGCTCATCCGCAAATCCCCGCAGCCCTGGTGCTGGCACGCCCCTTTCGCCCGCAAGATAAACGGCCGCGCACATGAGGCGCGCGCTCAGGAGACAGCTCACCGAATGCCGCACGAACCGACTGGTCTGCCGTAAACCGGCGCGCCGCATCGTGAATGAGCGATGATGAAAGGATTTTCCGATTGCGGTCGGCGCGGGTGAGAAACTTTTCGAATATCAGGTCTGCAGGAAGCAGGCCGAGGTATTCTTCAAACGAAGGAAGGAGCATGATGATGCCGGGTTCCCTTTGGACCGATACGGGTGAGATGCGGTCGGCCGACTGCAAAAATAGTATATACGGCGCGGGTCGTGGCATTCTCGGACGCTCGAACCGCGCCGGTCTCGCGCCGCTTGTGCAAACGGGAAACGGCTCGTATTTTTGATGCGATGAACATTTCAATGCATCAACAGGCAACAGGTATCTGCGCGACTCGTTTACCGCTGTTGTTGTGATTTCCCTGCTGTTTCACGTAGTGTTTATCATAGGAATCATGGGGCTTTCCAAGGCAATGTACACGTCCCGCGAGTACGAACGGCCGCCCACATTCGATCTTGTCAAGTTGTCGCAGATCTTCGAAATCCCGCCCGAGCTGAAACAGGCCGCAGCGCCGAAACTGCACACCGCATCGCGCCAGGCCCGCGCCCGCCCCGACCTCGGCCGCACCGCCGCAGCCCGCGCCCGTCGAAGAAAAGACCCCCGTGCCGAGCGAGCAGAAAACCGCTGCGCCGACCCAGCCCCAGCCGGCTGCTCCGCAGGCGCCTTCGGGCGGACCGCCAGGCCCGGCGACCGAGGCTCCGGTGTCGACCGACAACGTTTACGAAGCGGGAATGATCGACGAAGCGCCGGTCTTTCCAAGAAAGTGGAGCCTTTTTATCCGGAATTCGTGAAGGACCAGGGCATTTCCGGCGTCGTGCGCGCGCAGGTCACCATAGACGAAAAAGGCAATGTCATGGAAGTGAAAATTCTCAACTCGCCGCACGAACTGCTCACCGACGAAGTCATGAAGGCCGTGAGCAGGTGGAAATACAAGCCGGGGAAGTTTAAGGGCGTTGCGGTGAAGGTGAGGAACAGGCCTATTGAGATTGAGTTCAGGCTGGATTGAATATCAGTTTAATAAAAAAGAATTGGGCGTTCCCCCGCTGCGCGGGGTCGGTCTCCCTCCGGGCTCGGCTGTTCGCCTCGTTGCCGGACCGCCCTATGCCTTGCGGCCGGGTCGGCCGGCAATTCGCTCTTGCTCACCCTCCGGTCCACCTAACGCGCGGCAACAGAACTCTTATAAGTCAATCCAACCAATCTGCGCCCGTTGAATTCTCATGAAGAAATTTTAAAGATCTTCTTGAACTTTTCAACTCTTCAACCTTTCAACTATTCAACTATTTTTTTGCCGCCGCTCTTCGTGGGTGCCCCCACACAGGTGCTTGATTCTTGCAACTGCTCCCTCTAGGGGTGCACCCAGGAGGGGGTGACGGAGGACGCCGAAGCCGGCCGTAGGCAGGGGGAAACTTCCCCCACATAATTATTTCTTGTTTTTGACAAATGACTTAATGGCCTCGCTCGGGTGTGCGACCGCGCTCGCGCGCGGCCGGAACCCGGAGGCAGAACCGTTTCGCGGCACCCACTTTACTCCCCCTGTTTTATCGACGGTGCAAAATCCGCGTTGTATCTTTTCCGCAGGAAACCGACGTTGAGCGTGAATCCGATTTGGAAGCTTTGGCTTGAAGGCTCGAGAAAAGCCGCTTTTATCGAAGTGAAACCGTCGGATATCGTCGCCGAATCGGTGTTGCTTTTTCCGAAACCGTATAACAGGCCGAACAGCGCGAACGTGAGCGACGTTCGCTCGTTTACCCGCACCTGAAGAAACGTTTCGAGCCTGTACGATACGCGATTGCCCAGGGTCACGGCAGGATAGTCGTAGGTGATGCTCGAGCTCGCGTCGCTCTGCTCGATTTGCATCTGGCCGAAAAACATGAACTCGATGCGCGGCTCGATGCCGAGTACGGTCCTGGAAGAAATGGGATGCGCAATTATCGCTCCCAGAGGAACGCTTAACCAGTAATAGGTTTCAGACGAGCTGACCGAGGAACCGGACTCATCAGGCGACGTTGAGGATTGGGTCATGTCGCGAATCCACAGCTTGCCGTCCAGACCAGTATACGCCACGCAGCTCCATCGCGCGGGTGAAAACGTGTAGCCGATGTCGCATGATCCGAACAGGAAAATGTTGCTCTTCTGCATGACGACCGGCGTAAATTCCAGGACAGCCCCGGTCGACCCGCTGTCGTAGGCTCCTGCCGAGGAGCCGTCATAGGTGTTGTTCAAACCCAGCAGCAGGGCGACCTGGGGGCGGATGAACAAATTCGGTTTCCGCAGGTAATGGGGCATCTGCAGCCGGACGCCGACCACAGCTCCGTACTCGCTGCTCTTGGGAGTTCCCACGACAACAGGAGATGTCCCGTACTGATCACGATACCACTGGACCATCTGGCTTACGTCGATGTTCTCGTTATAGTAGAAATAGCTGAGCCACGGCCCCACCGAAATGACTTTCCTGTAGTCGAACAAGGAAAAATCCGGCAGACGCCCCGGCGGCGTCTCTGTATGTGCCGCGACTGGCTCCTCAGGCTCGACCGCAGGCTGCGTCGGCAGGGCGCTCGCGGCGGAATCGGCTTCAGGTTTCGCCGGTGACGGCGCGCGGGCCGCGGTGTCTGACGATTTCGGCGTCAGCTCGATAATGGTCGGCAGGTCATTTGATGCCGAATCGGCCCGTGAAAGATTCCTTCGGCCGCCCTGTTGGGCAATGCCTGACAACACAAGAGCAATGACCATCGAGCATGCGGTTGTCGCATGACGCGCATGGAGCATGGGGCTTCCTCTGGTGAAGCGGTTCGGCGGCGGTGTGAGGAACTTGCGGAAAGAACACGAACAGGCGCAGCCTTGACTTCAGAAAATATTCTAAGATGCGTGCGGTTGAAAAGCAAGGGAAAAAGTGGCCGCAGAGCCCGGCAGAATCATCGCTGCTTGCTCCTCGCCTTCTCCCACCACAGTCCGGCAAACTCCCACAGCATTTTTGCATCCTTGACAAACACAAGGTGGGCTCCTTCCATCCCGCACAATGCCCTGCACACGATTTCCACCCTGTGTTTTCCCGCGATGTTCACCTGCGAAAAATCCGATTCCGCAACCGGGTATGCGGCCCGGTTGAAGTCCACGCCGCAGTCCGAGGCAAGGGACGAGGCTGCATTGTCGGGCGCAACCGTGCGGAACTTCTTTTCGTACGGGTAATACCCGTCGGGCCGGACCATGAAGTTCTTCGTGTCCTTCAGCAGTTTCCTGTCGCTCCTGACATCGGCCATGAAATAGCGGAACGTTTTCCCCTGGATGAGCGAAACGAGGTGCGCGGAGTCTCGATTGATAATGCACCGGATGACCGAATGCGTGAGCGTATCGTAGTTGTCAACCGCGAACGCGCCGACTGCGGCGAAAAGCGTTGCAAGAAACATTAGACGGAATTGCATGGCGGTACTCCCCCGTGGAATTGGATTCTGCTGCCTTCAACGTTCAACCTCGTTACCCGCGCGAACTCGGGGCCCCGAACATGCCCGAACCAGAGCCGGCGCCGTGCCCGAACAGCCCTTCGGAGCGCTCCGCGGCCGCTCCGAACCTCTTTTCGCTCGCGCCGGGAGCCAGATTGTGGCCGCCTGCGGACATGCGGAGGAGTTCGTCGGTGGCTGGGGCCGTCCAGTCTTTGTCATTAACGGAACTCGGGCCGGACTGCGGTACGTTGACAACATTGGAACGGACTGCGAGCAGAAACTTTCCTTCCGGCGTGAGAAACCCGCATTCGACGATGTAGGTCCTTGCGGATTCAGGAACGCGGATGTACCAGTTGCTGGCGAATTCGTTGATCTCGATGTCGACGTAGCTTAGCGCGTTGGTGCCGTCGTAATTAATGCCGGTGACGTCGCACAGGCGCAAGAGTTTCTTTGCCGAGGCAAACGCCGCCTCTCCCATCCTGCTCTTGAGCGAATCCCTCGTCTTCCCGGTTATTTCCCAGTAGACAAACAGCCATTCCGGGTCGCGCGGCATGGCGCGCATGTAGGTTTCGTTGTAGGAATCGGGAACGTCGGCCCGGAAGAAGTACTTGGGGCCCGACATTCGCGGTTTTGCAGGTGCCGCTTGAGACTGGCGTATTGATGATTGCCTGACGTTTACGGGAATCGGCACGGATGCGTCCGGAGACGCTTTTGTCATCGATCTTTTCACAACGGGCGCAACCGATTTCTTTATCAACTTCCGTTTCGGGGGCTCCCGTCTGGGCGCAGCAGGCTTTTGTGCCGGACGCGGCTTCTTTGATTTTGCCGCCGCCTTCGGAGGGCGTGAAGGGATGGGTTTCTTCCTGATTGACATCGATGAAATTTTTACGGCACGTTTTCTTTTCGAAGTCATGGATTTTTTCTTTGCCATAGCCAGCCTCCCTATTTGAGCAGAGCGGGGCAGCACCACAACGGTGTGCTGTTCACATCCGGCAATCAAACGCTCGCCATCTTCCTAGGAACTCACTTAGAAATTAAATAGCGACGCATCGGAGGACAATGCCTATTTGTGATTTGGTTCAGGCCCTACTCCCCTGCCGCGGCGCCCTTGATAAGAGCGAGCGCGATCTCGTTGCGCTGGATCTGGTTCGTGCCCTCGTAGATCTGGGTGATTTTGGCGTCGCGCATCCGCTTTTCCATGGGATATTCGCGCATGTAGCCGTAGCCGCCCATCACCTGCACCGCGTCCACCGTAACCTTCATGGCGGTGTCGGAGCAGAACAACTTGGTCATGGCCGACTCCTTTGAGAACTTCTTTTCGCCTGCGTCAATGGTCCTTGCGGTGGCGTACATCAGGGCGCGCGCAGCTTCAACCTGGGTCGCCATGTCGGCGAGCATGTGCTGAATCGCCTGGAACGACGAGATGGGAGTGCCGAACTGTACGCGCTCGCGGGAATATTTCACCGCTTCTTCGAGAGCGCCCGCGGCAATTCCCAGCGCCTGCGCACCCACGCCGGGACGCGAATAGTTGAGCGTGTTGATAGTCACAATGGCGCCCATGCCCTCGCGCGAGAGCAGATTCGCCTTGGGTATTTTGCAGTCCTGAAACACGAGTTCGGTAGTGCTTGACGCGCGGATTCCCATTTTGTCCTCGTGCTTGCCGAAGGTGAATCCCGGCGTGCCTTTTTCCACGATAAACGCGCTGATGCCGCGCGCGCCCTTTGCAGCGTTGGTCTTGGCCATAACCGTGTATATCTCCGCATTTTCACCATTGGTGATCCACTGCTTCGTGCCGTTTATCACGTACTGGTCTCCCTGAAGCACCGCGGTCGTTTTCATGCCCAGCGCGTCGGAACCGGCATTCGCCTCGGTGAGACCGAAGGCAGCGAGCTTCTTTCCAGCTGCGATGTCGGGAAGGTATTTCTTCTTCTGTTCCTCGGTGCCGAACAGAAGGATGGGAAACGTGCCGAGCGCCGTGGCCGCGATGGCGAGTGAGATGCCGCCGTCCACCTTCGACATTTCCTCAACCGCAAGGCAAAGGTCAAGCACACCGCCGCCAAACCCGCCGTATTGTTCCGGAATGTAAAGCCCGCACAAGCCGGCCTCAGCGGCGGCTTTCACCACGTCCCAGGGAAAAATGCCGTCCCGGTCGTAATGCTCGCGGACCGGAAGGATCTTCTTGTGCGCGAGCTCCCGTGCGGTATCAACGATCATCTGCTGTTCTTCGGTGAGAAACCAGTTCATGGGATCGGTGCTCCTTTACTTTGAGTGATTGTTTCCCTGCTGTATGCCTTGAGCGCCTCGCGCGCGGCGTTCTGCTCCGCGAGCTTCTTGTTGGGGCCCGCGCCTTCGCCGAGCGCCACGCCGCCCACTTCGATGCGGACGGTGAATTCCTTGGCGTGTTCGGGCCCGACGGCCGACACCACCCGGTACCGCGGAATGCCGAACCCGTCCCGCTGGGAAAGTTCGAGGATCCTGCTCTTGTAATTGATGTTGCTCTCGTCCCGCAGAAACGCGTCGATGCCGCCGAACAGGAAGCGCGACAAAAACCGTCTCGCCTTGTGAAGCCCGCCGTCAAGGTATAAAGCGCCCAAGAGCGCCTCGAAGGCGTTGGACAGGATCGACATGCGCTCCTTGCCGCCCGACTTGCGCTCCGAGTACCCGAAAATCATGTACTCGCCTATGTTGAGCGCATAGGCGATCTCGCCGAGGATCTTCCGGCTCACCACCAGGGACTTTACTTTCGACAGCTGACCTTCGGACCTGGTGGGATACGCCTGGTACAGGTGCTCGGTGATAAGGCAATTGAGCACCGCATCGCCGAGGAACTCCAGCCGCTCGTTGGACATGAGGCCCTTCTTGTCGTCCGGGCCGACGCTTGACTTATGCGTGAGGGCGAGCGTGAGCAGGTCGGCGTCGCGGAACCGGTAGCCGATTGCCTTCTGGAACGTTTCGACCGACGTCCGGCCGCGGTCCGGCTTTCGAAAGGGGAATATGAACCTGAGAAAGTCGCCTGGCCCGCTACGCCGCTTCATACTTTGCGACAACCAGAGACACATTGTGGCCGCCGAAGCCGAAGGAGTTGCTCATGGCGTACCGCACGGTCCGCTTCACGGCGGTGTTCGGCGTGTAGTTGAGGTCGCACTCCGGGTCGGGGTCTTCGTAGTTGATGGTGGGGTGGACAATGTCACGGCACACGGCAAGCGTGGTCGCGACGAATTCGATGCCGCCCGACGCGCCGAGCAGATGGCCCGTCATTGACTTTGTGGAACTGATGTTGATTTTCTGGGCGTATTCGCCGAACACCTTCTTGATGGCGATGGTCTCGAGCTTGTCGTTAAGCTCGGTGGAGGTGCCGTGCGCGTTGATGTAGTCGATGGCGGAAGGCTTCAGTCCCGCCGACGCAAGCGCCATGGCCATGGAGCGCTGGGCGCCCTCGCCGTCGGGAGACGGCGCAGTGAGGTGGAACGCGTCGCCGGTGGCGCCGTACCCGATAAGCTCGCAGTAGATTCGCGCCTTGCGCGCCTGGGCATGTTCGAGCGTTTCGAGCACGATGATCCCCGCGCCTTCGCCCATCACGAACCCGTCGCGCTTCTTGTCAAACGGACAACTGGCCTTCTGCGGATGTTCGTTGCGCGTGGACAGCGCCTTGAGCGAGCAGAACCCCGCATAGGACAGCGGCGTGATGGCGGCCTCGGACCCGCCGCAGACCGCAACATCCATCATGCCGGCCCTGAGCATGAGGAACGAATCGCCGATGGCATGGCCGGCGGAAGCGCACGCGCTCACCGCGCTGTAGTTCGGCCCTTTAAGCCCGTACCCGATGGAAACCCTTCCGGCTGCCATGTCGGTTATCATCATGGGAATAAGAAACGGCGAAACGCGTCCCGGACCGCGTGAAATCAATTTGCTGTGTTCGCCTTCCAGCGTCCTGAGGCCGCCCACGCCCGAACCGATGACGGTCCCGATACGGGTGAGGTCTTCGCGTCCAAGGTCGAGCCCGGCGTCCTTTATCGCCTGGTCTGAGGCGACCATGGCAAAAAGGATGAAGCGATCGGTCCTGTTGACCTCTTTGAGGTCCACGAGGTTTCCGACGTCGAAGTTTCCCACCTCACCCGCTATCTTCGACGGGTAATTCGTTGTGTCGAACGTGGTGATGGGCCCGAGACCGGATTTTCCCGAGCACAAGGAGTCCCAGTACGTTTCCACGGTGTTGCCAATGGGATTTATGGTCCCCAGGCCGGTGACCACTACTCGCTTCGAAATCACGGAGCTGCTTTCGTTGTTGGTTAGAGCTTCTTTTCGAGGTAGTCCGTGGCGTCCTTGACCGTGCGGAGCTTTTCGGCGTCCTCGTCAGGGATCTCAATGTCAAACGCATCTTCAAAAGCCATGATGAGCTCCACCTGATCGAGTGAATCCGCGCCAAGATCTTCGACAAATGAAGCCTGTGGCGTCACCTTGTCTTCCGAGACGCCGAGCTTCTCCGCGATAATCTGCTTAATCTTGGTTTCTTTCTCGCTCACACTGAACTCCTTTCAAGAGTGTTAAGGATGTACTTGATGTTGTTTTCGTTCCTATAAAATGATTTTCCCCGCATCACATTACAAGCCCGCCGTCAACCGCAAGCACCTGCCCGGTGATATAATCGGAGAGGCTTGACGCAAGAAAAAGAACCGTGTTCGCGACGTCGACCGGCTGTCCGAGACGCTGCATGGGAATCTGCGACGCAAGCTTCTCCCTGTCCTGCAGGGAAAGCCTGTCGGTCATAGCCGTCTGGATGAACCCCGGCGCCACGGCGTTCACCTGGATGTTGCGGCTTGCGAATTCCCGCGCCAGCGACTTGGTGAGACCGATGAGCCCCGCTTTCGACGCCGAATAGTTTGCCTGACCCGCGTTGCCGATGATGCCCACCACCGATGCGATGTTCACCATCTTGCCGCTTCTTGCCTTCATCATGGACCGGGCGGCTTCTTTGCAGAACAGGAATGCGCTCTTGAGGTTGACGGAGAGGACCAGGTCCCAGTCCTCCTCCTTCATGCGCACGATAAGCCCGTCCCGCGTGATGCCCGCGTTGTTGACAAGAATATCGAGCGTGGGAAACGCGGCCCCGAACGCCGAAACCGCATCCGCGACGTCGGAGGCCTTGGCAACGTCGCAGCAAAGGGAAACGGAGGTCCGGCCCAGCGCCTGCACTTCCCCGGCGGTGGACTGCGCCGTTGCGGCGTCGAGGTCGCACACCGCAACGTTGGCACCCGCCTTCGCAAGCGTAAGCGCCACTGCCCTGCCGATGCCGCGGCCCGCCCCGGTCACGAGAGCATTCTTGCCAGCCAATTGTATCAAACCGTGAACTCCGGATTTGATTTTGCAGTGCCGTGAGCCAGAAAAAACACGTCAAAGGCGGTTGAACCGCGCACAAAACGGCTCAAGGAACCATAGAATATACGTCTTCAACCCTTCCGCATGGAACAACATTGAGGGACGAATTGCACTTTTTGACGAGACCGGACAGCACCGCGCCGGGCCCGATCTCACAGCATGTCCCGGGGTCGTTTTTCGCGATCACGGCCGCCGATTCCACCCAGCGGACGGGCGAGGTGAGCTGCTTGACAAGAAGTGACTTGAGGGAGGCCCCCGATTGCTCCATGGCCGCCGTCACGTTGGCCACCACCGGGCACGCGGCGTTGTTGAAGGCAAACTGCCGCAGAAAAGCGGCGAACTCCTCTGCCGAAGGCGCCATGAGCGGCGAGTGGAACGCGCCGCTCACGCTGAGCATGACCGCGCGCCGCGCGCCGGCCTTTTTGAGCGACTCGCAGGCCTGCGTGACCGCGGCAACGTCGCCGGAAATAACGGTCTGGTCCGGGCTATTCTCGTTCGCGCACACCACGGTGCCCTTGACAGCCGCGAGACTTTCCAGAATCCTGTCTTTGGAAAGACCGATGACCGCCGCCATGGTGCCCGGCATTATCGCGCCGGCGCGCGCCATGAGCGCTCCGCGCTTCGCCACAATGGCCAGCCCGTCCTCAAACGAAAACACGCCGGCTGCGTACAGGGCGCCGTACTCGCCGAGGGAATGCCCCGCCGCAAGCGAGGGCACGATTCCTTTTTCCTTGAGGACATCGGCGATGATTGATTCCACAACAAACAGCGCAGGCTGCGTGTTCTCCGTCCGGGTGAGTTCCTCCTCGGGTCCGCCGAAAATAATCGACGAAAGGTCACGGCCCAGAATCTTGTTGCAGTCGTCAATTCGCCTCTTGGCGCTATCAAACGAATCGTAGAAGTCACGCCCCATGCCCACTTTCTGGGAACCCTGGCCGGGGAAAAGAAGCGTGTATCGCATCAGACAAGCTCCATTTGTTGTTAGAATCTCACCACCGCGCTGCCCCATGCAAGGCCGCCGCCGAGCGCCGTGAAGACTGCCACGGTCCCGTCCTTGATTCGTCCCTGTTTCCAGGCCTCTTCGAGCGCCAGCGGGATGGAGGCCGACGAGGTATTGCCGTACCTGTCGAGGTTGGTCACCACCTTCTCACTCGGCACTCCCATCTGCTTCGCCATGGCGTTGATGATGCGGATGTTGGCCTGGTGCGGAACTATGAGATCAACTTTGTCAATTGACAATCCCGCTTTCTTGAGGCACAGCTCGCTGGCCTCGGCCATGAGGCGAACCGCATGCCGGTACACCTCGTTGCCGTTCATCTTCATGAACCGTTTTTCCCCGGTGGCGGGAAGGGAAAGAATGTCGCCGAGCGCGCCGTTGCTGTTGAGGTACGTTGCAAGGATGCCGCGGTCGCCGCCGGTGTGCTCCTCCAGGAGCACGGCGCCGGCGCCGTCGCCGAACAGGATGCACGTGCCGCGGTCGCTCCAGTCGACCGTTCGCGAGGTCACCTCGGCGCCCACCACCAGCATGCACCGGCACCGGCCCGAGACGATCATGGCGTCGGCGACGGAGAGCGCGTAGACGAATCCGGCGCACGCGGCCGACACATCGAAGGCGCACGCCTGGGCGTTGCCGATATATTGCTGTATCTTGCAGGCGGTGGACGGAAAGAAATAGTCGGGGGAAAACGTGGCGCAGATTATGCCGTCGACGTCATGCGGGGAGCGGCCCGCCATGGAAAGCGCGTTCATGGCCGCCTTGCCGCCGAGTTCGTAGGCCCGTGCCTCCTCCCCCTTGCCGAACACCCGGCGCTGCCGGATGCCGGTGCGCGTAGCGATCCATTCGTCCGATGTGTCAAGGATCCGTTCGAGGTCTTTGTTGGTGACGATGCGTTCGGGGACGCTGCTGCCGACGGAGACGATGCGGGTGATTCGTGCGTGTGCCACCTTAGCGTGTGCCTTTCGCAATGGTTGCTGCGTCCGCGGTCAGCGCGCGCGTCCGCACTGCGGAAATCGCGGCAAGGATGGCGTTCGCAATCGATCTCGACGTTGAGCTTCCGTGCGCCTTGAGGACCGCCCCCCGAATGCCGAGAAACGGGACGGCGCCGTAGTTTTCGGGATTGAGCACGCCGTCCATGGCGCCTTCGAACTTCTCGATCAGTCCGGGTTTTTCGGCGAGCACGCCGCGGGCGAGAGAGTAGAAGCTTTCGCACGCCTTAAGCAGCACGTTTCCCACGAAGCCGTCGCACACCGACCACGTCGGCCTCGCCGCGGAGAACCCCCGAGCCTTCTATGAATCCGGCATACCCTTTGCAAACCTTGGCGAGTTTCTGTCCGGCTTCAAACAGCACCCGGGTTCCCTTCGAGGGTTCTTCTCCAATGTTAAGCAACCTGAGCCTCGGCGACGGATTATTGCAGAATTTCTTAACATACGAGTATCCCATCTGACCAAAGCACACAAGATGGTCCACCCGGCAGTTGAGGTTCGCTCCAACGTCCAGGAGCAGGACCTGCCCCCTTCCCGCCGTGGGAAGAAACGCCGCAAGAGCGGGCCGGAGCGTGCCTGACTGGCGGCCCAGAATGAAAAGCGCGGCGCTCATGAGAATGCCGGTATCGCCCGCGCTTATGGATGCGTCGACACGGCCCTGTTTCTGCAGCGTAACGATCCGTATGATCGGCGCATCGGTCCTGGTTTTCCAGACCCGCGTGGGAACGTCGTCTGGTCCGACGCTGTTGCCGCAATGTTCCACGATCAGCCGGCCGGAGCAGCCGTTTTCCGTCACGCCAATTTCGTCCATGAGACCGCGGATTTTTTTTTCATCGCCGCACAGATAGGCGACGAACGGGTCCCGCGATAGGCGCTCTGCTTCCAGAATTCCGTTGAGGATAACCCTGGAACCGTTATCACCGCTCATGACGTCAATGGCCAAGCGTATGGGGCGCATGATCACTCTGGCAAATGAGGTACGGTTGCTCGCTGCGCGGTTCAATCTTCGGGCTGGATTCTTTCAACCCCGGCGTAGAACCCGCAGTTCTGGCATACGTGATGCGCCATTTTCGGCTGCTTGCAGTGCGAGCACAGCGTGAAGGCCGTTGGCTTGAGCTTGAAATGCGTCCTGCGTTTGTCGCGCCGTGTGCTGGATATTCGCCTTTTCGGGAGAGCCATTGTTCCTCCTGTGGATGGTCCTGGTTTTTCTTTTGTCTACGTTGACGCCTTGTTTCTGAGCCGCTCCAGCGCTTCCCACCGCGGGTCGACGGCCTTCCCGGGTCGATGAAATTCGACGGAAATTGCCGAATCGCCCTTGATCCCGATGCCCCTGCATTCCTCGGAGCAAAGCGGCTTCATGGGCACCGAGAGCAGTATCTCGTCGAAAATAAACGGCGAAAGGTCGACATCGCCGGATGCATCGTCAAAAACGAGATCAACCTCTTCTTCCGGAAGATGATTGCGGCCGCCCGACCGGCCCTTCTCCTGCATCACGAGCCGGAATTCTCCCTGTACCGACTGGCGCACCGGCCCGAGACACCGCGAACATTGCAGGTGAAGCACGCACGCAAACCGCACCCGTGCGTGAATCTGCGCCTGGATTCTGTCAAGATCTGCGGTGCAGGAAACCGCGCCGTCCAGCACAAGCCCCTGCGTGTTGTCGTCCGGCGCCGTCACGTTCTGAGCGACAACGCTGCGCCCTTCGGGCACTCGATGTATGGTGATGCGCATGATAGCAAAACTGTCAAAATACTTTGAAAGGCCGAAAACTGTCAAGGAAACAATGTGGCAGCTGCGCTCGAAGGAAGGATGGGGGCCGCGAGCGCGTGCGGTCGGTGGAATGCGGAACCGGCAAAGAACACGGACTTTGCCGGGCCCCGGAGTCTTACTGCTGGCTGCTGAGCGATGAAATAAGGCTGCCGGCTTTCTCAAAATTGTCGTGGGCGCTTCTTGCTTTCTGCCTCATGATACGCTCGCGCAGCTCCTCCTGAGCCGTGTCTTCGGCCTTGTAGTAAAGCACCGCATACTGCGCCGCCTCGGCGAGCGTCTTGAGTCCTTCCTTGATCTGGTTCGCGCATTCGGAAAATGCGTTGTCGGCGATGGCGATTTTGCCGAACTCCACGGTCAGGTCTTCGCATTTGCGTTTTGCCTCGGCCGCCCTTCCCACGAGACCGTCGAGCTCCAGGGACTGGTCGCGCATGTCCATGTTGGAAAGTTGACCGGCAAGCGCACTGGCGCCGGAGACAATCGCCGTGAGCCTTCCGGCAAGCCCGAGCCGCTCCTTATTCTCCTTCATGGCCGACTGGTACTGCTGATCGTGCGACTGCAACTGTTCCTCGGCCTTCTGCTTTTCCTGTTCGAGCCGCTTGACCTCTTCCCTGTTTCTTATGTTCTGGTCGTTGTTGACATACTGCACCGTGACCCAGACCGTCCCGGCCAGGATGACCGTGGCGATAAGATAGGAAATGGAGAGCCTTGTCGGCCCATGCGAATTGATCGCCACCATGTAGGCCAACAGCGTTATTCCGCCCATTACCGCAAGCAGAAGAATTTCCACGCTCATGTTTCAATCCTTTTCAAGGGGGTTGAAATCCGGGGCCACACCAAAAATACCGAACGCCGCATCATCGGGGCAATGCGCAGGCGTGCCGCCGTCAAAACGGCAGGTCGTCGGATGCGTTTGCCGGACCGGCCGCGGGCGCCGCCTGGTCGAAATCAGCAGACGGCTCGGCCACTGTGTCCTGACCCGCGGAGGCCTCCGGAGCCGGAGCGCCCGCTCCCTGACCAGGACCGCCGAGAAACTGCACGGTATTTGCGACTATTTCGGTCTTGTATTTCTTATTTCCGTCGCGGTCGTCCCACGACCGCGTGGTGATTCTTCCCTCAACGTAGGCCGACCGCCCCTTCTTAAGATACTGGTTCACATTCTCTGCGGGTTTACCGTATACCACGATATTGTGCCACTCGGTGCGTTCCTGGCGCTTGCCGGTTTTATCGGTCCATTTCTCGGTTGTCGCAAGAGAAAACGTGGCGACCGCCTGGCCGCTCGGAAGGTATTTGAGTTCCGGATCTTTCCCAAGATTCCCGATAAGAATCACCTTGTTCACGCCTGCCATGGTCCCTCCGCTTGATCTGCTGATACACGAAATGAGTGGTAATGATAATCTACATTATGTGAAGGCCGGGGCAAAAGATTGAGGATTTTTGACTGCTGATTGAGAAGAAGGCAAACCGACAGCCTGCGCAGCGAAGCGCCACGGCTGCCTTGGCGGACCTTTACCATAGCGGCAGGCAACAGAGACTGTCTCAAAACCCTTCGTTCACCCTTCGACAAGCTCAGGGCGAACGGGAAACAGGCGAAATCTACTCAATATCGCCGCTCGTGCTGAGCGTGTCGAAGCATGCGGCGAGTTTTGAGACAGCCTGAACATCCCCCTCACTGCAAACTAAAAAACAGTGCAATCCCCGCAGCAACGGCCACCAGCGCTATGGAAAGCGAAGTGACGACGGCAACAACCCGCGTTGTTTTCTTGTGCCGAACGTCGCGGTAGTCCGCTATCGGCTTGGCGATCGTCACGGAAAAGCCTTTGCCGCCGAGCATGGAAACGGAACCGTTCCACATGATTCCTCTGGTTTTCCCTTTGTCAACATCAACGATGACCCGCGTCTCGGTCCTCGTGAGCGCCATTCCGGTTTCAACGGTTCTCGCATGCAGCCATCTGAACGGGCTGTACGAAGGAAACTTGACGTCGTAATCATCCACGTCGGATTCGAAGACCTCGATCACCAGGTGACTCTGGCTGCTGTCAAAGTAGTACCAGTAATTGCCCGGCAGGCCGTTGCAGAAACATTGTAGCGTGAAAAAGAGGCTGTCGTGCCTGACCACGGGAATTCTTTCGACCCGGACCGAATCGATCCGGACTACTCTTGTCGGCTGCGGGGGCAGGGCCTCAGCCGCCCCGCTCAGTGCGGATGCAAGGACAACGGCGCACATCAGAGAGCGGGCCGCATCATTCGCGGATGAAAAAAGCATCAGGACCGCCTTGCCGCGGCGGAAAGCATGGGGCTGTTGAGGCTTTTGTGTGATCATTGCGGCACGAGCGGAAAGCGTTCCTGTTTGTCATGGTTCTGCATCGCGCGGAAATGCCGCGCCTCTGTGCCAACGACGATAGTATATCCCAATGATATTATATGTATTTTAACGTGAAGATTCGATAGAAAAATAGGGGTTGGCAGGATACCGATGAAAAAGACTCTTTATGAGGGGGAAGTTTCCCCCTCGCTGCGGTCCGGTCACGCTGCATTGTAAACAGAATTTCCTGAAGCGTGACCGTTCCTCCGCTACCCTCTCCAGGGTGGCCCCCAAGTAGGAGTATATGCAAGAATCAAACACCTGCGCGGGGGGCACCCACGAAGAGTCGTTGCGCCGGGTGCTCTTCTTGCTTTGTCACTTTGTTACTTTGTCAACCGTCTCTCTTCTTGACAGGAGTTTAACTATCCAATGAAAAAAACTGCCCGTAGCTTTATCCAACAGAAATCCGCCGCGTCCCCTATTGCCATGCTCACGGCCTACGATTGCCCCACGGCGCGCATCATTGACGAGTGCGGGGTCGATGCCGTTCTCGTGGGC
Source organism: uncultured Fibrobacterota bacterium (assembly GCA_963753345.1). Lineage (GTDB taxonomy): Bacteria > Fibrobacterota > Chitinivibrionia > Chitinivibrionales > FEN-1185 > FEN-1185. The sequence goes on from CAVWBU010000037.1 coordinate 21,267, forward strand.
GACAGCGTGGGCGACACGGTCCTGGGGTACGAAGACATCAAGGACGTCACCATGGACGACATGGTGCACCATACCGCCGCGGTCGCACGAGGTGTGAAAAACGCCTTTGTGATAGGCGACATGCCCTACCGTTCGTACGCGACGCCCGCTTGCGCGCTCGCGAATGCAAAAAGGCTTGTCAAATGCGGAGCGCAGGCGGTAAAAATGGAAGGCGGCGCGAAACTCGCACCCATCGTGCGTTCCTTGCGCAGAAACCGCATCAGCGTGTGCGGCCACATTGGCTACCTTCCGCAATCCGCACCACGACCGCGCGTGGTGGGCAAGACGATTGCCGAGGCGAAGGCACTTGTCGCCGACGCCCTCGCGCTTCAGGACGCCGGCGTCTTCATGATCGTTCTGGAACTTATCCCCGCGGAACTCGCCCGCGCCGTGACACGGCTTCTCCGTGTCCCCACCATCGGCATCGGCGCCGGGCCGTATTGCGACGGCCAGGTGCAGGTGTTCCACGACATGGCCGGGCTTTCGCCAGTGATATTCCGCCATGTCAAGGTGTTTGCAAAAGGGAAAGAGGCGCTTTCGGCGGGCGTATTGCAGTATGTGAAGGAAGTGAAGAAGGGCACGTTTCCGACCATTCAAAACGCTTCATCGATGGCCGAAGATGTGGAATGTGAGCTTGAGAAATGGATTTCGAATAACTATAAATAAAAAAGATAGGATTGGGCGTTCCACCCTCTCCAATCGATTAGCCTCCCCCAATAGCAACTCTTGATCTATTTCTTCCCAAAATGCTTCTTCAAAAACTCCAGATCAATCTGCGGATACACTGGAAATTTTGACAGCAATTTTTTCACTCTGTCCTTGGCCTGCTTTGTTACTTTTTCATCCATTACATACTTTGCCTTGCTCGGTTTTCCTGCGTTCTCGCCCGAACTGCTGATCTCCGGCTTGGCTGCGGAAAGCACCATCTTGATAATCGAGGCGATTTCCTTCATCTCATTTTCGCCCATGCCGAGGGTGGTGACTGCGGGCGTGCCGATGCGCAGGCCGCTGGTGTACCAGGGACCGTTGGGATCGAACGGCAGCGAGTTGCGGTTGAGCGTAATGCCGCAGTCGCGGCTGGCAGCCTCGGCCTGGCGTCCCGTGATCCCAAATGAACGCACGTCGATGAGCATGAGATGGTTGTCGGTGCCGCCTGTGGCGACGGTCATGCCCTCACTGACGCAGGCCTTGGCAAGCGCGGCCGAATTCTCAACAATCTTTCTCGCATATGCGGCAAACGCCGGTGTGTTCGCCTCGGTGAGCGCGATCGCCTTTGCGGCGATAATGTGTTCGAGCGGGCCTCCGATAACAAGAGGGCACCCTTTGTCGACATGTTCCGCGAATTCCTTGGTGCACAGCACAAGGCCGCCGCGCGGACCGCGCAGGGTCTTGTGCGTGGTGGTGGTCACCACGTGCGCGTGCGCCACGGGATTGTTCGCTCCCGTAAACACGCGGCCGGCCACGAGCCCGGCAAAGTGCGCCATGTCGACCATGAGCACGCTGCCCGCCTTGTCGGCGATGGCGCGGAGCCTGGAGAAATCGATGGCGCGCGGGTATGCGCTGTACCCGGCAAGCAGGATAAGCGGCCTTATCTCCATCGCCATTTTCTCGATTTCCGCGTAGTCAAGAAGGCCCGTTTCCTTGTTGACGCTGTAGGAATATGCATCGAACATCTGGGCCGATACGTTCTGGCGGTAGCCGTGCGTGAGGTGGCCGCCCGAGTAGTAGTCCATGCCGAGCAGCTTCTGGTTTCCCGTCTCACGGCGGAGCGCGTCCCAGTCCTGCCGCGACATATGAGCGGGGTTGGGGTCATCCAGTTTCTCGAGCGCGGGCGCGGTGACGCGCGCGTTGAGAATGGCCCAGTAGGCAATAAGGTTGGCGTCCGCGCCGCTGTGCGGTTGGACATAGGCGTGGTCGCACCCGAAAAGTTTGCACGCCTGCTGTGCCGCATATTCTTCAATATCGTCGACATTGGCGCACCCGGCATAGAAGCGGTGGCGGGGAATGCCCTCGGCGTATTTGTCGGTGAGCAGGTTCGCCATGGCGCACTGGGTTGACAGCGAACAGTAGTTCTCGCTTGCGATGAGCTTGAGATTGCAGCGCTGGTCTGCAAGCTCCTGCACGATGGATGCCGCGACCTGCGGCGCGACCTTGGAGACTTCGGCGAGGTTGGCGATGTAGGCGAGAAAACCGGCGTCGATTGCGTCGGGCTTCACAGACGAGAGGTACTCCGATACGGCGGATTGCGGCACGCGCGGCCTCCTATTCTTGTACGGTCTTGCCCCCTCTGCCCAGGCGCGCGACAGATTGGGAGATCACTCCCCGATGGTAGGTTCCATCCCAAGCGCCAGTCGTAGTATAATAATAAACAGTAGACAAAAATAATATAAGAGCATGGACATTTTTATTAGATTACATGAGAAGAGGGATTGGAAGAAATACAAAAAAGATTGGGCGCCCCGCTGCTTCGCAGCGGCGGCCCTCCTTCCGGTCTCGGCCTTCGGCCTCGGGCCGCCACGGCCCTATGGCCCACAGGGCCGGGTCCGGGCGGCACCGCGTTCTAACGCGGCCTCCAGTCCGGCCTGGCGCCGGGCAGAGGTTTGATGCCGGTGTTATTTTGCTTTGCCATCGCGCAAACACGGTACTTGTTGAGAAACTTTTTACGGCTTCCAGCTGGCGCAAGAATAGTATTTTGACAAAAAAGATTTCGGTCTGCGCCGCGTTAGGTGGACCGGAGGGTGAGCCAGGGCGAATTGCCGGCCGACCCCGGCCGAAGGCCATCGGGGCGGTCCGGCAACGAGGCGAATAGCCGAGCCCGAAGGGAGACCGACCCGACCCCGAGCGAAGTCGAGGGGGAGGGTAACGCCCAAGTTCTCTTATATCAATTATGAAAAATTCACTTCTTTTTCTCCTACTCCTTCTCCTCACCACGTCTGCATCTGCCGACATCCTTCAATTCGAAGGCATTGTCCCGCCCGACGTGGACAGGGCTGCGATGAACGGCGAGTATTACCGTCTCTACCGCCTCGTCGCGCCGGAGCGGCGGCCCGACGCTGCGCCGCTGCGCATCGTCTACTATTCCGATAAGTCAACAGTGAATTACGGCGGCATGCTGCCCGAATGGGGCGGCGGCGGAACCATAGGCGGCAACCTCATCGTGGTGCCCACCACGTTCAAGCCGTTTCTCGACCAGAGCTTTGCCCAGGTGACAAGGCACGAGCTCGTGCACGCCGTGCTTGCGCGGGCCTTTCCGGGCCTCGACATCCCGCGCTGGTTCCATGAAGGCGCGGCCATGACGTTGTCCGGCGAGCTTTCGTTCAACGAGGACGTGGTCGTGTCCAAGGCGATTTTTACGGGCAGGCTCATGCCGCTGTCGTCCATAGACTCGGTGAACGCCTTCGGCCGCAACCGCGCCGATCTTGCCTACAGCCAGGCCCACCTTGCCGTGATGTTTCTCATCGAGCAATACGGCATTGAATCGATTGCCGAAATCCTGCAATCGGCCCGGAAGACCGGCTCCTTCTGGCGCGGGATGCGCAATGTTTTGTCGCTGTCCCCGCAGGAATTCGAATTTGCCGTCAACAAAGAAATTTCTTCGCGCTACAGGTTCGTTTTCCTCTTTGCCGATTATTCGGCGTTCTGGGTCGCCATCGCTTTTCTGTTTCTTGTCGCGGCAGGCGTCGCCATCGTGCGGAAACAGAGAAAGCTCGCGTTGATGGAGCAGGAGGAAAAGGAGGAAGCAGGATCGGGCGGGCCACCGGATACGGCACCACCGCCTCCCGCAAAAGCCGGAACAGACGCTCCCCTGCCCGATCCCGCAGGACCGCAGGAGGCCGGGCCTCAAATTGACGAAGAGGAATATGCGGATGAATACTACGATGATGACGATGAATATTACGATGAAGAAGACGACGACGACTACATTCTCGCCGACGGCGTGGAGCTGGAAGATGATGATGAGATTGAAGACGAAGAGGATGACGAGAATACGAATGACGGCGAAGATGAAGATTCCGGGAAGCCACCTTCACATTAATAAAATATATGTTTTGGGCGTTTCCCTCGCTGCGCTCGGGCCGGTCTCCCTCCGGGCTCGGCTATTCGCGCTCGTTGCCGCCTGCCACGCAGGGCCCACGGCCCGTGGTCAGGCGGCAATGCGCTCCAGCGCACCCTGCGGTCCACCTAACGCGCGGCAGAAGAAAACGTATTGAGTCAAGGTAAAACTCTTCGCCATCTGGAATTCCAAGGCAATCCGTTAGAGACTTTCCCTTCTTCCGCATTCATCAATCCACAATTCTTCTCGGTGCCGCCCGCAACTAAAGTTTCTATCTTGCGAATCAACTAGCCTTGGGCGGCTACCCACGAGGGGGTGTGCCCCAAGACCCCGCAGGCCAAGGGCCGAGGAGGCTTGGGGCCAGGGGGACACTTCCCCCTCCAAGATTATTTCATATTTTATTTATATCGAAAACATACTCTCAAGATCATGCTTCGAATAAACCCTAAACGAAATAAGCGTCTCCGATTTCTGGATGCCTTCAACCTTGAGCATTGTCCCGGTAACGAGCTCCGCGAGCGTGTCGTTGTCTTTGGTGCGGATGACGACCGCGAGATCGTACCTGCCCGCAACCGAGTAGACTTCGGAAACTCCCTTTACTTCCGAGAGTTTTTGAGCGATTGAATCGACCTTGTTTCGGTCGACGTTGAGAAGGACCAGTGCGGTGACCATGGGGGCCTCCCTGTTTGTTAAGAAAGAATGTACTGTTTTGACTTACTTTACAATTCGCGTTCCCGTTTTTTATCTTCCATCAGCGACTTAAGCATATCGCCATCCGTTCCCAAAATGCCTGCCATGCCTTCAAATCTTTTGTCAATCACCTCAAGCAGATCCATGGGGTGTTTCAGCAGCGCCTTTGCCCCGTTCGCCATGAGCTCGTCCTTGTCCCGAAACCCCCACAGCGCGCCGACCGGAAACATGCCGGCCGCAACGGCCGTTTTCATGTCGACCCCGGAATCGCCCACATACGCGCATTGTGCGGGCGCGACGCCGAGCGCGGCCGCGGCCTCAAGCGCAATGGCAGGATCGGGTTTTGTGGGAATGCCCGTGCGCTCTCCCAGCACAGCGCCGAACGGAACTCCCGGAAACAGCGCCCCACGGAACGCATCGTGAGCTCGTGAGGCTTGTTGGAGACTACGGCGCAGACGGATGTTTCTTTTGACAAGCTCGGCAAGGAGCTCCGGGACGCCCGGATACGGTTGAGTTTTGACAAGCAGGCTGCCGCCGTATTCCCTGCTGATGGCCGAAAGGCAGGCCTTGACGTCGTCGACGCCCCGCCTGTTTTCCGGCAGCGCCCGCCGGGCGAGCTCCCCGATCCCCTCGCCCACGAAATACCGGTAGGCCTTGTTCGGGTGCGGCGGAAATCCGAGCGACGCAAGCGCCCGGTTCACCGCAGCCGGCAATGTCTTCCAGCGTGTCAAGCAATGTCCCGTCGAGGTCGAACAGAACGGCTGCGGTTGTCATGATTGCGGATGTTCCTTTGCGGAAAGCCTGAGCGAGGCGATGGCGTTCCGGATTTCCCACAGCCGCTCGCCGCTCCGCACGAACGCGATGCAGCCGATGACAGCTTGCGGAATAAGCACGATCAGGAAAAACACCACCGAAAACCCGGCGGCTTTGGTGGCGTCCACGCCGAACAGCATAAGCCCGAGCTTGCACAGGAACTGGAACGTGCCCACGTTCGACGGCGTGATGGGAATGATGAGACCCACGAAAACAAACAGCAGAATGGCGGCGGCGACGTCGAACGGCAGCGTGATGCCATAGGCGATCATGATGATCCAGAACGCCACGATGTGGAACAGGAAATCGAACGACGACACGCCGAACGACGCCCACAGAAGGCCCGACCTGCCCACCAACCGAAGCCCGCTCCGTATGGTGTCGAGGAACGCCGCGACCTTCCGCACCGGACCGAACTTCTGGCCGGGAATTCCCGCCGTAAATATCGATTCGGACTTCCGGAAAACCACGAAGAACACGAACAGCGCGACCGCGACCAGCATGGCAAGGCCGAGGACGCGCGCGGCGAGAAGCACATTTGCGGGAAGCGGGACAATGAGCCCCACGGCGCCGATGCCCACGGCCATCCAGATCCCGTCGATGAGATATTCAACGAAAATCGTGGACACCACCGTCGGAAAGCGCGCGCCGGAAAAGCGCGAGGCGAGATAGGCGCGCGCCGCTTCGCCGATGCGGAGCGGCAGGATGAGGTTGAGAAATATGCCCGCGTATAGCGCCTTGAATGTTTTTGCAAAGGAAATGGTCCCCACGGGCCCGAGCAAAAACCTCCACCGGATGCTCTGCGCAACATACCTTCCGACGTCAACCGTCATCCCCAAAAGCGCGAGCGGCCAGCAGATGTTGAGCATGTCGCGCTTGAGTTCACGAACGTTTACGTCGCGGAACACCCAGTACAGCGCGGCGGCCGCGATAACGTACAGGGCCGCCGTCCGAAGCGCATTCCCTTTTGAAAAGCCTGATTTTTCTGGTGGAGCGGGAGTTTGGTTCATCGTGGGGTACGGCCAACGCCAGCCAGCAGGCTATTGAAAAACTTTCCGTCCACCCTTCGACAAGCTCAGGGCGAACGGAAACGTGATGAAATTTGTGAGGAGTCGCCGTTCGTGGTGAGCTTGTCGAACCATGAACGGCAGGAAACAAACTTTTTCAACACCCTTTTACGGCCGTGCCGCCGGTGCGGTGTCGGACGCGATAAACCGTTCGAGCGCCTTGGCGGCCTGCAGGCAGAAGTTGAGGAAGATCTCCTTGTCTTTCTGCGTGAAGCTCTTTGCCGCGTACAGGTCGAGTGATTTCTTGTCGTACAGCGACAGGGTTCCCATCACCCTGCCGTTGCGCTCAAGGTACATGCTCAGGACCGAGCGGGAGTCCATGCCCACCCACGCGTACGACGATTTGTTCAGGTCCTTGATGAGCAATGCGTTCTTGTTAAGCGCCACGTCGCGGCTGATGATGCCGTCAAGCGCCTCGAGCTCCTTAAGATGCGAAAACGTCTTGAGCGAAAACGAATCGAGCACCTTGAGTTCGTGCGACGCGGCATCGTACAGCCGCAGGATGGAGCTTTCCGCTTCGAGGATGACGCATGCGTGTGAATTGATGAGATTGGCCACTTCGCTCCTGTTGCGCGCCGAGGCAAGGTCGAACGAGACCTCGGAAATGGCGGAGAACTTGATCGACTGCACGCGGAACGATTCCATCTCGACGTTCTTTGCAAGGTCGGCGGAGATCATGTCGCCGATCTTTTTGAGAACGGCCGCTTCTTCCTTCATGTCCACCGCATCGGACGCGATGTGCAGGAACAGGAGCCCCACCATATCGCCGCCCTCGCGAATGGGCTGCATAAGGTACCACTTCCGGGGACCGGCGCCGCTCTTCTTGTCGGGCACGCACAGTGACACGGCGTCGCCGCTCTCCAGAACGAGCTTGGAGAAATAATCGTTGAGCTTGAGCTTCTTCCCTTTTATCAAGCCGATGTTGAAGGAGCTCGACGCCTTGGCGAGGAACGCGCCCCGTTCCGGGTAGTAATCGTAGTAGTTGCAGATTTCGGCCGAGAAGGAGGTCACCAGCTTGAGCAGGAGGAGGTTCAGGCGCTCGTCGAAAGGGTATTTCAGGTTGAGGATGTCGCGGGCGTTGTTGAGCAGCGACAGGAGGAACGTCGAGCTTGCCGATCGCTCGTATTCCTTCGATGTCGTGATGATGTCGGCGGTAAAATCGCTGAGCTTCTTGACATAGGCAAGGTCCGCCTCGGAAAAAATCCGCTGTTCCGTTTTGCTGTTGATGCTCAGGACCCCCACGACCTCCTTGCCGATAACGAGTGGCGCGCAGATGGACGATATAAGGTCCTTGCGCTCGAAGTCGGCGGCATAGCGCTCCCGGTCGGCCGCGCCCCGGATAAGAAGCGGAACGCCCGTGCGGGCCACGGTGCCCGCGATCCCCTTCCCCATCTTCTGCGTGGTGGAATTGACGATGCCCGGCTCCAGTCCGTCGGCGATCTCGATCTTGAGGACCTTCTTCTGCGGATCCACGAGCATGATGGAGCCCGAATCCGCGCCGCTCGACCGGATCGCCACGTTGAGCACCAGCTTGAGCAGTTCCTCCTTGTTCTTCGACAGGTAAATCGCCTCGCGTATCTCGTGCAGGCTGTTGAGCAGCCTGGTCTTGTCTTCGGTGAGACCCGACCCGAGCAGGTCGTTCGTGCCTGTGGAAAACAGGATGCGCGCCGAAAGCCCGCTCAGGATATCCACATTGGACATGTTGAGCTTGCGGAGCGCGCGGTACACGCCCGCGTCGTTGGTGGTGTTGATGATGATGTCGAGCTGGGGAAAATTCTTCAGGTCGCCCAGGTCTTCGGTCTCGTGGTTGATGATGCGGATGACCCGCGCTCCCTCGGCTTCGAGGAGCTCGGACAGCACCGCCGCGCTCTCGCGGTTGATGCCCACGATGGCGATGGTGCGGGATTTCGATTTGACAAGTTGCATGAAAAAGTTTAAAGTTTAGAGTTTAGAGTTGACAGTTGACGGTTGACAGTTGACAGCACGCATTCCTAACACTCTTTATGTTCAATCCTTGCCCTCGTATTATGTCATTCCCGCGAAAGCGGGACCGCGACTTTGACTGCATACGAATGACAGGAGCAGAGGCCTTGCCAATCCATTTTCTACAGGTTTGCTGGACTCCCACTTCCGTGGGAGTGACAAGCCTTGTCAGATCGCTCACTCATCAACCTATTTCAGGCCATATTCCGGTTGTCTCAGCATCAACTTGATCCTACTATTCGACACCCAGAAATTTCAACAGCAGGCGCACGCCGAACCCCGTGGCGAACTGCGGGACGTCGCCGCTCGCCGCCTCCTCGTTGAAGGCGGTTCCCGCGATGTCAATGTGCGCCCACGGCGTTTTCCCCACGAATTCCCCGATGAACGCGGCGCCCGTGATCGAGCTCGCGTAGCCTTTTTTGAAGCGGCTCACGTTGCTCAGGTCGGCAATGTCGCTCTTGATCGACTCCGCGTATTCCGAGTACATTGGAAACCGCCAGAGCCGCTCCCCGGATTCCTCGCCGGCGGCAAAGAGTCGCTTGGCCAGGTCGTCGTCATTGGAAAAGAGCCCGGCGACCGTGGTGCCGAGGCATGAAAGGATGCCGCCCGTGAGGGTGGCAAGGTCTATGATGCGCGACGGTCTCCGTGTTTCCTTGCAATAGGAAATCGCGTCGGCAAGCACGAGCCTGCCTTCGGCGTCGGTGCTCGCGATCTCCACCGTGGTACCGTCGTAGGCCGCGTACACGTCGCCCGGAAAGTAGGCGCGCTCGCCCACGGCGTTGTGCGCCAGCGCGCACACGCCCGCGACGTTCACCGCGGGCGAGAGCGCGCCGAGCGCCTTCATCACGCCAAGCACGGCGGCGCTGCCGGCCATGTCGCACCGCATGGTTTCTATGTGGCCCGTCGGCTTGAGGTTCTGGCCGCCCGAATCAAAGGTGATGCCTTTTCCGACGATTGCCGTGATGTCCCGGGAAGATCGGTTGCCGCGGTACTCGATGATGGCGAGCCTGGGCGGATACTCCGAGCCCTGCCCTACGGCGGCAAGCAGCCTGAGGCCCTTCTTTGCGATTTCCTTTTCGGTAAGCACCTCCACGACCATGTTTCCGGCTCTTGCGATGGCGCGCGCCTGGCCTGCGAGAAATTCCGGATGTGCCACATGCGCATTTTCGTTCACCAGGTCCCTGCTGTAATTCACGGAATCGCACACGTCAAGCACGCGGCCCGCGCCGCGAAGGGGCACGGCCTCGCCCACGACCTCCAGGGACTCGATGGAAACAGCCTTTTCCTTTTTGTACTTGGTGAACTTGTATCCGCCGAGGATCGCGCCCTCCAGGGCGGGCGTCCAGTGGTCGCGCACGTGGCGCCCGGAGCGCGGCACAACGAGCGACAGCTCGGAGCGCTTGAGCTCGAGCGCCGCGCGGGTCCCGGCTGCGGACGCGCCGCGGATCACCGCAGCGGTCACGGCGCCGGCCTCGCCCAGGCCGCAGTACACGACGGCCTTCTTGCCGTCGTAACGGACCGTGGTCTTGTTCTTCGCGGCCTCGAAATCCGGGACGCCGGACGCGCTCTCCTTGGTTACGAAAACGATCTGCGTGGGAAAATGCGCGGTCTTTGCAACGGTAAGTTTCATTGCTCGGCTTTCTCTGAGACGTTGGATGGGACAAGTGCCAAATGATAAAATAGTTCCAGTTTTGGTTGTGTCCAAAATAGTAGTAAATATAACTGCGGTTTTGGCGGGGGAAGCTCAGCCTGTCTCAAAACTCAAGAGAAGATCTGGGCGCCCCGCCGAAGACGGCGGCGGGACCTGTTCCGCCCTTCCTGTTGGGCGGGGTCTTCCTTCCGGGCTCGGCACAAGGCAAGCGACACAATAATGAAGCGCGAAGCGCTCTTACCATACCTTGGGGAACGAAGTGACAATGCGCTATTGCGCACCCTTCAGTCCAACCTGGCGCATGCGCATAGGACAGCTGCTTGGTCGAACGTTCCTGATAATCAGCATGTGATTGTTGACAAAAGCGATTGAACCCTACTACGCGATCGCCGCGAAGCGGCATACAACTGAGGTTGCGTTGCGAGCCGGAGCGCCGGAGGCGCGGAGACCACGCGCGAAGCGCGCCCGAAGGGTGCGAAGCATGAACGGGCGACGCCGCGCGAGCGCAAGTCGAGCGCACCAGGCGCGCCCCTTTGCTGGAGGGGGGAGCGGAGGACACCGCAGGCCAAAGGCCGAGGAGGCCGCAGCGAGGGGGAAACGCATAGCGGTGCCCCCACCATCACAATTTATTAATTATTAGGGGGTGAGCGGAATTCTTGATTCCGATTGACAAAATTCTCATTTTCGTGATATATTTAAAGGACACAACTATAATTATAGATAGTCAAACGTAAGGGGATGCGGCCCAATTATTGCGGCAGAGAACAAATCGGGGCTTCCGATGAAGATTACACATGCTCTTTGGACGTGCGTCCTCAGCGCATTCGCTGTAATGAACACAGGCGCAAGCGCGCAGGTCTCACCCGCGTATCCCCAGCCCGTGCTTTCTCCGGCCGCGCCAACGCAGAACGACAGCGTGGCGTTGTGGCTCATTCTGGGACAATCGACAAGCTCCTGCGTGCCCGCCTACACAAGCTCGTTCAAGATCACCCAAACCAGCAGGTTTATATGCGCGCGTGCGCCGTGCCCGCAGAACTACTCAATCGCCGTCTCCTATTCCCAGAACCCCCAGCTGCTGCTCGGACGGCCGTGCGTGCTTACGGCCACGAATTACGGGCCTCTGTTCTCATTCGGAAAGCTTGGCGCAGGCAATTACACGGTTGTCGACAGCACCGGCGGCGGCGCGGTCACGGCGTTCACGGTAACGGCAAACGCCGTTTCGTACGCGGTGACCGGCACCGTGCTCAAGGATCCCGGCATCCTCACCGTGGTTTCCCCGATTCCGAAAGCGACGGTGTATCTGAAAACCGCCTCGATCTCGCCCATCCTGGCCGCGCAGGCGATCGCGCTGCCGCTGTACGCCATCATCGACTCCGCAGCCTCCGACGCCTCGGGAAATTTCTCTTTTGCAAACGTTGTTCAGGGCTCGTACGACCTCGGTTTTTCCGCGGCCGGGTACCAGGCCCGCGACATTTCGATCACCGTGCCGCCGGACACGCTTGTTAGCGTCATGCTGCTTGCGGCAACCGCCCTGTGCTCCGTGGCCGGCATTGTCAAGGAATCGCAATGCCCGGCGCCCGGCCTCGGGCTGCCGTGCAGCCTGATTCCGGTGCAGGGATGCAGCGTTACGGTGAGCCTGCCCATTTTCATAATGCCGCTTGCAAAGCAATCGGCGCTCATTGCCGGCCAAATGTACACCGCCGTGACCAACGCCGCCGGCACATACGTCATCGACAGCGTTCCCGTCACGTACAACGACAGAACCGTGACCCTGCTCGCGTCGATGGCCGGCTACGCGCAGGAAACCAGCCAGGCCATGCTGTACGCCAACAGTTCCGTCACTGTCAATTTTGTGCTGCAGGGCGCTTACTCGAACCCCGAAACCACCACGGTGAGCGACGTGCAGTTCATCGCAGCCACCGAGAGGCCGCACTATACTCTTGGCGATTCCATCAAGGTGCGCTACACGGTCAAAAACAACTCGATGGCAACGGTCGTGTACGATTTCTCCTCCGGCTGCCAGTTCGATATGGTTGCCATGGCCCCGCCCATGGACACCGTGTACTGGTACGGCCGGCTCCTTGCCTGCACCATGATGGCGACGCAGATCTCGCTTGCGGCCGGCCAATCGAAGACAATGGACTACCCGGCATTTGCCGACAACGATACGTCGGGCAGCCTTGCGATAACCGCGAAAATGATCGGTTACGACAGGAGCGCTTCGACGGTCATTGTGCCGGTTGGAAAGACCACGGCTGCGGCGCCTCTTTCCCACAAAACCGGGGACGCAAAGAAACAGGTCATCTCCTATTCCCCGTCCACAAAGACCCTGTCGCTCAACATCGCCAGAAGCCAGTTTGTGTCGGTCTCGGCGTATGTGGTGAGCGGCAAAAAGATTTCCCAGCTTTCCACGCGCAAGTACCTCACCGCAGGCACCCACGCCATCCACCTCACCAACGCATCGCTGTCGAACGGGATCATTATTTTCAGAGTAGACGGTGAGGGATTCTCGGCGGTCAAGAGAGTCAATTTGATTGAGGGTAGATAAAGGAATAGTAATTGCTGTTGGTGGGAGATGGGCGTTCCCCTCGCCTTCGTCAGGACTCGGCGCTCGGGTCGGCCGTCCATACGGTCTCGGCCTCCGGCCTCGGGCTGCCTGCCACGATGGCGCTCCGGGCCGTGGCCAGGCAGCACCGCGCTCCAGCGCGGCCTCCAGTCCTTGCGAACGCAGCGGCAACCGAATTCTGTTAAGTCAGTGATTCATCCGCGCCAATCGGCATCTGCAATGAATCAGTCAAGACTTTCTCTTTGAGATCTTCAACTCTTCAACTTATCAACTCTTCCTTTGCACCCAGGGACAGCGGTTGGTCCGGGAAGAATCATTAGACAAATGCCCAATTCCTATCTACCTAGCCATGGCGACCGGCAGCGTCCACAATTACCATATGCTTGACTCATTAAAGCTTCTCTGGAAGTATTTCGTGTGTATTCCAGGTGGCGCGAAGGCGTTATTTCTTGACAGAGTGGCCTGATGCCGAAGGCCGACGACCTTAGAAGCACCCGAAGGGGCGGACCGGAAGCGATTGCCGGCCGACCCCAGGCGGAGCCGCATGTCGTGCGACTCTGCCTGGGGGAACGCCCATCTCTTTTGTAAAGATTTATTTAACTCTAGTACCCTACTGCTATCTCCAACCATTGTGCGTTGCCGCTCGCGATGTACGACGACCAATTGTTATAATCGTCGTACGGGAAGGTGTATTGCAGGTGGAAAAAAGCACGTCGATGAATGAAATACCCATAGAAAGTACAAGGAGCTTTCTTGTAGTGATAATTCCAGTTATTCTGCTGGGCAGCGGTAAGATCCAGGACATGCCGGTATAAACCTGAGGATATCGCTCGGATCATTGATGCCGACACACGCTCCTACACCAGTCACGCCGCATTGCAGCCGCATATGCATCCCAGTAATGGGCCTGCGACCCGCCTGTCGAGAAATCCGGCGTCATACAAGGATTGGTAATCTTCCATGGTTTCGCTATGTTCGCGCAGACATCCCACTCCTTGGGAACCTCGTTCATGAATTCGTCGAAGATCGACTGGCGCGTCTGGAAGAACATGGGGTAGATCTCACCCCGGACAAGGTCTTTGGAGCCGTCCGTGCAGTGCAGGCGCATCGCCAAAGGCGTTCCAAACCAATCCACACGCGTCAGATTGCCGAGGTAGCTGGTGGCCCCGGTGTTGTGCTCTTCGAAGTCCCAGACCTGGTTAGCGGGCCGGAATGGCGATGACTTTGCCGCATTGTAGCCAACCATGATGTACAATCTTCCCGCATTGGTGGAGGGAGTGATGAGCGATTGACGTTGTCATGCAAACCGGTGTCCCGCCATCTCCGTTTGCCCAATAGATCAGACTGTCGGGAACCGCACCATTGGTTTTATTGATGAGCTTGAAGACGAAGTGTCCTGCCGCTTTCGCAGCCGCCGATAATGCGGCCGTATCGCCCCAGAATGCTGCCGTGTCCCCGTCCCATGTATTAGTTTTTGTCAACACAAAATCGTACTGGCCCGTGGTCACGTCTATCGGCGTTACGCCGAGGGAATAGCCGGGCTCGGTCGCGTGAATCGTGTCCACGACCGCGGCAAGCTTTTTCAAACTTGCATGGAATTCCGGAGCGTTTTGGGCGGCAACTGCCGCGCCGCGCGAATACGGCTGCAGCTTGAAAACCGTGGAAACGCCGTCAATGGAAACGCGTACCACATAGAACTGCGAAGAAACGTCGCGCGTGTCGATGGTTACCGAATAGCTTCCATTCGCCTTTCGGGCGTTAACAAGATCTTTTACCAAACGTCCTGTTACATCGAACATGCTTATTCTCACCCATGCATTGTCCTGAGGCACGGAGAATACCAATTCCCTGCCCACCAAAATCGGATGCGAAAACACGTTTCCCAGCGGGCGTGAGCTTTCCTGGATCACATTTGTCTGGCAAGTTCCCGAACCAAGATGGTAATAGCCGGTTGAATCGGTGGTGGTATAATACGGATCATTGCCCACGGCATCGATTAAGCTTTGTCACACTCAGCCTCACCAACGTATTGGTTAATGGTTTACCACTCTGGTCCCTGACAAAGCCGCAGATGTTCACCGTGGTCTGGGAAAAAACCGTTCCCGCAATTACCGCCAGCAGCAGAAGACTGATTCGTGGTCTATTTCACTCCCCCTTTTTTTGGTGTAGGAACCACGTGATTCTTGAACCTGTTAATATTCTTTTCCGCCAGAACATTGTCGTGCGCTTTAAGCGATCAAATGAAGGTTGGACATGTCAATGCCCGACATGATGCATCATGAGGAATTTACAATAAATTTTGATGAGAAGTGCAATAAAAAATAAGGATTCTATTTTAATTAAATTCATACATAGAAACTATCTCTGGGGGAAGTCCAGCCTGTCTCAAAACTCAAGAGAAGATCTGGGCGCCCCGCCAGGTTAAGAATGTTTTTCATGGGGGGAAGGCTCCCCCTCGCTCCGGCCCGGCGCTCAAATTTTCAAAGTGCGGCTTATTCCGCGCCGGTCCTGCGCTGCCCCCTCCTGGGTAGCCCCCTAGAAAGTTGAGCGGCAAGAAAGAAACAGTGGCTGCGGGGGCACCGTGAGAAATGTAGATTGCAGAATGAAGAAAAACTTGATGTCATTGCGAGGAGGGAAACGACGAAGCACCATGACTACCACTGCATACAACCCTACAGGAGTAGCCGCGTCCGCGAATCTCCGGTTGAATCAAGGGCAATCATGGGACACGAGCCTTCAGGGTATTTGCGCGCAAACAGTTATTATCATCAGTCAACCTGTCTTCGCGGCAATCGGAATACTCAATGAATGATCCGGGGGCTTTTCTGCGACTTCTCAACTCCTCAACTGCTCAACTTTGCATGGTCTGGTGGCCCCTTAGCAGGTTGTTGAAAAACTCAATGTTCACCCTTCGACAAGCTCAGGGCGAACGGAAAAGTGCTGAAATTTGCACAGAATGACCGTTCGTGGTGAGCCTGTCGAACCATGAACGGCATATGAACGACTTTTTCAACACCCTGCTAGAGAGAGTAGTTGCATGAATCAAGCGGTAGTGGTGGGGGGGGCACCCGCGCAAAAGTTGGACCCCATTGCATGCGCATTTTTTTGTTATATTATATGCAGCCGCAGTCGTTACGATTGTTCACCGGCATCGAGGAAATTTTCTTAACCTTAAATTACCGAGGGGGGTTCAATGCTGCACAGATGTTTTCTTGTTATAACGGCGTTGGGTCTTGTAGCGTTCCTTATGGCCGCAATGCCCGCAGGTTATCTGGGTACGGTGTTTACCGGCGATACCTTGCTGGGCCATCCACAGCATCTTCCCGGCGACATTCACATGGGGTACTTCGACGAAGGGGCCGACGGCGTGGCGTTTCACTACATGTTCGGGTACCAGGGCGACTGCAGCATACGGACAGGCCATACGGGCACGACCGTGCCCATGCAGTCGTTCCAGGCATGGAGGGACTTTCTTTCCGGACCGACGGGCGGCATCAACGATACGGACGTAAAGCACGCCAATGTTTGCTATCTCGGCTGGACGGAAAACAAGAACGGAGACTGGGAATGGATGAATTATACCGTGCATGTGGACAGCGCGGGCACCTACAGCCTCCAGATCCATGAATCGGATGCAAAATATCCCAATCTCATCAGGGTGACATTCAGCGGCGTCGCCACCGACTCCGTGGTGAACATGGCGCTCAGCATAAATTCGCCTGGGGATCTTGAGATATATCATGACTGGAAGTGGGACGATACTCCCAATAAGATCGTGCTCGACACCGGCATGTACGTCCTCAATGTAAACCTCGACGTAGGCAACTGGAACCTCGCCGTCATGAGGTTCAAGCTCGTCACACCGGCCCAAGGCGTGGTGATGCCCAGGGTGATAAGCCCGAACACCGCGCAACTGTCGGCACGCCTTGTCGGAAACGACCTGGCTGTCTGCTATGATTTAGAAGAGCCGGGGCGCACCACAATCTCGGTCTTCGACTGCGCCGGCAGAATGGTTTTCCCCGCCCTTGAAGGGAGTGCATCAAGCGGCAGTCATACGCAGACCATACATTTGAACAGGTGCGGTCAGGGCGTGCATTTCGTACGGATCGAGCAGAACGGGATTTCGAGAGTGAAATCCTTCTTCGTTACCCGCTGACCCGGAATTGAAGCGTTTTCAGAGTCGAGGAGTTTCAT
>CAVWBU010000038.1:0-6384 GCA_963753345.1 uncultured Fibrobacterota bacterium
CAATTTAACAAAATGCACATTTGTTACACAATTTATACTGTGTATTTCCCTTTTATTCTTTCTATAGTTTTCAATGCACTTTATTCCCATCGAACAGTCTACAGTGATTACAATTAGCAATACGGCAAGACATCGACCAATTTTCATAATTATTCCTTCTTTATTTAAGCCTAACGCCGCGTTAGTGTGCCTGACTACGCATTTGACCTTGCAAACCACGTAATCTTGTGTAAAGAACCAACCGCTTGCATATCAATGCAGTTTGCAAACGCGGAGGGTCATGATTGAGCGCGTTGCTAGCATTTCGATTCCTTTGTGCCAAGTATCAATTAGTAATTGTGCCGAAAGAAAAACAAAACGGTATATTTCCCAGAATAGGACACATTGGTCGCATTTACAAAACCACTTCCAGCTCCAGAAATATTGCCATTTTTACTATTAAGAAGAGGACCATTAGTGCCATAAACTGTTGCACGTATAAAAATGGCAGTCGATGATATTCTCGCCTCTTGTATAGTATAAGTTGTATCTGTTAATATAGTATCGATATTTACTGACTGATTTGTACCAGATGTGTCCGCTATAGTTACGAACAATTCATACCAATCGCTCGTGCTATTCCATTTGAATACAACATCGGAATCAGATGATATTGTATCTCGGTCTGTATCGCAATAAAAAGAAGTTGATTCCGGCAGCACCACTGAAGCAGTTGCGATTCCATCCGCAGTCAAAATCGTTAGTTCTTTTGCACCAAGGGAAGGATTTTTGTATCGAGCAAAGGCCCGAGTCTCTCCATTTTCAAAATCGCTTGATGGACAGTCAGTTGTATCTGGAATGAGATTGTCCAATTTTATCGAAAGTATTGGGAGCAATGGATCATGATAGCATTGGCATTGTATTGTGGCACAGAAGGTTGCCGGACTACCTACGATGGGATATTGACCGCAATTTATTGTGCAAATGAAATACGGTTTCGTTCCGGCATTTGCACCAGTAGACGATTCTGATGTTGGCAGGCTACAGCAAACAAAAATAGCAGGCAAAGCAATTATCATCCGAATAATATTCTTCATTAATACAATCTCCTTGAGAATGGTAGAGATTTTCCTTTTGTGAATGCTAACAGGTATTAGACTTCAAACTCCATAATGCTCAACAATATTGCTCGCCGCATTTCCTTTTTCGTTTAATCAGGCTCCTCGCGCCTACTCAGGCCGCAAACCGCCTATTTGCCGACTGCCTGGCCGCTTTGCAAAAACTACGTATTCGTTAGTCGAAAAGCAAGTTTATTGTCCCGCCGGTCAAGGCACGAGTTGATGAGTTGAGGGGTTGGGAAGTTGAGATTGGTGCAAGAAAGCTGTTGAGTGCGGATTGTCACTGGGTTCGGCCCAAAATCCGATCGGTCGCCTATGGAGAAACCAAGGCGGCATCAACAAGCGGACACTTTCACAAAAAAAGGACTTGCAGACAAAACCTGCAAGTCCTTTCCTTATTATGAATGGTAGTCCCTATGGGAATCGAACCCATGTTGCAGGAATGAAAATCCTGTGTCCTAACCACTAGACGAAGGGACCGATTTAATTTTTGCAGGCCTGTAAAATACCTCGCCGCGATTTTTCGGGCAATAGAATTTAGAAAAGCCTGGAGAAGAAATGAAGAGATAGTATATTTACCGCATGGCCAATCTGAAAAGAGTTTCCGGAACCCTCCTGGTCGTCCTGTCATTCACGCTTTTGCCGCTCCACTTCTCGTGCGGCAGGCACGCAGAAGTGAAGTCCCACCTGCCCCGCATTCTCACGATAGGCGAGGTGGCCACCGCCATGGACAGCGCCCGCGATTCGCTTGTGGTGTTCGACCTGTATGCGGACTGGTGCGCGCCGTGCAGGATGCTTGCGCCGTTGCTCGACAAGATCGCGGAGGAGTACAAGGGCAGGGTGTCGTTCTACAGCATAAACCTTGACCAGGTGCCGGAGGCGGCCCAGAAGTTCGGGGTTGGGAGCATTCCGTTCGTCGTATTTGTGAAGGAAACAACGATGGTGGCCTCGCTTACCGGCGTGCAGCCCGAGGAAGAGTACGTGAAAATCATAAGGCAGTATTTGACATTGTCAACTAAAGTTCCGCAATCCAGCCCCGAAAAGAAATAAAGCTCTCATGGGGGGAAGAATCCCCCTCGCTCCGGCCTCCTCGGCCTGTGGCCTGCGGTGTCCTCCGCTACCCCCTCCTGGGTGGCCCCCAAGTAAGTTTACGTGCGAGAATCAATCCTCGGCTGGGGGGCACCCACGAAGAGTTGTGGAATACTGATAGCTATACCCGATTACCAGTGTAATCCGGATGGCGAAAAATCGACCTTGACTAAAAGACATCTTCCCTCTGCCGCGCGCCAGGCCGGACCGGAGGGTGAGCTATAGCGAATTGCCGGCCGACCCTGGCCGAAGGCCATCGGGGCGGTCCGGCAACGAGGCGAACAGCCGAGCCCGGAGGGAGGGCCGCCGCCGTCTTCGGCGGGGCGCCCAAGTCTTCTTTCTATTCCCCATCGTTTCACCCCCAGAAACAACTATTTTTTAATATTCTCTCAGCAACTCACTTGGTAATTAGTAAAAGGAGCTTGGTATCGTGGAACTAGCCGGGGCGCCGAACGACCAGAGAGCGGTACGCATTGACAAAATCAAAATGCTGCGCGAAAGCGGCGTGCTTCCGTATGCGGAGCGCTTCGAGAAGACGCACCTGCTTGCCGACGCGAAGAAGCTTGCCGACGGCACCAAGCCGGTGCGGGCCGCGGGCCGCGTGATTGCCATCCGGGGGTTCGGCAAGCTCACGTTCTGCCACCTGCTCGATTGCTCCGGCACCATGCAGTTCGCCCTCCAGAAGAACAAGCTGGCGCAGCAGTTCGAGCTGTTCATGAAGGCTGTTGACATGGGGGATTTTGTCGGCGTCGAAGGCGAGATCATCACCACGCGCACGGGCGAAAAGACCATCGACGTGTCGGGCTGGACGTTTCTGTCCAAATCGCTGCGGCCCTTGCCGGAGAAGTTCCACGGCCTTACCGACCAGGAACTGGTGTACCGCCGCAGGTATCTCGACCTCATCACGGCGCCCGAGCACATGGAGCGGTTCAAGAAGCGCACACGGATCATCCGCACCATCCGCGAGTTCCTTGACAAAAACAGCTTTGTGGAAATAGACACGCCGGTGCTGGCCAACAAGGCGTGCGGCGCGCTGGCGCGGCCGTTCATCACCCACCACAACGCGCTTGACATCGACGTGTACCTGCGGATCGCGCCCGAAACGTACCTCAAGCGCGCGATTGCGGGCGGGTTCGAGCGCGTGTACGAGTTCGCGCGCTGCTTCCGCAACGAAGGCCTCGACGCGTCGCACCTTCCCGACTTCACGCTCCTCGAGTACTACTGCGCCTACTGGAACTACGAGGACAACATGAATTTCACCGAACAGCTCATCAAGCACCTGCTCATGGAGGTCTGCGGCGGCCTTTCCATCACCTACGAAGACACGCAGATTTCCTTTGACGGCGCATGGCCCCGGATTTCCTTCCGCGACCTGATTTTCAAGGACTGCGGCATCGACATCAACCTGTGCGCGACAAAAGAGGAGCTGCTTGCGCAGATCAAGGCCAAGGGCATCACCTTTGAGGGCGACGTCGACGTCGCCCACGCGGGCCGGGGCAACCTGGTCGACCTGCTGTACAAGAAAGTGTCGCGTCCCGCGCTTGTCAACCCGGTGTTCGTGATCCATCACCCACTCGACCTGTCGCCGCTGGCGCGCAAGAACGACGCAAACCCCGCCGTGGTGGACCGGTTCCAGCTCGTGGTGAACGGCTGGGAAATCGTCAATGCGTATTCCGAGCTCGTGGACCCCATCGACCAGGCGCAGCGCTTCGAAGAACAGGCTGCCGCCCGCGCGCACGGCGACCTGGAGGCCATGGAGGTGGACAACGACTTCCTCCTGTGCATTGAATACGGCATGCCGCCCATCTCCGGCTGGGGCATGGGCGTGGACCGGGTGGTCGCGCTCTTGACAAATGCGCCCAACCTGCGCGACGTGATCCTGTTCCCCCTCATGAGGCCGGAGTAGCAATGGCCCGCCCCTTCGAGCTGTTTGTTGCCATGCGGTACCTGCGCGGCAGGCGCAGGATGGGGTTCATTTCCTTTATCACCTGGACGTCGGCGGCGGGCGTGTTTCTCGGGTCGCTGGTGCTCGTGGTGGCGCTTTCCATTGCCAACGGGTTCGAAAAAGAAGTGCGCGACAGGATCGTGGGCATCACGGCGCACGCAAAGATCCTCCAATACTACGGCAGGCCGATTGCGAACTACGATTCCCTGCGGTTGCGCATTCTCAAGTGTCCGAATGTTGTCGCGGCAACGCCCTATATCATGGAAAAGGGCGGCATAGAGTACGAATCGGTGAAGGAAGGCGTGATGATCACCGGCGCAATTGCGGCGACCGAGACCACGGTCACCGAGGTGGGCCGCAAGATAACGTTCGGGAAATTCGCGCTGGATTCCGCATTTTCAAGCAGGAACCGGAAGCTTCCCGGCATCGTCCTCGGCATCGGCATGGCCGATAAGATGGGCGTGCGTCCCGGCGCCGAGGTGGTGGTGGGGGGCCTTACGGCCGAGGCGGCAAACGGCGAAATCACGTCCATCCCCATGGCGCGGTTCGTGGTGCGCGGCATCTTCGAAACCGGCATGTACGAATACGACCTCAACCTCGTCTACATTTCCATCCAGGCGTGCCAGAGCCTGTTCTCCATGAACGGCGTGGAGGGCATCGCCATCCGCACCAGCGACATGTTCCGGGCCGACGCGATTGCGCATAATGTCAAGGACTCGCTCGGCGGCTATCCGTACCGCTGCATCGACTGGAAATCGCAGAACAAGTCGCTGTTCGACTGGATGCGGCTCGAGCGGTATGTGATTTTCCTCGTGATATCGCTCATCATCCTTGTTGCGGGGTTCAACATCGTGTCGTCGCTCGTGATGATGATCATCGAGAAGCGTCGCGAGATCGGCATCCTCATGGGCATGGGCGCCACGAGCGGCGGCATCATGCGGATATTCATGTTCAACGGCGTGGTGATCGGCGTGCTCGGGTCCACGCTCGGCGTGGCGCTCGGCGTGCTGGTGTGCTGGCTGCAGCTCCGCTTTAGGTTCATCCCCCTGCCGGGGGACATTTACTTTAT
Organism: uncultured Fibrobacterota bacterium; assembly: GCA_963753345.1. Lineage (GTDB taxonomy): Bacteria > Fibrobacterota > Chitinivibrionia > Chitinivibrionales > FEN-1185 > FEN-1185. The sequence goes on from CAVWBU010000038.1 coordinate 5,201, forward strand.
CGACAAGCTGCCGGTGCTCATCCAGTGGAGCGATATCATCGCCATTTACATAGCGGCAAACGTCATCTGTTTTCTGGCAACGCTGTACCCGGCGTGGAGCGCCTCGCGCGTGCCCCCCGCCGACAGCATCCGGATAGAGTAGGGGACGCCCGTGAGCATGGTCGCTGTTTCCGGTTTGACAAGAACGTTCGTTGACGACGCGGGCGCCCTCGACGTGATCCGCGACGCGTCCTTTGCAATAGAGAAAGGCGAGATGGTGTCGCTCGTGGGCGCGTCGGGCGCGGGCAAGACCACGCTGTTGCAGATTCTGGGCGGGCTGGACCGGCCCACGGCGGGCGAGGTGCGCATCAACGGAAGCCTTCTGGGCGACATGACCGCGGCGCGGCTTGCGGCGTTCCGCAATCTGTCGCTGGGGTTCGTGTTCCAGTTCCACCATCTGCTGCCCGATTTCACGGCGCTCGAAAACGTGATGATCCCGGGCATGATCGCGGGAAAAACGAGAGCGCAGTGCGAGACCCGCGCGAAGGAGCTGCTCGAACTGCTGGGCCTCGTGCGCCAGGGGAGCCATTATCCCTCGGAACTGTCGGGCGGCGAGCGCCAGCGCGTTGCGCTCGCGCGGTCGCTGTTCAACCAGCCCGTGCTCATTCTCGCCGACAGCCCACGGGCAACCTTGACAAAAAGAACGGAAGGCTTTTGCTCGAACTGTTCCAGAAGGCCAATAAGGAGCTTGGGCAGACGTTTCTCGTTGCAACGCACAATCCGGAGCTCACCCAGGGCATGCACAGGACGATTTACATAGAGGACGGGAAAATAATCAGCAAGTGACACCAATTGACAAAAGGACGAGCCACCCATGACCCCCTGCGAACAATGCCATTCGTCTCCCGCCACGGTCCACATCACCCAGATTTCCAACAAGGTGACCACGGTCTTTCATCTGTGCGAAACGTGCGCGCGATCGAAAGGGATCATGGTGGAAGTTCGGCAGGAAGACTCTGCGGCCTGAACTCGGTCACGAAAATCAGCAGCAGGCACGGGCTGCGTCGCTTGCGGATCAGGCAATGGACCGCGAATGCGGCCATTGCCACACCAAGCTGTCCGAGTTCAAGGCCACGGGGAGGCTGGGGTGCCCGGCCTGTTACAAGGAGTTTGAAAAGGAAAAAGGGCCGGTGCGCGCAAAGGCG
>CAVWBU010000039.1:0-12115 GCA_963753345.1 uncultured Fibrobacterota bacterium
GATAGCCAAGTCGCTCGATGACGAGTCCGACGGGAAGAAATCTTTTTCGTGTACGGTGCACGGAAACCTTGCAAACCCGGCCATCGACATCGACAGGACCATCACCGACCGGGCGGTCCACAACGTGTTCGACGAGGTGAAGAAATTCTTTCAGCGATGACGTTGGACGTGCTCGGCAAGGCTGCAATGGGGTATCAAAAGGTACAATGATTGAGGATGGAGTCGATTATGCGGCACCGCAACGCATTTGCAGCCCGGTCAAGCGATATACTGTTTGTAAACCCCCTTCATCCGTACAACCACTATTTCACCCAGCCCGAACTCGTGCGGCTGATGCGCAAAAAAAACAGCCTGGCCCCGCTGTCGCTTGCGCTGCTCGCCGCGCTCACGCCGGACACCTACTCGACGATGGTGTGGGACGAGGACGTTATGCCCCTCGCCCCTCGCGCCGTGAAAGCGAAACTGGCTGGAATCAAGGTGGTGACGCCGGCGTCGGTCCGGGCCTACGGTCTGGCTGACCGCTTCAGGGCGGAGGGAACAAAGGTCGTTTTTGGCGGGCCGCATATCACGGCGACAACGGTGGAGGCGGCGCTGGCGCACGCCGATGCCGTGGTCGTGGGCGAGGCCGAGGGTGTCTGGCCCGGCCTGCTCGACGATTTCGGGCGGGGAGCTTTGCAAAAAGTCTATTCGTCCGAAGGCCTTATTCCCTATGCCAGGGCGGTGCTGCCGCGCTGGGACCTGTTCGACACCCGCAAGTACCTGTCGCTGCCCGTGCAGGCGTCGCGCGGGTGCCCTTACAATTGCGAATTCTGCAACGTGAGCGCCACCTACGGCCGCGCAGTGCGCGTGCGGGACATCGACAACGTGGTCGCAGAAGTGGCCTCGCTCCCGTTGAAGCGGGTCTTCTTTGTTGACGACAATATTTCGATAAACCGCGGGTTTGCGCGGGACCTCATGCAGGGACTTGCGGGAACGGGCATCACCTGGTTCTGCCAGGCCAGCATCGACATCGCCGACGACGCGCCGCTACTTAGGGCAATGGCCGCAGCAGGATGCGAAAACATTCTTATCGGATTCGAATCGCTCAACAGCGCGAATCTCAAGGACGTGGAAAAACTCCACAACCTCCGCAGGGACTACAAGGAGGCTGTGCAAACAATCAACGCGGCCGGCATCCACGTGCAGGCCACGTTCATGTTCGGTCTTGACAACGACACGCTGGACGATTTGGAACGGCTCAACCGGTTAAGCCTCGATGCGCCCCTTCCTTTTCTATCGCTCAGTTTCGTCGCCGCGGCCCCCGGTACGCGCCTCGAGGATCGCGTGAAGAAAGAGGGGAGGCTGTACCCCATCCCCCCCGAAATCAACGGCGGCCTGTACCCCTCGATACGGCACCCGTCAATCGGTCCCGTGACGCAGTATAATGCCTTCGTTGATGCGTTGCAAAAGATGTACGGGTTCGACGCCGTGTACCATAAGGCGCGGTCCCTTTTTTCGTCCGGGCATTTTGCCGGTGCGAAGAAGGACTCCGAGGTTTCGTTCGCCGACAAGGTCAGGTTCAGCATCCTGCTTGTACGGGCGTATTTATTAACAAATGATAAATGGCGGCGCCGGCTGCTACTGTATCTGTTTTCGCTGGTCCGCGCAAAGACCGTCGCGCCGGAACGCGCGGTTGTCTTCCTGATGACCATGCACGCGTATTCGCTCTCGGTGGAAAAGATTGCAGGGGAGAGGGAGAGAAGTTTGGAGATAATTCGAGAGTATACTGGAGAGAAATAAGGGGTCGCTAATATAAATTAAATCAGGAATATTTGAGCGGGGGAGGTGCAGCCTGCTTAAAAACTCAAGACAAGATCTGGGCGCCCCGCTGCTTCGCCGCGGCGGCCGTCCTTCCGGTCCACCCCTTCGGGTGCTTCCAAGGGTCGTCGGCCTTCGGCCTCGGGCCGCCTCGGCCCTATTCCTTTTGTAGAGACGCAGCGCCGCTGCGTCTCTACAAAAGGCGGGTCCGGGCGGCATCCCGCCTCAAGCGGGACCAATTTTCCGTTCCTGCCTGGCGCGGCGCAGAGGATTGCTGCCAATCCTATTTTTCCCCACTAATAGTTTCCCATTTGTGAACCGCATCTTTGGTTGGATTAGGCGAGTGACTTACTAGCCGCGTTAGGTGGACCGGAGGGTGAGCCAGAGCGAATTGCCGGCCGACCCCTCGCCGGAGGCCACTAGAGCGGTCCGGCAACGAGGCGAATAGCCGAGCCCGAAGGGAGACCGACCCCTTGTAGAGCCGGACAGCCGTGTGGCTCTACAAGGGGGAGCGCCCATTTTTTCTCATTTTTTAATATTTATTCTACCGGCGTCGGAGCATTTGAAAAGCGGGAGAGCGTCTGGGGAACGGATTCTTTGGAAGCGCGTATGAGTTCGGGGACCGTCACAAAGGAATAGCCGCGCGCCTTGAGATCGCGGATGATGGCTGGAAGGGCCTGCACGGTGCTCGCGCACTGCGGGTTGGGCCTGGTTTCGAGGCCGTCGTGCAGCAGGATGATTGATCCGGCGCGCGTCTTTGAAAGCACGCGCTGTTCGATTGTCCTGGCGCTCACTTTCTGCCAGTCGTCGGGAGATACGGTCCATGTGACCACGGTGTAGTGGTCTTTTCTTGCAAGCCCCATCATCCACGGGCTGCGCCAGCCGTGCGGGGGCCGGAAGTATTCGGGAACAACGCCGCACGCAATGCGAATGGCGGCGGTAGCCTTGTCGATTTCTGCGTTTATCCTGTCCGGCGTTTCAACCGGGGCCCAGAAGGGGTGCGAATAGGTGTGGTTTCCCACCACATTACCGTCCTGCACGATCCGCCTGGCAATGACCGGGCGACGCTCCACGTTCTTGCCGATCAGGAAAAACGTGGCATGTACGTCGTATCTGGAAAGCGTGTCGAGAATCTCCCGGGTGTAGGCGCTGGGGCCGTCGTCAAAGGTGAGCGCCACCAGCGGCTTGTTTTGCAGACCGTGGGCGAACACCGACCCGAACAGCCTGTTCTCCGTGTTTTCGGTGACAAAGAGAAAGCACGCGACGGCGCAGGCGGCAACCGCATATTTCATGAAGGGAAAACGCGAAGCGGCGGCATATTGCGCCCGCCTGATGTTGGGAAAATCGTAGAAAACCGGCCGTTTCAGGAGATACAGCGAGAGATCGTTGAGGTAATAACGGTACAAGGTCTGGAAAAAGGCGAATTGAAACCTTCGTCCCGATGTTTTCACTATTATTTTCCTGTCGATAAGGACTCTGCCGAAGCGCTTGATTCGCAGGCCAAGCTCAACGTCGGCTCCCAAATTTACCTCGGGATTGAAACCGCCGCTTGCCAGATATACGGAGCGCCACAGGGCCATATTGGCGCCGGCAAGATGATAGTTCAAACGTCCCCCCACCTCTCCCATAAGCTTTACAAGAATGGGGCCGTCGTGGAAGGTGAACACGCCGCTGCATGCCACGATCCCCGGCTTCGAGAGGTTGCAAACCATTTTGGAAATCCAGCAGGGCGGGGCCATGGTGTCGCCGTCGGTGCAGGCGATGATATCCCCGCACGCCTCTGAGAACCCGGCCCTTAGCGCGTGAACGTAGCCTTTTTTCGGCTCGTACACTACGCGCGCGCCCCCCAACCGCGCGAGGCGCGCCGTGTCGTCGGTGGAGGCGTTGTCGACGACGATGACTTCAATGTCTCCGTCGTAGTCCTGCTGTTTAAGCGAAGAAACGCACGCAGCGATCAATTCTTCTTCGTTGAACGCAGGCACAACGATGGAAACTGAAGGTCTTTGCTTCATGGATGCTCGAGAATCTTTGTACCAGTTAAATGCAAAACGGTGAAGAATAAAGACTGGACCGACTGTGATTTAAACGGGCTGCAAAACAACCCATGTAAAATAATACAATAAGTGCGGCTGGAGTCAAGGGAAACCTGATATAAATATTCTAGCAGATTTTAAAAAGAAAAGATTTGGGCGCCCCGCCGCCGTTGCGGCGGCGGCCCTCGCTTCGGTCTCGGCCTTCGGCCTCGGGCCGCCTCGGCCCTATGGCCCACAGGGCCGGGTCCGGGCGGCACCGCGCTTTAGCGCGGCCTTCGTTCCGGCCTGGCGCGTGGCATCAGAATGGTTCCACAATTTTAATGCGCCTGACCAATAAGAATTCAGTTGCGCTGTTATGGGAATATTTCAGATGACGCAAGAAATAATTCTTGACAGAACATAGCTCTGTTGCCGCGCGCCAGGCAGGACTGGAAGGTGCGCTGGAGCGCATTGCCGGCCGACCCCGGCCGAAGGCCTTTGGGGCGGTCCGGCAGCGAGGCCGATAGGCCGAGCCTGGAAGGAGGGCCGCCGCCGTCTTCGGCGGGGCGCCCAGAATTTTTTAACTTTTCTTACTCAGGTGTATACCAATGGTATACGAAAAGTTTTTGAGGCTGTTGATTTTATTCCTTGGATGGCGTATACTTCTAAGTAATGAAAAAGACCTCCATCTTCCACTACATCTGCTATCAGGACTACCTGAAAGCGTACTTCGCCGCGCGGAAGAAGGACGATCCGAAGTTCTCCCACCGCTTTCTTTCCACCAGGCTCGGGCTTTCGTCCCCGAATTTCATCATGCTGGTGATGCAGGGCAAGCGCAAGCTCACCCGGTCCATGGCGTTCAAGATATCGCGGGCGTTCAGACTGTTGCCGAAAGAGGCGGAATACCTTGAGTCCATGGTGGAATTCACCAGGGCGGCGTCGAACTCGGAAAAGGACAAATATCTTTCGCGCATGATGGAACTTCGCAAAGACACGGACGTAAACAAGCTTGCCGATTACCAGTACGAGTATTATTCCAAATGGTACAATCTTGCGATACGGGAACTGGCCGCGTCCCCCGAATTCAAGGGCGACTATGCCTGGCTTGCCAGAAAAGTATTCCCGCCCGTCACTCCCGGCCAGGCCAGGGACTCGGTTGAATTGCTCCTCAAGCTCGGGCTTCTCAAAAAGAAAGGCGGCGTTTTTGTCCGCAACTCGCCGCTTATCACCACGGGCCCGGAAGTGTCGTCCGTGGCAGTTGCGAATTTCCACCGCGCCATGGCCCGGCTCGCGTCCGAAGCGCTCGACACGGTGAGCCGGGACGAGCGGAACATGACCGCCTGCACCGTGAATATCTCGCGCAAGGGGTTTGAAGAGATCAAAGAAGCAATCGCGGAATGCAGGGGCAGGGTGCTTGCGGTCGCGGAAAAAGACGCGGCGGCGGACAGGGTGTACCAGGTGAACTTCCACGTGTTTCCGGTTTCCAGAAAGAACAATGGATGAGGAGCCGAATATGAAAAATTGTCCATTGATGAAGCCGGCTGTGCTGGTTGTCTTGGCCCTGGTCCTTTCGCACGTGAATTGCACACGCATTGTTTCGGGCGGAGGGACGGAAACGGGCAACCCAACGGTTTCCGCCATGCTCTACAATCCCGGCGGCTCGCCCGCTGCGCATGCCAAGGTAAGGTTTTATCCTGTCAATTACAACCCCCGTACCGGCGGCCTGTCCAAGAAACTGGCCGCGGCCGATTCCACATCGACCGACGCCAACGGCAATTACACCGCAAAATTAGACACCGGCGCATATAACGTGCTTGCCAGCGGCGACAGCGGCGTGGTGTATCAGGACTCGATAACCGTTGTCAAAGACTCAACCATTCACCCGCCTGCCGACACGCTGAAGGCGCCGGGAGGGATACGGGGAAGGGTGCGTTTGCAGCCTGGGGATGACGCGAGGACCGTGTTTATCCTGTTCTTGGGGACAAATACGTGGGGAACACCGGATGACTCGATTGGCAGGTTTACCGTTGCGAACATGGCGGAAGGAACGTATCGGGTGAGGATTTTGACGACGCTCGATGCATATGTGCCGAAGGACACGGTGCTGAGCGTGAGTGCGGGGAGGACGGATTCGCTGCCGCATGATATTGTGCTGCAATATACGGGGATTCCGGTGGTGGGAGGATTTCAGATAAGCTATGATTCGTTGAAGGAGATTGTTACGCTAATCTGGAAAAGGGCCGATACAGCACTGGTTAAATCATACAACGTTTATCGCAGAAATATCGATTCAAATACCATACTGGGGAGAATAAACTCAGTACCAATCATAGACACGACATTTGCAGATTCTGGCACAATTCAAGGCCAAGCGTATGAGTATGAGGTAGCTGCGGTTAATAAGAGTGATGCTGAAGGAAACAAAACTACAGGAATCTCCTTAACTGCAACAAGTGCTTTTGAGCTTACCACAACTATAGGAAATGGCGAAGGAATAGGCCCTGGTAAGTTTTCTGGTCTCATGGGCATTGCAGTCGATCGATACGGCAATATATACGCCGTCGACAATGGGCACCAGTTAATCCACAAGTTCGATGCAAATGGCATTGAAACGTTAGAATGGGGTGGAACATTTGGCAACAGTGCAGGACAATTCAGGTATCCAACAGGCATTTGCGTTGACACTTTCGGCTACGTTTACGTTGCCGACGCCGAGAATGACCGCGTGCAAAAATTTGACAGTAACGGGAGCTTCATTCTGGCGTGGGGCAGCACCGGCTCCGGAGATGGTCAGTTCCAGAACACCTATGCTATCTCTGCTAATAGCGCATTTGTATACGTGGGGGAAGGGCAGGGTACGCGCGTACAAAAGTTTGATTTGCAAGGCACCTATATTTCAACTATCAGCGTCAATGCAAAACCGAATGCTGTGTTTGCAAACGACAGTTGCGTTCTTGTCATTTCAGAGGGCAAGAACATTTTGAGATTTACGGTTGATGGAACATTTGTCGATACCGTTTATCAGGCCAGAAGCAGACCTGGCATTAGCTATCCAGACAGTGTAATTATAGGCGACCTGTGCGCCTTTGGCCCTAGCGTTTACACTGTCAAACCATATGAGGAAACGGTCGTGGGTCTTGACTACAGTGGAAAAGAAATCTTCGAATGGCAAATAACGAGTGGTGTGTCCGAGAATTGGCCGCAACGAATCGATGTGGTAAGCGACCAGAGCATCTTCGTTTCTACTGTAGCAGGATACGTTCTGAAGTATCGGCTAAAATGAGGCGCCTCCCTTTCTAAAAGGAGGCGCCCCCAACCGGAGTTTCTATCCTCAAGGTGGCGTTGTAGTGTGCGTCCAAGTGACGCCGGTACCGGTCAGATTCAGATACTTGTATCTGACTGTCCCCGCATCATTGAACTGTATGATAAGTTTATTATTGCGGATGTAAACTCTCCCTTCCGCATTTTGAGCGGGACTCGGTGGGGCACTTGTCGGATAAAGGGTTGCAGCCCCATTAATTGCGAACGCCGTTCTTACCGCAGAATTTGTACCAGGGGCATTTCCCTGTGACTCCCTGTAATCATTCCCATATACTATTCCGACATCCGCACCGCTGGTAATACTAATGCATTGCGTAAATCCGCCGCTATTGTGCTGAAACAAACACCCGTATATCTGGGCTCGGCCTTTTGTAACATACACGCCGTTTGCGACGGCCGTAGTATTGTCGATAAACAGAAAACTGGTTACCCTCAAGAAAAACTGTATTTCCCAGTCAATTGTGTTCCCGCCTATCCAACTCATTAAAGTGCCGTTGGTCAGCATGAGCGAGCATTGAGACGACGCGTTGCTGTTGGGATCGCCGTAAATGCAATGGTTCCTCGCGTACACGGTCGACGCTTGGTTGACGTTTCCGACGTTCCCACATGTTATTCTAACATTCACAAATTCGGCATTCGCGACATGTGCGCCCGATTGGGAAACGTAAATGCCGCAATCTGCCATGTCAAACTGGATATTTGTCCCGAAAAGACCTTGAACAGATCCCGTTGTAGCGTCGTCGGTAATCCATATGCCGTTGTGCGCGAATATTGCGAAGATATCCTTAAGCACCAGGAAAACCGCGTGCGCTATCTTGATTGCCGTCAGGTTTTGAACAAAGAAGGTGTTCCAGTCATTACGGAGATTTGGTGTCGCATCATAGGTGTAGTCGTACAAATAAAAGAAATCCGGCTGGAAGTGAACCTTTTCTATGTAGCTTACATCGGAAAGATTGTTGATGGAAATTCCAATAGACAAAGGGCAACCGTATATGTTGCATACATGGTTTCTTCCAACGCCGCCGCCCCCTTGGCCGGCTTGCGCTTCCATTTTGATTCCCTGATACGGATTGACAAGAAGTAAGTTCATGGCCCTGCAATCGCAAACGTAACCGTTCGCTTGGCTAATGGAACTGTTGCTCTGGAACTCAATACAATAGGGGTATAGCTGAACAGTAAACGAGGTAGAACCTGACGTACCTTGAAGGTATTGGATGGGATAGTAGATTGTCAGCCCTTCAACCGAACAGGAGCCGCCCATGGCCCCATACGGACTCTGATTGACGCCACCCGAAAGAGTAATGAATGATGGATGAGATGCATCGCCGGCGGTTCCTTGGTTCGACAGACATAATAGGACAGGGCCCTGGGGGATTCCCGCCTGCCAACGGTTGCTTATCCATGTGGGTGAAGCCGACCACATCCCCCGCAAAATGACGTTAGTCGGTATGAATATTGTAGTGGTACTGTTGTTGAATATGTAGTAGCCGGTTGGCACGTAAACAACGCCGCCACCCTCGGTACCGGCCGCGGAAAGCGCCTGGTTGAATGCAAATGTGTTATCGCCAGAAGTGCCGGCCGAGGTTACCTTCCAACTCACATTGCTTATCGTACCTGAGCTGTAACCCCGAAACGAACCGGAAATTGTGAGATAGCCGCTGTAAACGTTTGTGACCGTATACATTCCAAGGTTTGCGTTGTTTTGGACCCATAGTATGTCTCCGTTGGTCACATTGGAAGTATTAATATTTGAATCAGTGAGTGTATTGGACGCAGTGATTTGTCCGATGATGCTTGCCACTCTCGTTTGGAGTTGCACCGCCCCATAATCAAGCACATTATACACTTTCTGTGTCGTCGCGACCCTTTTCAACCCCGGATACCCCGTCCCATCGTCGACCTGAATGTTTCCGTTAATCTTAAGGTCACCGTTGTTCTTGAAGATGGCGGTTGTCGCCAGGGCCGGCGTTCCCGTTGAATTCGGGTCCATCAAGATGCTGAGATCGCCGGTCGAATCGTTAATATCGAGCCCGCCCGCTTTGTTCCCATCCGTTATCCTATGCCAGGTCCCATCGTAATAGGCATTTTGAGTGATCCACAAATGTGGATTGTCGAGAATTCCCACGTGGTCAAGGCGAACCACGTTGGTCGATCCAGCGATATGCAGCGGTGCGGCGGGGGTTGTGGTAGCTATTCCTACCCTTCCATTCGTGCCGTCCGTGCCGTAACCTTCGGAGCCTAAATGCAGCGTAGCCATGATCGTCTCCTTTCGTGAGGTGAAAACACCTTGTGTTTAAAAATGGGATGAACCAGGTCAAAATATCTTTGTCATGATTGACGGCAGGCACCCGGCCTTTTCCGGCTTCCGCTCTGCCCGAAGCGGCATGATGCGCGATCCCCGGCCCGCTGGCCGCTCTGCGTTGCAACCGTATTCTTGCTTCTCATGCGTGCTTCTAACGACGAAATTCTATTATTCACTTCTGCAGTATACTATGTAATATTGCAGGTGGGGGGGGGGCGAATGTCAATACCAAATGCAACTTTCCGTATACCGTTGGAATACACCATTTGTCAAGTTACAAGTGCGGGGAATTTCTCTTGAAGTTATCGGCATCGGGTGTATTCCAACGGTATACGTTTTCTTTCTGAATCCGTGGCTTTCCGGCCCTAAATATCTTATATATAGGATTAAGAGAAAGAACCTGACTTTGCAGAGAAGGAAGGGGATCGCTATGAAACGGAAATTCGCCTTGTTGATGCTCCTCGCGTTCCAGGCCTCCTTTGGACTGAGCGCACCCTACCTCTACTCCGCCGATTCGGTTGGGGCGGGCAAGGTCCAATTGACCTGGCGAAACAACGCCACGGACTATGTTGGAATCGTAGTGCTGAGAAAACCCGGATTGACCGCGCAGTTCGCGGCTGTGGATACGGCCGCCGGCACTGCCACCACGTTCACGGATGCGGCCGTACCTGGGTCGGCAACACCCTACGTATATGCGTTAACGGCATATTCTCAGACCGCGCATGCGGACACGTCGAACACCGACACGGTGACCATGGCGCCGACGAAGGTGCCGGATATTTTTGTAGAGCCGCAGAATCTGACCGTCTCCTATGATACGGTAACGCGCGTGGTTAATCTGCAATTCTATGACAGCTCCACTGCGGAAACCGGGTACAGGATTTTCAGGTCGACCAACTTCGCCGCTTCCAAGATGATAAAAGATATCGTGTCATCAGCGCCTGCTCAAAAAGGAGAAATCTTGTGTACGGATTCGGCGGTCTCTCCAAACACGTGGTATCTTTATTATGCTATAGCCTACAACAGCCAGCAAACCCTGAGTTCACTCTCTGACACTCTCTTCACCTTTGATGCGGGTGCCATGGCGCAGGGCGCTTCGAGGAAGTGCATTCTTTCCAGCAACCTGAGCACTTTTCCCATCACATACAAAGGTTGGAGTTTGAAAAGCGGGGATACCATCGTCCTCAACGAGACCGGCGCTCCCGACTCAACAACTTTTTCGATTATTGACATATCAAACCCCAGCGCGCCAAAGTTCGCAGGAACGGGAAAGTCTTCGGCGGCAATTTTGGGAAGGGCATCCGTTTCTCAGGGCGCGAACATCTTTGGAATTCCATACGGCGATTCGCTGTTCTGTTATCAGTACGCTACTGGTCAAATTAAAGTGATTAGCAGTAAGATTGTGCCAACGTTGACGAACGGTTTTCGTTGCCCGGCTGAGTTCTTCCCGGGCTTTCTGACTAATTCCTTGTTCGCAACTGCGGGCGAGATCAACTTTGGTATTGGAGGGTGGATATACCTCATCACGGCGTATTCGTTCAATAACAATGTCCTCTCGTTTGTCGACACGGCCCTCATTTCCAACGGCGGCCGTTTCAATGCATTTGCGATTACAAACGGCAGGGCTTGCAACGGGAGATATTTCTTCAATGCCTTGCTCTCCACTGCCTATCCGCCGCCGGACAGCATATTCGAAATTGTCGACTTTGGCCTTTCTCCCAAGGCAAAGACGGTTATTTATCACCATGCTCAGGTCGATATCCCGTTGTTGATAAATGGTATTCTTGTTGACGCGCCGCCGCTTGAGAGCGCCAATAACATATTTATTGATACCGTGAAAAATCTTGTTGTCGCAGTGTCGGATTCGCAATTGTCAATCTTCAGCTGTCAACTTCAGGTTGGAACTATGCGCGGAATCTCCTTGCCGTTCTCTTCCCGGCAGAGGATACGCATGACAGGAGGGCCGGGCGGAGCGGCAAGTTTGATCCTCTTGCCCCGCCATGCAAAACCGGTTGAGTTGACCATCTTCAACGCTTCCGGAAAACGGGTTCAGGTTTTTAGCGGAATTCAGGGCGAATCGGTTGAATGGAACCCTGGAAACAGAACCGGCGTGTTCCTTGTCAAGGCCCTCATCGACAACCGCCTCTACACGGCCAGATTCGTCTTGTCAAGATAGCCGAGGCCCGGTGCCGGGCGTCTTCGCCAACGGTGAACCGTCCATGCTTCGACAAGCTCAGCACGAACGGTTCTTCATTTATATGGACGTAGCGCTATTCTTGTCGTTCACTGTAGCTCAATCCGGCCGCTTGCTTTTGCGGAACACATCCCATAAGGCCATGCCTTTCTTCCCGCGCCAGGCAGGACCAATCCATTGTAGATTTTAGATTGTAGAATGTAGAATAAAGGAATTATCGTATTCTCGTTTTCAAATCCGCATTCCGCAATCCTGCCCTGAGCGTTGTCGAAGGGATCAATCCACATTCTTTCTTGGTGCCCCCGCAGCCGAAGTTTCTTTCTTGCAAACCAACTTCCTGGGGGGCTACCCACGAGGGGGTGTGGGTGCAAACAACCGACGAGCGTCGAAATTGCATATTCTATTCGCCGGTTGGTTGCACCCCAGGGGGACACTTCCCCCTCCAAGAGAGGCATTTTTCAAAGTAATAGAAATACCAGCTCTCTTAAT
>CAVWBU010000040.1:0-93116 GCA_963753345.1 uncultured Fibrobacterota bacterium
GTTCTGTCCAACTCCAATCCACAAAACCAACCGGACCCGCTCCAACAGTATTGGTTTGAAGCGGTAGCCAAGAGCAGGTTGCAGAGTCCGTGCATGCTTCAACGATCAGCACCTGATTTGAATAGCCTGTCACATTGAAACCAAAACCGTTTGGCCCTATTCCGAAATTACCGTCCTGGAGCTGGATCTGCGGTGCGATATTCAGACTGAACAGCGTTCCGCCACCGGTAAGGCCGCCTTCCTGAGTGGTTCCGTAGAGGGTGCCGCCGGACAGCACTAGGGAAGGAAAAGGCTCGGCCCCGTCGGGATTAGTGAAATAGCCGCTCGGGCTGTTCGTCGTAAGGGAGAAATGCCTTAGCACAGTATAAGCCAGGCCGTCCATGCCGAGAGCGAAAATTACCCCGCTGCCGAATCGGCCACCCCAGCTCGTGGTCCCGAAGAGCGTGCCACCCACCACAGCGAGTCCGGACCGCACGTAATAGCCATCATCGTTCGTGCCGGACACCGCGTCTGGTTCCGAAAAGGTTTTCAGGACGCTGTACTCCGCCCCGTTGGTGTTGAGTCGGTACACCAGACTGTTGGTCTGGTAAATGCCTCTTCGGTTGTTCCGTAGATCGTAGTTCCTGAGACGATCAGGTGTAGCGGGACCTACGCCGTCCACGCCGGCAAAATGCTTGAGAGTCGTGAAGCCGCTCCCGTCTGTGCGCAGCGAGAAAACCGTCCCATAACCCCATTCACCACCTTGGTAGGTCGTCCAATAAAGGACGCCGTCCGAGAGTGTGAGGCCACTGAGCGGCAGCATACCGTCACTCACCGCGAAGCTCTTCAATAGGGTAAAATCCGAGCCGGCGGTGATGAGTCGAAACACGGTGCCCTTGCCAAAATCGCCACCCCGGCCAGTCGTCCCGTACAGCACGTTGCTGACCAGGAGCAGTTCCCCGTACGGCGCCTTGCCGTCGCTACCGGCAAAATGCCTGAGCACAGTGAAGCCGCTGCCCTCAGTGTTCAGTGAAAAAAGCGTGCCTTTGCCCCACATGCCGCCCTGGGAGGTCGAGCCGTAAAGGGTATCTCCACCCAGCACCAGGCCAGACAGGGGTGTGGCTCCGTCGAGGTTGGTTAGGCCATTTGGGCTAGAATAGGTTTGTGAAAAATGCTTAAACCTTGTAGCCGGAGCCGTCGGTGTTAACCCGGAAAACGGAGCCGGAGTCCGAAACCACCACCGTTGATACCGTACACGGCATTGCTGTTTACGAGCAGTCTCCCAAACGGAAAAGGCGAACCGGAAGGCGCCAACGTGTGAATCAGATCAAACGTCTGCGCGGAGACTCCCACCACGGCGAGAAAGGCGATACTGCAAGCCCAAGTTAGCAGCTCTTGCACATAACCAAAATTCGTCTTTCGGAATCGCCTTCTCGCTACATTGAAATGACTGGTTTTGTCAAGAGCGACGGCGTGCAAAGGCCCGAGATGCTGGGCCGATTAGAAGCCTTCATTGGTTCTTCCGGGCGATGGGACTTTTGTGCAGCTTCTCCCGTAGTTCAGCGACGGTCGCGGCATGTTGGGGGTCGGGGGCGAGGTTCTTCATTTCGCGCGGGTCGGTCTGGTGGTCGTAAAGCTCCACGCCGTACCGGCCTTCGTCCCACTCGGTGTAACACCAGCGCTCGGTGCGAAGGGAACGCCCCAGCCAGCTTTCACGCGCCACCACGCTGAGCGCGGGCTTGTCCCACGCCGCCGTGGGATTGTTCAGCAAGGGCGCGAGGCTGCGGCCTTCGAGCCCCGGGGGCACGGCCAGGCCGCACAAATCCACCAGCGTCGGGTAAATATCCACAAACTCCACCGTGCGCGGGCAGCCCTGACCAGCGGTCTTCAGGCGCGGGTCCACGATGATCAGCGGCGCATGAGCTGCGACGTCGAACAGCGTGCCCTTGGCCCACATGCCTTTCTCGCCCAGGTGCCACCCGTGATCTCCCCAGAGCACGATCACGGTGTTGTCGCGCAAGCCCAGCCGGTCCAACGCGTCCAGCACGATGCCCAGTTGCTCGTCCATGAACGAGATGCAGGCGTAATAGGCGGCGATGGCCGCCCTGGCCCGCTCCGGGGTCGGGCGTTCCTCGTAGAAGAGATCCAGATTATATCGGAGCGCATGGCGTGGGACCGAGTCGTCGGCGGTGGGCGTGGGCGCAAAGTCCGGCGGCAACGGCATTTTCTCCGGCGGGTAAAGGTCAAAGAACTTCTGGGGGGCCACCAGCGGCACATGCGGCTTATAGAACCCGAGGCCGAGGAAAAACGGTTTGCCCGATTGCGCCCATTGCTGCAGCAACCCGAGCGCCTGCTTGGTGTTCTTCACGTCCGCGGGCCACTCGTAGTCCTTGGTGTTCGTTTCCGCGTCAATCTTCTCGTCGTCCGGGACGGGGTGGAAGACATTCGCCCAGGTCCGCAGGTTCTCGACCCATTTCGTAGTCGGCGGCGCCAGCGTCCGGTAAGGCTCCCAGCGGGTCAGGTCGGCCATCATCTTGCGGTGGGTTTCCTGCTCCTTGCGGACGGCCTCCTCGCCGGCGGACCACGGTTTCGGCTCCGGGTAATGATAAACTTTTCCCCGCAACTGCACCTCGTAGCCGCTGGCGCGAAAATGCTCCGTGAGCGTGACCCAGTCCGGCCCCAGTAAAGCGGGACGGGCGAAGTCAATCGTGTCGGTGGTGGTGGGATACCGCCCCAGCATCAGCGAGACGCGGGAAGGATTGCACAACGGGAACTGGCAGTAGGCCCGGTCAAACCTCACGCCCCGCAGCGCCAGCCGGTCCAGATTCGGCGTCCTGGCGAGGGGATCGCCATAGCAGCCGATTCGCGTGTTGAGATCATCCACCGCAATGAAGAGCACGTTGGGCTTGCGCGTGTCGCCGGCGGCGCCAGTGACGGCCGCGCTGAGGTAAGCGAGCGCGAGGACCGCAAAAGCCATCGGGCGCGCGGCGGTATGATAAAGCAGGGTTAGTCCCCTAATTCGCAGCACAACCATACCGGCAGCTCTTTCCTAGGCACTACAAGCCCAGTTTCTTCAGGGCTTGTTGGGTATGGGCCTCTTCGTAGCCGTACCAGGCGTCCACGATCTTGCCGTCGCGGCCAATAACATAGGTCATCGGCACCGCGCTCATCCCACCCAACGTTTCGTATTGCATCACGGCCCGATTGGCCGCGTTGGAGGCCTCGAGGATGTTGGGGAAGGTGACGTCGTTGGCCTTCAAGTAATCCAGCGCGATCTTGCGGTTGTCGGCGGTGTTGAGGCCCAGGACGATCACCCCCTTCGTTTTATACTTCAGATAGAGATCCTGGAGACTCCTTGTCTCCTTGCGGCACTCGGGTCAGCCACAGCGCCATTTGTTGAGCCAGACAATTTGGCCGCGGAAATTGGAGAGTTTGAGCTTGCCGCCTGCAGACGACGCCAGCTCGAAGTCAGGCGCCGCAGTGCCCGGTTTGAGCAGACCTTCCTCGATGTCCGGCATGCGCCACTGTTTCCAGTCCGGCGGCGGCGACCAGACAAAGCGGTCGTTGGGAATGTCCGCATTAATGGTTACGTCCATGAACCGCTCGCCTTTGCCGTTGCGCAGGACCCCGCCTTCCCCTCGGACCGCCTCGGTGATGAGTATTCCCATGTTGCGGATGCCGGTGGGGTGAAACTGGAAAAACTCCATGTCTTCGAGAGGAACGCCGCGCCGGGCCAGCACCGCGGGGCCGTCGCCCGTATTGGCATGGGCGTTGGAGGTGGTCCCGAACATGCGGCCGAAACCACCCGTCGCGACAAGCACCGCCCTTGCACGCATCACATGAAGGAGGCCGGTGGCAAGCTCGAGTACGATAATGCCGCCGCATTTTCTATTGTCAAGGATCACATCGACAAGTTGGAACTCGTTGAAGAAAGCGACGTCGTTCTTGACGCACTGCTGGTACAGCGTCTGCAGGATCATGTGGCCGGTGCGGTCCGCGGAATAGCACGCGCGGCACACCGGAGCCTCGCCGAAATTGCGGGTGTGCCCGCCGAACCGCCGCTGGTCGATGCGGCCGTCCGCGGTACGGTTGAACGGCAGGCCCCTGTTTTCCAGATCGTAAACCGCGCCGACCGCTTCTTCCGCCAGGATGAAAGCCGCGTTCTGGTCCACGAGATAATCCCCGCCCTTAATCGTGTCGAAGGCGTGCCATTCAGGCTTATCTTCTTCCACGTTGCCGAGTGCGGCCGCTATCCCGCCCTGGGCAGTTCCGGTGTGGCTGCGCAGGGCGTGGAGCTTCGAAACCACGGCTGTTTTCCCCGGTGCATGGCTGCTCTCCAGGGCTGCGTACAATCCCGCACCGCCTGCGCCTATGATCACCGAATCGAATTCGTGAACCGCGGCGACGGTCGTAGTATTGAGTGCCGCGTAGCTCATGTTCCCGCCACGTTGAGAATGCCACCGCTCAGCAATACCTTCCGCTGTCGTTCCGATACGTCAAGTATGGTCGCGATGTTTCTTCCGCCGACCTGCGCGACGATTTCAGCCGCGCCGCTTGCGATCGCCTGCTTGACGCCCGCAAGAACGACCCTGTCGCCCTGCCTGAAGAAATCATAGTCCTTCCGGTCCTTGAACACAAGCGGTACGATGCCGAAATTGATAAGGTTTGCCTTGTGGATGCGCGCAAAGCTCTTGGCGATTTTGGCGATTACGCCGAGATACCGCGGCGCCAGGGCGGCGTGTTCGCGCGATGAACCCTGGCCGTAGTTTTCGCCGCCGATCACGATCCCCCCGCTTTTTTCCCGGGCGCGCTGGGCAAAAGCGGGATCAAGCGCCTCAAAAACAAATTCGCTGATCGCGGGAATATTGCTCCGCAGCGGCAGCACGCGGTTGCCCGCGGGCATGATGATGTCGGTGCTTATATTATCGCCCACCTTGATGAGCACTTCCCCGGAAAGCGTCTCCGGCATTGCATCAAACCGGGGAAAGGGTTTGATGTTGGGACCACGAATGATTTCAACGTTGCTGCCGTCCTTCGGCGGCGCAATGAACCATTCGGGTTTGAAGAAATATTTTTCCGGGTACTGGATGGCTGGATACGCTCGACCGAGCGTGCGCGGGTCGGTTATCTTTCCTGTCAAGGCGGAAGCGGCAGCGGTCTCGGGTGAGCACAGGTAAACCAGATCGTCCTTGGTCCCGCTCCTGCCTTTGAAATTCCTGGGAAATGTCCGGAGCGAAACGGTTCCGGTGGCGGGCGCCTGGCCCATGCCGATGCAACCCAGGCAACCCGGCTCGTGGATGCGGGCGCCAGCTTCGATAAAGGCGCGGGTGCCGCCCATCATCATCACATTGACAAGCGTCTGGCGGCTGCCGGTGTTTATCTCGAAATCCACATCCGGATGTTTCATTTTTCCCTCGACGATCTTCGAGGCGATCATGAAATCGCGATAGCTCCCGTTGCACGACGAGCCGAGAATGACCTGCTGGACCTCGACGTCGCCAAGATCCGCCGCTCGTTTGACATTGTCCGGATTGGACGGGCAGGCGACCATGGGCTCGATGCTGTTCAAGTCGATTTTCGTCACCTCGTCCCACTGCGCATCCGGGCCGGCGGAAAGTTCTTTCCAGACGCTTTCGCGGTTGTTGCGTGCAAGATATTCCCTGGTGATATGGTCCGACGGAAAGACCGCGGCCGTGCACCCCATGTCAACCGACATGTTGGCGATGGTGGCCCGTGCGCTCATGTCAAGGTTCGGCACGCCGGGGCCGAAGAACTCGATCACTTTTCCCAGCCCGCCTTTGCAGGTGTAGCGCCGCAGCAGCTCGAGGATAACGTCTTTGCCGGAGACAAACGGCGATAGCGCTCCTTCAACGTAGATCCCCCACACGCCCGGCGTCACGATATGGTATGGTTTTCCGGCCATTGCCAACGCGACTTCGATGCCACCGGCACCCATGGCCAACATGCCGAGGCAACCGCCGGTTGTCGAATGGCTATCGGAACCGAGAAGCGTTTGTCCCGGGGTTCCGAACCGCTGGCGGTGGACATGGTGCGATACGCCGTTGCCGGGACCGGAGTAGATGACGCCGAATTTCGCCGCACAGGACTGGAGGAACCGGTGGTCGTCGGCGTTGCGGGAATCGGTCTGGATGATGTTGTGGTCTACGTAGCTCACCGCGCATTCGACCTTGACGCGCGGTAATCCCATGGATTCGAATTCGAGGAAGACCATGGTGCCGGTCGCGTCCTGCGTGAGTGTCTGGTCGATGCGCAGGCCGATCTCTTTTCCGGCGGCAGGCGTGCCTTCGACAAGATGGGACCGCAATAATTTTTCCGTGATCGTGTTGTTCATAAGCGCCTTTCGGTATCATGCTCTGCCGGTCATGTCGGCCGGCCGGACATACTTGTCGAATTCCTCTTCCGTCAATATGCCAAGCGTTACGGCCGCTTCCTTGAGACTGGACTTGTCGGCATACGCTTTTTTGGCGATCTGCGCTGCTTTATCGTAGCCGATATGCGGGTTGAGAGCCGTCACCAGCATCAGCGAATCGGCGACGTGGCGCGCGATGACGGCTTCGTCGGCCGCAATGCCGACGGCGCAGTGATCATTGAAACTCTTACAACCGTCCGAAAGCAGCCTGATTGACTGAAGCAGGTTGTAGATGATGACCGTCTTGAAAACATTAAGCTCGAAGCTGCCCGATGCGCCGGCAACGGCGATGGTCGTATCGTTGCCCATCACCTGTGCGGCGATCATGGCGAGCACCTCCGCCTGCGTGGGATTGACCTTGCCGGGCATGATGGAACTGCCCGGTTCGTTGGCGGGCAGGACGATCTCGCCAATGCCGCTCCGGGGGCCCGATGCGAGCAACCGGATGTCGTTGGCGATCTTCATCAGCGAAACCGCAACCGTCTTAAGCGCCCCGCTTGTTTCAACGATCGCGTCGTTTGCGGCGATGGCCTCGAACCTGTTTTCCGCCGTGGTAAAGGGCCAGCCGGTCTGTTCCGCAATTTTTTTCGCGGCCCTTTCGCCGAACTCGGGGTGGGCATTGAGTCCGGTCCCGACCGCAGTCCCTCCTATGGCGAGCCGGTACAGCCTCGATAAGCATTGTTCGACCCGCTCGAACCCGTACCGCACCTGCGTTGCGTAACCGGAAAACTCTTGCCCCAAGGTCAACGGTACCGCATCCATCAGATGGGTACGGCCTATCTTGACAATGGAAGCAAAAGCGAGGCTCTTTATTTCGAGCGTGGCCCCCAGACGGGCCAAATCCGGAAGGAGCCTCTCTCTTATCATGGTGACGGCCGCGATGTGCATCACGCTGGGGAACGTATCGTTTGACGATTGCGACATGTTCACGTCGTCATTCGGATGGACCGGATTCTTGCTCCCCTTGACGCCGCCCATCAGTTCGATGGCCCGGTTGGCAATCACCTCGTTAACGTTCATGTTGGTATGGGTCCCGCTGCCGGTCTGCCAGACGCTCAGGGGAAACTGGCCGTCAAGTTTTCCGTCGATGATCTCTTCGGCCGCCCTTATTATCGCCTCAGCCTTTTGCGGAGCAAGCAGCCCCAGGTCTTTGTTGACTGATGCGCAGGCTTTCTTGAGGATAGCGTAGGCCCTGATTATTTCGCGGGGCATTTTCTCAATCCCGATATTGAAAAAAACAAGCGAACGTTCGGTCTGCGCGCCCCAATAGCAATCCTCCCGGACATTCACCTCGCCCATCGAATCTTTTTCAATGCGGTAATTCATTTCGCCTGTGCTCCAAAGTAAGATGGTCATGATAAACGCAAGAATCTTGCCTATCAAAACAAAGGCCATGATCATCCCCGCCTTGCGTTTTTACTCCTTCTGCGAATAAGTTCTTCGAAAGGATGCTTGGGACAACTCGATATTATCAAAATCGAGAATGTTTTTCTCAGGATTGGGAATAATAGGAATGGCTGAACTTGATATCGTAAATGAGATGGGCTTTTTTGTCAGGACTGGGGACTCAACTTCCGCCTCGAACACCATTTGTTTCCCAGGATCTGCCATATCAATTATCCATCAATTGCCGGGATCGTGCAGGAAACGTGCCGGGAATTCGGGGTGCCGTACACGGCCCACAAATCGTTTGTAAAGGGCTTGGCGTCACACTATCGCTGGCTTAAACAAATGGGAAGGTCCGAGGAGACTACTCCGTCTGGGGCAGCACAATGAAGATGGCGTTACCGAATATCTCCACCGTCCCCGGCGAAGCGAACATCTCGGCGCTGTTGGAGGTTCGGCTACGCCCGTATTCTTTGCAAAAAGGATATAGATTCCCGGAATTGCGAACGTCCAAAACCCGGCAACAGAAACCTGTCGATGGCGGAACCAACCTATTATACGAGCGCCAAATCCGACAGACTAACGCAGAAGAATTGGCACGAATTTTGTGCCTTTGTCATGAGAAGATGACGTGGCTCGTCCAATAGCGATTCTAAAGGATGGAGGAGTTTTTCATGAATCCTACGCAGTTGCCCTTTGTGGCTGAAGGAATTCTGATATTGACGGCTGGGATATTCGGAATTCTGCTTGACAGGACGAAAAAACCCTATGGTAAGCTGAAACTCGTCATTCACCTGTTTTTCGCTTTATGGTTCGCCGTAGGATTTGGTTTCATACTGTATGGGCTTTTCACGATGAATGCAACAAAGATAATCTGGATACCGGTCGCTTTGATTGGTTTTGGGATTCTGACGCAACTGGTTACTGGAATCATCATGTTGGCTTCCACAAGAGCAGGAAAGGCATTTCCGAATGTCCACCTGTTTTCGGCAATTGTGATGGTTGTATCCGATATCTGCGCTTTTTTCATCGCAGGTGTTCGTTAACCAGCAGAATCCTGATTTTCTTGAGGCAATCATATCCGAAGGAGGTTTCTATGGGAAAAGCGCAGCCCGCTAAAGGAACAAAAACCCCTTCCCGACTCATCGACGAGCGAATTGAGGAACTGGGCGACTGGAGGGGCGAGATGCTCTCGAGGCTCCGCGCCCTGATCAAGGAAGCAGACCCGGAAGTGGCCGAGGAATGGAAGTGGAGAGGGACTCCGGTCTGGTCCCACAACGGGATGATCTGCACCGGCGAGACGTACAAAGATCATGTGAAGATGACCTTTGCCAAAGGCGCTTCCTTAAAGGACCCCGACGGCCTGTTCACGCAGGATGGGACGGTAAGGCGCGCCATCGACTTCCACGAAGGTGACAAGCTCAACGAAAAGGCTCTAATTGCCCTCATCAGGGCCGCTGCAGCCTTGAATATGTCCAAAGCCCGCGGTTAACTGATAGGGATTTTCTTTCTTGTGAGCCTTTCTTTACAGACGCTCAATTCTTTTCCCAGCATTCCTGCTTTGCCCCGGGGCGAGGCACGGACTTGCAGTAATCTTGGCAGCGGTTATTACCAATTTCTTCGGAGGATCAATCGGCGCAGAGTGCCGCGGTCCTTGATCGTGAAATCCCAGAATTCTGTGGGCTTGAAGGAATACAAAATCCTTGCTTCACAACTGCCGTTCCAAGAGTGCGCGCTTATGTTTATCTAATTCCAAATTTTCACCCTCTCCGTGCCGGAGAGCCGGCGCGCCCAACAGGAAGGGCGCAATAGCCGGGGGTGAGGTTGTTCCGGTCTTGCCACGGGCCCACCAACGCCGCACCCCGCGAGGCTCCCAAAGGCATTTTAATTTAATCAATCAATGAAATCATTCGCTCGATGAGACGATGCTCAATCATCAATGAACCTCTTGGCTGCATCGGTATTTTTCCTTTCTAAGCTTTCCGGTTATCCTTTTGCAGAGCTGTTTCAAATTTGAATGAATTGGTCTTTAGATGCGCCACATTCGGGACAAACCCATGAATCGGGGATATCCTCGAATGTCGTTCCGGGGGCCACGCCATTATCAGGGTCGCCTTTCCCCGGATCATATTTGTAGTCGCAAACCATACATTTCCATTTTTGCATGAACGGCCTCGGTTGAAATGGCTGTGGTAAATTACAAGTGACTATCGGATCCCGTTGCCCTGCAATCCGAACATTCCGGACCCCGACCCCGCTGAAAGATTGAGCAACTCCCCCACCTCTCCCGCAATCCGCCCGATGTCGCCGAATCTTTTTTCGCTTGCCCCCAAGGTTCTTCCGCTGCCCCACGAGGTCAGGGAGGTCAATTCGTTGGTGCGGTCCGAATACCATTTCGCATCTATGGCAGGGCTCAGGCCGAACCGCGGAACATTGACGAAGTTCGAACGGACTGCGGGTAGGAACTTGCCGCTCCACGTGAGGAACCCGTATTCCAATACGTAAGTTTTCCCGTATTCCTGTACACGGATGTACCAGGTGGTGGCGAATCTGTCTATTTCCATGTCAACGTATTGCCGTGGATTGGAACCGTTGTAGTCATGTCCGGTGACATCGATAAGCCGCAGAACGGCCTTAGACGATTCGTATTCGGCATGTCCCATTTTTCGAATAAGGTCATTCTTCCTGTTCTCGTTTATTTCCCAATAGACAAAAATCCATTCCGGGTCCCTCGGCAGCGCGCGCATGTAGGTTTCGTTATATTCGTCCGGGATGTCGGAATGAAGGAAATATTTTGGGCCCGAAACGGGAGGAGTACGAAGCCCGGAAGGCGGGAGAGGTTCCATGCCCGTCTTCCGCTTTCCGGGATCCGAAATAGATAGCGCGGTTTCACGTTTTTTTGTCAAGGAAGAATGTTTTTTCGGCGAGATGGAATCGGCATCGCGAGAATTCTTCCCGCCATTTCCCTTTCCAACAAGCTTCCTTAACAATCCAGCGACCCTGCCCTTTTCGGGCCTGCTTCGTTTCCCAGCGCCCATGGTTTACCTCCAGAAATGATTATTCTATTCTGTTCCCACGTTATTGACATAATGGACATCCACAGGCGCCTGACCCGCGGGACGACCGATTTCCCTAATCCGTTTCTCTAACGCGCGTGCGCCGCCTCAGCCGCCAATTCGAGCCAGCCGGTCTTTTTGATCCAGTCCTTCAGCGTTTTCAATCCGGGATGGATTTTGCGCAGAAACGCGATGTCTGCGCTATACCCCGTTGTGTTGAACCACTCCGTCATGATCGCCCATTCTTCGCTGAATGCACGGATCTGCTCAATGGGTGTCTGGACGTAAGCGACATGGCTGCCAAGCACCTCGCCGAACTCGTTCGCCATCTCCGGACCACTCAACTCATCGCCGGCAAGGTCTATTTCCTTGCCGAGATAGTCTTCCGGCGAATCGAAGGCACGGGAGACGAATTCACCGATATCGTCCACGGCGATCATCTGAAGCCGCTTTTCCGGGGCAATTCCCATTGCCAGTGTTCCGTTCAGGATGCTTTGGCGCGAATCCGGCACCATGAGATTTTCCATAAAGTAAACCGGACGGAAGATGGTGGTTTCCAACCCGGTGTTCCTTAGGTACTGTTCCACCTCCCACTTGCTTTCAAAATGAGGAATACCGGTGCTGCGGTTTGCGCTTCCGACGCTGCTGTAGACGAAATGGCTCACCTTTGCACTCTTTGAAGCATCTGCAAGGTTTATTCCCTGCTGCGTTTCGCCCTCGGGACCATGACCCATGAAAGTCTGGACGCTGAAAACCCCGTATACCCCCATAACCGCCCTGTCCAGCGAAGACAGATCATTCAGGTCCGCTTTGATGATTTCGGCCCCGAGTTTCCCCATGACTTTCGCCGAATTACTCTCTGGATTCCGTGTAAGTGCACGAACCGCCCAGCCATTGCTCAGCAAATGGCGCGCAACCGCGCCGCCCTGTTTTCCAGTCGCGCCGGCGACCAAAATCGTTTTCTTATTTCTATTCATACCACACCTCCTCGCCATGATGGTGAATCGCTGTTTTCAAACAATGGATGAGATTGCAACATTTATGCCATCAAACAGCATGCTAATGCGAAGGGTTCTTTGGAAAGTTCGGGTAAGAATCCCTGTCCCATTACGGATTTGACAAAATTTTTTGCAATCCTGAGAAAGGAATTTGTATCGAAACGACACCTCAATATAGAGAAGGTTTGTTCTTCAAATTTGCGGAAGATCATACCGTTAGTGAGCATGAGGTTTATGCCACGGCATCGAAATTGCTTTTCTTTATGCCAGTGATTGTCGCGATAAGATCAATAAACCTCTATTTGGTTATTGCTGTTTGGCAGGAAATTTCCATGGATGAAAGCTCGAAAATGCTCCCCGTATGTCAAGGCATGACGAATGCTTCAAGGCAGATACGGCGGCGAAAAAGTCCGGTATCCAGAACACTCATTCGATTGCTTTTCGCCGTGGCTGTCCCCTTTATCGGATGCACTCACGACCTTACGAGGGTATACGGGGTATCGGGAGCTTCCCCCCACCCCGAGACCGCGTGGACTCCGCCGAAGCAAGCCATCCAGGACCAGAATTCTCTGCGTGCGAAGGACACGGCATCCCGCGGAGATGTTTCCGGAATTCCTCGGACACTGCTCAATAACATCAACAGCCTTGCTCTTGCGGACATTGTAAACATCGCCCTCCTCAATAACAAACAGACGCGCCAGGCATGGTCGCTGGCTCGTGCGGCGGCCGCATCGTACGGAAGCAGGGCGGGATCGTACTATCCGGACATCAGCGGAACCGCCTTTGGCGGCAACGAGCAAAATCCCTCCCTTGGGCCCGCGTTCGCCAAGGGGGCGTGGTCCTATTCCGCAACCGCGTCGCTTTCATGGCTCGTGTTCGACTTCGGGGGGAGAAGCGCCTCGGTGCGGGAATCCCGTGAGGCGTTGTTTGCAGCGGACTTTTCCCACAATGCAACGATTCAGAACGTCATTCTGCAAGTGGAACAGGCCTACTACAATTACTTTGCCGCAAAGGGCCTTCTGGCTGCAGAGCAGTCGGCGGTTGACGAGGCGGCAACGAACGTGAGCGCGACCAACGACCGTCATGCGGCGGGCCTCTCCACCATCGCCGACGTTCTCCAGGCAAAAACCGCGCTCTCCCAGTCGACACTGACGCTGGAGTCCCTGCGCGGACAAATTGCAACGACGCGCGGGAGCCTGGCCACCGCAATGGGGCTGGCCGCGACCATCTCGTTCGATGTGGAACTGCCGGTGGGAACTCCGCCGGCGGAGACGCGGAAGGATTCGATTCAGAAGTGCCTCGAAGTTGCTTTGCAGGAACGGCCCGATCTGGCGGGCGCCCGGGCCGCGGCGCTGGAGGCCGACGCGCACGCGTCGAGCGTGCGTACCCAGGGGTTTCCATCGGTGGCCGCGAGCGCAGGCGTGGGCAGGGCGTATATCACCAACGTGTCGAACGGGAGCACCACCTATGACGCGGGAATCACCGTCAATGTTCCGATCTTTTCGGGATTCTCGCATCACTTCGATCGGCTTGCCGCGGCCGCGCAAGCCGATGCCGCGCGCGCCAATGCGCAAAATGTCAAGGATCTGGTGACCCTGCAGGTCTGGACAAGTTTTTACAATCTGGAGACAGCGGACCAGATGGTGCGAACAAGCGCGGATCTTCTTACCAGTGCCTCCGAAAACCACGATGTCGCCCTGGGAAGGTACAAATCGGGCGTCGGCAGCATTCTTGACCTGCTTACGGCGCAGGCCGCGCTTGAAAGCGCCAGGGCCCAGCAGATCCAGGCGCATGCGAACTGGTGGCTCGCCCTTGCGCAACTCTCCCATGACATGGGGGTGCTTGAGGCAGGTGCACAGAGTTCCACGGCAATTCCGACACGATAATACGGAAAGGACAGGGCAGTCATGCATCATTCGGCGAAAAACGAACTGTTCACCGGGCTTGCCATTCTGGTTGTGGTCCTCGGCACGCTGAACTGCGCAAAGAAGGGCCCCGGCCAGGCGGCCGCGTTTGCTGCGCCCGTCTTGGCCGAGGCCGCTGCTGCCATGGACGTCCCCGTTGAACTGCGGCAAACCGGAACCGTGGAACCGATCAACAGTGTTTCGATTACCGCCCGGGTGGGCGGCCAGCTCCTCAGGGTAGACTTTACAGAAGGAGAAAACGTCTCCAAAGACAAGCTGTTGTTTCAGATCGACCCGGCGCCTTTCCGGGCCGCTCTTTCGCAGGCGCAGGCGAACCTCGCCCGCGACATGGCCGCCTTATCTAATGCAAACGCCGACGTTGCGCGCTACGCCGGCCTGGTTGAGAAAGACTACGTTACCAAGCAGGCTTACGACGCAGCGGTGTCGTCCGCAGCCGAGGCGAAGGCGATGGTCGAGGCCGATTCGGCAATGGTTCAGAACGCGCGCCTCAACCTTGACTACTGCACCATCCGGTCACCCATCGAAGGCAGAACCGGACCGGTACTTGTCAAGGAGGGAAACCTTGTCGTCGCCAATGCACCCTCGCCGCTGGTGACCATCAACCAGATATCGCCCATCAACGTCCAGTTCACCGTGCCGGAGAGCAGCCTCGGTGAAGTGCGCGCACGCAAACGCGAGGCGAGCCTCAGAGTTTGGGCATGCATTCCTCCGGATTCGGCGCGCATGTTCTACGGAACGCTCACGTTCGTCGACAATCAGGTGGACCCGGCCACAGGAACGTTACTGCTCAAGGCCACCTTCGAAAACCGCGACAGGACCCTGTGGCCGGGCCAGTTCGTGCGGACGGGCCTCGTGCTCGCCACCCTGCACAACGCGACTGTGGTACCTGCGGCCGCGATCCAATCGTCGCAGGAGGGGGACTATGTGTACATCGTGGCGCCCGGCGACACGGCAGTCTTTCGTCCGGTGGTGAAAGGGCCGTCGTTCGACCGGTGGGTCGCCATCGAAAAAGGCGTTGCCACCGGAGAACGGGTGATCACCGACGGACAATTGGGAATCCGGCAGGGATCAAAAGTCAACATCCGGACAGCCGTGGCGACTGCCGCGGCAAAGAACAAATAGGGACACTGGCGATTTGAAACGGTGCGAGTGGACTTCTTGACAACAGAAATTACCCATGATCGTTCGGGGAGTGATGTATGAACCTGTCAAGCATATTTATCCGGCGTCCCGTCATGACGACGCTTGTCATGCTCGGCATCCTCCTGTTCGGGTATATCGCCTACCGTAATCTGCCGGTGAGCGACCTGCCGTCAGTGGATTTTCCGGCCATTTTCGTGATCGCCTCGCTGCCCGGCGCCACGCCCGAGACCATGGCCGCTGCGGTGGCCACGCCGCTGGAGCAACAATTTTCCTCCATTGCGGGAATCAGTTCGATGAGCTCGGTGAGCCGGTCGGGCGTAACTCAGATCACGATCCTTTTTTCGCTGGAGCGCAACATCGACGCAGCGGCGCAGGATGTGCAGTCGGCAATTTCGCTCGCGCAACGCCTGCTCCCTCCCAATATGCCGAGCCCGCCCTCGTACCGCAAGGTAAACCCGGCCGACCAGCCCATATTGTACCTCGCGCTGCGGTCCACAACGCTCCCCCTGTATGCGCTTGACGAATACGGAGAGGCCATGCTCGCCGAGCAGATCTCCATGGTAAACGGGGTCGCCCAGGTGCAGGTCTACGGGGCGCAGAAATACGCGGTGCGGGTGCAGGTGGATCCCGACGCGCTCGCGACCAAGGGCATCGGCATCGACGACGTGCAGAACGCCATTACCGACGCAAACGTGAACCTGCCCACCGGATTGCTTGACGGATCGAAGAAATCGTACGCCGTTCTCGCAACGGGGCAGCTCTACAACGCCGGCGCCTACAAGGGAATCATCGTCGCCTACCGCAACGGCAGGCCGGTGCGGCTCGAGGAAGTGGGCGACGCGGTCGACGGCGTGCAGAACAACAAGACCGCAGCGTGGTTCGTGGACCAGCGGGGGATCATTCTGGCGGTGCAGCGCCAGCCCGGCACCAACACCGTGGCGGTCACCCAGGCGGTAAAGGCGCTGCTGCCGTCCTTTCGCGCCAAGCTCCCTGCCGCCGTGGACATGCAGATACTCTTCGACCGCTCCGAGACGATAAAGCAGTCGGTGATTGACGTGCAGCGAACGCTCCTCATCGCGCTGCTGCTTGTGGTCCTCGTTATATTCGCGTTCCTCAGAAACCCGTCCGCCACACTTATTCCGTCTCTCGCGCTCCCCCTGTCGGTCGTCGGCACCTTTGCGGTAATGAACCGGCTGGGATTCTCGCTCGACAACCTGTCGCTGATGGCGCTCACCCTGTCGATCGGCTTCGTGGTCGACGACGCCATCGTGATGCTCGAAAACGTCGTGCGGCACATGGAGCTCGGGGAGAAGCCGCTCGAAGCGGCGCTCAACGGTTCGCGGGAAATAAGCTTCACCATTCTGTCCATGACGCTTTCGCTGGTGGCCGTGTTTATTCCCGTGCTTTTCATGGGCGGCATCATCGGCAGGCTGTTCAACGAATTCGCGGTCACGATCGCAGCGGCGATTCTCTTTTCCGGGTTCGTTTCGCTCACCCTCACGCCCATGCTTGCCAGCCGCTTTGTCCGGGCGCCGCAGGACGTTCGCCACGGAAGGCTCTACACCGTCACCGAGGGGTGGTTTTCGGCCCTGCGCAACGCGTACGCCAAGGGGCTTTCGTGGTCCCTGTCGCACAAGAGGGTCACCCTTGTCGGATCGATGGCGGTCCTCATACTCACCGGCTTCCTGTTTGTTAAGATACCAAAGGGGTTCTTCCCCAGCGAAGACACCGACCGGCTCGTGGGCATCACGCAGGCGCAGGAGGGAATTTCCTTCGACGACATGAAGCGCCACCAGCTGTCGGCAATGGCCGTGATCCAGAAGGACAGAAACGTTGACGCATTCATGTCGAACGTCGGAGGGTTCCTTGCCTCCAACCAGGGGGTACTCTTTATCCGGCTGGTCCCGCGTTCGCACCGCAAGCTGGACGCCGACCGTGTGCTTCAGGAATTGCGTCCCAAGCTTGCGCAGATCCCCGGACTACGGGTATTTCTCCAGAACCCCGCGCCGATCTCCTTCGGAGCGACCATTTCACAAAGTCAGTACCAGTACACGCTTCAGGGCTCCGACATCGGGAAACTGTACCGGGTTGCCCAGGGTGTGACGGAACGGATGCAGCGGATGAAAGGGCTCCAGGACGTAACCAGCGACCTTCTCATCCGAAACCCCCAGGTAAACGTGGTGATCGACCGGGACAAGGCATCCTCGCTCGGCGTGTCGGCCGCCAAGATCGAATCGGCGCTTGCAGGCGCCTATTCGTCGGGGCAAATCTCAACCATTTACGCGCCGAACAACGAGTACTGGGTCATTCTCGAGCTGCTTCCCAAATATCAACTGGACCCGGCGAATCTTTCGTCCTTGTACGTTCATTCGTCGTCCGGACGGCTCGTGCCGCTCGGCGAGGTGGCCTCCATCACCCAGAACACGGGCCCGGCAGCGGTCAACCACTACGGACAGCTTCCGTCGGTGACGATTTCGTTCAACCTGGCGCCGGGGACCGCGCTCGGCACTGCGGTAAGTCAGGTGCAAAGCCTTGGACACGACATGATTCCTGCCGACATCACGACGACCTTTCAGGGCACGGCACAGGCCTTTCAATCGTCGTTCGCCGGACTCGGGCTGCTCCTCATCATTGCCATATTCGTTATTTACCTCGTGCTGGGCATCCTGTACGAGAGTTTTGTCCACCCCGTCACCATTCTTTCGGCGCTTCCGTTCGCAGGGTTCGGCGCGCTCATTACACTGCTCATCTTCAACGTTGAGCTCAGCATCTATGCCTTTGTCGGCATCATCATGCTCGTGGGACTTGTCAAGAAGAACGGCATCATGATGATCGACTTCGCGCTGCACGCCCAGCACGACCGCGGAAAGCCGCCGCGCGACGCAATCTACGAGGCATGCCTCATACGATTTCGCCCCATCATGATGACCACCATGTCGGCGCTCATGGGAACACTGCCGATCGCCATCGGGCTCGGGGCCGGTTCGGAATCGAGACGGCCCCTCGGGCTTGCCGTGGTGGGAGGCCTTCTCTTTTCGCAATTCCTCACGCTTTTCGTGACGCCGGTGTTCTATTTGTATTTTGACCGCTTTCAGACAAGAATCGGGGGAATCTTCCGGCGGAGAAAAGGGTAATGGTTCCTGAAGCGGCGGCGCAGGCCCGCCGACAAAATCGCGGGCCCTCTTTGCATGCGGAGCGGCTAAACTGCCACAGCCGAAGACGGCGGCACAAACGTTTTGTCAATGCAGCAGGAAATTAATGCAAAGGCCCCGTCTACGAATAGAACATCCCCTTCCGCTCGGGGCGCAGCTCGGGAATCGGAATAGCCCGGGAGGCGTTGCCGGGACCTTGTTCGAGCTCCGGATAACGTATGAGGAGCATTTTTATTCTCCTCACACCGTCCGACCCGAAGGCGGCGACCAGTCGTTTCTTGATTTTTGCTACAACCGGGTCCATTGCCGACCTCGCCACTTCGGTGCAGATGATGCCGAGAACCGCATTCCGCCGATACCATCCCTTCACATCGATGTCGCGGGTGGTTGCCTCCAGAGTCCTGGCAAGGGTCTCCATCAGCGCTTCCGCGGGCCCACCCCTATCGCTCAGCAATTCACCAACGTCAAGAAACACAAGCAGGAAGGGCCTTCCCGTGCGTTCGGTGCGTTTGCGTTCGAGCACGAGCGTGCGATGAAAGTATTCCTCGGAGCAGATCGATTCGGTTTGAGGTTCGTCGGTCAAGGTTTCGTTCACGCGGTGCCTTCCTTTCCAGATTGGCGCAAGCGCGGCGCGTTTGCGCGAGTTATATGGTTCCTCCCCCCTGCGCTTTGTTTGCGGCAGAGGACGTTAGCATTGCAGCAAGGCCGGCGAAGGCCAGGGCTTTCCTTTAAGAAATAGCTTTGCAAGTATCGTTCCAATAGATTTCCGCAAAAGAAGAAGGCCCTGCTACGCTCAAATATTTTCACAGGGAGGCAACTTTCTCATTCTTGAGAATGTTTCTGGGACAGGAGGGGATTTGTCACACGGGGGGGACCTGAAAACTCCCCAACCCGGACGATTCGATTCTTCGGTTTTTCCCCTAAACCGTCCCACGTAACCCGGATGCTTGCAAAAATATGCAATAAAATTCTTCAGCCAATTTCTACATTTTTTCGTTAATACCTCCAGCTTTTCCCTCGTAATATCATAAAAAGGAGATGATATGGAGGAGGTGATTGATATGTCAGAACTTATCAGGTACGAATGGCCGGGAACATCGCTGGCACCGATGTTCGAGGATTTCTTTGAAGACAGCTTTTTCGACAGGTGGGACCGTGATTTCAGCGGGACCATGTGGCCGCGCGTGGATATTGTCGAGCGGCCGGATTCATTTGTGCTGAGGGCGGACCTACCCGGATTGGAAAAGGACGACATTTCGATAAGCGTTGACAACAGGACGCTTACCATCAGCGGCAAGAAAGAGGAAACCAAGCGGGAGACCAAGAAGGGGTCTTACTATCATATGGAAAGGAGTTTCGGGAGGTTCTGCAGGTCGTTTACTCTTCCTTCGCATGTTGACGACAAGAAAGTGGAGGCCCATTTCAGGAACGGTGTTCTTGAACTTTTCCTTAAGAAAACCGGGGAGGCGGTTTCTAAAGCGATTGAAGTGAAGGTTGACTGACAATGTAACAGGTTGGTTTCGCAGCCGTTGAAAAGGTTGCGAAAAAGGTGAGGCTGGGGCAGAGCAATTGGTTTTCCAGCCTCGCTTTTTTTATAA
The DNA here is from genome assembly GCA_963753345.1 of uncultured Fibrobacterota bacterium. Classification (GTDB taxonomy): domain Bacteria; phylum Fibrobacterota; class Chitinivibrionia; order Chitinivibrionales; family FEN-1185; genus FEN-1185. Next base: position 19,668 of record CAVWBU010000040.1, read on the forward strand.
CTGATGCGAGAACACTCGGGGACTTGAAGCGATAACTTGCAGATTCGTTTTCCCAAACCCTTGTTCGCAAAAACAGGAATTTCTTTCCAATTTTAGGAATTCGACTTCTCTTCCTCTACCCTTTTTACAATTGCCAAACCCTGACCTCAAGCACCGCGGATGCGTGCGCTTTCGCATTCAGCATCCAACCTGTCCTTTCAGGGAATCTGGCATCATCTTAGCTTTCTCTAGGGATTTGTACCCTTCGAGCACATCATTCACGTAGGCTTTGCAATCTTTTTCCAAAGAGGACCCACAATGAAAAAGACATTGGTGGTGGTATCACTCATCCTTCTTTCACTTTCTGCAGAGGGGAAAATGAAAACAGAGGAATGCACCTACAAGCTTGACACAACGACATTCAAAGGGTTCCTTGCCTATGATGACGCGGTCAAGGGAAAACGGCCCGGAGTGCTCGTGGTGCACGAATGGTGGGGACTCAACGATTTTGCCAAAACGCAGGCAAAGAAGCTCGCCGAGATGGGATACGTGGCGCTGGCGGCCGACATGTACGGCAACGGTATGAACACCACCGATCCCAAAGTCGCCGGCGCCTTGGCCCATTCGTTACGCGGCACACCGCAAATGCGAGAGAGAGCTTTTGCGGGATTGTCGGCGCTTATGCGCCGGGCGGAAGTGGACTCGAACCGCGTCGCGGCCATAGGGTTCTGCTTTGGCGGTTCGGCGGTGCTGGACCTCGCCTATGGAGGCGCAAACGTCAAGGGAGTGGTGACGTTTCACGGCGGTCTGTTTTCACCGAAGGAACAGGACATTAAGAACATCAAAACCAAAGTCCTTGTCCTGCATGGCGCCGACGACCCGACCATGCCTCGGGATACCGTACTCGCATTCCAGGAATCCATGCGGAAATCGGGCGCGGACTGGCAGATGGTCTATTACGGAAACGCGGTGCATGGATTTACAAATCCCGCCAACGGCACCGTCAACAGCAAAGGCGCGGCATACAACCAGCTTGCAGCGCAACGTTCATGGAAAGCAATGGAGGAATTTCTCAAAGAGGTTTTCAAGGCAAAGTGACGTAGGGAAGGCAAGATCCTCCTTTACGTCCTTTGGAATATGTCAACTTTCCGTCCTATCTCCCGCCGCAAGCGTGGCGGCGTATTTTGCATTCTTTCTGGTTTCTCGAGGCGCCACAACCGCGGCCTCATTTCTGGCAGCCGTTGTGCCGGCCGCGATCTATTTTTTCAAAAGGAAGGACGAGTATGAAAGAACTGGTCAGGTGCAAATCCTGCGGCTTTGTCATGGAAAAGGGAAAACTGCACGGCAAGTGTCCGGCGTGCGGCGTGCCCGACAAGATGTTCGAGCCGTATTCGGAAAAGATCGCTCCCTTCCGAAAATTCATGCTCTCACTCGACATGCACCCGGTGCTCGTGCATTTTCCCCAGGCCTTTACCGCAACGGTGCTGCTTCTTTCGCTTTTCGCAATGGTCTCACAGGGACCGGTCCGCGAACGGATCGTCTGCACCGTCACGCTCCTTGGAATCGTACTCCCCTTCACGGTGCTCCTTGCTTTTTGCGCCGGCCTGCTGGACGGTAAAATCCGTTTCCGCCGCGTCACCACGCCGCTTCTGGTTCGAAAAATGGTTTTCGGCTCGGTGTTTTTCCTGTTCTCATGCGGCATTTCCGCGGCAATACTGGCGTTGCCTGTTACTGCACCGTCAACACTCTTGATCGTTGCCGGCCTAAGTCTCGTTGCCCTGGGTTGCGCTTCGTACCTTGCCTTGATGGGCGTCAGCCTTCTCAATTCGAAATTCCCGGGATAGCGGACGATACGGACCAGTAGTTAGATACAATTTAAATCAAAGAGGGAGGTTGTATATGGAGGTGCATCTGAATCGGCTTCTGAAAGGGGCAATCGCTGCTTCCCTGATGCTTGCGGCGGGCGCAACGGCGGCAGACGTCATGAAGACCAAGACAGTCGACAGCCTGCGCATAGAGCTGCATGTACTGCCCGCCGAACCGTTTTTCACCCCGGACGAGGTCGCTGCAAAGCACGTTACGCAGGGGATGCTCATCATGAGCGGCGCCGCGCCAGTGGCGCCCGATGCCGAGTCCCGCCCCAACCATCACCTTGTCGTGCACGTTTACAATGCGAAAACGGGCAAGGCCATTGCCGATGCGGCCGTGGAAATGAGCTTCCGGTTACTTGACAATAAGGGAAAGACCTCCATCGTGGCCGTAAACGTTCCCGTGGTGGTGATGCAGGCCATCGGCAAAGGCGCGCAGTCGACTCATTATGGAAACAACGTGACCATGGCGAAGGGATCGTATGCCGTCAACGTGAAGGTGAACGGAAAAAGTGCGGGATTCAAAGTTGAAGTTGCCGATGGCGGCGACGCCATGCAAGGGATGGATATGCGTTAATCGCACGGCTTGTCGGCATCATGTGGAGATCGGTGGAAACTTTTTACTGCCGGATCAACACCGAACTGCCGATTATCAATAAGAAAACAAAGCCCTGATAGACATAGACCGACCCGAACTGTCGGGTGAAAGCAGGGCTTTGATCTCCCCTCATCAATACTGCATAGAAGAAATAGGCCAGAAACAGTCCGCTCCCTGCAGTAAGCATCAACGAAGGCAAGATTCCGGAAACAACGCGAACCGCGGGGAATGCACATGCGCTCACCACGGTTGCGGTGGTCCATGCCAAAGCGGAAATCCTGACGCCCTTCTCATTTGTCGAAGGCACCATGGCAGGGAATCCAGCGCCTTCGTATTCCCTCCCGTATTTTACCAGCAGCACCTGAACATGCGAAACCTGCCACAGAAACATGAACAGCGAAAATGTCAGGAAACTACTCATGATGGGCCCGCCGGCCGCTGTAAACCCGATCAGCGGCGGAAGCGCACCGGTAAGCGCGCCGATGAGCACGGCAAATCTCGTCTTCCGCTTGAGCGGTGTGTAAACGCCGTTGTACCACAGCAGCGTTGCAATGCCCATGAGCGCCGCAAGAGGTGATGAACCGAAGTAGAGCACCGAAACGCCAGCACAACCGGTCAGGGCCGTTATGACGAGAACGGAGCGTCCACCCACTTGCCGCATCGGCAAAGGACGCTTCCTGGTCCGGTCCATCAAAGCATCAAACTCTCGCTCCTGATATTGGTTAAGCGTCGATGCCGCGCACGCCAGAAAGAAGATGCCCAAGAACACTGCCAATGCGTCGGGCGTGATCGCATGCCGGCAGCAGACAAACCCCGTGAGCGTGGAACATGACACAATGAGGGAAAGGTTCACGCGAAAGAGCGAGGGGATGGTTTTCCACGTCATGCGCCAGCACCCGCGATCACTTAATGCCTTTGAGATAGTGAACGATTTCCGCAATGTCCGATTCGGAAAGAATATCTTTGCTCGGCGGCATGGTGTTCGGGAACCCTGAGACCACATCGGCGCCGGGATCGACAATTGACTTATGGATGTAGGAGGAATCCGCGACAATGGTCCGCTGCACGCCTGCGGTCGAGACAAGCACCGTTGAGCCGAAAAGCCCTTTGAACGTGGGTCCCATCATGCGGTTTCCTTCAATGGAATGGCACGAAATGCACCCGCGTTCAAACAGAAGGCGCTCCCCGGCGGGCATGTTCATGTAACTCGCGCCGGTAAACTGTATCTTCTTGCCTTGTCGCCAGGCCTCGAACTGGTCCGGCGGCACCACGATAAGCTTGGCAATCATAGCGGAATGTTTTCGTCCGCAGTACTGCGAGCAAAGGATGTAATAGCTCCCCATGGTGGTGGCGTTGAACCACACGAACGTTTTAAGCCCGGGCACCGCGTCCTGCTGAATCCGGAAGGCAGGGACGTAAAACCCGTGGATTACGTCGGCCGAAATAAGCTCGCACCGGACGTTTCTCCCCAGCGGGACGATAAGGTCCGGGCTTTTCCTGCCGTCGTCGTATTCAAAAAGCCATGACCACTGGCGCGCATGCACCTTTACCGAAAGAGAACCGGCGGGCGCCGACCGGAGAAACCGAAAACCCGTGAGGCCGTAGATGAACATGGTGGTAACGAGAAGTGTTGGTACAACCACCCACAGTACCTCAAGAAGAGCGCTTTGGGGCAGTTCGGACGGGACCGGATTGCGCGATGTGCGATAGCGGACCAGGAAAAATATCATAAAGAAAATAATCAGGAACAGAAGAAGCACGGAAAGCGCAAGAATGTAGATGAGCGCGCCGTCAACAACACCTGTCGATGTGGCCATGGCTGATGTTCCCCGTTACCTCGTTATGACGTCGGAAAACGTGAGGCCGATAAAGATCGCAAGCGTGGCCATTGCAATGGGGACCAGGAGTTTGATGATGAGTCTCCGTTCGTACCGTAGGTGCATGAAATAGAACAACACGAGCGTTGACTTTATCGCAGCGATGCTCAGACACACCATGATGGCTATCTTTTGGAGGTTGAAACCGGCCACCGCCACGGTGGTTGCGGTAAGCACGATGAGCGCTCCCCATACAGCCATGTAGATACGCATTCCCGGCCCATGGGGCGGTGTGTCCCAAATTTCCCGCGCTTCGTTTGCGTCCATGCCGTCCCCTAGGAAATAAGGTAAAAGAGCGGAAACAGGAATATCCAGATAATGTCCACCAAGTGCCAATACAAACCGGAATTCACGAGATAAATCGGGTTCCCCGGGGTTATGGTTCCGCGCACGACACGGATGAGCATCACCGATAAAACGCCGATGCCCACGAGGACATGGACCGCATGCAGCCCCGTCATCATGTAATAGAGCCCGAAAAACAGGTTCTCCCCTTTGGAACGTGACAGCAGCGCCTTGGCGTTCGGATAGAGGCCATGATGAAACTTGGCGGTCCATTCAAATGTCTTTACTATAAGGAAACCGAATGCGCAGGCGATGGTGGCTCCAACAAACAGGGCCGATTGTCCCGGTCTGCCGCCCTGAAGCGCCGCAATGCCAAGCGCGACGGCGAGACTGCTGGTGATGAGGATAACGGTGTTGAGCGTGCCGAGAGCCCTGTTGAGCTCCAGTGACCCTGCGTGAAAACCGGCCGGATTCTTGAGCCGGTACATGGAGTACAGGAGAAACAATCCGCCGAACAAGATTATCTCGGTAGCAATGAACAGCCATATGCCAACCCTCCCGGCCGCATGTGGGTCTTCCCTGCTGTTCATACGCCGGCCTCTTTTTTGTCAAATTCGTAGGGCCCCCGTGTGATCGTCGGAATTTCCTCAAAATCCTCGTGACCGGGCGGCGACGGCAGGGTCCATTCGAGTGTGGCGCCTCCCCAGGGATTGGACGGTGCTTTGGTGCCTGCAACAAGGCCGCGCACGAGATTGATTGCCACAAGCAGCAGACCCGCAACCGTGATAAACGATCCGATGCTCACAACCTGGTGAAGGGTTGCGAACTGCGGAAGATAGTTGTAGTAACGACGCGGCATTCCCTCCCATCCCAGAATAAACATCGGGAAATAGAAAATATTGAACCCCCCAAATACAATGAGCCAGGCAACAACCGCCATGGGCTTGCTGTACATCTTTCCGGTCATTTTCGGAAACCAGTAATGAATTGCCGCAGCCAGACCGAACCCCATGCCGCCGAAAATGACATAGTGGAAATGGCCGACCACAAAATAGGTGTTGTGGAGCTGAACGTTCGGCGACAACGCGCCGAGGAAAAGCCCGGTAAGTCCGCCGATGGAAAACAGAAAAACAAAAGACAGCGCGTACAAAAACGGCGGCTCTATCTGGATCGACCCCTTGTACATGGTGGCAAGCCAGTTGAACACCTTGATGGCGCTCGGCACGGCGACCAGAAACGTGAGGAACGAAAAAATGATGCCTGCCGTGTCGCTCTGACCGCTCACATACATGTGGTGGCCCCACACAAGCGATCCAACGCTGGCGATGGCAAGGCTCGAAAAAGCGATCATTTTGTACCCGTAGATATTCTTCCTCGAAAACACGGGGAATATATCGGAGATCACTCCCATTGCGGGAAGTATCATGATGTAAACCGCGGGATGCGAATAGATCCAGAACAGGTGCTGGTACAAAAGCGGGTCGCCGCCTTTCGAGGGATCGAAAACGCCGATGCCGAACAGCCGCTCCATAACCACAAGCAGCATGGTGATGCCGATGATCGGCGTGGCGAGGATCTGCACCCACGCGGTGGCATAAAATCCCCACACCGAGAGCGGCATCTTGAAGAACCCCATGCCCGGCGCCCTGAGTTGGTGCACCGTGGTGACGATATTGATCCCCGTGAGGATTGACGACATGCCCAAGATGAAAACCGCAAATACTGCGAGCGGAACGTCTACCGTTGTCTTCAGGCTGAATGGGACGTAAAACGTCCACCCAGTGTCGACCGCTCCACCGCCGAAGAACACCGAAACCAAGGCGAGCACCGCGCCGAGCACGAACAAATACCAGGTAAACAGGTTGAGCCTGGGAAAAATCATGTCGCGGCCGCCGATGAGAATGGGCAGGAAAAAGTTTCCGAAAATGGTCGGGACGGCAGGGATCACTACAAGGAAAATCATGATGATCCCGTGCAGGGTAAACGCAGCATTGTATTGTTGCGGGGTGAGGATGACGTGGCCGGGAAGCATGTTGATACGCATGATCACGCCGATGACGACCGCGGTTGAAAAAAACGTGGCGATGCAAAACAGATACAAGAGCCCGATGCGCTTGTGATCGGTGGCTAGAAGCCAGCCCAATACACCTGGGTATTTCCCTTTGTGCAAAAAGTAAGGGACGTAGTCGTGTTTGTCTACAGCGGATTCGTTCATCGGCGGGGTTCCCGTGCCTTGCGCTTCTTTCCGGATACAATCAGATACGCCACAAAAATCCCGAGAAGGGTAAGAATTACCGTTGCACTCACCTGAAGAATATTGAACACAAACCGGTGGCTCTTGGGGTCATAGCTGAAACAGGCGCGCAGCACGCGCGCGATGGTCGGTTGCACCGTACCGTTTGACGCTTCCATGAGGGACATGGTGATGTCCATGGGAAGGAAATCGGTGCCCAGAATGTAGCGCGTCACCTTACCTTGCGGCGAAAGGATGATGAGACCGAGAGGATGGTCGAATTCATCCCCTTTCTTGACATAGCGGAATCCGACGGCGGCGGTCACTTTTTTAATGCTTTCCGCCGGGCCCGTGAGAAAATGCCACCGCTGTGCGGGATACGGTTTCTGTACCGCCTCGAACGCGATCGTCCTTGCCTTCAACGCATCCGCCGGCGTTTCCTTTTCATCGATGCTGATGGTGACGACGTTCGGCGCTGTTTCCGGTTTATCGGTAAACGGCCGCAGCACGTTTGCGATGGAGGTAAGAAGGATGCTGCAGGCGTCCGGGCATTTATAGTAGAGAAGGGAAAGTATGGTCGGCCCCTTCACGATGTCGCGGAGCCGGATCGTGTCCCCCGTCTGGGCGATGAAAGGGATATCGAGCGGGACCAATGCTCCCGGCTTTTCGTCCATGCCCATCGCGCCCGACACGGCGGTGTCCGCAGCAGCGGGCAGAAGTGCGATGGAGTCCATCGCAGCGCCTTGGGGGAGGTCAGGTTTGTGGCTGTGCCCACCGTGCGCAAACAGCGGAAAAAGGAAAGCTGCTGCAACGATGAGGAAGGAGCAAGCGGCCCAGCAACGGATGTCATGCTCTGTAATCCGGTTCATGATTATTGACCTTGACATATTGCTATCTCCCCGAATCCTGGCGGGTCCCGGGCGAATCCGGCGAGTGTCGTTTCGCGGCGGTATCCGGTTTCACCGTACCGGTTTCCGCAGCGGAGCGCTTTCGACCCGTGGAATCCGTGGGACCGCTTGCCGCGGGAAGCCCCCCGGCGGCGACCGAAAATTTTGGCGCCTTAATCTGCAATCCGCGTCCGTAAATAATGCCAGACCCAAAATAGCCCAGTCCTATCATGGCGACAAAAGCTATAACGTAAAGAATGGTCATGGTCATGGTGTGCAGCTTGATTTCCGAGCCGAGAATGATTCCCGTGCCGAGCACGATGAGCGCGATCCCGGCAAGCGTCATCTTGATCATGATGGGCACAAACAACGCGGCATGGTAAAAATGAATCCAGTCCATCACACCGAGCATGATGGTGGGAAACGCGAAAATGAACGCGAGGATCGAGGCGTGCCGCGCCGTCAAGACCAAATTCTTCCGTTTGAAAATCACGGCGACAAGAAAAAATATCAGCGCGCCGACAACAAGTCCGATCGGCATGTGCGTTATCGGTGAATGGAGGGGTTCCTTAAAACCGATTTTTGCCAGGAAGGCATAAAGGTCATCGATCATTAGTATTCTCCGGGGTGTTCATAGGAAAATTCTTAGACAGAAAATATATTCCGGGACAAACCCCTATTCTTAACCGGTAAAACAGTGGAGAGAGCAATTTGGGACATTTCGTTTCGAAGAACGGCACGCCTTTTGCGTTTCTTACCATCAGGTCGGAAAGGGAAATACGCCTGATAATCATTTCCTGATTTATTACAGACCATCCACCACACAGGAGCACTTTATGAAAGCAATTAGAATACATGAGTTCGGCCCGCCCGAGGTGATGAAGCTTGAAGAAGTCGACGACCTTCATCCAAGCGAAGGAACAGTGCTCGTCAGGATTGCTGCCGCAGGTGTCAACCCCGTGGAAGCCTACATCCGGTCCGGAGGCTACGCGCGGAAACCTGTCCTTCCCTACACTCCCGGCGCCGATGCCGCCGGCACGGTCGAAGAGGTCGGAGCCGGCGTTACTTCCTTTAAGGCGGGCGACAGGGTCTATACCTCGGGCTCGACAACCGGGACCTATGCGCAAAAGGCAGTATGCGAAGAACGTCACCTTCACCGGCTTCCCGACAACGTTGATTTCCGGCAGGGCGCTGCGCTCGGCGTTCCTTACGGCACTGCGTACCGCGCCCTGTTTCAGCGCGCGCGAGCCGTTGCGGGAGAGAGCGTTCTTATACACGGCGCGACCGGCGGGGTCGGCATCGCCGCGGTTCAACTCTCGCTCGCCGCCGGCCTTGCCGTGATCGCCACCGGCGGATCGGAGCGCGGACGCGCGCTGCTTGCCGGTCAAGGCGTGGGCAATGTGCTGGACCATTCCGCGTCGGGGTACCTTGACAGGATAAAATCGGTTACGGGCGACCGCGGCGTGGACATTGTGCTGGAAATGCTCGCAAACGTCAACCTCGCCAACGACCTTGCGGTCCTCGCGAAAAACGGACGCGTCGTCGTGATCGGCAGCAGGGGGAACGTCGAGATCAATCCTCGCGACCTGATGGCCCGTGATGCCTCGATCCTCGGGATGACGCTGTTCAACGCGGGAGCGGCAGACCTCCAGTCCATTCATGCCGGCATCATTGCAGGGTTGTCAAACAACACGCTCAGGCCGGTCATCGGAAAGGAATTCCCTTTGAAGGATGCGGCCGCGGCACATTCAGCGGTCATGGAGAAAGGCGCACATGGAAAGATAATCCTCGTTCCCTAATCAGACAAAGCGGAAAACCGGCCCCGTTTCATACGCCGGAGTGTTTTGTATTGTCATCCCGACGCAATAACGGTGGTATTAGTCAACCACTGTTATTGCATCGACTGGACAGCTCTCGGCAGCCTCCCTGCATAGTGGTTCCTGGTCGCCCGGAACAGGTCCGGTAAGAGCTGTTGCGAAGCCGTCGTCGCCCATGGAAAAAACTAAAGGACAAATCTGAGCGCACATTTCGCATCCCACACACAGGTCCTTATTTACAGTTGCCGTCATGATACACCTTTCCTTATGTTGGGTTTATCAACCACATTGCAGCAATAGGAAGCGCTATGCCTGATCTTCCGCGATCGTTTGAAGAACTCATATTCACCTCCGACAAGCCGGTCCTGGTGGATTTCTGGGCGGAGTGGTGCATGCCATGCCGCATTGTGAGCCCCACCATCGAACAGATTGCCAAAGAATATTCAGGTCGTCTCATTACGGTAAAAGTGAATGTGGACGAGAAGCAGCTCATTGCAGTCAGGTATCAGATCGCAAGCATCCCTTCGGTTATGATGTTCTGGAAAGGTCAGCCTTTGTTCCGTATCGTAGGAGTTCAGCCTGCCGACGAAATCAGACGCAAGATTGAAGAGCATTGGCCCGCCGGCCATCCTGACAAACCGGACGAATCCGCAACCACTTTGTAAATTCCTTCGACAAGGTTGCAGGTGAGCCATTAGTCGGCGAGGCCTTTTTCAAGGAGCCACCGCTCCGCATCCGTCGCCGCCATGCACCCGCTGCCTGATGCTGTTATTGCCTGCCGGTATTTCCTGTCCGTCACATCCCCGGCTGCAAAAACTCCGTCAACCGAGGTGAGAGATGTTCCCGGCTTGGTCCGTACATGCCCGGATTCCTCCATTCTCACCTGGTTTCCAAGAAATGCAGTGTTCGGAAGCTGACCGATCGCCTCAAATGCGCCGTTTACTTCCAGAACTTGCGTGTTTCCCGTTGTTTCATCCTTGAGCAGCACGCTGGAGAGAACTTCATCACCGCGGAATTCCACAACGCTCTTGTTCCAGAGGATCTCGACCTTGGGATGGCCAGCAACACGTTGTTGCATTATTCTGCTGGCCGTGAGCTGGCTCCTTCGATGAACGATAAAAACCTTTGACCCGAATTGGCAGAGATGGAGCGCGCTCTCGGCAGCGGTGTCTCCCCCTCCGATAACGGCAAGAAGTTTGTTCCGGAAGATGGGCAGGGCGCCGTCGCATATTGCGCATGCCGAAACTCCTCTCCCCCAGAATCTTTGTTCCGATTCCAACGGCAACCGTCTGGCTGCAGCGCCGGTGGCAATTATGACAGAATGCGTCTCAATGCGTTCCTTGTTTGAGCAGGTGAGAACAAAAGGCCGCGACTGCAGGTTTGCTTCGACCACATCGGCGGCAATGACGCGCAGGCCGAACATCTGAACGTGTTCCCGCATCAATCGTATGAGCTCCGGGCCTTCCACGCCATTGGGAAAAGCAGGAAAATTTTCCACATGATTTGCTATCATGAGCTGACCGCCGGCAATTCCTCCGCTCTGCGCCCCCTCGACGAGCAGCGGAGCGATATTCGCGCGCGCCGCATAGAGGGCCGCGGTCAGTCCTGCGGGACCCGACCCGACGATTACCAGTTTTTCCACCAGTGAACCCGCCTTATCCGATCGCCTGTACACCTGCCGATTTTATAATCAGTGAAGCGGTATACCCCTGCAATAGAGCTCTGTCAAGTTCACAAGGCTCCGACAAAGGTTACATGGGCAAAATCTTCTTCCAAGCCTCTGAGGTGTTCTCTCACCGCGTGCATCTGTTCAATGAAAAGTCTTTGTATTCCCGAATCCTCTTCAAAGTCCGCCCGCCTGGAATACAATTCCAGTTCCTTCTGCTCTTTCTTTGAGATGAAAATGAAAACCTCATTGATAGTGTTTACCGGTTTCATATCGCAATTGAGCATGTATTGCACGAACGGCGAAAGCACCGATTCTTCTCCCTCCGCGGATTCAGCGTCATTCATTCCGAGCGACATTCGCAGCTTCTGTTCCATCTCCCTTTTTCGCCCGGCCATATTCATCAATAAACTTTTTTGCGCAGTGCCCCGGATCATCCGTGCCATATTCTCATAACATGATCTTAACTGCTGGCACCGAAACAAAAAGAACTGGTAAAAGTCCCGGTGTTGCGCCTTTTCGATTGAAAATACCATTGCCTCGGTGACCGGATTCGCAGCCCCGAAATCGGTTCGGCTGTCGGCGTTTTTTTGCGGTTCAGCTTCGGTCATGAGTTGGCCCCGTATTCCGGAAGATCTGTCGTTCGGATTGGTCTGCATGCCAACTATTGCCTCGTCGGCGGTAACACGGTGACGCAAACATCTGCAACCGGATCCCATTTTGTCATAGACCCGCCGTCTGTTTCTTACCAACGGGTTTCTTGACCGTTCCAATGATTTTGCTTATTACCTTCCTGCCCTCTCTCATGGTGTAGTGGACATTGACAGATACATAATTCTTTATTTCGTTGAGCGTGGAAACCCTGTTGCCCGCTTTTATAATGGCGTTGCTGTCAATCGCAAAGGTGTCCTGTTGCTCAACCGCAGCCCTGATGATCATGGCATCACCCTTGTTGTTGATGGATTGTATCACACCCTCGGTAACTATTGCATTTTCACCTCTCACAATGGGCGGTGGGCTTTCCCGCCATATCTGCTGAGGAATAATATGGGTGGCCACCTTTCTTCCTTCCTTGATGGCATATTGTACGCGAACAAGTGATTTGAGGACAAGATCCCTTACCGTCGTGTGCGGTTGTTCCGGCTTGATGACTGTTGTGCTGTCGATGCTGAGAGTATCTTCCTTTTCGATCTTCGCATTCAAGACGATTGACTTTCCATCCACATCAACAGACACGATGCGTCCTTCCACGAGGACGGGGTTATCCTCTTGCGATTTAGGCACCGGTTGTGTTGCCTGGTTTTGCTCCGGCCAAGCCAGAAAAGTGAAAGATATGAGAACAAGAATCGAAAGTTTATTCATTTTCATAAGCCACATCCTCCTCTCTTGAAATTTTCGAACAATAGTGATCCCTGTCTCCTGCCGCAATCCGATAATGGGCATTAACGCCGATCATTCTAAATTGTGGATCCTTCCGATATAAATAGCAATAGGTGTTCCAATTTTTTTATCCGCGCTATTACGATAGCCGGTCGTTCCTGCCTGCATTGAAGAACCCCGCAGCTAGCTGCAAGAAATCTTCCATCCCTATCGAAAGAGGCATACTTATAGTCGCTCGCTAACCCCGATGCAAGCTTCGAGGAAAAGGCAAACGACGCAATAACAGCCGCGCAACGCCACTTCCACACCTCAGGGAATGGAATGACAATGCGCTCGCTGTGGGATTCAAATAAGAAAATTGGATCAAACCTGTGATTGTCCGCCAATTCTAAGTTACAGCTTCGTAAAAATCGGCCCTCACCACGGAAGAAGTTTCCTTGTGGTTGAGATACCAAATCTTTACGTCAAACAGAAACTCCTTGGCAAGGTCCGCAAGCATAAGGAGAATCGAATTGATTTGGATGTCTTTCTCCACCGTGGCATAATGGAGATAGAATTCCAACTCGTCGGCAGCCACCTCATGGACAGTTCGAAAAATATTTTCAAAATCCTCGCCAATTTCCATTGCCCCAAGCTGTTCATCCACATTTTGACGCGTAGAGAGCGGAGTCAGTTCGATTCCCTGGCTCCGGGCAATTTTATCTATTATCACGCGCTGAGCATCTTTCTTAACACCCATGTAAGAGTAGAAACCTCTGCTGACAACATCCTCCGCTCGGGCTCCTCTTTCTTCAAAGAAGACGACAGCCCCTGATGCACGCCTGGCCGCCAGGGTCAATATTCGGCAAAGTTGGAAATCACTTTTGTTCTCTCTTTCCGCCATTGTCCTAGCGGATATGCTTCTGCTCAGGGTACCAATACCTTCCATGCATTCCTCCAATTGAAGAACCCCGCCCCAAGTGGCGGGGATTGGCCATGCGGTCGAAGCACGTCTGCGGCCTCTACTGCGTGGTCTTCCATAGCTAAGGAAATAGAATAATAAATATTCGCCCGCTAACCCCGCGCCAAGTCGCGGGGAATGCGCGGGCTGTGCTATTCAAAGGTAGGAAAAATTTCCGTACTAATTTTTGAGCAATCCTGTAATATTGCCTAAGGGGTGCAACAACTATGCCAGTACTATTCAGCTGAACAGCAATGGGGCGCCTGTTTTGTTTTGCAAAGAAAAATCAACTTGAACTGAATCCTTCTCAGTCTTGAGAACCAGGGTTTCTATTTTTGAAAAAAGTGACCCCTGCCGCGATTTCAAATACAGCACCTGGCACACGACATCCTGGCACATTTATTGCCTTATCCCTATAACAACGATTCCTGAACAGCCTGATTCCAGTCTCAGGCTAACCGTTGCCCCCAATGAGAGGAGAATAGAATGATGTGCGATGGAAAGACGCAATGTCTTGCGTGCGCTCTCAATTCCACATGTCCTTCGACAACTCGCGTGTTTGTCAACTACTGCGGGAGCATGCCCCAATCGCTTAAGGAACAGCTCTATCGCGCTCGTATCGATTGCAGAGTTCGCCGGCGCCACGAGAGGTATCACGGGTTACAGCATTCCATGCGTAACGCCTTTTGTAAATCAGAGCTTGCTTTGGCGGAAACTCATTCTTGAACACATGCATTCCAACAGAAGGTCGGCAAAAAAGATCCGGACATCAAAAAAAAGGGGCTCCGGTTGAACACCGATTGGAAGTCTGATGGCGCACTCCCAGACGGGAAACAGGCGCTGCTGCTGGTTGACATCCAGAATGATTTCTGTCCGGGTGGAAATCTTGCCGTGCCAAAGGGTGATGAAATCATTCCGCGCTGTAATAATTATATAGAACTTTTCAGATCCTCACAATTGCCCATTTTTGCATCTCGCGACTGGCATCCGGAACAAACGGGACATTTCCATAAGTACGGCGGGATCTGGCCGTCGCATTGCCTCCAGAAAACCAGAGGCGCCGAATTCCATCCCGATCTGCAATTGCCTTCCGAGGCAATAATCATTTCCAAAGGCCGGGACCCCTGTGAGGATAGTTTTTCCGCATTTCAGGGAACCGATTCGAACGAGACAATGTTTCAAGAAGTCCTGGAAAAGATGGGGGTTGCCGAGATTTTTGTCGGAGGCCTGACAACGGACTTCTGCATCAAGCATACAGTGCTGGATGGCTTACACAAGGGTTATTCAATGAGGTTGCTTTCTGACGCCATGAAAGGAATGAACATTTTCTTCTCTGATGATTCTTTCAGAGCAATGAAACTCATGGAACGCTACGGAGCGATAACTACCGAATTTGCGTTGGTAAAGGAGCTGCTCTCCGTCAGCGTTACCGAATTGCAGGACAGAAAGAACAACATGCAGGTGCTTTTCAAATGATTGTAATTACCTTAGCATGGACGAATCGTGTGTTTCAGGCCAGAGCCAATAACGGTTCGGGTACAGCCTTTAACCTACACCATCATATGCTGCTCATGTTGGCAAGTTTCCTGTAAAGCGATGAAAGGGAAATGCCGAGAACTTCGCAGGCTTTGTACTTGTCCCCTGCGCAATGTTCAAGCACTTTCTTGATGTGCGTTTTTTCCATTTCCTCAAGATTTAAAACCGGTGATCCATCCCCGCTTCGGGAATTGACAACAGGGACGGCGCCAAGGCCCGGGAAATGGACAGAGGTAATTTCACGGCCTCTCGCGAGCAGCGTGGCCCTTTCGAGCATGTTCCTGAGCTCCCGTATGTTTCCCGGCCACGCATAATCGGTGAGGAGTTGAATTACGTTGTTTGACAATGGCAAAAAAGTATAATCGAAGCTCTTGAGAAGCTGCTCGCACAAACCGGGTATGTCCTCTTTTCTTTCACGCAATGCCGGCAAGCGGATGGGGAAAACGCAAATACGATAGTACAGATCGTTCCTGAACCTCCCGTTTTCCGTTTCCTTGAGCAGGTCACGGTTTGTCGCACATATCAATCTGAAATCGCTTCTCCTGAGGTTGTT
Source organism: uncultured Fibrobacterota bacterium (assembly GCA_963753345.1). Taxonomy (GTDB): domain Bacteria; phylum Fibrobacterota; class Chitinivibrionia; order Chitinivibrionales; family FEN-1185; genus FEN-1185. Next base: position 35,287 of record CAVWBU010000040.1, read on the forward strand.
TTCGCCAATCCTCCTAAACGACTTCTCTTCTATGGTCTTGAGCAACTGTGTTTGAACCTCCAAATCCATGTCCCCGATTTCATCGAGAAACAAGGTCCCTCCGTCGGCCACTTCAATCAGACCTTCCCTGTCTTTGATGGAGGAGGTAAACGCCCCCTTGACGTGGCCGAACAGCTCGCTCCGCAGAAGCTCTCCTTTCAGGCTGGAACAATTCAGTTCGACAAATGCCTCCGATTTCCTATCGCTCTGATGGTGAATCCACCTGGCAAGAACACCCTTACCGGTGCCCGTTTCGCCCAAAATCAGCACCACCGTATCGTTGGCTGCGGCGACGGCCGAGTGTTCCATCACCTCGGCTATAGCCGGGCTGGACCCGAAAAACGGAGTATCCGGCTTTACAAGACGGTCCTGAACAATTGCCATTTTGCGAAGTGAGCCGATTTCGAGGGACTTCTGCAAAGAGGCAAGAAGATCCGTCATCTCGACCGGTTTGGTAAGAAAGTCCTCAGCACCGTTCTTTGTGGCCTTTACCGCAGTTGGAATGTCGCCGCTTCCGGTGATGACAATGACCGGAAGGTGAGGATGTCCCTGTTTCAATTCCGGCAGCCAATCGAGCGCATAGCCGTCCGGCAATTTCAAATCGAGCACGATCGCGTCGAAATGGTTTGCCGCCACGGCGTTTTTTGCATCCGCAAGATTGGCCGTGCTGTGAGTCGTAAATCCATTTTTCGCAAGGTACCGTTCATAGCCGAACAAGGCGGCTTCGTCATCATCAACAAGAAGGAGCTTGGGGGTTCTCATAAAGTTTTTAGCTCCACGAAAAGATGGTAAGGAAGAATAGAGCGATATTCCGGATTCTAAAAATCATTCCCCTTATGCTACTCACGTGATAAAATACTTTTGCTTCATAAGCTTCTTGCAAACAAACGATCGGCATTTTCTTTGCGGTCAATGTCCAAGGGCGTACCGACCGGAGCACGCACAGGTAACGCAAAGGGCTCTGCTATGGCCCGTATCTTGAATGCAATAGAATGACAACTGCAATACCTGTGCCGCACCTCAATGCCCAAGGCGGCCTTTTCCTCAATTCCTCCCGAACAGGCGTGAGCTGAAGAATATCACAAACAGTCCTCTTCGGCCAATAATGCCATATTCCCGCTCTTTTCGCAAAAAGGATAGGAATTCCCGGAATTGCGAACAGATAGACAATAGCGATCACATGCCGCACTACTTTATCCGGTGAGGTCTGATTGGCATGACTTTTGTGTCTCTCATTCAATCAACCGAAAGGTTTGCTGTGCCAAAATTCCGACAAGTGAAAAAAGTCATTCGGAGCAAGCCGACCCTTGAGGGCGCAGGGGTGCATCTGAAGAGAGCGTTCGGCAATGGCCATGTCCCGCAATTAGACCCCTTTCTCCTCTTGGATGACTTTCATTCAAGCAACCCGGAGGACTATGTCAAAGGTTTTCCCTGGCACCCACACAGGGGAATAGAGACGATAACCTACGTCTTGCACGGCGAAGTCAGGCACGGGGACAGCATGGGAAACAACGGTGTGATTTCATCAGGCGATATCCAATGGATGACAGCCGGGAGCGGAATCATTCACCAGGAAATGCCGAAAGGCGCTGCCGACGGCCTCATGTGGGGATTCCAACTCTGGGCCAATCTCCCTGCCTCCCACAAAATGATGAAACCCCGCTATCGCGGCATCCTTGGAAGTCAGATTCCTGAAGTCACTCTCAATGATAATGTGCGGATCAGAATTATCTGCGGCACCGTGAACAACGTTTCCGGTCCTGTAAAGGACATCGTGACCGAGCCGGAGTACCTTGACATTTTTGTTCCTGCCCAGACCGAGTTTTCGCACCCTGTGAAGAGCGGGCGCGCCGCATTTGCCTATGTCATAGAAGGCGGCGGTTTTTTCGATCATGACAAGGACCCATACCGCATCGACATTGAGGGCAGCAATTACTTCGACATGGCGAGAGAGCCCGCACTTCGTCCCGAATCGCTTGCGCTGTTCGGTGATGGAGACGCAATTTCCGTTTCCACGGGAAACGAGTCCGTCCGGTTCCTGATGGTTTCGGGTAATCCCATCGGCGAACCGGTCGCCTGGTACGGTCCGATCGTCATGAACAGCCTGGAAGAACTCAGGACCGCGTTTCAAGAATACCACAGCGGCACGTTTCTGAGGCACGGGGCGATGCCGGACGGCGTTACGTGAAGAACCCCGAGGGTTTTTCTATCCCCAGGGAAAAAGAACACGTTCATCGTCATCACATTGACATATAGGAAAGGAGTACCATATGCCTATTCGAACCGGTGAAGCACTATGGGAAGGCACCCTTACAAAGGGCTTTGGTGAACTGAAAACGGGAACTGGATCGGTAAAGGCCTCCTACTCTTTCTCATCCCGCTTTGAGTCCGGACCCGGGACAAACCCTGAGGAACTAATCGCCGCGGCGCACGCCGGCTGTTTTTCAATGGCATTTGCCGGGATACTCGAACAGGCGGGTTTTGCGCCCATAACAATAAGAACTGTTGCGCAAGTGGCAATCGAAAAGGACGGGCAGGGGTTCTCAATCACCTCGATAAAACTCGTGACGGAAGCAGAAGTGCCCGGGATAAGCAACACAACATTCAACGAAAAAGCCGAGGCCGCCAGGGCCGGATGTCCGGTGTCGAAGGCGCTTGCCGGAACAAACATCACGGTACAAGCACGGTTGCTCCCGTCGCCGAAGTAAACATTTTCAGAAGGTATTGCCCTCATGAATGGAAAGAAATACGATTACGTCATTGTCGGCGGCGGGCTTGCCGGAGCCTCCGCGGCGCAAGGAATACGTGAGGTCGACACAAAGGGTTCGGTGCTTCTTATCGGCAGCGAGCCCTGCCTTCCCTATCACCGTCCTCCATTGACAAAAGATCTTTGGTCCGGCAAGATGAAGCTGGAAGAAATCTTTGTCCAGAAGGAAGATTTTTATGCCGGTCGGAATATCGACGTGCGGCAAGGCGTCAAGGTTATTTCCCTGGACCCGGCTGCAAAATCGGTTACCGACAGCGATGGCAGGGAATTCCGCTTCAGGAAACTGCTTCTCGCAACAGGAGGCTCCCCGAACCGCCTTCGGATTCCGGGAGGAGACCTTGATGGAGTCATCTACTACCGGTTTCTTGATGATTACCTGAATTTGAATCCCTTGGTCAAGGAAGGGAAATCCGTGGTCGTTATCGGAGGCGGATTCATAGGAACCGAGATTGCGGCAGCGCTCTGCCGGAGGAATCTCAGAATGACGATGGTGTTTCCCGAATTGTATCCCTGCAGGAGGATTTTTCCCGACTATTTAGGCATGCACATCCTTGAGGAATATCGGAACCGCGGGATTACGGTCCTCGCGGACGATGCGCCCATCGAGATTGAAAAAACAACTGTCTTTTTCGCATCAAGACCAGAAAGGGACAGACGCTCGATACCGACTTCGTCATCGCCGGGATTGGAATAAGTCCATCGGCCGAGCTGGCGCAAAACGCCGGTCATCGCCGTCGGGGACGGCATCACCGTCAACTCTTTTTTGCAAACCTCACATCCGGACATTTATGCCGCGGGGGACAATGCGCAATTCACGGAACAGCGGTTCATGACCGCCGTGCGGGTCGAACACTGGGACAATGCCCTCAACCAGGGAAAATGCGCGGGAAGAAACATGGCCGGAGCCCGAGGAGCCTTACGCCTACATGTCCTACTTTTTTCTCAGACCTGTTTGACTTCGGATATGAGGCGGTAGGCAGAATCGACAGCCGTCTGGAGACCCGTGCAGATTGGCAGAAAGAAAATGAGAAGGGAATTGTCTACTATCTGAAGGACGGCGTGATCCATGGCGTGCTCATGTGCAACGTATGGGGAAAGGTGGATGCCGCCCGCATCTCGATACAGAATAACGTACCTCTCGCGCAGGCAGACCTTCGATAACCGGTGTGATTTGCCTGTGTGTTATTCGCTCTTAAGGGAGCCTCGCGAACAACGCCGGAAGTCGTCTCAACCATTAATGCAGTTCCGCGGCTGGCCATCTTCTCATTCTGACCCATTTCCCTGATTAATGGCGGCGGCGTGCGTCTCCTGGTCAAGCTGGATTTTGAGCCGGACCACTTCTCCCTCCACTACATGAACCGTACCGGAAAAGGGCCTATATCCCTCCCGCTTGAGTACCACGGCATGGTCTCCTTCCGGAAGCATGAGCGGGTTCGCCATGGGCGCGGCTCCTTCGTCGGCTCCGTCGACATAAACGTCGGCCCATGGATAGCAATAGACATGGAGGAACCCCGCACCTTGTTCCAGTTGCTTGAGCGAGATCGCCACATTTTGAACGGTATTCTCCTCGGTCGCAATGATTGTACTGTACGATTTGTACCCGGTCGCCGCAGCAGCAATAGTGTGCCTGCCTGACTTTACCCGTTTCCCCGATGCCAGATCTTTGTCAGAAAGCTTTTCGCCGTCCAAATAAACGAGTGCCCGAAGGGGATCAACGGTAAATTTCAGAATTCCCGGGTGGCTTTCCTGCTGTTTGTAAACGGAACCTCGGGCGCCTGCCCCCGCGTTCGGTATGACGGACGTTTCCCCTGCACCGATATACGCAGCCTCATTACTTCTCTTTGCGAACTGCTTCGTCGAGGTCAGCTCATTGCCGGATGTACCGCTTTCGGAAAGCGAGTTTTTTGATAGATCCTTCTGCAACCCACGTGAGGGATTCCTCGCTGCAGAATCACCTGCGGGAACCGCACGGGTCTGGACCGGGTCGAAACGGTCTTTATGGACAACCATGGATATCGAGGTCATGCCCGACAGAACAACCCCGAGTATTCCGAGAACAGTGATCGCGGCCTTGAAGATCGGGGCTTTCACCGTAAACATGTGGAGCCACGCAACCGGGTTTGTCTTCCACGATGTTACTTCACGCCAGTCATTGGGCATCCGTTTCGTCTCCGAACTCCGGGGCCCGTCCTCTAAGAGAACGCCCCGGAACCGCTCCGCCTCCCGGAAATGGATTTCGGATTTCCGTGGATTGCCAGAAGCAAGATAGACCTTGCCTTTGCGGAGATGGTAGGCGGCGCAAAGCCCGGCAAGCTCGGCGGCCGCGCCGCTCTTGTCCTGGACGTATTTGACGATCATCCTGTCGCTGTCTCGGACGCCAAGATCGTACAAATAGTTTCCGAAGGCATTAATCATTCCGTCAAGAGACGCCGGCCTCTTCTTCGGGTTCTTCTGAAGGCATGCCCGGATGTAATCCGCGCAATCGTCGGGCAGGGCGGGGCACAGCTGCTGGATGTCTTTTTCCTTCTCATTGACAATAGAGTAAACCATGGTGCGGATAGTATCCGCGGCAAACGGAAGGCGTCCGCCCGCAATTTTGTACGCAACCACCCCTGCCGACCAGATGTCCGGGGAACTACCCTGGCTTTCCCCGCCGTTTGCGACTTCGGGCGGCATATACCCCGGCGTGATATACACGCTCGTGGATTCCATGAAGTCGGCCGCCCTGGAACCTGCGGCGTGTGCAAGCCCGAAATCGACCACTTTCACCTTGCCCGTCTTCGACAGCAGAATGTTCGCCGGTTTCACATCGCAGTGGACGGTGCCCTGCTGGTGCGCGTACTCGAGCCCCTTAAGGGCCTTCACCAAAATCATGATCCCGATTTCCTTCGGGAACGGATCCCAGTGCATTATCTTTTCCAGATCCCATCCGTCAAGGTATTCCATCGAAATGTAAAACGATCCGTTGTCCTCGCCGAAGTCAAAAACCTGGATTATATTTTCATGGTCGAGCGCGGCCGCAGATTTGGCCTCGTTTTCGAACCTCTTTACGAGTTTGGCGTCCTTGTGCGTGCTCAAGGACATTTCCTTTATTACGACCTTTCTCCCCAAAGAAACCTGGGTCGCCAAAAAGACGTTTCCCATACCTCCTTCGGCTATCTTATTGATATCAACAAAATCTTTTAGAGAAAAAGCCATGGGAAACAACCTTTACCGCACGATGGCGTGCAGCTCATGCTCATTGCCGCTCTCATCCCGTTTCATTGCCCGGAAGACTGGAGCTGGTGAGTCACTCTGTCAATCTTGGAGGCAAGAATGAAATCGTTGATTGACAATCCGCCCACGGCGTGGGTGTACAACTCTATGGCAACCCTTTTGTAATACAGGTGAATGTCGGGATGGTGCTGTTCTTGGTCCGAGAGGGAGGCGACCTTCTCGACAAAGTCTGCACCGTCCAAGTATGCGGCGAACTTGATTTCCTTTGCAAGCCGATGCGGCCCCTCCCGCACCAGCCGCCATTCCACAAGTTCCCGGAGGTACTTGTCCTCCTCGGGCTCGGCAAGCGGCGGAGCGCCCTTTTCAATGGAAGTGCAGTGTTGATCAATCAGGTTCACGTCTCACCTCCATGCAGGAGAGTTTCCGCCCGGGAGGCAGGCTAGTATCAATACTCCTCGTAATGGTTCCATTCCGCGTTCTCGAGCCATTCGTTCGGATGCCGCTGAAATTCCATCAGTTGATTGATGATCGTCGCATGCGTACGCTCCTGCTGCATGATGAGCGCAAGAACCATCTTCTGCTCTTCATCGCCCGCGGCTTTCTGCATGTCGCCGTAAAACGAGATGCTTTTTTCTTCAAGAGTCAAGGCTTTCTTGTATGCGTCCTCATGATCTATGGCCGGTACTCCGGCCCTGTCGAATCCTTCCGAAAGACTCCAGAACACTTTGCCGGCTTTCCCGGCAAGATGGGTGTTCTCCAGCGGTGGCGCAACTATATTTTTTTTCCAGGCATCGAATATGTCACGATGACGTTTCTCTTCCATCAGAAAGAAATGGAAAATGCCGAATATTTCCCTGTTCGGCGTCTGTTCCGCCAGTTTCGCATAGAACTTCATCCCTTCGGTTTCAATTTCTATAGCAAGATCCAACATATTCATAGAGCTGTCTCCTTTCCCTGCCTTGTCATCACCTCCGGTTCTCCATCTATGACAATGCAATTCTTACCTTTACTTTTCGCTTCATACAACGCTGCATCCGCCCTGAGAGCAAGTTCCCGGGAGGTCAGGACGTTTTCTCCGCTCGAGGCCACGCCGATGCTCACGGTAAGCATTTTTCCGTCAAACTGGGACTGCGCGATCCTCTCCTTCAATCTTTCCGCGAGGATACCGGCCTCGCGTGCATCGGTTAGGGGCATGATCACCGCAAACTCGTCGCCGCCGTACCGGCAGCAGATGTCCGGCTCGCGGGCTTCCTCCTTGATGATGGTGCCCAGAGCCATCAGCACACTGTCCCCCACCTGATGGCCGAACCGGTCATTGATTTCCTTGAAATTGTCAATGTCCATCATCAGAAACGAGACCGGTGTTTTATATCGCGTATAGCGTTTCAATTCCACGTCGGTCCTTTGAAAACAACTGGAATGATTGAAAAGTCCGGTAAGGCCGTCGTGCGCGGAGAGACGGATAAGGTCTGCAATGAACCTTTCGTCACTCACCGTCGGGGAGGGAAGTTCGGAGGTGAGGTTCGACAGGTAGTCGAGAGAGGCGACCGCAATGCGAATGTTCCTCTTCATGATGCTTGACATTTCGTATTTATGCCTAAGAATCCTGTTCCAGAGGTCTTCTGCGACGGAAGGAGAGAAGAAACGGTGTGTCACGGCATACAGCAGATCCGAGTAGAATTTGCCGCCCCGGTCTTTTTGCATTGTGTCAACCAATTCCTTTTCGTGCTCGGTGAGGGGCCGGTCCCCGGCGAATGCCGAAACAAGATCGAGCGACAGCGGGGTGTAAAAAAACGGTTCCTCGCCCCCTCCATCATTGTTCTTTTCGCGAATATCTTCTTTGTCCACAGTTGCGTTTTCGTCTTGCATGCATCCCGACATCGCCGATCGATCTGTGCTATTCTGAGCTACGGTCAAAATGCCCCCGCTTATGGTTGAGGTTTGTCAACTGCCACTGCCGGTGCCTTGGCATGTTGTTCGTTCTTGGTGTCCGGACTCGACAAGCAGTATATCTTTAAGGAACCGGCTTCATCGGGCGCCAAAAAGGACCCAAATTCCAGCCTCAGCCTGTCGATGGTCCTGTTTGTGTCGGTAGTGGTTGCCCTTGGGCACAGGATGCCGAGCAGTTTGTTGTGGAGATACCACCCCTGCCAATCAATTCCCCGGGCCGAGGACTCAAGGGCCAGTTCAAAGTTCTGCAGAAGAGCATCTTTCTCGTCAGGCCTTTTGTTGAGAATCCACCCGATGTCAATAAGGAGCAGCTTGAAATGCGCACCAAATCTTTCGGTCCTTTTTCGTTCCTGGATCAGCATTTTCTGAAAACAGTCTTCCGTCATGAATGCGGTGGCTTCGATCATGGCTGGATCGGCTTTGCTCATGATAATTTTCCCTTTTCTCGGGTTGGACCAATCCTCAACTGTTTATGAGGTAAGCAAGGAACATGCCTTAGGCATAAATGAAGCGGTCGGGGTTCTTCGCCCCTCCATGTTCCTGAACTATGACGTCTTACGCAGCTGCCCGGGACTCTCGAGCGTGCAATTTCTTCCATTATCGATAATGTCGTTTGCACAAATGGGAACCCTCTTAGGATTGTCCGTCGAAAGGAAACCATTTCCGCGTCGCTTGCCGGAGCAGGACTGCGGGCAGTCCTCCGCCAATATCCAATTTGATTTCGGGCAGCGCCGGGAAAGCGTTACCTGCTCGGCGCCCTAACGGTCACAACCCGCTCCACGCCGCCGATGGTTAGCTTTACAAAATAAAGACCGGCGGCACGCTGGTGCGCGTTGAGCGGCACTTCGTGGATTCCAGCCTCAAATTGCCGGTCAGCCACTGTTGCAACCGGCCTGCCGAGCATGTCGAAGACCTCGATCTTCGCACGTCCGGCAAAAGGGAGGAGAAAGACAAGCTCCGGCCCTGCAATATTTCCAGATTCCACTATCGCGATCAAATCCGTTTTGCCCGCCGCTCCAAACGATCTTCCTTCCCTAACGCCGGACCCGGTTGCCTCAAAGGAACCAATCATGCCGATGCTGTAGTGGATGTCGCACTGATAGTGATACGTCCCGCTGACCTTTATGACATAGAGGAATGTCGTTCCCGACGTGTTGTTCCAGCTCTGGGCCCCTGCCGGAATTGTCGTTGAGCTGAGCGGGTGCATGCTGAAATCTCCTTCCCATTCCACGGTGTCTCCGACCACTGCGGAAAAATCGCTGGGAGAATAGACAAACCCGAGGCTTCCTCCAAACTGGACAACATGGGTAACGGCCCAGCCGCTCTTTGCCATAGGAAGAAGGATCATCACCAGAACCGCGGCACATGTCCGGATAAGTGTGGTGTGCTGTTTCATCGAGTACCTCCTTTTGCGTGACGTTTAGAACCAGGGATAGGGAAACTTGAAAAGCCGCTTGAGTTGAAAACCGAGTTTCAGGTTGTTATCCGGCGCTCCCCGCATCAGGTGGCGGGAGCCGATTTCCACCGCATTGCCCAGGAAAATGAAGAACTGGTGCCCCGCCGTGGTCATCTTGACGCCAAGGGAATACGGGTTTACCACCGTGCGCTCCGGCAGGAGCGGATCGACCTTCTTGTCAACAACCGGAAAATATTCGCCATAGACGTCGAGGGCGCCTATGACCTTGATGTCCAGCCCGAGCCCCAGGCCGAATGCCTTCTTGTCGAAATCGTATCCCACGTCTGCAAGGCCCGCAACGCGGCCGAAGAGCGGATCGTTCTGGAGCGCGCATTGTACAAAGAAACCGTTCCGTCGCTCTGCGGGAAAGGTCTCATACGATGAGTACGAGAAGAACTGCCCGTCGGCCTGAATGTGCACAAGAACCCACGGTACGGTCACCGCATACGAGGTCCCTACCGTGAATTCGTTGGTCGACAGGTTGAATGTCTGCGTGTTGTCATAGGAGACAGATACCTGGGCCGTAGACCAGACGATCGCGCGAAGGGCGATGTTTGCATCCGCCCCATCACCCATGCCGAAAAAACGGTCGAATTTATCCTTTCCGTCAATCCGGCCGAGAAACTGATGTTGGAACTGCACTTCGAGCCCGAAAGGCTTGATTAACGTTGGCGCCGTAACATTGGGTACACTCCATTCCTCGTAGCCAAACGCACAGGTGACGACGGTTATGCAGACGTTGAATGACAGCAAAGAGCGGTTCATGACCTTTTTCTTTCTTTGACCCGGCAGGGCTCCTTTATCAACACGCCGCATAGTATTCCACACTGCGCTGCGATAAAACGCAAAAGAAATGCCATGAACAGGTTCCGAGGGGCGTGTCAGGCACGTGCGCGAACACCCGTAAAACAGCCTGCCGTCTTTGGGCAAACGAGCGCAAATGAGGCGATCCTTGTAGCTTTCACATCAAATGCTCTTATGCAGGTTGAAAGGAAGTGCCGAAGATTCTCAAAACCGACAATTTCTTCCGAAAATGGGAATCTTGCTCTTTTCAAATCAGTTTGGGAAAACGGCCGTGACACTCCGCGTGCGGTGAGCGGATTCGCCCTGATTGTCGTTTTCGGCTTGGCTCGCATAAAAGTCAATGGCGGGGCCGCCCTGAGGGCGGTCCCGCCATCCATTATGGGGCACGGTGTGAGACCGCCCAGGCCTCAGGCCAATGCCATCTCGGCCTGCCAGTAGCCGTGAACGGTGCAGAATTCAACCATCCGCACTTTTGATCCCGCCGCATTGGTGTAGTAGCTCACTGCAGGATACTGCTTCAGATTGGCAAAAAGACGCGTGATGAACTTGTCGTCGATGTAGAAATCGATGAACCTGATATGGTGCGCCTCTTCCATGGGGTGCATGTGTTTCCCCACCCGGACGCTCACCTCTTTGCAGGGAACTTCCGGAACAAGGGCGGATTCTTTATTGATTGAAATGACCGGGTCGTGGCTCGGGCCGGCGTCGGGAAATTTCTTCATGGCGTCGGCGAACAATGTATTCTTCTCGGTAAATTTTTCCTTTGGGGCGTGGCAGACCGGACAGTTCTCCGGTGCTGCGCCGAATTCCACGTGCCCGCACACACCGCATACATAAATGTCCGGCATGGCCATTTTGGGCTCGCTCTTGGCCGAAACCTTGAACACCGGACCCGCAGCCATGACCGTTGCGGCCATGGCTGCAGCGCCCAGAAACTCCCTGCGGCTCACACCATTCTTTTCCTGGTCCATGATCCCTCCTTTGGGATTGTTAAAGAAAACCTGTGGATGACGCCTACTCATGGCAAACGGGGAAGACAAATCTTAGTGTTTAATTATTACGGCAATTTATGTGCCATGAGCGGTCGCTCTTCTCAACGACATGCCCGGCTATGCGATGGTTTTCTCAAAAAGAAGGTAATCGTGGCTGTCTACTGAGGAGGGACAACCCACGCTACCCCAGAGCAAAGTAGAAGACTGCACCCTTGTCTTTTTCGCCCTCGGCCCAGACGGTTCCACCGTGCTTGTCCACGATCCTCTTTACAATGGCCAGCCCGATTCCGGTGCCCTTGAATTCCTTGTCGGAGTGGAGACGAACAAAGGGTTCGAATATCTTTTGTGCATGGGCCATATCGAACCCCGCGCCGTTGTCGCGCACGAAAAGAACGGAGCGGCCGTTTCTCTGCTGCGCGCCGAATTCAATGACGGCGTCCTCCTTGCGGGACGTGAACTTCCAGGCGTTGCGCATCAAGTTCTCCATAAGCAAGCGTGCAAGGCCGTTGTCCGCCTTGAGGGTGGGGCCGGGCAAACCTTCGAACCTGACCTTGCGGTCCGGGTTTTCTCTCCCCAGCTCATTGAAAACCGACAGAGCCAACGCGCCTATGTCAACCGGTTCGCGGCGCACCTCCTGCCGCCCCACGCGCGACAGCACGAGGAGGTTGGCAATGATGTCGGACATTCTCTGGATCGAATTTTCCACATGGCCCAACGCCGTTCCAAAATCCCTGTCGAGCTTCGGCGAATAGTCGCGGAAAACATCGATGCAGCCCATCATCGAATGCAGGGGATTGCGCAAATCGTGCGACACGGAATAGGCGAACGCCTCAAGATCATGGTTTGCGTTTGTCAATTCGACGGCCTTGAGTTGGAGCTGCTCCTCTATGGCTTGCCGCTCGGTGATGTCGATCCCCGTAGCAAGGACGAGAGAAACGCTGCCGTCTTCGTCACGCAGCGCGGAGTTGGCCCATTTGATGAACCGCCGCTCGCCGTCCCTGGCCACCCAGTAGTTTTCGAATTCCGCGTCCGCGGTCACCGACCCGTCCACGATCCCCTTAAACACCTCCTTCACCTGTTCTCTTTCTTCATTGACAAGGAGGAAGTCCCAGAACTGCCTGCTCCGCACCTCATCGAAGGAGTAGCCGGTGGTCTTTTCGCACGCATGGTTGAATATCTGTATCCTGCCTTCCGGGTCAAACCCCGCGATGAGGCCGCCGGTGGTCTGGATAACCGCATTGCTGAAATTGCGTTCCTTCCGGAGCGTTTCCGTAGAGTTGTCGAGAGCGGCGCGCATGCGAAGGGTGGTGATGGCGTGTAAGAGGTCGTTTGCCAGCTCGGAGAGGAGTTCCGTTTCGGGGTCTGAAAAGGCGTCCGGCTCTTTCGCATAAATGGTGATGGCGCCCAGAGGCCTTTGCTGCGCCGGGGAAACAAGCGGAAAAGCAATGGAAGAGGCATAGCCGCGCCGGGTCGCCTGTTCGCGCCAAGGCGCAAATGCCGGGTCGGTGAGCATGTTCCTGCACCTGCATACTTTACCAGTGCGAATTGCCGTGCCGGTGGGCCCGCGGCCTCGCTCGGTATCGGCCCACGTGATGTTGAGGGATTGGAGGTATCCTTCCTCGAACCCTGAAAAAACCGCGGGCGTCACCGTTTGTCCCTCGTTATTATCGGCAAACCCGATCCATACCATGGAGTAGCCGCAGTCCTCAACGACGATCCGGCACACTTCTTTGAGGTACTCGTTTTCACTCCCGGCATGCAACATGGCCTGGCTGCTTCTCCCGAGCGCCTTGAGCGTGCGGTTGAGTTTAGAGAGTTCCTCGCTTGCCTTCTGCACCTCGTTGCGGGCCAGAATGGCGTCTTCCATGAGATTGATCGCGGCCCTGCGCGAATCGGAAAGTGCCTTGTTTGCTTCCTGTATTTCGCCGATGCGCAGCTCCAGTTCGGTATTGAGTTTGTGCAAAGCGGTAATGGTCTGCTTGCGCTCCAGGGCGTAGCGGATGACGCGCGCCACGGTTTTGCCGCTTGTAGTGCCTTTGACAAGATAGTCCTGCACGCCGCGGCGAATTGCTTCCGCGCCGGCCGTTTCGTCCGCGGCCCCGGTCAAAACGACTACGGGAAGCGAAGGCGCCGCTTCCAGGATCTTCTGATAGGTTGAAACGCCAGAACTGTCGGGCAACGTCAGGTCGATCAAACCCACATCGAACGGTTGTTCACCCAATTTTGCAATGGCATCGGCGAGGCGCTCAACCCACGTGACGGAAAAAAGAACCCCCTGGACTTCCTTAAGACTTTGTTGCAGGAGCCGGGCGTCGGAGGGACTGTCCTCCACGAGAAGAATTCGTATTTCCAGCGCATCCGCCATTGGAATTTCCCTATTCCTTTGTGGGAAGGACAACCACCGACAGCCAGAAATGCTCTATGGACCGGACGCATTCGAGGAAGCGGTCAAAGTTCACCGGCTTGGTGACATAACAATTGCAATGGAGCTTATAGGAACGCATGATGTCCTTTTCCGCATTTGACGTGGTGAGCACGATGACCGGGATGGTGGTGAAGTCGTCGTCGTTTTTAAGCTCTTCCAACACCTCCCGCCCGTCTTTTCTGGGAAGGTTGAGGTCGAGCAGGATAAGATCCGGTCTCGGTGATTTTTCGTATTTCCCCTGGCGCCTGAGAAATTCCATTGCCTGCACGCCGTCTTCAACGTGGTGCAGCTCGTTGGCCACCTTGGCAAGCTTGAGCGCCGATATGGTGAGCTTCGCGTCGCTCGGACTGTCTTCGACCAGCAAGATCTGGATGGGCCGGGTCTGGATTGGACTCATGCCTTTTCTCCTTTGTCCGGAATGGTGAAGTAAAAAGTCGATCCCTCACCGGGAGCGGATTCGACCCATATTTTTCCTCCATGGCGCTCCACGATTTTCTTGCACACGCTGAGGCCGATGCCGGTGCCTTTGTACTGCGTGCGCGTATGGAGGCGCTGGAATATCATAAATATACGTTCGAAGTATTGCGGTTCGATGCCGATTCCATTGTCGCGCACGTGCATTTCCCACGCGCGTTCCTTCCGCTGCGCGCCGATATGTACCTTGGGAGGCCGCGAGCCGTGGAACTTGATTGCGTTGGCCACGAGGTTCTGAAACAGTTGCGCCATCTGCAATGGGTCGGCATTCACAACAGGAAGCGGATCGCTCTCGACCACGGCGTTGCTTTCCGCAACAAGCGCCTTAAGGTTCGCAAGCGCCCCATCGAGGGCGTCCTGAAGGTTTACCGACGCGAATTCTCCTCCCCGGGTGCCCACCCGGGAAAAGGTAAGAAGGCCTTCAATGAGGCTTTGCATCCGTTCCGCGCCGTCCACAGAAAAATCGATGTATTCACGGGCCTGGTCGTCCAATTTGTCGTAGTATTGGTTCTTAAGCAGGCCCATAAAGCCGCCCACGGCCCGCAGAGGTTCCTGGAGGTCGTGCGAAGCAACGTAGGCGAACTGTTCGAGGTCTTTGTTGCTGCGCGAAAGGTCCTGTGCCGCGAGGCGGAGGCCTTCCTCGGCCTGCTCGACGGCGTGGCGTGCCTCAATGGCGTCTTTGAGCAGGTTGAGCGCGGCCCGGCGCGATCCCCGCAGGTCTTTGTTTGCAGCCTCCAATTCGACGGTGCGCGCCGCGACCAGCTCCTCCAGTCGCCGTTGGTGCGCCGCAAGTTCCTCCTCGGCCCGTTTGCGCGCCGTCACATCGCGCGCAGCAGCAAAAACCCCCAGTACATTGCCGCCTTCGTCTTTGTAAACTGCGGCGTTGTAGAGGACGTCCGTTAGTGTTCGATCCTTGTGGCGGATGGTAAGGGGATAATCCTGTACCGTGCCTTTTTCGAACACAAGACGGTAGCCGTGACGCGCCTTTTCTGGTTCCGTAAAGTAAATGGAGAAATCGGTGCCAATGAGGCTCTCCTTGGGGAGGCCCGTTGCCCTGATGGTGGCCTCGTTGACATCGGTGATTTTTCCTTCAGCCGAGATCGTTACCAGGGGATCGAGAGACGTTTCAAGAAGGTTCCGCGAGTACTGGGCGATTTGTTTCTGAGCCATTGCATCGAGGAGCGCGGCCTCGATCTTCTTGCGCTCGGTAATGTCCTGGTTGGTGGAAAGAATAAACCCGCGCCCGTTTATCTCAACCGGGTCCATGCTGACGAGTACGTTGCGCAGCATGCCGGACGTGGTGCGGAATATCATTTCCACGTTGCGTACGTAGCCGTTCTTCTGAAATTCCTTGAGAACGATTTCCCGCTGCCGGGCTTCGGGCATCAGTTCCAATGCCACGGAAGTTTTGCCGATAACCTCGTCCTTGCGCGCGAAGCCTGTCATGTCGAGCCACGCCTGGTTCACGTCGTACAGCGTTCCACCGGGTATGGACGCCAACGACATGCCGATGGGCGCCGCACGGAACATGGTCGAAAACTTCGCTTCGCTCTCCCGCAGCGCCCCTTCGGCCCGCTTGCTTTCGCTGATATCGTTAAAAACGATTGCGACGTGACGGTCTTCCGGCCTGCCGATGCGATAGGCATATACCTCGAACCAGCGGTCCAATGCCTTGGCTTCATTGACAAAACGCGCCGGCTCGCCCGTGAGCGCGACGTTCCCGTAAATCTCAAACCAATACGCCTCATGGGCCGGGGCAAGCTCGCGCATAAGCTTTCCCTCGGCGTCGTGCAGCCCGGTCTGCTTTTCAAAGGCTACGTTGATTTCAAGGAAACGGTAATCGGCGGGCCTGCCCTCTTTGTCAAATATCATCTCGATGATACAGAACCCTTCTTCCATCGTGCTGAACAGATTGTGATACCGTTCCTCGCTGATGCGCAGCGATTCTTCCGTCTTCTTGCGCTCGGTGATGTCGGTATACATGGCGAGATTGCCGGTATGTTCGCCGGAGCGGTCGAAAATGGGTGCGTAGCTGCCGATGGCCCAGAGGCGGGAGCCGTCTTTGCGAAGGAAGCAAACTTCAATTTGAATATTGTTCTTCTTTGTAAGTTCCTCTCGTGCGGCAATCACCTTTTCTTTCTGGTCCTCGGGCATGAAATCCAGGCCTATTTTGCCGACCAGTTCGTCGATGGAATAACCGAGCATGTCCGACATCTTCTTGTTTGCAAACGTAATTCTTCCGTCCAGCCCGCCCATCATGATGCCTTCGTTTGCCGTTTCGATGATGCGGCGGTATCCTTCTTCGCTTTGCCGCAGAGCCTCCCCACTCGAAACCTGCCCTTTGCTGGAATTGATTTCGGCAATCATTGTTGTTCCTCCCCGAAATCAACATCATACGCCGGCGGCCGGCCCAGTTGTTTGCATAAATCGTTGATCTGCTTTTTCAGTTCGATCATGCGCTCTTCGCGGTCCGCCATGGTGCGGTTGAAGAATGTAAGCTCCTCATTGCCGGCCTTGAGCTCTTCGGTGCGCAGCCGCAGTTCTTCTTCCCCATGTTTGCGGATTTCTATTTCCCTGTTGAGCTCGTCGCGCGAGGCGAGCGTGGTTTTCAAATCGTTCGTCATTTTGTCAAACGACCGCGACAGGCTGCCCACCTCGTCCTTCAGATTCAACCCGACTTTGTGATCCAGGTTGCCGCTGCCGATGATTGCCGCGCCCTTCACCAGCGCATTGATCGGTCCTGAAATGGATTGGGCGATTGAAAACGACATTATGCCGGTGAGAACAAAGACAATGATGAGGATGATGAGCACCAAATTTCTCAAACTTGTTACGTCGGCATACGCCTCGGCCGCGTCTATTTTCGCAACCAGTCCCCACTGCATCGAGGGAATATACCGCCACGCCGCGATCACCTGTTGGCCCCGGTAATCGATTGCCGGGCCATCCCGGTCTTGCCCTCAACGGCCTGTTGAATAGGAAAGGAGGTCATATCTCCTATGGTTGCTTTTCTTGACAAGGCAGCTTTGGGATCGTGCCTGAGAGGGTTCAGAAATTCAACCTGGTTGCCGATTTTCCT
This sequence comes from uncultured Fibrobacterota bacterium, assembly GCA_963753345.1. Lineage (GTDB taxonomy): Bacteria > Fibrobacterota > Chitinivibrionia > Chitinivibrionales > FEN-1185 > FEN-1185. The sequence goes on from CAVWBU010000040.1 coordinate 52,489, forward strand.
TCCCACCAGGACCTCTCCTGTTTTGCCGAGGCCGGTAACGTCCTGGATAATTCTGTAAATGGGCGTCATGTCGACTTCAAAAACGATGACTCCTCTAAAAACGCCGTCGAAATCGGTTGCCGGAGCGGCTATCAGCATCTCGAACCTTTTGTCTTCCGTACTGTCAAAGTAGATTTCGGAAAAGTAAACTCCCTTTTCCCCCTGCTCGAAAGCGTTCTGTTCCACGTCGAGCCCTTTGGTAAGATCCTTCGAATTATGACCTGGCCTGTTCGCGTAAACGACCTTGCCGTTTGGAAGGACCAGCATGATGTCGGCCATGTTCGAAACCGCCTGCATATGCTCCAGTTGAACGCCAAGCGCTTTTTTGTAGGCGACAAACTCCGGATCGTTTTCCCCGCCTGCGGCCCGGTTGAGCACGGAAAAGTTCTTCTTGATAATGTAGAAGCCCTGGGCTATCTCCATGTCCGCTTTGAGTCCGGCAAAGTATTCGTCTATTCTGTCGGCCCTGAACACGGTGAGGTCATTCAACTGCGCAAGGCGGTTGTCCTCAAGCGACTTCTTGAAGTTGGTGTAGGTGAGCTCGCTTACCAACAGGAAGGGAATGGTGACAATCGCCAGTAATATGATGGTGAGCCGTGACCTTATAGGCATAGCAACCCCGTTCCCAATGCCGCGAACAGCAGCGCCGTGTGCAGCGCCATGGCCGAGTTACAACCTGGAATAAAATAATAGAGCAGCGGCACGCCGAAAACGTATCCGATAACGGCCAGCAGGCCTGTCCCGCCCACAATCACTCCTGTGGCCGTCGGCTTGGGCGGCGCCTTGGCCGGATTAATGATGACAACAATGCCTGCCATGGCAATCAGCAGGAAATCGATTATGGTGGGAATGGACGGTATTCCCGGAACCACGCTCCTTGCGTCGCCGGGGTCCTTTACAAACAGGCTCTCGATCCCGCTTTCGATGCCGAATACGGCGGAGAAAAAGAGCAGGCCCATGAGAAGGGCAAGGGTAAATGAGGTGATGGAAAGCGCCACCTGCGCCTTTTCAAACTCGCCCTCGCTCGCTCTTGCCAGAAAGTAAAGAGAGATTCCGCTTATCACAAACGCAAATGCGGTGGAGAATTTCATGGTGACAAAGGCCGGACCGATGCTCTTGATGAGCACGATGTCGAACAGCCAGCCCGCCATTACTGCGAGTCCCGCGGCGGTGACGACGAGACGACAGAACCTTGACGAAAGTATGGTTGGTTTGGTTTGGCATAGTCATTCCAAGAACAAAGTCATTGGTCATTGGTCATCAGAAAGAGGTCATTGGAAAAAAGTCATTGGGGAAAAGGTTAAGAATATCATTTCTGCATCCTGGTTTCTAATGACAAATGACTAATGACCATTTTTTATTATTCCGCATCTCCCGCCTCCGGGGATGGATTCGAGTTCCATTGGGGGCCGCTTTCCGCAACGCCCTGATAGTCGTTCCCGATGGATTTGATATACGCATTGAGCATCCGGCCGAGACGATTGAGATCCTGCTCGAACTTCCGGTGGTCTTCCCCGGAAATCAACTTTCGTTGTTCGGCCTTAAGGAGCCAAGTCTTGGTTTCGAACAGAGATCCTCTGCCGTAGTAGCCGAAGTGCCTGTTCTCCTTGTAATGGAACCTGCCGAACCCCTCGCTGATGTTCGCGGCAATCGAATCCGCCGCCCTTACAAGCTGCTTCCCTACCGTGTCTTTTGCAAAGGAATCCCAGCGTGCGACCTCGGTCCAAACGCGTTCCCCGATGTCTATGGCGATCCGGTAGACTTCAAGTTCGTCTAAGGTCATGTTGAGTTCCGCAGGAAGAAGACGTTGGTCATTAGTCATTAGTCATTAGTCCCAGTCAACAGCCACCACTCAAGAGACATTTTCCAACAAGCGATCAATATTTTCGAATGACCGATGACTGATGACAAATGACCAATGACCATTTTCTCTATTCCTCCACCTTATACATCGGTTCCATCCCCGCCTTCCCGCACAACTCGTTCACCTGTTTCTTGAGCTCGACCATGCGGAGCTCGCGGTCCACTGCGACACGGTTGAAACGCGACAATTCCTCGTTGGAAACGCGCAGTTCCTCCAAGTGCCGAGCAATCTCTTCTTCCGCCTTCTTTCGGTCGGTGATATCGCGCAAGATGACCACCGAGGCAACTTCTCCGTCTATTGTGTAAGCTGACACGCGCACGTCCATATCGAACGCCGTTCCGTCTTTCCGAAGGCCGCGGGTTTCGTAACCTGAAGGGGCGGAATCGCCCCGTGCGCGCAGGTGGACGTTCTCCGCAATTACCGGCCGCTGGGAAGGCGCGATAAGGTCGGTGATCGATTTCCCGATAAGTCCATCGTTGTCTGAGTAGCCGAAAAGCGCAAGGTATGCGGGATTTGCCGCTATATGTATTCCGGCTTTCGATACACCTATGGCATCGACAGATGTCTCGAAGATGGCCCGAAGCTTGGCCTCGCTTTCCCGCAGCGCCTCGTCGGCCCGCTTACGTTCGGTGATGTCCGTATGAACCCACAGCCTGCCGAATATTTCTTCACCGATGCGAATAGTCGTGAAATCGCGCAGCATAACCCGTTCCCCACGCATCACGACTTCTTCGGATTTTACGGGCAGGCCCGCACCGACTATTTCGCCTATGCGGGCCACGGCCGCGTCGGGCTCTTTGTACGACGGCCGGATCTTGTCGATTATTTCGGCCGCCGACAACCCGGCCAGGCTGTCGGGAGAATCTTTGAGTCCGAAAATATCGCAGAATGCCTGGTTGGCAAATTCCACACGGTCTTGGTTGGTAACGAGCAGGATGCCGAAATTCATGTTCGAAAGGATCAGGTAGAACCTCATCAGGGTTGTTTGCAGCTTCTCTTCCAACTGCTTACGCTCGGTAATGTCGTGGGCCACTACCGTCGCGCCAGCTACGGCGCCGTCTTTCCAGTGGAACGTGGTGTTCACGAGCGCCCACACGAGGCGCCCGGCCTTTGTCCGCACCCGGAATTCGGTTGATCCCTCGGGCCGCTCGCCTGCCCGCGCCCTGCGGACCCGGGACTCAAAAACGGCCTTTCCTTCGTCGTCAAGGATGTCCTGGGCGGACATGGCGAGCAGCTCGTCGCGCGTGTAGCCGAGGACCCGGCACATCACGTCGTTGACTTCCGTGAAACGCCCGGTGGCGAAATCAACGTCATAGATGCCCGCGGGCGCGTACTGGATCAGGTGACGGTACCGTTCTTCGCTTTGGCGCAAGGCCTCTTCCAACACCATGTGCTCGCTGATGTCCTGTACCGCCACCGCGCACCCCGCCACCTCGCCGGCCGCGTCCAGGATGGGCGCGGCGCTGTTGTGAACGACGCGTTGCACGCCGTCAAAGCCTGTGATCCGGATGATCTGGCCGACAACGGATTCTCCGGTGCGCAACGCCCGGGAAGACGCCCATTCATCGGGCACTATGGTTTTCCCCGTGTCAGCCCATTCCGCCTTGTCTTGAATGTAATCGCCGATACTTTTTGCAGCCGGCTTTGGGTTGCCCCAGATGGTATCGAACGCCCGATTTGCAAGGACGGTCCCGCCTTGCGTGTCGAGCACCGCAACGCCCACGGGAAGGGTCTGCATCACCGCTTCAAGCCGGTTTCTATATTCCACAACCTCGTTCAATTTGTGTTGGGCAAGCTCGTGCGCCGCCTGCGTCGCCCATTCGGCCTGTTTCTTTTCCGAAATATCGCGGACGGTAAGGACCACATATTCGATTTTCCCTGCATTGTCGAAGACCGGGGCACCGCTGAAGCTTCCATACCATCGCCGCTTGGTGGGACGGACGTAAACGGAAAACTCCTCGCCCGAAAATGTTTCACCTGCGCAGACCCGGTTCATCGGCAGTTGCCCGATCGAAAGTTCTTTGCCGTCCGGGCCGGTCAGGTCCATCGTCTTGGCCTCTGCGGACATCACCCGCAGCATGTCGTCTCTCGATCCGAACCCGAACATGGCAAGCGCGGCATTGTTCATTTCCGTTATTCTTCCCCGCGCGTCGGCTATCACAAGCCCGTCGTGCGTGACAAGGGCGTCGATGAGTTTGCCGGAGCTGCGAAGCGCATCCTGGGCTTTCTTCCGGCCGGTAATGTCGAGAAGGGCCACCATGCACCGGTCGCCGGAACCGTCGCTACCGCGCACCACCGTGCTTTCGACCTGACACCTGATGGCGGGACCGTCGCCGTAGCAGCAATCGAGCTCGCATGACTGCTTTTCGTCGCCGACAAACATCCGCCGGCGGAACCTGAACCAGTCCTCCTGGCTTTCGCGGGATACCATGCCGGAAAATTGTGTGCGGCCATCCTTGATTTTTGAGCGGTTGAGGCCGAACATTTTCACGGCGGTCAGGTTCGCCTCGGTTATCCGGGTTTCGCCGTCCAGGGTGAGATACCCCACCGGCGCAAAATCGTACAGCTCCGCAAAACGGTCGCGGGACTCCACGAGTTCGAGCTGCGCCCTCCTAAGGTCCTCGTTTTGCATTTCCAGCTCGGTCTCGTACACTTGCAGCTCGTGAAGGAGTTTCTGCACGTCGGCCGTCTTTAACGGGGGCGCGGAAGCCGGGTTTTCCCTTAGTATCGCTTCGGCGTCCTTGCGGAGCTGGGCGATGGAGCGGACTGGAGAATTCATGGCTGACTTCCTTGTAATGAAATTGAACTCTGATTTGACTAGACCTTCGTAACCTCTCCCCCGGCCCCTCTCCTGCCAGAGAGGGGAAAATGCAACCTGTCGCCTTTTCAAAGTCCCTCTCTGATAGGAGAGGGATTTAGGGAGAGGTTATCCTATGTCCATTCCAATCCTAATCTTCACGTTTTCCTCTATTTGCTTCACAACGTTATCAACGGAATTTAACACCTCGTCATTCCAGAACCGCATTTCATCCAAACCTCTCAAAGCAAACACATTCCGCCGATGTTCGTCAATCAGTTTCTGTTCTTCTGAGACATGAACTTCTCCATCGACCTCCACCACTAACTTGGCCTGATGACAAAAAAAGTCTACGATGAACCCTTCTATAATTTGTTGCCTTCTGAATTTAAGACCTAAAATCTGTTTCCGTCTCACCTGTTCCCAAAGTTTTGTTTCCGCCTCCGTCATTTTCTGACGCAGGTGTCTTGCCTGCCGAAGCTTGTACTTGTCAACGCGTTGAAGGAGGATTACTCCGCTGCTTGATTCGGATTTTCTCATAGTAAGATTTGTAACCTCTCCCCCGGCCCCTCTCCTACCAGAGAGGGGGAAATGCAACCTGTCGCTTTTTCAAAGTCCCTCTCTGATAGGAAAGATGATTCTTGTAATTTTTGTTCCAACCTCTCCCCCGGCCTTTTCATCCTACCAAAGAGGGGAGAAAGACATTTCGGCTGACTTCTTCAAAGTCCCTCTCTGGTAGGAGAGGGATTTAGGGAGAGGTTGTTACTCTCCTGCCCTGTCCATGAGCAGCAGAATCCGGGCCGGGCGTCCTTTTCCGCCTCCATCAACGCGCCTTGCATTTATGTGGAACGGGTGCCTGCCCGCCAGGGGGACCTCGATGGAAAGGTCAAGGTTCTTTATCGGGGAAGCCTCGCCGCTCACGGCATCGGCCAGCCATTTCCGCGCCTCGGGCGCGTTCCACGGTTCGCCCATGAGCTCGAAAACCGTTCTACCTTCGGCCAGTTTCGCGGAAACATGGAAAAGGCCGTACCAGCTTGCATTGGCCTGGACAATGCGCAAGTCTTCGTCGAGCACGATCATGGGCTCGCGCATGGACGAGAAGATGCTCTCGAACAGTTCGCGGGCCTCGCGTCCGGCCGTTTCGGCCAGCTTGACGCGGCCGATGTCCACGAACGTGACCACCAGGCCGTCGATGACGTTACTCGCGGTGCGATAGGGCATGATGCGCATCTGGTAACAGGCATTGTCTTTGGTATACACCTCGGCTTCCTTGAAAATGAGCGTTTCGAGCACCTCCCGTGCGTCGCGCTCGAACCCGTCGTACTCGATGTTCGAGACAAGATCGCTCACCGGTCTGCCGATGTCGGTGGGAATGAGTTTGACAAGCTTCACCGCCTTGTCGGTGTAGCGCTTGATGTTGAGGTTGCTGTCCAGGAATATCGTTGCAATCTCGGTGCCGTTGAGCAGGTTCTGCATGTCGTCGTTCGTCTGTGAAAGCTCTTCCACCTTTTTCTGAAGCTCCGCGTTTACGGTGGTGAGCTCCTCATTGAGCGACTGCAGTTCCTCCTTTGATGTTTCGAGCTCCTCGTTGGCGCTCTGCATTTCCTCGTTTGTCGACTGCAATTCCTCGTTGGTGGATTTCAGCTCCTCGTTGGAAGTATCCAATTCTTCCACCGTTGTCCGCAGGGACTCCTTTGCAAATTGCAGATCGCGCTCCAGATCGGTTTCACGGGGAACGGCGCCGGCCGGCGCGCTCTTTTTGCGGCCGGATTCTTCTCTGTGAAGCGGCGGAGCCTGCGTAAGGGTCACCAGAAGCAACCCGCGCACCGGTTCGGGGTCCCGTATCGGCGACACGGAAATATTGACATATTCATAGCCGCCGTTCGCCCGGACGCGGACACGTTCCTGCACCGCCTCCCTGTCCTGGGAGACCGCGGACCTTACGGCCGAGGCGAGGAATGTCTTGAGGCCCTCGCGCGCCATGTCAAAAATATTGAGCCGCGGCTGACCGGTTCCCGGTTCGAGAAAGGAGCCGGTGCGGCCGTGGATATACACGATGTCGCCGTGCGGGTCGATCACCACGCACGGAGGCGCGAAGCGTGCGAGCAGCAGTTTCTCCACCACCGCGGGAATCCGGTCCTTCCTCGGGGAATGGACGGGCGGCGCGAGCGCCGCTTGTCCGGCGTCACGGCCCGGCGGTTCCGCCGGCATGTCGGGCGGTTCCCTGCCGTCCGCTGTTTCCCTGCGCCTGTAGATTTTCCATTTCTTGTCGACCGTCTCGAAAAGCGCGGAGCTGTCGCCCACGGTTTCCGAAGGGCCCAGAAGCAAAACGCCGTGCGGCCTGAGGGCATAGTGGAAAATAGGAAGCAGCCGTTTTTGCAAATCGGCATTGAGGTAAATGAGGAGGTTGCGGCACGAGAGCATGTCGAGCTTTGTAAAGGGAGGGTCCTTGATCACGTTCTGCGGCGCGAAGACGACCATCTCCCGGATTTCCTTCCGGATGCGGTAGATGGGGCCTTCCTTTACAAAAAAGCGTTCCAGCCGCCGGGGAGACACATCCGCCGCGATACCCGCCGGATAGCGCCCCGTGCGCGCGGTCTCGATGGCTTCGGCGTCGAGGTCGGTGGCGAAAATCTGCACGGGATGGGGCTTGTTCAACTTCTCGAGGCATTCACGCACCAGCATCGCAATGGTGTAGGCCTCTTCGCCGGTGCTGCACCCGGGTACCCACACGCGGATGGGGTAATCGTCGGGACGGGACCCAATGAGTTCGGGCAAGACATTTTCGGCCAGGGCGGCGAAGGATTCCGGATCGCGGAAAAAAGAGGTGACGCTGATAAGCAGCTCCTTGAACAGAACGTTGATTTCGAGCGGGTTTTCCTGCAGGAAGCGCACGTACTGTTCCGGCCGGGATATCCGGTGCACGTTCATCCTGCGCTCGATGCGCCTGCGGAGCGTGCTCATTTTGTACGACGAAAAATCGTGGCCGAGGCGCGAGCGCAGCAAAACAAAGATTTTTTGCAGCGGCCGTTCCATTTTCCGAGGAACATCCACGGGCCCGGCGAGCGGGCGCACAAGGTTCATCCCCTTGACATAGGCGACAAGCCGGTCCGGCATGGCCGAGGGCGGCACGACGTAGTCCGCGATCGACGTGCCGATGGCGCTCATGGGCATGCCCGCATACCGCGCCGACCCCACATCCTGTACCATCGCCATTCCGCCTTCGCCCTTTATCGCCTTGAGGCCAAGGGTGCCGTCGGAGCCTGTGCCGGACAGCACGACGCATATCGCCCGTTCTTTCCGGTCCTGAGCCAGCGAGCGGAAGAAGAAGTCGATGGGGAGCGGCGGCATTTCCTTGGCGGGCACTTCCATGAGTTGGAGGGTGGCGTCCATGATTGCCAGATAGGCCCCCGGCGGTGCGACATACACATGGTCCGGCTCCACGAGCGCGCCGTCCTTGGCCTGCACGACCGGTATTCTGGTTTCTTTTCCCAACAACTCGGGAAGAAGGCTCGTATGCCCCGGGTGCTGATGGGTAACCACGATATATGCCATCCCGGTATCGGGAGGCAGGCCTTTGAAAAGATCACAAAGGGCCTCGAGACCGCCTGCCGATGCGCCGATGCCAACCACGGGAAAGCCCTTTTCCGGGGCCGGAGAAGGTGCGACGATCGTTCTGCTTTGTGAAGATGAGACCGAACCGCGTTTCTTCTTCGCTGCGGGCTTCCGCGGCCGCGCCGTCTTTCGTAATTGTATCATTGCCCGACTCCTGGATAACGAGTCCGCCATGGCCGTCGTATGGAAAAAACTACTATAATATTTCCTCCCGTCAAACCGTTTTCCCCGGACGAAACGTTTCCGGGCATTCCCGAACCTTCAAGCAATCAAGGAAGGACCCCGCACACGCAAAAATGCCCCACGCCTTCCGGACACACCGTCATCCGGCCCTCGCCCCCCGCCTGTTGCACGATGGCCGCCATTTCACCCATTGTAAATCCGCGCCGGATGGACAAGAGGCCGTCATACAGAGTGAAGCCGGTCCGGAAAAACAGCGTGGCAAGAATCCGAAACCCGAAATAGGCGCGCATCTTCCGCAGAAGGTCGATCGCCACAAACCCGAACCGCGACGCCTCGCGCATGTTCTTGAGAACCGCCGTTACCTGGCTTTCGTCAAGGTGGTGCAGCATGTGGTTGGACACGGAGTAGTCGACGCTGTTCCTTTTGAGGCACCCCGCAGCCGCGTCCGCGCATATCACGCGGGCAAACGGATCATTTCCAACCCTGTCTTTGAGAAACCGCGCCACGCGCCAGTCGGCGTCGACATACAGCACCGTCGCGGCAATGCCGCGGCGCCGGAGCCTTCGCGAGCACCATTGCCCGATATCGCCGCCACCCGCACCCAGTTCGCACAAGAGCACTTTTTTCAACCGCTTTTTCCGTGTATCGGCGAGAACAGTTTTCTCGAACACTCTCCTGAACGGCGACACAGCAAGATTGACTAACCGGAAAGCATGCAGCGTGCGATGAAGGTCTGCCTGCTCCGACTCCCGATCGTCCATAAGCTCCTTTTCCCGCGAGCGGACCGACAGGTCGGGCAGCCACGGCCGCGGTGTGCGAGCAGCGCCGGCCGTCAGCCCGGATGCAAGAGAGGCATCGCAGCCCGGACGCGAAAGAGCCCCGGCCTTTTTGAGAAGCAGAATTTCGATCAACCCGAACATCCGACGTTCCGAAGCCTCCACGCTAAACCCGGTTTGCCTGCACAGCGCGTGCAGCGAGGTCGTGTCCGGATAGGCGGCAAGGCTGTCCGCTATGTAACCATAAACCCGCGGGCTTCCGTGCAAAAGCAGCCCCCACAAGAGGCCCCAGGCCTTGAGCACGATGTGTTGACAAAACGCGATTGCCGGCAGCGGCGAGCGGGAGAATTCGAGAAACACGGCGGAGGCTCCCGGTTGCATTACCCGGTAAAATTCCGCAAGAGCAACCGGCAGGTCAGGCGCGTTGCGCAATGCATACCCGCCGCACACAATTGCAGCGGACGAATCGGCCAGGCCGAGCCTTGACATATCCTGTATCGTGAGTGCCGCGGCAGGGCCGAGCCTGGCGGAGGCGGCACGGGCCATGGCGGGCGTCAGGTCCGCGGCGATGCATCGTCGGCGGCCGTAGCGCCGGGAGAGGAGCAGGGCCAGATCGCCGCTGCCGCTCGCAACATCCACCACGGCGCCGCCGGGAATGTCGCGGGGCAGCAGCGCGATGGCGCGGCGCTTCCATGCAGAATCCCTGCCCAGCGAAAGCACCCGGGTGGCAATGGCATATTTGGGCGCCACCACATCGAACAACGACCGGTTGTAGTCCCGTTTCGATTCCGGCGTGGCAAGGAACGAAGTGGGCATGCTATGCCGCCCTCAGCAAGCACGCGTGCATCGAAAGCCCGGCGCCGTAGGCGGCCATAAGGCAATGCTGCCCTTTGTCAATTCCCTTTTGCATTATACGCTCCAGCACGAACAGCGCCGTGGGAGACGACATGTTGCCAAAGTCGCGCAGCACGCCGACCGAGGCCTCCTGCTGCTGCGGGGTGAGTGCGAGTTCGCGCATCAATCCGCTAAGGATCTTGTCGCCGCCCGGATGCAGCGCCCAGTGCTCGACGTTCGCTTTCGACAGGCCGCTGTCGGCGAGAAGCCGGTCGATGAGAGGTGGCACCAGGGTCGTTATCAGGCGGGGTAGCCGAGGCGTGAGGCGGTTGTGAAGCGCGCCGTTCCTGTGCACGTAACGCACGTCGTCCCTGCACTGGGGCTCGTATGCTCCGCGAACATCGACGATGCCCAGGCCCTGCGGCCGGTCCCACACCACGGCTGCCGCGGCCCCGTCGCCGAAGATCGCATTGCTCACCAGGAGCGAGGGATCGTCTCCCATTTGAAAAGTGGCGGTGCAGATCTCCACCGCCACGCACAGGGAAACCCCGCCGTGCCGCTTCACCAGCGATTCTCCCATCTGTAAATTCGGGAGCGCGCCCCCGCACCCGGAACCCACGAGATCGAAGGCCCGCACGCCCCTGTCAAGGCCGAGCTCGCCGATAAGATACGTTGAAATCCCGGGGCAGATGTACCCGGTGCACGTGTTGACGATAAGCGACGAGACGTCCTTCGCCTGTATGCCGGCGGAATCAAGCGCCTTGCGCGCGGCCTGTGCGGCAAGCTGCACCGACCAGCGCGTGAACCGGGCAATCCGTTCGTCGGCGGATTCGGTTTTCAGGAGCGGAACTTCCGCAATATTATCAACCGCAATGTATCTTTTGTTTATTGATGGATGGCGTAGGAATTGGGCCAACAATACAAGACTTCGCTCCTGTAAGACTGTTGCGTAATGTTCGCGCGATAGCGCAAGGGCCTGTTCCTGGGTCACCGCACAGGGCGGCGTTGCCGTACCCACCGCGGCGATGAATGAAGCGGGAGTTTCCGGTTTCATCACGAACAAACCGCCTTTCTTGGGTAGCCATGCGGAAGACAACATCCGTTGCGAACAGTCGCCGTTGCGGCACAATAACCTTTTATCAAGGAGCTTGACATGACGACATCGCCCATCGAGCAGCGCGTTGCAAAGGTCATCGCCGACGTTCTCAAGGTCGCACCCGACCGCATCGTGAGCGGCGCGCGCCTTAAGGAGGACCTCGGGGCCGACTCGCTCGACCAGGTGAGCCTGATGATGGACCTGGAACGGGAATTCGACGGTTCGATTAGCGACGAAGACGCGAAGAAAGCGGCGACCGTGGGCGATATCGTCGTCCTCATCACCGCGCTGGCGGCCGCCAAGCTTGCGGCGCGGGAGCGCGCCGTTTCCCCGTTGTCTTGACAAATAATAACAACCGTCCCTTTCGACATTATGAAACGAAGAGTCGTCATTTCCGGCATCGGCGTCATCGCCCCCAACGGCGTCACCACCGAGGCGTTCTGGCAGGCATGCCTTTCTGGCGCGGCATCCGTCGCCTCCATCCCGGCCCACTGGCGAGAATATGCGGAGTACGGGTCGACGCTCTGGGCGCCGCTCCCGGCCGTCGACTTCTCGAGCTTCCGTATCTCCCGGATCGAGCAGATGCAGCAGGACAAAATCGCCCTCATGGCGATGGCGACCGCCGAACAGGCGCTGGCCATGGCCGGCATTGCTCCGGAATTACGCGACGAAAAAAAGAACACCTACACACTCCCTTTTCCAGATCCGGCCAGAGGCGGCGTCTCCATAGGCACCGGCGTCGGCGGCATCGTCAGCTACACCCAAAACCAGAGTAACCATATCCAAGCGCCGCTTGCTCCTTTTGTAACCTCGGAGGTGAAGCAACGCCTGCTCCGCTATCCCGCCCGTTTTCATCCGTTCGCCGTGTCCATGACAATGCCCAATTCCGCCTCTGCGGCCCTGGGAATACGGTACGGCCTCACTGGCCCCAACAACACCTTCTGCAACGCCTGCGCCGCAGGCCTCGTTGCGATCGGTCATGCATATTCCGCTATCGCAGACGGCGCCCTCGACTTTGCCCTGTGCGGCGGGTCCGAACACCTCGACGAAGGGTTCGGAGGAATTTTCCGCGCCTTCGACATCGCCCGGACCCTGGTCCGTGACTGCAACGATCCTGCCACAGCCAACCGCCCTTTTGACAAACGCCGCTCCGGGTTTCTGCTGGCCGAGGGCGGCTGCGCCGTGCTGTTTCTCGAAGAGCTCGAAAGTGCCCGCCGCCGAGGGTGCGCGCCCGTGGCCGAAATAAAGTCCTATGCCGAATCCTTCGACGCCCACAGCCTCATGGCGCCCGACCCGGCCGGCGCGGCCGTCTCCCGGATGATCGCCCAGGCCTGCAGCGACGCAGCCATTGACACAAGAGACATCGACTACATCAACGCCCATGCGACCGGCACCCTTCTCAACGACGATGTCGAGTCCGCGGTCATTGAAAGGATTTTCGGCGACAAGCCCCTTGTCAATGCCACAAAGTCCCTTACCGGGCATGCCATCGGCGCGTCGGGGGCCATTGAGGCGGCGGTCGCCGCGCTGAGCGTCAGGCATAAAACCACCCATGCTTGCAAAAATCTTGATGATCCGGTCCGGCCGCTTAATTTCGTCCGCTCCCCCGCTTCCTTTCCCATCAGGACCGCACTCACGCACTCGTTCGCTTTCGGCGGGCACAACGCGGCGCTCGTTCTCTCCGATGTCAATTAGGGTCTACCACAGGCTTCCGCTCACCAGATCGCTTTCGAGGGATGCCGCCATGGAACCGGCGCTTCGCGCGTACTCCTCGTTCACCGATACGGCCTTTGCCGCCCATTTGCGGCATATCCCGCACGAATCGCATGCACCGGCCCTGCAATTGTTTCTCAGGGCTTCTTCGAGAAAGCCGTCCAGCGCGCGATTGTCGACGTACACCGGGGCCGATGTTCTGTCGAATTCCCGGGGTATCACGGTTTCGGCATACCGTTTGAACCGGAACACCGACGACAGTTTCATTAAATCTGGACGAAGGAAGGTGAAAAGCATTCTCAGCCGCTGCGAGAACGGCGCGTTCTGTTCTTTCGCGATTGAGGCGACCGGTGCGACAAGCTCCCACAGGTTGCCGTCAAACGAACCGGATGCGTACGCCTCCACCCTGCGCAACAACAAGTCCTGCGGGCAACTGCGCTCAACAAGCTTGAAATTATCATAGCCGAGCTCCCGATAGAGTCCGAGGTCTTCGGGACGGATCCATATTGAGCGGATATGCGATACCGGATCATTGAGCCGCGTGCTCGAACATTGCAGGAAACAGTAATCGAAGCAGAAGCCTCCCAACTTGTCTCCGGAGCGGGAGCTTTGCGTAAGCAAGTGCATGTGGGTTGGTTCCCAGGCGCACTGCGGCATACAGCTGGCGTTTGCAATGAGCACCAGCTCGCATCGCACCGAAGACCGGATACGTGCGAGTTGGTTAAAATCACGATTGCAGGCGATTGCGCTGATGCACAGCACATCGGCGCCCATCTGTTCCCATTGTTTCGCTTTTGCAGGTGAATCGACAAGCGCGAATGCCCCGACTTTCACCCTCATTTTGGGATGCTCTTTCTTTATTATCTTAAGCAAATAGGGCAGGCTTACCGTTACACTGTCCACCCCTGCGCCCGCAATTGCCTCGATGAAAAGCCTTACCTTTTTCTGGCCGATTCTCGTCTGTTCAAGCCCGTACAAGCCTGCGGCATTCAACAGATAATTGAATCCCATACCGTGGCTGTGCGCCTCCTTTACAGACCGCACAAGCGTATCGAAGCCGGCAGGCCGGAGCGTGTAGGACGATCGGCCGCCCCCGATAGGGTCCCTGGGAAGCTTGGCATAAATGTCCTTGACTTGAGGGAATACGGCGAGCTTGGGGATAAGGCCCGGTTGAAACGAATAAGGGATCGATAGATTCATGATGGTGAAAAAAGGTTACTCCCTACGTGGATTTGCGTTCAATGTACCAGAATTCGCGTCACTACGTGCCTTTTAACGATGGGAAACCGTTCGATAAATATTGGGCGAGTGCCGGTTCTTCTCGAAAACGCAAAACATGTGCCATCGGTTCCTTGTTACGTATTGGATGGGGCAAAACGGAACGGCCTTGATATTTTCCAGCGACAACTGGCAGTATCAAGGAAGATACACTATTTCTCTCGATAGGACATGACCAAACTTGGTTTTGCCATTTCTGCAAAATTCTTTTCCGAATTCTGAGAACTACCCCTGCGGGCCGAGAGAATTGCACGAATTGCAACGCCCAGCCTATGAGAGGATATGGTGGCCCCGATTTCTCATTTTGGTCTCCCGTTGGCATTGTTATTGCGAAATCTTAGGCTCATAAACTCCATCGCAACAAATAGGCACGCCACGATTGGGATGAGAATGATATTGACGCCGCAAAGTGAGGATTGCGAAATCCGGAAACTTTTCCCAACAATAATTGTGTACACTCACCGTCTCCCATAAAAGGAGGTTGAAATGAAAGGCAACGTCAAACTGATCGAGGTCCTCAATTCCCTGCTCGCCGACGAGCTCACCGCCATCAATCAATACATGGTCCATGCCGAGATGTGCGAGAACTGGGGATATCAAAGACTGCACGGCCATTTTCAAAAGCGTGCGGTCGACGAAATGAAGCACGCGGAAAAACTCATCGGCCGCATCCTTTTTCTTGAGGGTACGCCCACGGTGTCCGAATACCGGAAGATCATCATCGGGTCCGAAGTTCCGAAGCAGCTTGACAACGACCACAGCCTTGAAATGGGCGCGATCAAATCGTACAACGATGCCATCAAATTTGCCGGCGACGCGGGGGATTTTGCCACCCGCGAAATCCTGGAGTCCATTCTGCAGGACGAAGACCGTCATATCGACGGCATTGAGGAACTGCATGACCAGATCAAACAGATCGGCCTGCCGGTGTTCCTATCGGCCCAGATAAAGGAGTGATCGAACCGGTTTCCGGAAATCGTATAATTGAAGAACCCCGCCCCAAATGGCGGGGATTCTTCCATAGCTAAGGAAATAGAATAATAAATATTCGCCCGCTAACCCCGCGCCAAGTCGCGGGGAATGCGCGGGCTGTGCTATTCACAAAGGATAAATTGTGGCAGATCCGCTTCTCGGAAAGACCGCCATCGTCACCGGTGCAAGTTCGGGCATCGGCAAGGTCACGGCGCGGGAGATTGCAAAAGCCGGCGCAAGGGTCGTCATGGTGTGCCGTCCCGGAGCAAAGGCGAAGACTGCAATTGAGGACATTGCCCGGGAGGCAGGGTCGGAAAAGATCGAACTCTTGTCCGCCGACCTTTCGGATCTGGCATCCATTCGCGCATGCGCTTCTGAATTCAGAAAAACCCACGATCGCCTTGACATACTGGTAAACAACGCCGGTGTTTTTCTTCCCGACCGTCAGGTGACTGGCGACGGACTGGAAAAAACCTTTGCAACAAACCATTGTGCATATTTCCTGCTCACCAATCTTCTTTTCGACATGCTCAAGGCAAGCGCACCGGCGCGGGTAGTCTGCGTTGCGTCTGAGGCGGAACGCTGGGGAAAGATCGATTTTGACGACTTGCAGTGCGAAAAACGTTATTCGGGAATGAAGGCTTACGCCCAATCGAAACTCGCCAACATTCTTTTTACCTACGAGCTGGCACGGAGACTCAAGGGCACCGGCGTGACCGCAAATTGCGTTCATCCCGGTACGGTCCGCACCGGTTGGGGCCGCAATGCAAGCGGAATGTTCAAAATTGGACTGGCGCTGTATTGGCCGTTTATGGTTTCTGTCGAGGAAGGAGCGAAAACTTCAATCTATCTGGCATCATCACCCGAAGTGGAAAAGGTAACGGGCCGATATTTTGAAAAGTGCAAACCTATCCATTCAATACCGGCATCATACGATACCGACCTCGCCGGGAAGCTATGGGAGGTAAGCGAGCGCCTAACAGGAATTTCATAAGGCTGATCCGGACATCGAACCAGCCCTGTTATCATCGCGAGTCCTACACGCAATGATATAATAATAGAAGAAACTAATAAGCCACACAATATCGTGTTAAGGTTTCTTTTTCCTGTTTTGTATTTGCAAAGGTATAAATATCTTCCACTCGATTACCTCATCTTTAAATATTCTTCTTATACATTTTAAAACCCAAGGTGATTCGGCAATATCGTTTTCTATGGATATACTCTTATAAGTAAGCTTCCTCGGAAATTTATTATTTGTGTAATCAAAACCAACAGACTTAAGTTTATATATTATGCTGTCATTATCTGACATTGGAGTGTATAGGTTGATGAAGGTAGGAAGACTATCCATATTCCGAACAATAAATAATCCTTCCCGTATTCTATAACAATACCTAATATCCCTTGTTTTCATCCTAATTATGGTGTCCTTACAATCCGGTTGTGGTGGGTTTGAAAAGTATATTGCCTGGATTAAGGAATCCGGAATTCGGAATGGTTTGCAGATAACATTTATCTCCGACTTAAATATTTGTATTAATGAATCAGTTTTCAATTTGTCTGCGGCGGTCACCGGGATAAAGCCCGCAAAAGAAAAAATGGAGAATATAGCAAATACCAATAATGATGTTGATTTGTATTTCATATTTGGGCCCTAACAATTTCCTGATCCGGACAGCAGGTGTCCATCCCCTTTGAGCAGGTGCACCGCATCTCCCATTCCGAAACACTTCCTTTGTGAGCGGGGAGCCTTTCCCTTTGCCACTCCTTCCAGCCCACATTGAGTTCCTTGACAAAAAATCCGTTCTCTGCCAACTGCAGAGCCGCTTTCACGCTCGCCATTCAGTGTTGATGAGCGCAATAGGTCACCAGCTCCCTGTCCTTGGGCAGCAATGTCATAAAAGCCTTCAACTCCGGCAATGGAACGGATAATGCACCTCGTATATGCCCCTGGGCAAAGGCGTTCCTGTCCCGGACATCAAGGAGAAGAAAATCCCCTGAATCAGGTTTTCCCGCGGCCCATTGTGAGACTGAATGTTGTGCTTTTTCCGCTGCTAGTTTTGCGGCGAAATAGTCCCGGTTGGCGTTAATATCGCTTTGTGAAAAGCTCATAGGGGCATCCTTTCTGCTATTCCATCGGCCGATAGTCCTGATCTATATCCTTAATAGCTTGAATGCGTGGTTCCACGAGTTTGTCTTCATGCCGTAGGTCAGCCAGAGGATGCACATGGGTTCCAGCAGACGAGCACCCGTGATATCTCCTATGTCAACTACTCCCCAACCGAAGGCGACACAGAGGTCCGCTACGGCCTTTTTTGCGGTCTCGTCGTTGCCGCAGATGAACATGTCCGGTGGTCCGCCTTCGAATTTCGGATTGACCATATGCGCGTACCCCACCGTGTTGAACGCCTTGACTACTTTCGAGTTCGGCAGCCACCGCTGCACCTGTTCGCCCGCCGAATCGGTATGACCCAGGGCAAGCACCGGGGGTTGGTGATCTTTGAACACAAGAGGATTGGTCACGTCTATGACAACCTTGTTTGCAAGGTTCTTTGGATTCGCCAGCCGTATTGCATTCTTGGTTCCACTCCATTTTGTAGCCAGCACGACAAGCTCTCCGAACGCCGCAGCCTCCGAAAATGTCCCGACCAATGCCTGAGGCGTATTTCCGTTAAGCCATGTTTTCATCTTCTCACTATGGGAATCGCGTGTTCCGATTTTTACGTTGTGTTTGAGCGAAACAAAGCCCGATCTCAATGCCCTGCCTACATCTCCGCTGCCAATGATTCCAATGTTCATAATAACCTCCAAGATTGATTTCATTCATCATCCCTATCAATAATGAGAAGAAAAACGCAAAGAATATGCCATATTTTCAATCTTCCATAGCTACAATCCGGTGTTTTTGCGATTAAATAACTGCGGCACAGCCATTGCGTATTTAGATAGAATGGCAAGGAACGTGGTAAAAATATTTCCTTCGAAGTTAACGAAATATTATGACGGGGTAAAGGATCGAAACAACTCATGAATCAGGAAATCAATTAAGGAGGCGAATTATGAGATCAATTATCGCAGCGCTTCTGTCGATTCTTGTTATTAGCATATCATCTGTCGCGGCACAAGGAATTTCCGGCATACAAAATGCGCAGGGATTGAAAGGGTACATTACAATCGGGAACACCGTTGTCGTGCTGCCGGCCCAATTGCAGACCGGCGACCGCATCGTATTCACGAAAGTAAACGGCGCCCAGGTGTATGGTCAGCGAGTGGGTGACGGGTTCTTTCGAATGGATGTTTCGAAACTGCGGCCGGGCCTGTACGTTGTGTCGGTCGTGAGAAACGGGACTGAAATCGCGGCGATAAGGCTGCCATTCAAGTCCGTTTGAGAGAATAGCGTCTTCTGTTTAAGTAAATGACCGCACGAACCACAGTAACGAATCTTCGGCGGTTAGTGGGTTTTCCAGAATTGTGACACATCGAATACCGCCCACGAATACCGCCTTTGCCTCTTACTCTTTCTTCAAGAAATGTGAAAACAGATCAAGCGGCAGCGGCAGGAACGCCACGGTGCTGTGCTCCGCTGAAATTTCCCGCATGGTCTGCAAATAGCGCAATTGCAAGGCAAGCGGCTGGGTGGCGATCATTGCGCCCGCCTGGACGAGCTTCTCGGCGGCCTGGAATTCACCCTCAGAGTTGATGATCTTTGCTCGCCGCTCGCGCTCGCTTTCGGCCTGGCCCGCCATGGCGCGCTTCATGGTGTCCGGCAGCATCACGTCCTTGACCTCCACGGTGGTCACCTTGATGCCCCACGGCTCGGTGTGCCGGTCGATGATCTCCTGGAGGCGCTGATTTATCTTCTCCCGTTGGGAAAGCAATTCGTCAAGCTCTGCCTGTCCGATCACGCTGCGCAGGGTGGTCTGTGCAATGAGCGACGTTGCCTTGAAGAAGTTCTCCACCTTGATGATGGCGTCCACCGGATTCATGACGCGGAAGTAAATCACCGCGTCCACGCTCACCGGCACGTTGTCGCGGGTCATCATCTCCTGCTTCGGGACGTCGATGGTCACGACGCGCAGATCGACTTTCACCATGCGGTCGACGATGGGGATCAGAAGGATGAGCCCAGGCCCCTTTGCCCGCAGAAGCTTTCCCAGTCGGAAAATCACGCCGCGCTCGTATTCCCTCAGGATCCGCACCGCCTGCGGCAGCACGATGATCGCAAGGATGACAATGGGGACGCCCCAGAACAGCATGCTTTGAAACATTTGAGGGTTGTTCATACCTCTTTCTCCTCTGTTAAAGACCGTATGGTGAGAGTGAGCCCGTTTATCCCGAGTACCTCGATTTGCTTTCCCTGGTCGACCCTTGCGTCGCTTACGGCGTTCCAGTACGCCCCTTCTACAAACACTGTCCCTCCCCCCGCGGTGATTGCGGTTTGCGCGGTGCCGACCTTGCCCTTCATTGCTTCCGCACCGGTTCTTTTCGGCAGAAGCTGTGCGCGCAATCCAGCTCCTATGACTACAACAAAGAACAGCACTGTCACCACGGTTGCGGGAATGACAACAGCCAGCGACAGGTGGAACGCGGCCCCGGCCGTGTCAAACAGCAGCAGCGAGCCGATGATAAAAGAGATTGCGCCGCCGACGGTGAGCACGCCATGGGTCGCCGCAAAGACGTCGGTGACAAACAGCAACGCGGCAAGAACAATGAGGGCAACGCCGGTAATATTTACGGGCAGGATTGAGGCCATGAAAAGCGCGAGGATCAGAGCGATGATGCCGGCAACCGCGGGAAGAACAGCGCCCGGGTTGCTCAGTTCGCCGATGAGCCCATACATGGCAATAAGCATAAGGAAGTACATTATCTCCGGGCCCCACAGCCGCTGGAAGATTTTCTCGCGCATGAGCATGGGGATGGGTGCGATACTCGCGCCCGCGGTGTGCAATACGGTCTGGCCCACCTTGCGTCCGTCAAGCTGCTTGAGGAGATCGGCCATGTTCGGGGCGACAACATCAATGACCTTGAGCGAAAGCGCCTTTTCGGCGGTGATCGCGGCGCTTTCGCGAACCGACGAAATCGCCCACGTAACATTGCGGTTCCGCTTGCTCGCTATGGACTCAATGAAGGTCGACGCGAAATTCTCGAGCTTGTGCCTCATAACGCTGTCGCCGCCGGCGACGCCGATGCCGCCCGTCATCTCGACCGGGTGCGCGGCGCCGATGCTCGTACCCGGCGCCATTGCCGCCACGTCGGCCGAAAGCGTGATGAAGCACCCTGCGCTGGCCGCGGTCGCGCCCGCAGGCGCCACATACACGACCGTGGCAGGTTGCGAAGTGAGAAGATCCTGCACGATGTCCTTGGTTGAACTGAGCAGCCCGCCCGGCGTGTCGAGCTGGATAATGAGGCAGGAATATCCGCTCTGTGAGGCAAGAGCCATTGCGCGATGGATGTAGCTTGCGGTGATGGGGCCTATTGCGCCGGAAATTTTAATGAGCCCTACGTTTTCCGAAGAAAAACACGCCCCGGCGAGAACCGCGACAAGGATTGCCGGCCCTGCGACGCGCCGGGCAGCGCGAACACCCACTCTCCGGCTCTTCATTCGAAAGGGTCCGATTGGGTTCCGGAAAAATGAAGCCCTCATAGGGTTAACATTTTCGCAATTACTGTGCCATTGGTCCGGGGTTATCCGGTTCTTTGGATGGACTTTTCAAAATAAGGTTTACCTTCGCTATGAACTACACACCTCGATTCCTGATCATGTATGTCTTTCCGCTGCCGGGCGACTTTCGCATTCCTGTTCCCAAAAATGGGAAACAGGCCCCTATGGCCGACATTTTCTTGACAGGACAGAATCCAGATTTCTTTCCCACGCATGGTTGCTTCACTCATGAAAGCATTTCTTTCCGACCAAACGTTATTGTCATTGGAAATGGGAAGCCGTCGTGAAAGCCCGTAGCTGGTCGGCTTTCGACGTTCCCATCGCGCTTGCATGGAAGAACCGGCAGTGCAGAGAAGAAAGAATGTGTTGATATTCGGAAGCGAAAAAAGGAAAATTTAGAGGTCCCCTGTCTGCGAACATCCCTTTCACTTCTGAGGAGCCCCTATGATCACGGTATGTTTGCTTCGTCGTACCATTGCCGTTGTCTGCCCGATGCTCTTCGCCTTCAGCCTTTCCTGTTCCGCGGGAGTCAAGAGCGCTCCGGGAAACGGGGAAAAATACGCCGGTTCCTGGAAAGCAATAGATTCCCTCGCCAACCAAGGCTTGACCCAATCGGCGCTTGATGCGATCGACACTGTTTACAAGAAAGCCAGGGCCGCTTCAAACGCCGACCAGACGATCAAAGCAATCATCTACCGGATGCGCTTTCAATCGTACAAGGAAGAAGATGCTTTTGTAAAAACGCTCGACCGGCTCAACGAAGAGCTGAAAACCGCCGAGTTTCCCGTGGGGCCCATGCTTCACTCCATGCTGGCCGAGTGCTACTGGCACTATTACCAGAACAACCGCTGGCGGTTTTCCAACCGCACGCAAACCGAAAAATTCGAACGCAGGGATATTCACACCTGGGACCTTGCGACCATCATGGAGGCCATGACCGCCGAATACGAACTTTCCATCAAGGAAGCGGATGCCCTGAAGAACATGCCGCTCACTCGCTACGGCGAAATCATTGCCGACAGGTCTGCCGACAGCCGGCTGCGGCCCACGCTTTACGACTTTCTCGCCCACAGGGCGGTGGATTTCTTTTCCCTTGACGACGGCGACCTCACCCGGCCTGCCTTTGAATTCACCCTGAACAGCAGCGATTATTTCAAACCGTTTGATGAGTTCATTGCGCTGGCGATCACTTCTCAGGACACTGCTTCACTCAAGTTCCATGCCCTGCGCCTCCTGCAGAAGCTGGTCGCGTTTCATGCGAACGACAGGGACTGCGCGGCGCTTGTCGACGCAGACCTCAAGAGGCTTGCATTTGTCCGGCAGCACGCGGTCGTGCCGGGAAAAGACTCGCTGTATTTAAAAGCGCTCGAAAAACTTGAACAAAGGTTCTCCGGCAGTCCGTCGTCCGCGGAAGTCACCTATCAGATTGCTCTTCTTCACCGCGAACGGGCATCCACATACCAGCACCGCATTGCGGAGCAGTACCGCTGGACAAACAAGACCGCTCTTGCGTTATGCGAAAAGGCGCAGGCCGCGTTTCCCGGTTCCTATGGCGCGCGGCAGTGCGCGAACCTGGCAAGCCGGATACGGGAAAAATCAATGAACTTTACAACCGAGTATGTGAACGTTCCAGGCAAACCCTTCAAGGCCCTGCTGCAGTACAAGAATGTGCCCAAGGTCTTTTGGAGGCTGGTTTCAATAGAGCTTGAACAGTACGAGAAGTTGATCAAGCACAACTATTATGGCGACAGCCTTGTAATCAAACTGGCGAACCTCAAGCCGCTAAAGTCATGGAGCCTTGTTGTGCCGGACCCGGGAGATTATCAGGGACACTCGGTGGAACTCGACGTGCCTGCCGCGCCAGTGGGCCACTATCTCATTCTTGCGGCCTCTGATCCGGATTTCAAGGTCGCAAAACAGGCGATCTGCTACGGTACGACACAGATTTCCACCATAAGTTATATCGATCGTCCGCAGCCAGACGGGGGCCGCGAATACTATATGCTTGACAGGACGCTTGGCTCGCCCCTCAAAGGCGTCACAGCCAAGCTGTGGGCCCAGGTGTACGACGACAAGATTCGTGAGTACCGCAAAGTCCTCAAGGGAACGTATGTCTCGGATGCGGAAGGGAACGTGCGCATTCCGCCCCGGCAAAATGAATGGACAAGCTGCAGTATTGAGTTCCTCTACGGGAAAGACAGGTTGCTCCCGGATGAAACCTATTATCTCAACCGGTATGGCAAGCCGCCAAGACAAACAAGAACCATGACCCATTTCTTCACCGACCGCGCCATATACCGACCGGGCCAGACCATTTATTTCAAAGGCATCATGCTCCGCACCGACGGCGAGAAAAATGAAATAGCTCCGGGTGTAAACACAACGGTGACGTTCTATAATGTCAACAGTCAGGAAGTGGCGCATCTCGATCTCACGTCGAATGCCTACGGTTCGATCCACGGGTCGTTTGTCGCGCCGACCGGCACGCTCAACGGCCAGATGTACATTGCGGGCACCAACGGCCGCGTGGGCTTTTCGGTGGAAGACTACAAACGCCCCAAGTTCGAAGTGACCATGGACCCGTTCAAGGGAACCAAACGGCTGGGTGAAACCATCCGGCTCCAGGGTACCGCAAAGGCGTATGCGGGCTCGGCGATCGATGGCGCAAAAGTAAAGTACCGCATCGTGCGGCAGGCGCGCTTTCCAGACTGGTGGTGGTGCTGGTGGCGGCCGGCGCGCTGGTCGTCGGAAATGGAGATTGCAAACGGCGCCACCGTCACCAACGACACGGGCGGATTTTTCGTCGACTTTTCGGCGGTGCCGGACCTCTCTGTTCCAAGAAGCGAAAACCCCACGTTCTGTTACACCGGATACTTCGACGTCACCGACATCACCGGCGAGACGCGATCGGCAACCGGCAGCGTGAACGTGGGATATGTTTCGCTCACCCTGAGCGTGGACCTGCCGCAGCAGGTGGACAAGGATTCAGCGGGGCCTTTCGACATTTCTACTGCGAATCTGAACGCCGTTTTCGAACCGGCACAGGGGAATATTGTCATTTGCAAGCTGAAATCACCGCCCAAGGTCTATCGCACGAGAAACTGGACGGCGCCGGACACGCAGGCCATGACAAGGAGCAGGCACGACGAACTATTCCCGTCCGATTGTTACGATAACGAGCTCGACATCACCTCATGGGCAAAAAGTGATAAAGTGTACGAAGCGTCCTTCGACACCGACAAAGACAAGAAGCTTGCGCTTAAGGGCCTCGGCTCCTGGCAGCAGGGTGCGTATGTGCTTGAAGGAACAACAAAAGACGCCGACGGCCGGGAGGTGAAAGACATCCGGTATTTCACGCTCTTTTCCGGCAAGGAAAAGAGCGTTCCCTATCCGCTCGCCGATTGGTATGTGCCGCTTCAAGAGAAGTGCGAGCCAGGGGAAAAGGCTGCGTTTTTAATCGGGTCGGGTTACGAAGACGTCCATGTGCTTTACGAAATAGAACACAAAAACGAGATCGTTGCGCACCAATGGATCAGGCTTTCCAAAGAACAGAAGCGCATCGAAATCCCGATCGAGGAGAAACACCGGGGCAACCTCAGCTATCATCTCACCTTTGTGCGCAATAACCGGAGCTTCCAGCACAGCGGAACAATTGTCGTTCCCTGGACAAACAAGATGCTCGACATTTCGTTCGAAACCTTCCGCAGCAAGCTCGCCCCCGGTGAAAAAGAGGAATGGCGTCTGAAAATCGCGGGGAAGAACAAAGATAAGGTCGCCGCGGAAATGGTGGCCGCGCTCTATGATGCGTCGCTCGACGCGTTCAGAGCAAACTCCTGGCATTTCAACATCTGGCCCAGTTACTCGCCAAGGCTAGAGTGGATCATCAACCGTTGTTTTGAAGCAAGAGCAGCACAAACACATGCAAACGGCTGGAACGACTTTCCGGGGAGTCCGTTTCGCAGGTATCCGTATCTCAACTGGTTCGGGTACAATTTTGAGGGGAGCTATTATCAGGGCTTGGGTATGGGTTACGGCGGACGTTTCGGCGGGGGCGGTGCACCTCGTTTTGTTAAGGGGGGTGCGCTTAAGAAATCTGCAGAATTGATAGACAAAACGGAATTTGCCCCACTGGCTGCATCGGTGCAGATGGAAAAAAGCAAAACGTTTGTATTTGATGACGCAGAGCGCCAAATTACAGCGAAGGAGGCTTCTGGCGTAGTTGAGGGATCAACAAGGCCGCAAAAACTGGGGGATGACAACAAAGCCCCGCCCAAAGAAGACCTCTCCAAAGTCTCCGCCCGCATCAACCTCAACGAAACCGCCTTTTTCTACCCGCTGCTCGAAACAAACGAGAACGGCGAGATCATCGTCAAATTCCAGATGCCCGAAGCGCTTACCAAATGGAAAATGCTCGGTCTCGCGCATACCCAGGACCTTAAATACGGGCAGTGTACAAACGAGCTTGTCACGCAGAAAGACCTCATGGTGATGCCCAATCTGCCCCGGTTTTTCCGTGAGAACGACAAAATCACCCTTACCGCCAAAGTTTCAAACATGGCGGAAAAAGATTTGACCGGCACTGCGCAATTGTTTCTGTTCGACGCAGCGACTGCGAAACCGTTCGACGAGGCGTTTAAGAACAGCGCAGCGCAGATTTCGTTTACAGTAAAGAAGGGCCAGAGCGCACCGCTTGCGTGGGACCTTTCGGTCCCGGAAGGCATTGGCGCCGTGACCGTGCGGGTCGTTGCAAAATCGGGCAGCTTCAGCGACGGCGAAGAGCAGATCGTGCCGGTCCTCACCAACCGCATGCTGGTCACCGAAGCCATGCCGCTTCCCATCAGAAAAAAGGAGACCAAGAAATTCACCTTTAGCAAGCTTGTGTCGCAGAACAACGGCTCGACCACGCTGCGCAATTACAAACTCACGCTCGAATTCACCTCCAATCCCGCGTGGTATGCCGTCCAGGCGCTCCCCTACATGATGGAATATCCCTACGAATGTGCGGAACAGACCTTTGCACGATTCTACGCCAACAGCATCGCTTCGTTCATCGCCAATTCCAGCCCGCGCATCAAGCAGGTGTTCGATGCCTGGAAGAATTCTCAACCCGAAGCGCTGCTTTCCAATCTGGAAAAGAACCAGGAGCTCAAGTCGTTGGTGCTCGAGGAAACGCCCTGGCTGCTTGACGGAAAAGATGAGAGCGAGCACAAAAAGCGGGTGGCGCTTCTCTTCGACCTCAACAAAATGGGAAACGAAAAAGACCGCGCGCTGTCGCGGCTCAACAAATTGCAATTGGGCAACGGCGGCTGGCCGTGGTTCGAGGGCATGCCCGACGACCGCTACATCACCCAGTACATCGCCATCGGCATGGGCAGGCTCGACCATCTCGGCATGATCGGCTTGCGAAAGGACAACGCCCTGTGGGACATGATGCAGCGATGCCTGCGCTATTGTGACAACCGGACGCGAGAAGACTACGAGGAAATTCTGGAAAACATCAGGCGCTACGGCGGCAGCCTTGATTCAAATCATCTGAGCGAGATACAGATCCAGTATCTGTATACCCGCAGCTATTTCAAGGATGTGGAAGTAGCACAAAGTAATAAGACCGCTTTCGATTACTTCGTGGGTCAGTCAAAACGATACTGGCTGCGCAACAGGCGTTACATGCAGGGCATGATCGCGCTCGAACTCAACCGTTATGGCGACCAGGACGTTCCGCCGAAGATCATGAAATCCCTTAAGGAAAATTCTCTCACCAACGAAGAAATGGGAATGTATTGGAAAGAAATGTACGAGGGCAATGGTTACTGGTGGTGGCATCAGGCGCCCATAGAGTCGCAGGCGCTTTTGGTGGAGGCGTTCGACGAGGTAACGCATGACACGGTTTCCGTGGAAGACCTGAAGGCCTGGCTCCTTAAAAGCAAGCAGACACAGAACTGGCAGACCACCAAGGCCACGGCCGAGGCGTGCTACGCGCTGCTGTTGCGCGGAGCAAAGTGGCTCGAACAGCCGTCTACAGTGTCGATCACGCTCGGTGACGTAAAAATCGATGCCGCAAAACCGGGCGGCGCCTCGCCCGAGGCGGGTACGGGTTATTTCAAGACCTCATGGTCAGGCTCCGACATCAAACCCGCAATGGGCAACATCTCGGTGACCAAAGGTGAAGCCGGCGTTGCCTGGGGCGCCGTGTACTGGCAGTATTTCGAGCAGCTTGACAAAATAACACCCCACGAGACGCCGCTCAAGCTTGCTAAAAAGCTCTTTCTGGAGGAGAATTCACCTACCGGTCCCAAAATCACGCCCATAACCAGCGCCACGCCGCTCAAACCCGGCGATAAAATAAAGGTCCGCATCGAACTGCGCGTTGACCGCGACATGGAGTACGTGCACATGAAGGACATGCGCGCGTCCGGGTTCGAGCCGCTCAATGTGTTCTCCGGATACCGCTGGCAGGACGGCCTCGGCTATTACGAAAGCACGCGCGACGCGGCCACCAACTTCTTTTTCGGGTCGCTTCACAAAGGAACATTCGTCTTCGAGTACCCCCTTGTCGTCACGCACGCGGGAGACTTCTCAAACGGCATCACCACCATCCAGTGCATGTACGCGCCGGAGTTTACGAGTCAGTCTGAGGGAGTGAGAGTGAAGGTGGAAAAGCAGTGACATTAATCAGTTATGATGATCAGATGCTTTACCTCAAACCGAAGGAGATTGCCCATTGCTGCACATCTATATTGACGCCGATGCCTGTCCGGTAAAGCAGGAAACATATCACGTCGCCGAGCGCTACGGACTCCAGGTTACGCTGGTCGCCAATTCATGGATGCGGATTCCGGAAAAGAAATGGATAAAACTTTTCGTTGTCAACGATCATCTCGACGCTGCTGATGATTGGATTGTTCAGAATATTGGTGAAGACGATATTGTGATCTCCGGGGATATCCCGCTGGCTTCCCGTTGCCTTAAAAAGGGCGCCCTGGTCCTTGGCACAACAGGAAAAGAGTTTACCGATTCGGATATCGGTGATTCGCTGGCGACAAGGGACCTCCTTAAGGAATTGCGTGAAGCCGGAGCCATAGTGGGCGGGCCTGCGCAATTTCAGAAAAAGGACAGGTCCAGATTTCTTGGGAGCCTGGACCAGATGATCCGGAGAATCCGCCGGAAAACAAGTACTACCTGATAAGCAATGCTTCGGCACTTGTTCCTGCAAATGCCTGCCTTAACCGCACGGGTGCTGTGAATGATAAGAAGTGATGGAACGTGCGCCACGTTCGTTCATCACAGTGTTCTTGACAGGCGATTATCAACAACTGGCATGACGAAAAACCGCGCTTTAGGTTAATAGTATTTTATAGGGAAGAGCATCCGGGGTCCTGCTTCTCTTGGTATACGCTGGAGGCGTCATGACCACCCTTTCCATCTTGCTGGCTGTTTTTGGCGGCATGGCAGTGTCGGCAATCGGCGCATTTATCGTTCTGAAGGCCAGGGAAAAGGCCGCATTCGAACGCGGCGGCAGCGAGGCAGCCGGCCGGCTGTGCGGCCTGCAGGAAAAGGAGGCTGCCCTGACGAGCCAGGTGCAGGACCTTCAGGCGCGCCTTGCCTTATCGGAAGGCCAGCTTGAGAAGGAACGGGACCGGTCGCTTCAGCTTAATGGCCGCGCCGCATCGCTTGAAAACTCCGCGAGCCGAGTCCCGCAGCTCGAAAAGGACCTGGCCGAAGCGCGCCGGGACATGTCGCAGAAGCAGACCGAGATTGCGCATCTTGAGACCATGCTTGACAAGGAGCGAAAACAGACCGAGGAGAAACTCGCGCTTTTGAGCGGGGCAAAGGAACAGATGAAAACCGATTTTCAGAACCTTGCCGCCATGATCCTCGATGAAAAAAGCGCGAAATTCACGGAGCAGAACCGGACGAACATGGACGCCCTCATGTCGCCGATGCGCGACCAGCTTGCCGAGTTTAAGAAGCGCGTCGAAGACGTCTACGACAAGGAATCGAAGGACCGGGTTTCACTGTACGTGGAAATCAACAAACTCAAGGAGCTTAACCAGAAGATAAGCGAGGACGCGGTAAACCTCACCAACGCGCTCAAGGGCGACAACAAGGCCCAGGGAAACTGGGGCGAGCTCGCGCTGGAGCGCGTGCTCGAGATGAGCGGCCTTCAAAAGGGCAGGGAGTACGAAACGCAGGTGCAGACGCACGACGCCGACGGCGGTGCCTTCAGGCCCGACGTGGTGGTCCATCTTCCGGAGAACCGGCACGTGGTCATCGACTCAAAGGTTTCGCTG
Source organism: uncultured Fibrobacterota bacterium (assembly GCA_963753345.1). Taxonomy (GTDB): domain Bacteria; phylum Fibrobacterota; class Chitinivibrionia; order Chitinivibrionales; family FEN-1185; genus FEN-1185. The sequence continues at coordinate 81,612 of CAVWBU010000040.1, forward strand.
CTCGACTACGGACGGTTTTGCAGCGCCACGGACGACGCCGAACGCGCGGCCGCACTCACGGACCACATTGCGTCCATCCGCCGCCATATCACCGAGCTCAGCGCAAAGAACTACGACCGGCTCCTCGAAATCCGGTCGCTCGATTTTGTGCTCCTCTTTATCAACATCGAGGCCGCTTTCCTTACGGCAATCAAGGAAGACGGAAATCTTTTCAAGGAAGCATTCGACAAGAACATCATCCTCGTGTGCCCCTCCACCCTTCTCGTCACTCTGCGCACCATCGCCAACGTCTGGCGCTATGAGTACCAGAACCAGAACGCCCAGATTATCGCGAAAAAAGCGGCCGAACTCTACGACAAATTCGTGTCCTTCGTCGACACGCTGGAAAGCGTGAGGAACTCCATCGACAAGGCGTCCGCCGAATGCGAGGGCGCGATAAAGCTTTTGTCAACCGGGAAAGGCAGCCTCGTAAAAAAGGTTGAGGGCTTTAAGGCCCTCGGCGTCAAGGGCAAGAAGGACCTGTCTGCACGGTTACTTGACGCACCGGAAGATTCTGAGGACAATGCGGGGCAGCGCGAAACGTAAAGACCCGCGGCCGAACATGCGCGGAAAACCCGGATCGCCGCATCCCGGAAAAGAGGATTTTGCGACCTGCCGCCCTGCATGTCACCGTTGCCAGGTCGGGACAAAAAGATGTATATTTGTTCCGCATCCGTTTTCGCACCATTAGCTCAGCTGGTACCCCGACCTAACGTCGGGATTGGGCTGTGGTGGTTGCTCCCAAAGGGAGCACGAGATTGTACACCAGCATCGCTTATTCGATTTTTTTTATGCACCATTAGCTCAGCTGGTAGAGCAACTGACTCTTAATCGTCAAATTACCGCCAAAATCCCCGAATTTAGCTAAATTTCGAAGACCACCGGAAAATAAAGACAAGATTCTGTCAAGATTGGAAGTCGGAAAATCTTCTGCTTTTTATTGGACCCTATTTTTTCACCGCGAAAAATTAGCTTAGCCCATAACCTGCAACCATGGACATGTTTCGGGCGAAGTACAACAAATATCCCTTTCCCATAGCACTAGCGGTCGGGTTGTTGCCGTAGCCTGAAACCTTGCCCCCAATTCCTGTTGTTTCAGTTTTTACACAAAACTTCTTCTGTGTATTCCGCTCATCGACATTGCGGGCAGTATCGGCCCATTCCAATGTTCATCCTTGCAACTGAGCTGGAGATTATTTTAGATACAGGGATAGGCAAAATAGAATGACTGAAAATGCTGACAACCGTAGAAGAGAGATCCAAGAACGGATAACTGCGCTCGACTCCGAGAAAGCAAGGCTTCTGAAGGAATTTACTTCACTTCCGGTTCCTTCCGAATTTCCTTCATCTCTCGGAGCCCCCGCCTCGGCCGTTCCGCTAAAAACATCTGAAGAGCGCATCGCATTATTTACAAGGCTATTTCGAGGACGCGGAGACGTTTTTGCAAAGCTTTGGGAAAACCCATCAAAGGGTACAAAAGGATATTCACCGGCATGTCAGGTTGAATGGGTTAGAGGGATATGCAATAAGCCCCACATCAAATGCTCCAAATGCCCGAACCGTGTTTTCATTCCCTTCGATGCAGCGGTTTCACGCAATCACCTTGAAGGAAAAATCACTGTCGGAACCTATGCGCTCCAGGAAAATGATACGTGCAGCTTTCTCGCAGCTGATTTCGATAAAGAACGATGGCATGAAGATATACTTGCATATAAAATGGCAGCAAAGAGTTTGGGCATTGACGTATACATCGAACGCTCACGCTCGGGCAACGGTGGTCATGCTTGGATATTCTTTAGTGAGCCAGTTCCCGCCCATATAGCGCGACAGCTCGGAACCATCATCCTCACTCATGCTGCTGCACAAAGATATCTCATCAATTTCGAAAGCTACGACAGATTTTTCCCAAGTCAAGACACGATGCCAAAAGGCGGATTCGGAAATTTAATCGCTCTTCCCCTTCAGCGAATTCCTCGAAAAAGCGGAAATAGCGTTTTCGTCGATGATAATTTCAATCCGTTCCCTGATCAATGGGAGTTGCTACGATCTATCCAACTTCTGGCTTACGAGGATGTCACGAATGTAATCCGAAAAAATTCTAATCCTCTGACTTTTAAATCTGATTCACTGCCGATGGATCCCGATGTTTTTGAAGCGAATTCTGTCCTTGAACCCTCCAACTCAAAAATAAGGGATATTTATCAAGGAGATATTGTCCTGAAATATAAGCAAATGCTCGAATTATCCGTAGAAGGTTTACCTTCACGCCTGATTGCTGCATTCAAAAGATCCGCGACTTTCGCTAATCCCAAATTTTTTGAACTTCAGCGTATGCGCTTTTCGACGTGGAAAACACCTCGATATATTTGCTGTGCGGAACTTTCAGACGACTATTCTCGGATGATTCTTCCCCGTGGCCTTTTATCACAAATCCTTGATATTGCCCGAACGGCTGGTGCGAATGTGGTTCTTTCGGATCTGCGAAAAACCTATTCGAAGAAAAAAATCGCTTTCAAAGGAGACCTCGTTTCATCGCAGAAGAAAGCACTTCGCGATCTACTTAAAGAAGATTCCGGCATCCTTGTTGCGCCGCCAGGGGCTGGCAAAACCGTCATTGCCTGCTCCTACATTGCTAAACGCAAATTGCCGACTCTTGTTCTCGTCCATAGAAAGCAACTGGTCGACCAATGGAAAAAACAATTGCTAAAATTTACCAATCTTGTAAAAAAGGAGATCAAAACTTTCTCCAAGGACGGAATTAAGGGAATTGTTAATATTGGTATGCTTCAGTCCCTTTCACGGGAAAAAGCAATGGATCGGATAATCGATGATTACGGAACCGTAATTGTCGATGAATGCCATCACATACCAGCTGCGTCCTTTGAACCGGTGCTCAGGTGTATCTCTGCAAGACATTTTCTCGGCTTAACGGCAACTCCCTACAGAAAAGATGGCCTTGAGAAAATTATCTGCATGCAATGCGGCCCAATCCTGCATACAATGACCGAAACAAGTGGACAATTGCAAATTGTCCGTCGTGTGATTGTGAGAGAATCATCATTTCAAATCCCCGGCGAAACAACAATGCAATTACCTCTCCATGAAATCTGGCAGGCATTGACAAATGATGCAGCCCGCTTAAAGCTGATCGCTTCCGATGTAATCGTTTCCCTTAACGAAGGGAGATTCCCGCTTATTCTTTCCGACAGAAAAGACCATCTCGAAAAGCTGCTCAAGGAAATCCAAATTATGCAAAATAACAACCAAATGGTCAATGGTTTTATCCTGACAAGTGATACAGGTAAGAAAAACAGAGATTGGATTCTAAGCACGGCTAAAGATCTCTATCAAAAAGGCCAAAAACCTTTTCTGCTTTCCACCGGTTCGCTGATTGGTGAAGGGTTTGATTTGCCGGAACTCAGTACCCTTATGCTGGCAATGCCGTTATCATTCAAGGGACGGCTTGTCCAATATGCCGGTCGCCTGCATCGTGAGAGCCCAGGGAAAAGCGATGTCCGCATATATGACTATGTTGACATCAATTTCGGATTAGGAATAACGATGTTTAGAAAACGGTTGACGACCTACCGGAAGATGGGATATGAGCTGGAAATGCCAGAGAATTCTTTGTTTAATTCGGAAATGAAAAAAAGAAAATTTTCAGTTCAATAAAATCTGCTTCAATCTTTAAATTGCTTCAAATTGTAGGCATATATATATTATCTGCATGCAAAAAGATTCCATCATAAAATTCATGAAATCTCACGACGGCTATGCCCGAATGAACGAACTGAAAAATGCCAAGTTCACAACCCGGGATATTGCTAGGCTGGTCAAAGATGGAACACTGGAAAAAATTAAACCCGGTCTTTACCGTCTTGCCTCGTTCAACACGTCCTCCGAAGAAAACCAGGAAATGGTCGACATCTGCCGTGCATATCCCAAAGCGGTAATTTGCCTTGCATCCGCTCTCTCTTACTATCATCTGACTACCTATAATCCGGAAGAAATATTCATCGCCCTTCCCCATAATTATCGCCCTCCACAAATGGACTATCCTCCACTCAGAGTTTTTTATTTCCATGACAGGTTCTATGGATGGGGAATTTCAACTATCAGGAAGAAACATGGGGTGATTAGAATATATGAACCGGAGAAGAGCATCTGTGATGCATTCAGATACCGCGGCAAGGTCGGTGAAGACCTCGCTCTCGAATCTCTCAGGCGTTATTTCTCAGGCCAAAAACCGGATATCGGAAAACTGATAGACTATTCCCAACGTTGTCAAACAAAAACGGTAATGTCTCCTTATCTCAGAGCATTGACTGAATAGAAATGACACAGAAAAAAATTACTAATTTCGGGGCCTCTGTAAGGGAGCGGCTTCTTCAACTCTCCCGAAAAACGAATCGGAGTTTTGAGGCTGTCCTCCGGCAATATTGTCAGGAAAGGTTTCTCCATAGATTATCGGTATCCAAATACAGAAGCAATTTTATCCTTAAAGGAGGACTGCTTTTTCTATCTTTTTCCCAACCTGTCCGCCGCCCGACGATAGATATTGATTTTCTAGGAATACACCTTGACGAAAATCCTAAAGCGTTGAAGCAGGTATTTTCCGAAATCGCTCTTATTTTCTGTCAAGACGGAATCGAATATCACCCCTCGCGAATGAGTGTTGAACGAATCAAAGAAGGGACCGATTTTAACGGAAGCCGAATAATAATACCCGCTGTTCTGGCCCGAGCTCGCGTCAAACTTCAAATCGACGTGGCCTTTGGCGATGCGCTTACAAAAGAGCCAAGGATTTTCGATTTTCCAACCCTCCTCGACCATCCGAAACCGACGATTCTTGCTTATTCGCTTGTCACAATGATTGCGGAAAAGTTTCAGGCAATTGTGGAACGTCTGACCGCGACAAGTAGAATGAAAGACTTTTTTGATATAGCTTCACTTTCGGAAATGGCGTCCTTTAGCGGGAACGAACTGATTGAAGCCTTTTCGCAGACATTCAAACGACGCGGACTCGATCTCCAACGCGCTCATTCAGTATTTATGGCTGAATTTGTTGCAAATCCAGGGCTTGTCAACATGTGGAAAGGGTTCCTGGCTCGAAACAAAATCGAATATTCCGATTTCGATGGTACTATGCAAAAAATCCGGAATTTTCTAGAACCGGTCGTCACGGAAACCTGTAAGGGCCAAATTTGGAATGAAAAAAACGGGAAATGGGAAAATCAAACCTAAAAAGATAGCCTAACACCAAATCTTATTGAAATAGGATCCAGATCCTGCTATTTATCGAATTACACTATGCCGTCATCCCAAATGAGTTCATGGATTGGAAAGGGTCCTACCTCCCGCGAGTTGTTTTTGACATAAGAGAAGATAACTCCGGTAATACCCTTCCACAGGTAAGTGCTCAGGCAATAGGTCTTATAAATGCCGGCTTTGTTTTTGAAGCGAATTTTGTACCTTTGAATTTTTGTATCGGCAAACAGCATGCATTCCTGTAGGATATCTTCGCCATGGGTGACAACAGCAGGATATGATATCGAAGTCTGAATGCGGAATACCATAAATCCGACCAGATGTAATAAAATTTTATCCCGCGCCGGTCGGTCGCCTTTCTTTGCGAGGCGAATGAGCCTCCTTTCCTCATTTCCTGAAAGCTTTTTATGCTCGGTGATGGTGGCACGAAAATTGTGAAAAGGGTCTCGCGTTTTTTTCAAAAATGGAACTCCTTCCCGACTCTCGAAATTACATGCTGATCGTGCTGAAAAAGAAGAGGCCAGCACCAAAATGCCGGCCCCTTTTTCCCCAACACTATTCAACATCCGATCATTCATCATTGAAGAGTGAAAAGGATATGATTCGTGGCGTGCGCCCGGCCGGCCGCATTGACCACGATCCTAATCAAAGCACCTATTGACTTTTGATATTTCTGCCAGCTCAGATTCGAATTCATAACAACAGGCGGCCGATACCGCCTCCGCATCATCGGCGGTATCGGCCGCGAGCCGAAGATTCTTTCCGTTCTCATAAAATCGCACGAACAATTTTCCGCTTATCGGATCTCGAAACAAAACCACTGCATTTCTTCCCATTTGCGTTACCACATATTATTTTTTGAGTCGTTTTGAAGCACGCCATCAGCCATCGAAGGTATAGTCTCTTCGCGTGACGGAAAAAGATAATTTAGCATTCCTGCGCGTTTTTGTCAGGATTCTAACAAGATAGAAAGTTCCGGAGAGTCGTTAAATTGAGAGATTTTTGAAGAGTCCGTCTTATAAGTTAATGAAGAATAAATAAGTGTAAAGACCCACGCACCATTAGCTCAGTTGGTAGAGCAACTGACTCTTAATCAGTAGGTCTCAGGTTCGAATCCTGAATGGTGTACCAAAAAAGTCCCCAAATTTGCAAGATTAAAGCATTTTGGGGGCTTTTTTATTTTCTGCCGTCATTCCTTCATACTACCAAATACTACCAAGTACTACGAAAAAGTGTACACTAAGTGTACACTTGCACGACGAGGCGTTGATTCCATGAATGACGGTGGCGGGATGTTTTAGCCAGGAAATAGTAAATTTTATTCAAGTCGCATTCACTCACCAACCAAGCTGAAGTCTAGAGTTGTTTTTTAAGCGACCCTACTTTTTAATTGGTCGAAGCTGCTGCATAAATCATTCAATCTTTTAATGACTACCTTTTTTTCAATGCTTTTTACACGAATATGACGATGCTTTAGACTATTTGCTATTCTTAATGTTTTCCTTTTAGAATCGACAAAAACTGCCGCTCGGATTTTTTGGCTGTGCGGATTATCCAACCATTTTTTCTGCAGTGTCTCCTCTTACAGCCTCTGCAACTATAATTGGTTCTTTGAGGATGAAGGTTTCAAATCCTTCACCGGTCTTTCTTCTTTCATCTTCAAAAATTATGTAATTATCAGCAAAGGGAATAGGTTTGCCCCCAATAAAATCGGTTGAACGGACAATCCCATTTTGTTCGATTTTTAACAAATCACCGTTCTTTTTTCGTCCTTTGATTCCTTTTGTTTTAATAATTCGCCATAGCCAGTCTTTATGAAGTTTTTCACCAGGCGATTTAAGAGGCTCGTTGTGGCAGTAGCCAGATTGCTCTTTGCGAATCAAGTGGTTTTTATATTGTCGATAGGCGAGATATTTATTATTATTCCAAATATCAATATGCCTTATTTTTTCTTTTACTGTTGCGAACCCAATGAAATAATATTTTGCTGAAAGAGAAGGTGCCAAATCTTTTTCGTCATCTGTTGCAAAAAAAATGACAACGTCACCTTTTACTAAATGATTCCTAACATCTTGACGACAGACTGACCATGTGATTAATCCAGATAACTTTAGGCTACACAATAAAGAAGGATCGTCTCCTTTATCGTAAACGCCATTTGCTTTTTGCGACCGAAGAAATGTTACAATGTATAGCTGGCTCATAATGTATAAAGAAAGAATACTGTTGTTTTCTGCGAATTGTCTACTGTAAATATGTTATGCATCTGTTGGCAAAGTTTAAAAAAGAATCGTGAATAAGTGGCGGTTGTTCGAGGATATATTGTCCACGACTTTTTTATTTGAACTTCCTCCGCTACTTTGATTTCATCGTGTCTTTCAGCAGCTCTATTGAAAACGGGAACCGTAGTATGTGGCTTAATAAGTATCCCTTAGTTCCCGGGTTTCTAATTACATATCCCATTGATACCAGAAAATCCAAATCCCTGTAGATCGTACGCTCGCTTGTTCCTTTTTTTATTCGGGATATCCTGTCTGATAACTGGCCCATGCTCAAAATTCCTTCAGTGTAGAGTGCATGAAGAATTCTGAGCACCCGTTCGGTCTGCGCGTATTGAGTTTTACCAGACATGAATACTCCATATTTTTGAAATAAATTGACGCAGAATGGCAGGTTGTGTAAGAGTAATATAGTAGGAGATAATCATCAGGAACAAGCGTAAAAAGCCAGGATGATTATCCCATACAAATCCACCAAAAGGAGGGGCCATGCTGATACAACAAGGTGATGTTCTGCTAAAATTGATTGAAGGAAACGAATGGATTGGGTGTGAAGGTACGGCTTATTTGGCTAAGGACAACCGCTGTATAATTGCAGAAGGAGAGGTGTCTGGCCATATGCATGTGGCGGTTGGAAAAAGCCTGATGGTTACTTATCCAGGAACTCTGTTGACCTTTTATGATGGTAGCACCAGAAGCGATCTGTTCTTAATCGATAGCTGCAAACCATTTAAACTCCAGCATCAGGAGCACAAAGAGATTACCATCCCGGCAGGAACATGGTCTGTTGAAAAAGTGAAGGAATATGACCATTTTAAAGAGGGAACAACGGAGGTTAAAGACTGATATGAAAAAAATTCTCGGACCTGATTTTATTGTAAACTTGACGAATTATCGAGATCAATGGCTCCACATGGGAATATCCTCGCATATTCTTGATCGAGCCAGGATTTCCCACCTTATTGAATCGGTCTACCTGTTGATCGGATTTGAACGGCCGAGTGTTGCCTGGTGCGGTTCACCTCTGGAAGCAGTCAAATATCTTATCACAAGTAAAGACACAACAATTTTTAATAAAATATCCCATATAATAGCACATGATTGGGAAACCGTAGTCTCCTTTGGAAAAACTTTTAAACTGAAGCTTGCCGAAGAACAGCAAAAATATGATGTTCCGGCTATCATCGAGGATGAAATACCAGTAGCTCTTTTTTCATTACGGCCCTTCTGGAGCATAAGCCTTATTGAAACGGAGATTAATGAACAATCAATCGATGCCTTTGAAGAGGCGAAAACATTATATGAAGAAATCGCATATTGCGGTTTTTTCGAAAGGGAACTTGGGGCAAAACTACAATACAGTTTGAATCCTTTATTTGAATTGTGTGAGAATTGTTCATGGTGGATTCCCTGTGAAAAGCAAGTGATTGTCTCTGAAAATCCTGTCCTTGCTTATATCACAAACAATGAGCAGGTATTCACACCAGTTTTGCATCATGATGGCGGCCCCGCATTATTATATCCTGATGGTTTTGCTATTTATGCATTGAATGGAATCAGAGTACCAAAAGAAATTGCCGTCGCTCCTCATTCAAGTCTTGATCCTCATCTACTATTGCATGAATCCAACGCCGATGTGCGAAGAGAAATTGTCAGGAAAATTGGCATAGAAAGGATTTGCCAAGAACTGAATGCCAGGACTATAGACAGTTATGAAGACTATGAACTTCTAATTCTTGATATCGGTGATGGACGGAGGCGGCCATATCTCAAAATGAAAAACCCCAGCATTGGAGTCTATCATGTGGAAGGTGTTCCGCCTGAAATAAAAACAGTCAAAGAAGCCCTTTCGTGGCGAAACGGGACAGATGAAAAGCCGTTCTTAATGAGCTAACATGCCCTTTACCAATAAAAGACAAAACAGAGGGAGTATTTATGAAAATTGTCATTGTTAAGAAGGAGGGAACTGTCATAAAAGTATATACCAATGCAAAAGAACCTTTAGAGGCAGTTGAACTTAATTTGTCCCTGAAGGAAGAAGCGGTCAAGCTACCAGGAAAAGGCTGGACAGATGTTTCATTATGCGATCTGGATGTTGTCGTAAATAGGAAATTTGTAGAACATGTTTTTGATGATGATGCACGAGACAAAGCATTAGTTAAGTTCCAGGGCAGTCATATCCACCGCCCGTGACGCCCAATTAAGCCGTGTCCGTATCCATGGAATATCTACTGGGTCGAGATCCTGCTTGGTTGGACAGGCCTTTCCGGTCAGCAGGAGGAGAACCGGTGAGCTTTGGTAACCTTCAGACTACGGATCAGAAGGTTGGGGGTTCAAGTCCCTCTGGCCGTACCATTAAAAAGCCTCAAAATCTGCAAATTTAGGCAATTTTGAGGCTTTCTTATTTTCTAGCCTTTGAAGCTTCATACGCTCAAGTACGCTAAAATACGCTGAAGTACGCTGTAACTGTGTACACTTTGTGTACACTTTTCGGCAGGGTGGGGCCATGCAGATGCATGCCCATGCAAGAACCGCGTTATACCGACGAAGTCGATTTCGTCGACAACCTGGAGGAATCATGGTATAATCACATAATCTTTGTTCAGGTCCGAACTTTTGAAAGTGACTCCGTGTGCCACGATCATCCTTGATTGAGTATGATGAGTGAAAAGTACAATCGAGGACGACAGTGGCACAGATTGGGGTAAAGATTTCAGGCAGGCCACGTGTCCGCTGTTTATGTACTTGATGGCTAATACTGACAGTGAAAGACAGAAACACAAGGACAAGGCCGCCACGAAGAGATGGAGTGGTCCTCAGAACTTCCCAAAGTAGCTTTTTTAGAGGTTATCAAAAAGATAATGTGTTTGTGTACAAGTAATATGAGAACATAACAGGAGGTTTTAGAAATGAATTATCCGCGATTCATTGTTGATAAACCTGAAGGTAGAGACCTTTACGAAGGACAGTCACAGAACAGGATCGCGGACAATATCAGCCAATTTATTACTGAAAACGAGGGTAGCAATAGAAAAGTTGTTGGAATTGAAGGGGAATGGGGGGCTGGCAAATCTAATGTCATTGAGATATTAAGAAACAAACTCAAAGATAGCTATTACTTCTTTGTTTTTGATGCATGGGGCCATCAAGAAGATTTAACGAGGCGATCCATCTTAGAGGGACTCTTATCTAACCTAATAGGAGATAACGTACTCAAAGGCACAAATTGGCCAATTGAATTAAAGGATCTTTTATCAAGAAGGATTGAAAAGCAACAAAAAAGTATTCCAAAAATTAGCATGGGCGTCCTCCTGTCAGTGTTGGGTATTCTCCTAATACCCGTAACAAGGTTCATGGCAGAAACCTATTTGAAGTCTCTTACTGATTTAAATACCCATGTCGGTCCATTTCAGTTATTTGTCGCAAGTTCAATACTATTATCTTCTTTCAGCTTTCTTCTTTTGTGGATTGTAGGCTCGGTCATAAAAGCAAAAAGTGGAGATAGAATCAAGGTAGCAACCGAGTTGTTCTATCTTTATAAGGGTCAAGAAATAGAAAGCATATCAACAGAAACCATCTCAGAGGATGAACCAACAGTCCTTCAATTTACGCAATTTCTTTCAAAAGTGGAAAAGGCGGCCTCCAAGAAATTGGTCATTGTTTTTGACAACATGGACAGACTTCCTGCACCAAATGTAAAGGAAATATGGTCATCAATCCATACTTTTTTTGCGAATGATTACAACTCTATGAAAACATGGGCAATCGTTCCATTTGACAATAAGCATATTTGCGATATTTTTAAAGGGGAATCCGATTCGGACAAACTCCGGGCTGATAGCTATATTCATAAGACATTTTCTATCGTCTTTCATGTATCACCTCCCATTCTTTCCGATTGGAAATATTTCTTTAATTC